>NZ_JBIVGA010000013.1:0-137739 GCF_044748405.1 Pseudomonas sp. NPDC089996 | reverse complement strand
TTTCAAGTGCGATGCTTCACGCCTGAAGGCAACGGAAAACGCTGGGAGGCTGGCTCCTCAAAGAAATTGCCTCCTGCCATAGAATCTCCCACAGGGTTATCACCGCCCTTGATACCTGTGCGGACTCTGTGGGGGGTTACCCGCGAAGAATCCAGCACGAATCCCCAGCTGTGCAAAGTTGCATAGACAACCTTGCACTTATGTGATGTTCCTTGGGCCCGACTCCGGGTATCCTCAGGGCAGTCATTCCGAACTGTCCTGATCCAAGGAGCTGCACGCTGTGTTCAAACATGTCGATGCCTACGCCGGCGACCCGATCCTCTCGTTGATGGAAACCTTCAAGGCCGACCCGCGCGCCGACAAGGTCAACCTGAGCATCGGCCTGTATTACGATGAGGCCGGCGTGGTGCCGCAGCTGGCAGCAGTCGATGCCGTAGAAAAGCGCATCGCAGGCCAGGCCCATGAAGCCTCGCTGTACCTGCCGATGGAAGGCCTGGCCAGCTACCGCCAGGCCATCCAGGCGCTGCTGTTCGGTGCCGACCACCCGGCCGTGACCGGCAAACGCGTGGCCACCGTGCAGACTGTTGGAGGCTCCGGTGCGCTGAAAGTCGGTGCCGACTTCCTCAAGCGCTACTTCCCGCAGTCGGAAGTCTGGGTCAGCAACCCGACATGGGATAACCACCGCGCGATCTTCGAAGGCGCCGGGTTCAAGGTGCACACTTACCCGTACTTCGACCAGGCCAGCCGTGGCGTCGATTTCGATGGCATGCTGCAGACCCTGCAAGGCCTGCCGGCCAACAGCGTGGTGCTGCTGCACCCGTGCTGCCACAACCCCACTGGCGCCGACCTCGAGCAGGGCCAGTGGCAACAAGTGGTGGAAGTGGTCAAGGCGCGTCAGCTGATCCCGTTCCTCGACATCGCCTACCAGGGCTTCGGCGAAGGCCTGGTGGAAGACGCCTTCGCCATCCGCGAAATGGCCCGTGCCGGTGTGCCGTGCCTGGTCAGCAACTCGTTCTCCAAGATCTTCTCGCTGTACGGCGAGCGGGTAGGGGGCCTGTCGGTGGTCTGCGACGACGAAGCCACCACCCAGAGTGTACTTGGCCAGCTCAAGGCAACCGTGCGTCGCAACTACTCCAGCCCGCCTAACTTCGGTGCCCAGCTGGTGGCCGGCGTGCTCGGCGATGCCGAACTGAACGCCAACTGGGCGGCAGAAGTGGAAGTGATGCGCAAGCGTATCCTCGACATGCGCCAAGCCTTGGTCGATGCCCTGGCGGTGCTGCTGCCAGGCCAGGACTTCCAGTTCTTCCTGCGCCAGCGCGGCATGTTCAGCTATACCGGCTTCAGCGTCGAGCAGGTGCGTCGCCTGCGTGACGAGTTCGGCGTGTACCTGATCGACAGCGGCCGGGTGTGCATGTCCGGCCTGCGTCCGGCCAACCTGCAACGGGTTGCCGAAGCCTTCGCTGCTGTTCAGAAGTAAAGCAGTATCGGGCCGCATTGCGGCCCTTTTTCTACATGAAGCGCTCCCCCTTTGCACCTGCCCGTATAGATAAATATCGCCGCCCTCGAACAGGTCTGCACGAACAACAGTACCTGTTATTTCTGCCAGTTGAGCCCCGATGCCGAACTGCCAATACTGGCGCAGTGGTAAGTGAACTCAGAGGCAAGGGCGAAAAGTGTATCTATTTTACTGCGCAGGAAGAGTGCACATCCTCAAGTCAGAGCATAGTGTTCGGCAGCTCATTCGACATGATAGGCAAGTCCTTGTAGAGTGGAGTGCTGTTACCCGCATGGCGTGGGGAGATAAGCAGGCTTCAGTTCTTGGGGTGAAGGAGCCGGAAGGGGGTCATGGAATTAGCTACAGCGCCTACGGCGCACATGAATTTTCTGCTGAATCGGCAGGTATCATCGGCTTTTCAGGGTATTACTTCGACGCACTGTCCACGCACTATCTGCTGGGTAACGGTTATCGTAGCTACAGCCCCAGGATGATGCGTTTTTTGTCACCCGATAGCCTTAGTCCCTTTGGTCGAGGTGGCCTGAATGCGTATGGATACTGTGGCGGAGATCCGATCAACCGAATTGATCCAGATGGGCAATGCTGGGAATCGGTGTTGACTGTCAAAGTCAAAAAATTCATCGTTAAAAAAAAATCCCATTCCGTGCAGGGATTTATGAAATCCAGGGTAGGCGAGGAGAGGGAGTATGCCGAAATTGCAGATTTTACTGCAAACTTCAAGAAAAGATTTGATGCTACACCTACGGAGAGGTTAAATCTTGGCAGTATGGATGGTGTTCCGCGCATGGAAGAAGTCGAAGCGATGCTTCTGTATCGGTCTATGAAAAAGGCTAAATCCGACTACATGGCGCTTGCTAATGATTACGATTTCATTTCGAGAGGTGTGTTTCCCGAGCAGAAAGAGGAAGTTGTAAAGAGGGTGCAGAAGTTACAACGTGTTCGAGATCCGAACATTCCAATGCAGGCGGATGATAGAGAATTCCAGCGCGCACACGAAAAAAATGTGAAGAAAATTGATGGTTGGCTCAAGGCTTTCAAAGCGCGGCGAGATGCACACGCCATCGGGTTAGCTGACCGACTGAGGCGTCAGGTGTAACTTTTAAATGTTACGAGCGCTACGGCAGATGGGACCGGTCATCTCATTCCGACGAGCTCGTCGGTGCAACCCTTGTCACGACAAGTGCAACCGCTTCTCGGAAAAGGGCTTCGCAAGTGCAACCTTTCGGTGCACAATCGCGACCCTCTTTCCCGGTTGAGTTGGGCGATAACGCAATTTCGCCATTCTCAGCCTGTTGCAGTCTTGCGAGTGGAGCTTCACCCGGAATGAATGAGCAGGCCCCAAGCGTTGAACAACGCTTCGTAGAATCGACCCCCGCCACCCTCGGCAGCTGGTCGCGTAACGACACCACCTGGATGCTGGGCCTGTTCGGCACAGCCATCGGCGCGGGGACCTTGTTCCTGCCGATCAACGCTGGCCTCGGCGGCTTCTGGCCGTTGCTGATCCTGGCCGCGCTGGCCTTCCCGATGACCTACTTCTCCCACCGCGCGCTGACCCGTTTCGTATTGTCCGGGCGCAGCGGCGGCGACATCACCCAAGTGGTCGAAGAGCACTTCGGCATCAAGGCCGGTGCGCTGATCACCGTGCTGTACTTCTTCGCGATCTTCCCGATCCTGCTTATCTATAGCGTGGCGCTGACCAACACCGTCAGCAGCTTCATGGAGCACCAGCTGCACATGGCGCCACCGCCACGGGCCATCCTGTCGTTCGTGCTGATCCTCGGCCTGCTGGCGATCGTCCGCTGTGGCGAGCAGGCCACGGTCAAGGTCATGAGCCTGCTGGTCTATCCGTTCATCGTTGCCGTGGCGCTGCTGGGCCTGTACCTGGTCCCGCACTGGACCGGTGGCATCCTCGACAGCGCCGCCCAGGTGCCGTCGAGTTCGGCCTTCCTGCATACCTTGTGGCTGGCCATTCCGGTGATGGTGTTCTCGTTCAACCATTCGCCAATCATCTCGGCCTTCGCCGTCGACCAGAAGCGCAGCTATGGCGAGCATGCCGACGAGCGCAGCGGCCAGATCCTGCGCCGCGCCCACCTGCTGATGGTGGTGATGGTGCTGTTCTTCGTCTTCAGCTGCGTGCTCACCCTGAGCAGTGCCCAGCTGGCCGAAGCCAAAGCGCAGAACCTGTCGATCCTGTCGTACCTGGCCAACCACTTCAGCAACCCGACCATTGCCTTTGCCGCGCCGCTGATCGCCTTCGTCGCCATCGCCAAGTCGTTCCTGGGCCACTACATCGGCGCCAGCGAAGGCCTGAAGGGCATCATCGCCAAGACCGGTGCACGCCCAGGCGCCAAGACCCTGGACCGCGTGGTTGCCGCGCTGATGCTGGTGGTCTGCTGGATCGTCGCCACCCTCAACCCGAGCATCCTCGGCATGATCGAATCGCTCGGCGGCCCGATCCTCGCCGTGCTGCTGTTCCTGATGCCGATGTACGCCATCCGCCGCGTGCCGTCGATGCGCAAGTACAGCGGTGCGTTGTCGAACGTGTTCGTGGTGGTGATCGGTGTGGTTGCGCTGACCTCGGTGGTGTACGGCCTGATCAGCTGACTGATTGCCTGTAACTGAGGATGCCCGGAGGGTTTGTCACCATCCGGGCATTTTTTTGTCCACAGAAATTGTCTGGCAATAGAACAATTTCAATGTACCCATAGGCACCCGACCGCCTTCATGCTTAACTCAGTGTCCTTTTCAAACCCCGCATAAGGATTTCGACATGGCTCAAGTGACCCTCAAAGGCAACCCGGTTCAGGTCAAAGGCAACCTGCCACAGGCCGGCGCTCAGGCTCCGGCTTTCTCACTGGTCGGTGAAGGCCTGGCTGACAAGTCGCTGAAGGACTACGCCGGCAAGCGCAAGGTGCTGAACATCTTCCCAAGCGTCGACACCCCGACCTGCGCCACGTCCGTGCGCAAGTTCAACGCCCAGGCCAACGACGTGGCCAACACCGTGGTCCTGTGCATCTCGGCCGACCTGCCGTTCGCCCAGGCGCGCTTCTGCGGTGCCGAAGGCCTGGAGAACGTGAAGAACCTGTCGACCCTGCGTGGCCGCGAGTTCCTCGAAAACTACGGCGTTGCCATCGCCGACGGCCCGCTGGCCGGCTTGGCTGCCCGTGCTGTCGTCGTACTGGACGAGAACGACAAGGTGCTGCACAGCGAACTGGTTGGCGAAATCGCTGAAGAGCCGAACTACGATGCAGCCCTGGCTGTGCTGAAGTAAGGATTGCTTGGGGTGGCGCGAGTTGAGGATGCCTGTGCCGGCCCTTTCGCGGGCGCGCCCGCTCCCACAGGTACGGCGCAGACTAAAAGACCTGTGATACCCCTGTGGGAGCGAGCGCGCCCGCGAAAGGGCCGGCACAGGTAAAGGAACTCTTCCACCCGGCACAGCTCCAAGCAATACCCTGTAACGGCCCGGAACCTTTTCCGGGCCGTTTTCGTTTAAAGTTCAACCTTTTGGCAACGTAAGGCAAAGGTAAACCTCTGGTAAAGAGCCTTTGCTATAACGATGCCAGTGCTTATCGTTCAACCTCCCAAGCCGCCATTTCCGAACAAGGTTCGTTCAACCCATGCAAGTGTCCAAATCCCGATCCCCTCGTCGCTGGCTCGTCGGCCTGCTGATCCTGCTGCTTGTGGCCCTGCTGGCCTGGTGGCTGTGGCCTGCGGCAACGCCTGCCCACAAAGAGGCCAGTGGGGGGCGCGGTGGCAAAGGCATGGGCGGCCGGCCAGGGTTCGGCGGCTCCACCGACCCGGTGCCGGTGCGCGTCGAGCCAGTGCGGGTAGGTGATTTCCCGCTCTACTACAAGGCCCTGGGCACGGTCACCGCGACCAACACGGTGAATGTGCGCAGCCGCGTGGCGGGTGAGCTGGTGAAGATCCACTTCAAGGAGGGCCAGCAGGTCAAGGCCGGCGACCTGCTCGCTGAAATCGACCCGCGCCCGTACCGTATCGCCCTGCAGCAGGCCGAAGGCACCCTGGCGCAGAACCAGGCGCAGCTGAAGAACGCCCAGGTCGACCTGGCCCGCTATAAAGGCCTGTTCGCCCAGGACAGCATCGCCAAACAGACCCTCGACACCTCCGAAGCCCAGGTCGCGCAGTTCCAGGGGCTGGTCAAGACTAACCAGGCGCAGGTCAACGATGCCCGCCTGAACCTCGATTTCACCCAGATCCGCGCGCCTATCAACGGCCGCGTGGGCCTGCGCCAGCTCGACCTGGGCAACCTGGTGGCGGCCAACGACACCACCGCCCTGGTGGTGATCACCCAGACCGAGCCGATCAGTGTCGCCTTCACCCTGCCGGAAACCGAGCTGAGCACCGTGCTCGAGCGTTACCGCAGCGGCGCCAGCCTGCCGGTCGAGGCCTGGGACCGTAGCGACAGCAAACTGCAGTCGACCGGGGTGCTGGGCAGTATCGACAACCAGATCGACACCACCACCGGCACCCTGAAGTTCAAGGGCCGCTTCGAGAACAAGGACCTGGCCCTGTTCCCCAACCAGTTCGTCAACGTGCGCCTGCTGGCCGACACCCTCAAGCAGGTGGTCATGGCCCCGGCAGCGGCCGTGCAGTTCGGCAACGATGGCACCTTCGCCTACGTGGTCAACGAGCAGAGCACGGTCAATATCCGCAAGCTCAAGGTCGGCGCCAGCGATGGCGAGAACAGTGTCATCCTGGAGGGGCTCAAGGCCGGCGACCGCCTGGTGCTGGAAGGTACCGACCGCCTGCGCGAAGGCACCAAGGTCGAGGTGGTCGACGACAGCTCGCAAGTACCGACCACGCCGGGCCAGCACCTGCAGGGCCAGGAGGCCAAGGGTTCGGCCCAAAGCGATGAAACGTCTTCCGGCAAAGCGGCAGCCAAGGCGGGCGCATGAACCTGTCACGCCTGTTCATCCTCCGCCCGGTCGCCACCACGCTGAGCATGCTGGCCATCGTCCTGGCCGGCCTGATCGCCTACAAGCTGCTGCCGGTGTCGGCCTTGCCCCAGGTCGACTACCCGACCATCCGGGTCATGACCCTGTACCCGGGCGCCAGCCCGCAGGTCATGACCAGCGCGGTCACCGCGCCGCTGGAACGCCAGTTCGGCCAGATGCCGGGCCTCGAACAGATGGCTTCGACCAGCTCTGGCGGCGCCTCGGTGCTGACCTTGCGCTTCAACCTGGACATGAACATGGACGTTGCCGAGCAACAGGTGCAGGCCGCGATCAACGCCGCCAGCAACCTGCTGCCCAGCGACCTGCCGGCACCGCCGGTGTACAACAAGGTCAACCCGGCCGACACGCCGGTGCTGACCCTGGCTATTTCCAGCAAGACCATGCCGCTACCCAAGCTCAACGACCTGGTCGACACCCGCGTGGCGCAAAAGCTCGCGCAGATCAGCGGTGTGGGCATGGTCAGCATCGCCGGCGGCCAGCGCCAGGCGGTGCGGATCAAGGTCAATGTCGATGCGCTGGCCGCCAACGGCCTCAACCTCGACGACGTGCGTACCCTGGTCGGTGCGTCCAACGTCAACCAGCCCAAGGGCAACTTCGACGGCCCGACCCGGGTGTCGATGCTCGACGCCAATGACCAACTGCGTTCCCCCGAGGAGTACGCCAACCTCATCCTCGCTTACAACAATGGCGCGCCGCTGCGCCTGCGCGATGTCGCCGAGATCGTCGACGGCGCCGAGAACGAGCGCCTGGCGGCCTGGGCCAACCAGAACCAGGCCGTGCTGCTGAACATCCAGCGCCAACCGGGTGCCAACGTCATCGAGGTGGTTGACCGCATCAAGGAGCTGCTGCCCTCGATCACCGATAACCTGCCGGCCGGTCTCGATGTGTCGGTGCTCACCGACCGTACCCAGACCATCCGCGCGGCGGTCAAGGACGTGCAGCATGAACTGCTGATCGCCATCGTGCTGGTGGTGATGGTCACCTTCGTGTTCCTGCGTCGCTTCAACGCCACCCTCATTCCCTCGATCGCCGTACCGTTGTCGCTGATCGGTACCTTCGGCGTGATGTACCTTGCCGGCTTCTCGGTCAACAACCTGACGCTGATGGCCCTGACCATCGCCACCGGCTTCGTGGTCGACGACGCCATCGTCATGCTCGAGAACATCTCGCGCCACATCGAGGAGGGCGAGACACCCCTGCAGGCGGCGCTCAAGGGCGCCAGGCAGATCGGCTTCACCCTGGTCTCGCTGACCTTCTCGCTGATCGCCGTACTGATCCCGCTGCTGTTCATGGCCGACGTGGTTGGCCGGTTGTTCCGCGAATTCGCCATCACCCTGGCGGTGGCGATCCTGATTTCCCTGGTGGTGTCGCTGACCCTGACCCCGATGATGTGCGCGCGCCTGCTCAAGCGTGAGCCCAAAGAGGAAGAGCAGGGCCGTTTCTACCGAGCCAGCGGTGCCTGGATCGACTGGCTGATCGAACACTACGGACGTGGTCTGCAGTGGGTGCTCAAGCACCAGCCGCTGACCTTGCTGGTGGCCGTGGCCACCCTGGCACTCACCGTGCTGCTGTACATGGTGGTGCCCAAGGGCTTCTTCCCGGTGCAGGACACCGGGGTGATCCAGGGTATTTCCGAAGCCCCGCAGTCAACCTCGTTCGCCGCCATGAGCGAGCGCCAGCAGGCGCTGAGCAAGATCATCCTGCAGGATCCGGCGGTGCAGAGCCTGTCGTCCTACATTGGTGTCGACGGCGACAACGCCACGCTCAACAGCGGCCGCCTGCTGATCAACCTCAAGCCCCATGGGGAGCGTGATGTCACTGCTGGCGAGGTGATCAGCCGCCTGCAGCCTCAACTCGACAAGCTGGTGGGTATCCGCCTGTTCATGCAACCGGTGCAGGACCTGAGCATCGAGGACCGGGTCAGCCGTACCCAGTACCAGTTCAGCCTGTCTTCGCCGGATGCCGACCTGCTCGCGCAGTGGAGCGGCAAGCTGGTGCAGGCCCTGCAGCAACGCCCGGAGCTGCAGGACGTTGCCAGCGACCTGCAGGACCAGGGCCTGCAGGTGTACCTGGTGATCGACCGTGACATGGCCAGCCGCCTGGGTATCACCGTGGCGCAGATCACCAACGCCCTGTACGACGCCTTCGGCCAGCGCCAGATCTCGACCATCTACACCCAGGCCAGCCAGTACCGCGTGGTGCTGCAGGCACAGGACGCGGCCAGCATCGGGCCTTCGGCGCTGGAGTCGATTCACGTCAAGGCCACCGATGGCGGCCAGGTGCGCTTGTCGGCGCTGGCGCGCATCGAGCAGCGCCAGGCGCAGCTGGCCATTTCGCACATCGGCCAGTTCCCGGCGGTGACCCTGTCGTTCAACCTGGCCCATGGCGCATCGCTGGGCGAAGCGGTCAAGGTGATCGAGCAGGTGCAGCAGGACATCGGCATGCCGCTCGGTGTGCAGACCCGCTTCCAGGGCGCCGCCGAAGCCTTCCAGGCCTCGCTGTCGAGCACTTTGCTGCTGATCCTGGCGGCCGTGGTGACCATGTATATCGTGCTGGGCGTGCTCTACGAGAGCTACGTTCACCCGGTGACCATCCTCTCGACCTTGCCGTCGGCAGCGGTGGGTGCCTTGCTGGCGTTGATCCTCAGTGGCAACGACCTGGGCATGATCGCCATCATCGGCATCATTCTGTTGATCGGCATCGTCAAGAAGAACGCGATCATGATGATCGACTTCGCCCTCGAGGCCGAGCGCAACCAGGGCATGAGCCCGCATGATGCGATCTACCAGGCGGCGCTGCTGCGCTTCCGGCCGATCCTGATGACCACCCTGGCCGCGCTGTTCGGCGCCGTGCCGCTGATGCTGGCCACCGGCTCCGGTGCCGAGCTGCGTCAGCCATTGGGCCTGGTGATGGTGGGCGGCCTGCTGGTCAGCCAGGTACTGACACTGTTCACCACGCCGGTCATCTACCTGTACTTCGACCGCCTGGCCCGCCGCTGGCGCCCGGCCGCTGACGCGCAGCAGGCCGAGGCATGAACCTGTCCGGTCCTTTCATCCGCCGGCCCGTGGCGACCATGCTGCTGAGCCTGGCGATCATGTTGCTCGGCGGCGTCAGCTTCGGGCTGCTGCCGGTGTCGCCGCTGCCGCAGATGGACTTCCCGGTGATCGTGGTGCAGGCCAACCTGTCCGGCGCCAGCCCCGAGGTCATGGCCGCCACCGTGGCCACGCCGCTGGAGCGCAAGCTCGGCAGTATCGCCGGCGTCACCACCCTGACCAGCAGCTCGAACCAGGGCTCGACGCGGGTGATCATCGGCTTCGAGATGGGCCGCGACATCGACGGTGCCGCGCGCGAGGTGCAGGCGGCGATCAACGCCACGCGCAACCTGCTGCCCAGTGGCATGCGCAGCATGCCCACCTACAAGAAGATCAACCCGTCGCAGGCGCCGATCATGGTGCTCTCGCTGACCTCCAGCGTGCTGCAGAAGGGCCAGCTGTATGACCTGGCCGACACCATACTGTCGCAGAGCCTGGCCCAGGTCAGTGGAGTAGGGGAAGTGCAGATCGGTGGCAGTTCGCTGCCGGCGGTGCGCATCGCCGTGGAGCCGCAATTGCTCAACCAGTACAGCCTGTCGCTGGACGAGGTACGCACGGCGGTGGCCAACGCCAACCAGCGCCGGCCCATGGGCTTTGTCGAGGATGCCGAGCGCAACTGGCAGGTGCGGGCCAACGACCAGCTGGAAACCGCCAAGGACTACGAGCCGATCGTGATTCGCCAGTCCAACGGCACCATCCTGCGCCTGTCTGACGTGGCCACCGTCACCGATGGCGTCGAAAACCGTTACAACAGCGGCTTCTTCAACGACCAGAGCGCCGTGCTGCTGGTGGTCAACCGCCAGACCGGCGCCAACATCATCGAAACCGTCGACCAGATCAAGGCGCAACTGCCGGCCCTGCAGTCGCTGCTGCCAGCCAGCGTGCAACTGAACGTGGCGATGGACCGCTCACCGGTGATCAAGGCCACCCTCAAGGAAGCAGAGCATACCTTGCTGATCGCCGTGGTGCTGGTGATCCTGGTGGTTTATCTGTTCCTCGGCAGCCTGCGCGCATCGCTGATCCCCAGCCTGGCAGTGCCGGTGTCGCTGGTGGGCACCTTCGCGGTGATGTACCTCTGTGGCTTCTCGCTCAACAACCTGTCGCTGATGGCGCTGATCCTGGCCACTGGCCTGGTGGTGGACGATGCCATCGTCGTGCTGGAGAACATCTCGCGGCACATCGAGGACGGTCAGCCGCCCATGCGCGCGGCGTTTCTCGGCGCCAAGGAAGTCGGATTCACCTTGCTGTCGATGAACGTTTCGCTGGTGGCGGTGTTCGTCTCGATCCTGTTCATGGGCGGCATCGTGCGCAACCTGTTTCAGGAGTTCTCGATCACCCTGGCGGCGGCGATCATCGTCTCGCTGGTGGTGTCGCTGACCCTCACACCGATGCTCTGTGCGCGCTGGCTCAAGCCCCACCGCGCCGAGCAGACACGCCTGCAGCGCTGGAGCGACAAGGCGCACCAGCGCCTGGTCGGTGCCTACGACCGCAGCCTTGGCTGGGCCCTGCGCCACAGGCGCCTGACGCTGATCAGCCTGCTGGCGACCATCGGCCTGAACATTGCCCTGTACGTGGTGGTGCCCAAGACCCTGATGCCGCAACAGGACACCGGCCAGCTGCAAGGCTTCATCCGTGGCGATGACGGCCTGTCGTTCAGCGTCATGCAGCCGAAGATGGAAATCTACCGCCGCGCCTTGCTCGCCGACCCGGCGGTGGAAAGCGTGGCCGGTTTCATCGGCGGCAACAGTGGCACCAACAACGCCTTCGTGCTGGTGCGCCTGAAGCCCATTGCCGAGCGCCGCGAAGACGCGCAGAAGGTCATCGACCGCCTGCGCAAGGACATGCCCAAAGTGCCGGGTGGGCGGCTGTTCCTGATGGCCGACCAGGACCTGCAGCTGGGCGGCGGTGGCCGTGACCAGACCTCCTCGCAGTACCTGTACACCTTGCAGAGCGGCGACCTGGCAGCCCTGCGCCAGTGGTTCCCCAAGGTGGTGGCGGCCTTGCGCGCGCTGCCCGAGCTGACGGCCATCGACGCCCGTGACGGCTCCGGTACCCAGCAAGTGACCCTGGTGGTCGACCGTGACCAGGCCAAGCGCCTGGGCATCGACATGGACATGGTCACCGCCGTGCTGAACAACGCCTATAGCCAGCGGCAGATCTCGACCATCTACGACAGCCTCAACCAGTATCAGGTGGTGCTGGAGATCAATCCGAAATACGCCTGGGACCCGAGCACCCTCGAACAGGTGCAGGTGATCACCGCTGACGGCGCGCGGGTGCCGCTGTCGACCATCGCCCATTACGAGAACAGCCTGGCCAACGACCGGGTCAGCCACGAAGGCCAGTTCGCCTCCGAAGACATCGCCTTCGACGTTGCCGAAGGCTACAGCCCCGACCAGGCCATGGCCGCGGTGGAGCGGGAAGTGGCCAAGCTCGGTTTGCCCGAGGAAGTGATCGCCAAGCTTGGCGGCACGGCCAGCGCGTTTGCCGCGACCCAGGAAGGGCAGCCGTTCATGATCCTCGGTGCCCTGGTGCTGGTGTACCTGGTGCTGGGCATCCTCTACGAAAGCTACATCCACCCGCTGACCATCCTGTCGACCTTGCCCTCCGCAGGTGTCGGCGCCTTGCTCGCGCTGTACGCCACCGGCGGCGAGTTCAGCCTGATCTCGTTGCTGGGCCTGTTCCTGCTGATCGGCGTGGTGAAGAAGAACGCCATCCTGATGATCGACCTGGCCCTGCAACTGGAGCGCCACCAGGGCCTGAGCCCGGAGGAGTCGATCCGACGCGCCTGCCTGCTGCGCCTGCGGCCGATCCTGATGACTACCCTGGCTGCCATCCTGGGTGCCTTGCCGCTGCTGATCAGCCGTGCCGAGGGTGCCGAGATGCGCCAGCCGCTGGGCCTGACCATCATTGGCGGGCTCGTCGTCAGCCAGCTGCTGACCCTTTACACGACGCCGGTGGTGTACCTGTACCTGGACCGCCTGCGTCACCGATTCAACCATTGGCGCGGTGTACGCACCGACGCCGCCCTGGACACGCCGCTATGAACTTCGCCCAGACCCCCCTTCACCGTGCCTTGCAGCTGCTGTCCCGTGGGCGGGGCTCACGCCTGGCCGCTGCCGGGCTGTGCGTGGCCATGCTCAGTGCTTGTACCCTGAGCCCGGACTACCATCGCCCGGCGCTGAGCACCCCGGCGCAGTACAAGCAGGCCGAGGGCTGGACCCAGGCCAACCCGTCCGATGCCATCGCCCGTGGCGCCTGGTGGGAGATCTACGGCGATGCCGGGTTGAATGCGTTGGTCGAGGAGCTCAACCGCAGCAACCAGACCGTGGCGCAATCGGAAGCCCAGTACCGCCAGGCCCAGGCCTTGGTGCGCAGTAGCCGGGCGTCGCTGTTCCCCAGCCTGGACTTGACCACCAGCAAGAACCGCTCGGCTCAAGGTACCGGCAGTTCCAGTTCGAGCCTGTCCAACAACAGCAGCGGTATCCGCGACACCTACAACGCGCAGCTCGGCGTCAGCTGGGAAATCGACCTGTGGGGCAAACTGCGCGAGACCATGAACGCTAACCAAGCCAGTGCCGAAGCCAGCTTCGCCGACCTGGCAGCGATCCGCCTCAGCCAGCAGTCGGAGCTTGTGCAGAACTACCTGCAGCTGCGCGTGATCGACGAGCAGAAGCGCTTGCTCGAAGCGACCGTCGCGACCTACGAGCGTTCGCTGCGGATGAACGAAAACCAGTACCGTGCAGGCGTCGCCGGCCCGGATGCCGTGGCCCAGGCGCGTACCCAGCTGAAGTCCACCCAGGCCGACCTGATCGACCTGATCTGGCAGCGTGCGCAATTCGAGAACGCTATCGCCGTGCTGCTGGGCAAGGCCCCGGCGGCGTTTTCCCTGGCCGACAGCAAGCGCATTCCGGCGCTGCCGCAGATTCCGGTGACGCTGCCGTCGCAACTGCTCGAGCGCCGCCCGGACATCGCCTCGGCCGAGCGCAACGTGATGGCCGCCAACGCCAATATCGGTGTGGCGCGTGCCGCGTACTTCCCGGACCTGAGCTTGAGCATGAGCGGCGGGTATTCCAGCAGCAGCTTCAACAACTGGATCGAGTTGCCCAACCGCTACTGGTCGGTGGGGCCGCAACTGGCGCTGACCTTGTTCGACGCCGGCAAACGTAGCGCCGAGGTTGACCGCACCCGCGCGGTGTATGACCAGACTGTGGCGCAGTACCGCCAGACCGTACTCGACGGCTTCAAGGAAGTGGAGAACTTCCTGGTGCAGTTGAAGGTGTACGCGGACGAAGCCGTGGTGCGTCAGGAAGCGCTGGAAGCGGCACGCGAGTCGTTGCGCCTGACCGAGAACCAGTACCGCGCCGGCCTGATCGGCTACTTGGATGTGGTCAATGTGCAGACCACCGCGCTAAGCAACGAACGTAGCGCGCTGACCCTGCTGCAAGGGCGCCTGGTGGCCAGCGTGCAGCTGATTGCTGCACTGGGCGGTGGCTGGGATGCCGAGCAGGCGTTTGCCCAGCAAGAGTGAGCCCCCTGTAGGAGCGGCCTTGTGTCGCGAAAGGGCTGCAAAGCAGCCCCAGGATTTTGGCGTTTGCGCAATAATTGCCGGGGCTGCTTCGCAGCCCTTTCGCGACACAAGGCCGCTCCTACACGATACAGTTCAGCCGACAAATGGCAATGTGCCTTCATTTGCTGATGAAAACGCTCTAATTCGCGCATTCCGAGGGTGGCAGTTACTCGCTGCATCCATTCCCATTCGCATAAACCCCGTGCGTTTCGCCAACGCTTGAGTACAATCGGCAGTTTTTCCGGGCCCCCTGTCCCGAGCTGGATTTTCCGATGCTGACCGGTAGTTATTCCTCCGCGCTGGTGCTGATCTCACTCTGCGTAGCCATCCTCGCTTCCTATACTGCGCTCGACCTGACTGGCCGTATCGCCACGGCCAAGGGCCGTGCCGTGCACTTGTGGATGGGTGGGGGCGCGCTGGCCATGGGCATCGGCGTCTGGTCGATGCATTTCATCGGCATGCTCGCCTTCAGCCTGCCGATCGCCTTGGGCTACGACGTCGGCCTGACCGCCTTCTCGTTGCTGATCGCGGTCCTGTCTTCCGGTTTCGCCCTGTGGCTGGTGAGCCAGCCAAGCCTGCCCCGTCTGCAGCTGGCCTTCGGCGCCCTGATCATGGGGTCCGGCATCGCCTGCATGCACTACACCGGCATGGCCGCGCTGCGCATGCTGCCTGGCATCGACTACGACCCGACCCTGTTCGGCGCCTCGCTGGCCATAGCGGTGGGTGCATCGGCGGCTGCCTTGTGGATTGCCTTCCGCCTGCGCCAGCACACCCCATACGTGCGCCAGGTCCGTGGCCTGGCGGCGATGGTGATGGGCGTTGCCATCGTCGGCATGCATTACACCGGCATGGCAGCGGCGAACTTTCCCGAGGGCAGCTACTGCGGCGCGCTGATGAGTGGCCTGCAGGGCGATGGCCTGGTCTATCTGGTGCTGATCACGACCCTGGCGGTACTGGCCGTGGCGTTGCTCACCTCGGTGCTGGATGCGCGCCTTGAAGCCCGCACGGCCGCGCTGGCCCACTCGCTGACCCTGGCCAACCAGGAGCTGACCCAGCTGGCCTTGCACGACACCTTGACCGGGCTGCCCAACCGCACGCTGTTGTCCGACCGCATCGAGCAGGCGATCGGCAAGGTGGCGGAGCAGGGCGGCTGCTTTGCGCTGATGTTCATCGACCTGGATGGCTTCAAACCGGTCAACGACGCTTTTGGCCACCATGTCGGCGACCTGCTGCTCAAGGCCGTGGCGGCCCGCCTGCGCGGCCATCTGCACAGCCAGGACACCCTGGCGCGGATCGGCGGTGACGAGTTCGTGCTGCTGGTGGAGCTGCAGGAGCCAGAAGACGCCATGGATGTGGCGGTCAAGCAAGTCAACCTGGTGTCACGCGCTTTCCGCGTCGCCGAGCACGACCTGCAACTGACGGCCAGCCTGGGCATCGTGCTGTACCCCGGCAATGGCCAGGACCAGCTCGAACTGCTGCGCAACGCCGACGCTGCCATGTACCACGCCAAAAGCGCCGGCAAGAACGGCTACAGCTTCTTCGACGTGTCGATGAACAGCAATGCCCGGCAACAGTTGCAATTGCTGCAGGACCTGCGCACGGCCCTTGAACAGGGCCAATTCCGCTTGCATTACCAGCCCAAGTTCGACGCCCAGGCTTGTACCCCGATCGGTGCCGAAGCCTTGTTGCGCTGGGAGCACCCCCAGCATGGTTTGATGCTGCCGGACCGTTTCATTGGCCTGGCGGAAAAGACCGGCCTGATCATTCCGATCGGCGAATGGGTGCTGGGTGAGGCCTGCCGGCAGATGCGCCAATGGCTTGAGCAAGGGCACACCGATTGGCGCATGGCGGTCAACCTTTCGGCTATCCAGTTCTGCCACGCCGGCCTTGTCGACAGTGTGGCCCGCGCCCTGCACGAAAACCGCCTGCCGGCCAACCGCCTGACCCTGGAAATCACTGAAACCACCGCCATGCACGATGCCGATGCCAGCCTTACGGTGCTGCAGCGGCTATCCGACATGGGCGTGGACCTGTCCATCGATGACTTCGGTACCGGTTACTCGAGCCTGATGTACCTCAAGCGCCTGCCGGCCAACGAGCTGAAGATCGACCGTGGCTTCGTGCGTGATCTGGAACAGGACAGCGATGACGCGGCGATTGTCTCGGCGATCGTCGCGCTGGGCCAGGCGTTGGGGCTGCGCATCGTTGCAGAAGGGGTGGAAACCAACCGCCAGCAGGACTTCCTGACCCGCCTGGGTTGTGATTCGTTGCAAGGCTATCTGCTTGGTCAGCCGGTACCGGCCGAGCAGTTCATGGGCAGGTTGCAGACATTGCGCGAGGAAAGCGAAGCGGTTGTCTAGCCCGCGAGCAGGGTGAAGTGCGGCGCAAACGCCTCCATCTCGGCTTCCACAGCCTCGATGATGCGCTCGACATCCGCTGCGGCCATGATTGCCGTGCAGGGGATGCCGGCGATGGCCAGGAGGGTCTCGCCCGTGGCCCGGTCGAATAACCGTGCAACCATGCTGCGCGGTGCATCCATGCTGGCTTCGAAGCCCAGCGGGTGGAAATGCCAGCGCATCACCTGGCAGG
Organism: Pseudomonas sp. NPDC089996; assembly: GCF_044748405.1. Lineage (NCBI taxonomy): Bacteria > Pseudomonadati > Pseudomonadota > Gammaproteobacteria > Pseudomonadales > Pseudomonadaceae > Pseudomonas > Pseudomonas sp. NPDC089996. Next base: position 120,996 of record NZ_JBIVGA010000013.1, on the reverse strand, counting down.
CGTTGGGGAACGTCATCTTGTTCATGCCAGCCTCCTTGTCCTTGCCTGGACGCGGTGATCGGAAGCCGTTCGCTCGGCTGCCGGGAATCTAACCATAGCATTTGTCACGGCTCATGTTCGGCGCGAAACAAGACAAATGTATTAATGCATGACAGCGGTCACATCGCCGTCATTCATGCCGTTTGGCGGCAAATGGCCACGCAAACGTTTTCCCGGCACGATGCCCGCATGGTTGCCGATTTGCTCTGCTATTTTTACCGACATCGGCGCACAGCATTTTCGGACGAGCGGTGCGAGCTGGGCAGACAGGGAGACAGTCATGCGCTATTCCACGCTCACCCAACGCATCGCCGGCGAAGCCGTTGCGGCCTGGGACATTCACTACCAGGCTCAGGCATTGCGCCGCGAGGGGCGTGAGATCTTCCTTCTGTCAGTGGGGGACCCGGATTTCGACACGCCAGCGCCCGTGGTCGACGCCGCGATCGCCAGCCTGCAGCGTGGCGAAACCCATTACAGCGACGTCCACGGCAGCCTGGCGCTGCGCCAGGCGATTGCCCGACGCACCGGGGCGCACGTCTCGGCTGACCAGGTGATGGTCCTCGCCGGTGCCCAGTGCGCGTTGTACGCGGTTTGCCAATGCCTGTTCGAAAGCGGTGACGAGGTGATCGTCGCCGAACCCATGTATGTCACCTATCAGGCCGTGCTCGGTGCCTGCGGGGCACAGCCTGTGCAGATACCTGTCAGCCCGGAGCAGGGCTTTCGCCTTGATCCGATGGCGGTGGCCCGGGCAATTACCCCACGTACCCGCGGCTTGCTGCTGAACACCCCCCATAACCCGACGGGCGCCGCCATCTCGCCGCAGGACATGGCGCTGCTGGCGCGGCTGTGCCGTGAGCATGACCTTTGGCTGGTGTGCGACCAGGTGTACAGCGGTTTGCTGTACGACGGCGAACCGGCAGACCCGCTCGGGTTACCGGGCATGGCCGAGCGTTGCGTGCTGATCGACAGCGTGTCCAAGTCCCACGCCATGAGTGGTTGGCGGGTGGGTTGGGTGGTTGCCCCACAACCGTTGATTGCACACCTTGCCACCTTGGCGATGGCGATGCTGTTCGGCCTGCCGGAGTTTGTCATGGCCGCTGTCTGTGTGGCGCTGGAGCAGGATTTGCCGGCCGTGCACGAGATGCGTGAGGCCTATCTGCAGCGGCGCAACCGAGTCTGTGCAGCCCTGGCAGAGTGCCCGGGGCTGCACGCCCACCGGCCGGCGGGCGGCATGTTCGTCATGCTCGATATCCGTGCCACCGGGCTCGGCGCACAGGCCTTCGCCCAGCGCCTGCTGCGAGAGGAGGGCGTGGCACTTTTGCCTGGGGATGCATTTGGCCCCAGTGCCGCAGGCCATGTGCGCATGGGGCTGGTGCTCGATAGCGAGCGTCTGGAGCAAGCGTGCCAGCGCATCGCTGCCTGTGCCGGCCGCGTGTTAGCCGAGCAGGCCTGCCGCAATATTGATGGTGAAGCCCAGAATCGCCGTATTGAACACAAAGCCTACCAGTGAATGCGCCAGCACTACCCGGCGCATGCCACGCCCGCCGACGCCGATGTCGGAGGTCTGCACGGCAACGCTGATGGTGAACGAGAAGTAGTGGAAGTCCCAGTAATCCGGGTTGCGCTCACCGTCAGCAAAACGCAGCGCCGGTTCCTTGCTCTGGCCGGTGTAGAACAGGCGGGCATAGTGCAGGCTGAAGATACAGCCGATCAGCAGCCAGGACCCGGCCACTGTGAGCCCGGTGTACAGGTAGTGCAGGGCCAGGGCGCTGCCTTGCAAGCCGCGGCTGGAGACCAGCTGCAAGGTGACTGCGGCCAGGCTGGCAATGGCAGCGATGCACACGGTGAACAATACCAGGCCGGCGTTTTCGTCCTCGATCCGGGCGACGCTGCGTACAGTCTCGGGCGTGGCGCGCAAGGTCAGCCAAAGCACCAGCAACAGGTAAAGCCAGACACCGAGGTTCCAGCCCGCAAGGACGTGCTGGACCGTGTCATCGGCAGGGATCAGCCAGGCGCCGAGGATACCGGCCAGGGCGGCGATGCTCAGGCGCGGGTGAGTACGGGTCAGGCGGTGGAAAGCCATGGGCGCTCGCTACTGAACAGTCATGGCTACCACTCTAGACCACCGCTTACCCGGGCATGCCATCCGCACGTGGCTTCAGCAAAATCGGCAGGTAGTGCCATAGGAACAGCAGCAGGGCGGCACTCCAGCACACGATCGAGAGGTCGAGGCCCAATGGGGTGAAGAGCGTGAGCACCACCCGTGCCAATGCCGCCACCTGCATCAGGGCCAATGCCCAGGCGATGCTGCCGGGCACCTGCAGCGGCCGGCCGGTATGGCCGAGGCTGACCCGCGCCATCATCGCCAGGATCAGCCCGGTCATCGCCCCTACGGTCAAGGCGTGGGCCACCAGGCTCGGGTTGAGCGCGACCCCGGCGTGCCACAGCGCCATGCCCAGGCAGGCCAGCGCCATCCACGCGTAAGCCAGGTGCAACGACCACAGCAGGGGTACTCGCCATAGGCCACGGTCGTGCCACAGCACCAGGCGCACGCCGTGCAGGCCGAACATCACGCAGAACAGCACGGCCATGGCCGGATGCGGCACATCGGCCATTCCGCTGGCAAAGGCCAGCGGTATGGCAACGCTCAGCAGCAGGCAGGCGCGATCCAGCCAGGGGCGTGCAGTGGCCGGCGCCAGGTTGCCTAAACCGCGACGGGTGAAGAACGGGATTACCCGCCCACCGAGCATGGTCATCATCGCGGCCACCAGCCATAACCCGGCGAAGATGCCCCGGCGTTGCCACACCTCGTCCTGGCGCAACCAGCCTGTCAACGTCAGCCACTGGCAGGCGGCAATCAGCAGCACCAGGCCAACGATCGGGTAGTTGTTGCGCAGACGCCGCTGCACGATCGGGCGCGCAAGGGCCACTGCCACCAGCGGCAGAAAGCTGCCCTGCAAGACCATCAGCAACCCGGCCGGCAGCGGCAGGAACCAGCAGGCCCTCCCTAGCAGCCAGAGCAGGAACAAGCCTTGCAGTGGTCGCCCGCCGAGGCCGGGCATGCCGCTCCAGTTCTGTACCGCAGTGAGCAGAAAACCGGCGATGATGGCGCCAGCAAAGCCATACAGCATTTCGTGCCGATGCCAGGCGAGCATGCCACCTGGCGGAGTGAGTGGCAGTATTCCGGCCAGTACGCCGGCCCAGATCAGCAAGGCAACCAGTGCGAACAGGCTGCCGCCGAGGAAGAATGGCCGAAAGCCCAAGGCCCAGACGGCTTGGCGGGGACGGGTCTCTATCGGTTGTACGAGCATGGGCTAACCTCGGGTCGGTCAAAGGCGTCGTTGGCGGCTTGTTTGAGGTAGTATCACGATCCGTGCCATCGCCAAAGGCCTTGAATATCAAGGTGATGGCATTGTCCTGGGTGTTTTTGACCCCATTGTTTCGTAGTCATTACGACTTGCAGGAGAGTCGTAATGACCTGCTTCAGGATTCACGTTTTGTCCGACCTCTCGCAAAATCCACTGCTGCAATACCTCGCCCGGCTGGCACCGTCCAGCCAGCAGACGATGCGTTACATCCTCCAGGATGCCGCCGACCGGCTGGGTTTCGTCGACTGCAACCTGGTCGACGTGCCATGGCACCGGCTCGAGCCTGGCCATGTGATCTCACTGGTCGCGGCATTGCGCGCTGATGGTTATGCGCCGAACAGTTCCTCGCTGTACGTCAACGCGGTGCGCGGGGTGATGAACGAGGCGTGGCGCCAAGGCTTGATCGATCATGAGCAGCTGTTGCGCATCCGCGAGGTCAAGCCGGCCTCCGGCAGCCGCCTTCCACCTGGGCGCAACCTGCGGCGCAGCCTGATTCGCGAACTCATGGACCTGTGCGAGGCCGACCCGCGGCCGCAGGGGGTACGCGACGCGGCGATCATCGCCCTGCTTTATGGCACCGGCATGCGCAAGTCGGAGTCGGTGGATATCGACCTCAGCCAGGTCGACTTCGAGGCGCGCAGCCTGCAGGTCACGGGCAAGGGCAATCGGCAACTGATCAAGTACGCCCCGGCCTGGGCATTCGAGAAGCTGCAGGCCTGGCTGGACCTGCGCCGCCAGGCGCTGCCCGAAGGGGCATCGGACGACCCGTTCCTGTTCAACCGCATCCGCCGCGGCAACCACATTACCCGGGCGCGGATCACCAAGCATGCGATCTACTACATCGCCCGCCAGCGTGGCGCCCAGGTGGGGGTGAAGATCATGCCCCATGATTTTCGCCGGGCGTTCATCACCCGGGTGATCGAAGAGCATGACCTGTCGATTGCTCAAAAGCTCGCGCACCATGCCAACATCCAGACCACCGCCAGTTACGACCGGCGTGATGACAACGAGCGGCGGCGGGCGGTGGATCGCTTCGACTACTGAGGTCAATGGATACTGGAGGCCAGGTCGAAGATCGGCATGTACATCAGGATCACGATCCCGCCGATCAGCAGCCCGATGAATGTCATCAGCAGCGGTTCGAACAGTTTCACGAACCATTCCACCCAGCGGCCGATTTCCTGATCATGGAAATCCGCGCAGCGTTCGAGCATTTCCCCCAGGTTCCCTGACTGTTCCCCCGCCCGCAGCAACCGCAGCGATACCGGGGTGACCAGCTGGCCTGCCTCCAGTGCGTCCGACAACGGCAGCCCCTCACCGACGCGCCGGCTGGCCTGCTCGAGGCCTTGCGCCGAAGCGCTGCCAAGCAACCCTTGGGCCATGCCCATGGCGGTGAGGATCGGGATACCGCCCTGCAGCAGGATGCCCAGCGAGCGGTAGAAGCGCGCCAGTTCATACATCACCAGGCGCTGATGCAAGGCTGGCCAGCGCCGCAGTTGCCGTGATGCACAGCGCCGTACCAATGGGTTGCGGCGCATGACCACCAGCGTACCGATGCCGCCCGCAACCGCCAGTGCCAGCGGCAGCTGCTGGGCATGCAGGAACAGCCCCACATCCATGAGCACTCGGGACAACCAGGGCAGTTCGCTGCCCATGCCTTCGAACACCAGGCTGAAGCGCGGTACCACATAGCCGAGCAGGAACAGCACCACCCCCCCGCCCACCAGCAACAGCAACAACGGGTATACCGAAGCACCCACCAGCTTCTGCCGTACCAGGTCCAGGCGCTGGCGATAGCCGATGTAGCGGGCCAGGGCGTCGCCCAGCGCGCCGGTGCGTTCGCTGGACTGCACCAGCGCCACGTACAGGGGCGGGAACACCCGCGGCTGCTGAGCCAGCGACTGGGACAGCGAGCGGCCCTCATAGAGTTGGCGTACCAGCTCGGTCAGGACCTTGCGCGTGGCCCCGACCGGGGACTTTTCCGCCAGGCTTTCCAGGGCATCGATCAGCGGCAGCCCCGCGCGCAGCAGGGTGGTCAGTTCCTGGCTGAACAGCACCAGGTCGAATGTCGCCGCGCGGCGCCAGGCCAGGCCGCCCAGGGCTTTGCCGTGGCCACGCACACTGACCACCCGCAGCCCTTGGTGCTCGGCCTGGCGGCGCGCGTGTTCGGCGTCTTCAGCGTCGATCTGTATTTGCACGATGCCCTGTCTGCCGAGGGCCTTGAGGCTATAGCGCATGTCCGTTCTCCTCATTGCCAGCTGGTGATTTCAGCGTTTTCGCCATCGCCGCCGGGCTGGCCGTCCTTGCCCATCGACAGCAGGTCGTACTCGTTGCCGTTTTCGCCGGGCTGACGGTAGATGTAAGCGCGGCCCCATGGGTCCTGGGGCACGGCTTTCTGCAGGTAGGGGCCCGACCAGCGCGACTCGCCACTGGGGGCGGCCACCAGCGCCTGCAGGCCCTGCTCACCGTTGGGGTAATGGCCGACTTCCAGCCGGTACAGGTCCAGGGCCTTGCCCAACCCCTCGATCTGCGCCTTCGCCACCTTGGCTTCCGAGCGACCGAGCTGGCTGAAGTACTTGGGCGCGACGATACCGGCCAACAAACCGAGCACTACCAGAACCACCAGGAGTTCAAGCAGGGTAAAGCCACGTTGGGGGTTGGATTTGCGCTGCATGGTGAAGCCCTCCGCTGCATGGGGACAAGCATTTCCAAGCCCCATGCAACAGCCGTGCACGTCTGCCTCGGGGCCTTGCGCCATGCGCCATGGCAAGCGGCACGCTGCTTGCGTCGTAGCAGAAAAGCCCGGGTTTTCCGGGGCATTTCCCCCACATCGGGGGAGCACGGCGGGGAGGCGACCGACATGCGTGTGGTGATCCTGGTAGTGACCTGGCTGGTGGCCGCAAGCGCCCAGGCCGACATGTACATTTCCATTGATGCAAATGGTGGCTATGTACTGAGCAACGTCCACCGGCCAGGACGCCATTACGAACGGGTGATCAGCGAGCCGCTCGCCGAGGCTGGCCCGGCCGACGCGCAGTTGATCACCGGCCGGCCCTATGCCGAACTGGTGGCGGCGGCGGCCCGTGATTTCGATGTGCCGCAGGCGCTATTGCATGCGCTGATCAAGGCTGAGTCAGGCTACAACCCCAAGGCTCGGTCGGCGGCCGGGGCGGTGGGGCTGATGCAGCTGATGCCGGATACGGCCAAGGAGATGGGGGTGGAAGACATCCTTGATCCCGAAGACAACGTCCAGGGCGGGGCGCGCTACCTCAAACGCATGCTGACCCTGTTCGACAACGACATCACCCTGGCCGTGGCCGCCTACAACGCAGGGCCCGATGCGGTGCGGCGGCGTGGTGCAGTACCGCCCTACGCCGAGACCCGCCGTTATGTGCCGACCGTGTTGCGCGAATACCGCAAGCTGCAAGGGTTGGCCGATGATTCGCCGCTCTGAACGGGCCTTGCGTCGCGAAAGTGACGCAACTTGTCCCCAATCAATGCCATGGTTACCCAACTCTGGGCTATAACCTTTCAAGGTGCCCAGTAGTGGAGTCCGTCATGGACATCGCCCCGCGTTCCGAAGTACCTGAGGCGCCTGCGGGCACCGAAGCCGCCGCTCCCCGCAGGCCATTCAACCTGCTGCGCTGGTACGCGTGGGTGAGCCTGGCGATCATCCTGTCGGTGGCCACTGGCCTGGGGCTGATTTCCAGTCGCTTCATCATCGATGAGAGCATCGAGCGCGACGCCTTGCTCACTGCGCAGTTCATCACCTCGATCGCCGACGCCGAAGTGCGCCATGTGTCGATCCCCAATGTGCGCACCATGGGTGAACTGCTCGATCCACGCACCGACCGCACGGCCATGCCTGACGTCGCCCCCGAGGCACGGCGCAAGGCGCGCGGTGAGTTTCTCGACCATATCGCGCACCTGCCGGACATGCTGCTGGCCAATATCTATGCACCGGACCGCACGGTGATCTGGTCGACCAACCCGGCGCTGGTGGGCAACCTGATCGAAGGCGATGACGACCTGGACCGGGCCTTCGAGTACAAGATGCGGGTCTCGGCCAGTTACCACAATTTCGAGCAGGCTCGCTCCGAACAGAAGTTCGTGATCCTGCCGGAACAGCTGTTCATCGAAAACTACATCCCGCTGTTCGATGCCGATGGCAATACCGTCACAGCGATGGTGGAGATCTACAAGGAACCCCACGACCTGATCGTGCGCATCGAGCACGGGCTGATTCTTATCTGGCTGGCCATCACCGTCGGTGCTGCGCTGGTCTACATCGGCCTGTACGGCATCATGCGCCGCGCTGCGCGAGTGATGGCGGTGCAGCAGAAGCGCTTGATCAGCAGCGAGACCTACGTGGCCCTTGGGGAGGTGTCTTCGGCGGTGGCCCACAGCCTGCGCAACCCACTTGCCAGCATTCGCTCCAGCGCCGAACTGGCCCAAGCCTTCGATGAAGGCCCGGCGCAACGCCAGATCAATGACATCATCAGCCAGGTCGACCGCATGTCACAGTGGATTCGCCAGCTGCTGCAGTCCTTGCGGCCGCTGAACGATGAAGCGGTGCCGGTGGACTTGCCCCAGGTGCTGCAGGAAAGCCTGCAGAACTTCGCCGTGCCGCTGCAGCGCAGCGGGGTAACCCTGGACCTGCGACCGTTACCGGTGGCGCATGTGCTCGGCCACCCAGCACTGCTCGCCCAAATCTTCAACAGCCTGATCGCCAATGCCCTGGAGTCGATGGAGCAGGGCGGGCGGTTACGTATCGAGGTCGTCAAGCAAGACCGGCGCAGCCTGACCTTGCGTCTTGCCGATACTGGCAAGGGCATGAATGAACAGCAGCAGCGCCTGGCCTTCAAGCCGTTTTTCAGTACCAAGCAAGGTGGGCTGGGTGTGGGACTGGTCCTGGTCAAACGCATCATGGAACGCTTTGGCGGTTCAGTCCGGCTGAGTAGCAGCCAGGGCCACGGCACGCGGGTATCGCTCAGCTTTCGGTTGGCTAATGCGTAACAACAAACATCAAGATTGTAGTGTAACGTCTTGATTCACATGTGTTTTTTACTATTTGGGTAAACGCTACCCAATTGTGGGGAATTATTCTCGAACGGTAACCATGAATACCCATTAACTAATTGATTTATATAGAAAAGACGATTGGTTAATGGGCATGGCGGAGTTCTTGCAGTTAATCGCAGCAGGTAACGCGCGACAAAGGCGGCAGCCGCCGCCCTGGTGAGATGGCATCAATTTGCTACTATCGGTAGCAACTGCGGTGACCACCTTCTGAACGGACTCCCTGTACGGGAACGACGCGATGCAGATGCTGGATGAAGATGCTCCCGTGAGGCACGCCGCACTGCCTGTCAGCAGCGGTTTGGCCGTGCCGATTCAAGAGTTCAACCTGCTGCGTTGGTTTTCGGTGATCAGCCTGCTGATCATCGCTTCAGTGGCGGGCGGGCTGGGCTACGTGTCCACCCGCTTTGTGGTGCGCGACAGCGTAGAGCGCGATGCCATGCTCACCGCGCAGTTTGTTCAAGCCATGGCCCAGGGTGAAGTGCGCCATTCGCAGCTACCTCCGGGTACCACCATGGGCGAACTGCTCGACCCTCGCCTGGACCAACAGCACCTTCAAGTCAGCCCGGAGCTTGCCGAGTCGACCCGGATCGAGTTTCTCGACCACGTCGAGCATTTGCCCGATACCTTGCTGGCCAACGCCTATGCCCGTGACCGCACCATCGTCTGGTCCACCAACCCCCAGCTGATCGGCAAGCGTATCGAGGCTGACGGCGGCCTGGATCGGGCTTTCCGCTCGCGCAAGGCGGTATCGGCCAGCTATCACAAGGCCGAGGATGATCGCGAAGAGCAGAAGTTCCAGCGCGAGCCCAGACACCTGTTCATCGAGAATTACATCCCCTTGTTCGACAGCCAGGGCGAGCAGGTCATGGCCATGGTCGAGATCTACAAGGAGCCGCAGGACCTGGTGCGACGAATTCAGCGCGGTTACGTGTTGATCTGGTCCTCGACTCTGGTAGGCGGTGCGTTGATTTATTTCGGCTTGTTCTGGATCGTGCGCCGCGCTGCGCACATGCTCAAGCAGCAGCAAGACCGGCTGGTGGCCAGCGAAACCTACATGGCGCTGGGCGAAATGTCTTCCGCCGTGGCCCATAGCTTGCGCAACCCACTGGCCAATATCCGCTCCAGCGCCGAACTGGCGCAAGAAATAGCCAGCCCGCTGGCGCAGAAGAACATCAACGACATCATCAGCCAGGTCGACCGCATGTCGCGTTGGGTGCGTGAGTTGCTGGTGTCGCTGCGCCCGGCCAGCGATACCGCCGAGGCGGTGGACCTGGTGGCGGCCATCGAAGACACCCATCTGGCCTTTGCCCAGCAGATCGAACGCAATGGCGTGCACTTCAGCTTCGAAGGGCCGCAGGCGCAGTGGGTGGCCAGCCAGCCTCTGCAATTGACCCAGATTCTCAACAGCCTGTTTTCAAATGCCCTGGAGGCCATGCCCAAGGGCGGCATCCTGCATGCGCAGGTTTGCGTTCAGGAAGGCCAGCGCGTTCAACTGCTGCTCAGCGATACCGGCAAGGGCATGAGCCAGCAACAGGAAAGAATGGTGTTCAAGCCATTCTTCACCACCAAGCAAGGCGGTCTTGGCGTGGGCCTGGCCCTGGTCAAGCGCATCATGGAACGGTTTGGCGGCTCGGTCAGCCTGAGCAGCCGTGAAGAGGAAGGAACCCGCGTCAGCCTCACTTTCAATATCGCAGCGGGAGGGGACCATGGAGCACAGCATCCTGGTAGTTGAGGATGACGAAATCCTCGGCGACAACATTCGTACCTACCTGAGCCTCAAGGGCTTCGAGGTGACGCTCTGCCACAGTGCGGAGCTGGCGCTGGAACAGATCGAGCGGGCCCAGCCCGATGCGGTACTGACCGACAATTCTCTGCCCGGCATGAGCGGCCACGACCTGCTGCGCGCCCTGGTGTCGAAGGCGCCTGACCTCAAGGTGATCATGATGACCGGTTACGGCAATGTCGAAGACGCCGTGCAGGCCATGAAGGAGGGCGCCTTCCATTACCTGACCAAACCGGTGGTGCTGGCCGAGCTCAAGCTGACCCTGGAAAAGGCTCTGGCTGCCGAGCGCATGGAACGCACCCTGTCGTTCTACCAGGAGCGCGAGGCGCAGAAGTCCGGCTTGCAGGCATTGATCGGTGAGTCACCGGCGATGCTCACCCTCAAGCACACCCTGCAGCAGGTGCTCGACGCCGAGCGGCGCATGGCCAATGACGACCTGCCACCGGTGTTGGTCGAAGGCGAAACCGGTACCGGCAAGGAACTGGTCGCCCGCGCGCTGCATTTCGATGGCTCGCGCAGCAAGGGGCCGTTTATCGAGTTCAATTGTGCCTCGATCCCGGCCAACCTGCTGGAGGCCGAGCTTTTCGGGCATGAGAAGGGCGCATTCACCGACGCCAAGGAACGCCGCGTGGGGCTGGTGGAAGCAGCCGATGGCGGCACGCTGTTCCTCGACGAGATCGGTGAGATGGACCTGGTTCTGCAGGCCAAGCTGCTCAAGCTGCTGGAAGATCGCAGCATCCGCCGCATCGGTGCGGTAAAGGAACGCAAGGTCGATTTGCGGGTGATCAGTGCCACCAACTGCAACCTCGAGCAGATGGTGCAGCAGGGCAAGTTCCGTCGCGATCTGTTCTTCCGTCTGCGTATCATCGCTCTGAAAGTGCCGCGGCTGCATGCCCGGGGGCAGGACGTGCTGTTGCTGGCCCGGCATTTCCTGGCCCACCATGGGCGCCGCTATGGCAAGCCAAACCTGCGTTTCAGCGCCGAAGCGGAAGCCTTGATGATGAGCTACAGCTGGCCGGGCAATGTGCGCGAACTGCGCAACATGCTGGAGCAGACGGTGTTGCTGGCCCCCCACGAAATCGTGCAGGCGCACCAACTGAACCTGTGCATGACATTGATCGACGAGCCATTGGTGGCGCAACCCACGGCCACCGTGTACGAGATGCCACGGCACGAACCGGAGCCAGGTACCAGCCTGCCGGACATGGAGCGCGACCTGGTGTGCAAGACGCTGGACCGTACCGACTGGAATGTCACCAAATCGGCGCGCATGCTCGGCCTGTCGCGGGACATGCTGCGCTACCGCATCGAGAAGCTGGGGCTGACCCGGCCTGACAAGCGTCTGTGGTGAGGCTGGGGGCGCATAGCGTCCCCAGGGCTCTATTGCTGGCTCTATTGCTGACTGCCCCCTGAACTGTTTCCGCCTTGGCCCCCGGTTCCTTCCGAACCGCTGCCATCCATCCCGGGCAGGTCGCGATTGTCGTTCTGCCTGGCAGGCGGTGTTTCAGGGTCATTGCCCTGGATTCGCGGGTCGGTATCCCTGGGCATGGGCTTTTCGATGGGGTTCAGGGTGCTGTCGACACCCGGCTGCGGCGCCGGGTTGTGCGGGTCATCGGGGTAGGTGGGGCCGGTGCCGACCGCCAGTGCCAGCGGTGAGGCGAGCAGGGCAAACAGCAGCAGGGTTGAACGGGGCATGGCAGGCTCCTTTGCTTAGGGTAGGGCTCATACTTGCGTTGGGCCCCACCCAGTCTGCTCAGGTGCCATCACGCCGATCAGCGGTCACACCACCGTCGACAGCGCCATGATGAAGATGATGCCGACGATCGACAGGATCGTCTCCATCATGCTCCAGGTCTTGAAGGTTTCGGCGACGGTCATGTTGAAGTACTGCTTGACCAGCCAGAAGCCAGCGTCATTGACGTGGGACAGGATCAGCGAGCCGGCGCCGGTGGCCAGCACCAGCAGTTCACGGTTGACCCCGGGTACCAGGTCGATCACCGGGGCGACGATGCCAGCGCCGGTGATGGTTGCCACGGTCGCGGAACCTGTGGCGATGCGGATCACCGCCGCCACCAGCCAGGCCAGCATGATCGGTGAAATTTCCGCTTGCACGGCCATCTGCCCGATCACGTTGCCCACGCCGGTATCCACCAGCATCTGCTTGAAGCCGCCACCGGCGCCGACGATCAAGACGATGGCCGCGGTCGGTGCCAGGCTCTGGTCAAGCATCTTCATGATCTGCTGGCGGCTGAAGCCACGGGCCGAACCGAAGGTGTAGAAGGCCAGCAGCAGAGCGGCGAGCAGGGCAGTGATCGGGTGGCCGATCAGGTCCATCCACTGACGGAAGATGTGCTCGGCCGGCAGTACCACGTCGGCGAAGGTCTTGAGCAGCATCAGTGCCACCGGCAGCAGCACGGTGACCAGGGTGATGGTGAAGCTTGGCAGGTTGCTCTGGTCGGACTCCTTGGCAATCTGGTCCATCAGTTCCTGCGACGGGTTGCCCGGGATGTAGCGGGCGATGAAGTTACCGAACAGGGGGCCTGCGATAACTGCCGTGGGCAGCGCAACCAACAGGCCGTAGAAGATGGTCTTGCCGATGTCGGCGTGGAAGATGCCGATCGCCAGCAGCGGGCCCGGGTGTGGCGGGACCAGGCCATGAACCACCGAAAGGCCGGCCAGCAGCGGGATGCCGATCTTGATCAGGGAAACGCCCGAGCGCCGGGCGACGATGAACACCAGCGGAATCAGCAGCACGAAGCCGATTTCGAAGAACAGCGGGATGCCGACCAGGAAGGCGGCGAACATCATCGCCCAGTGCACATTCTTCTTGCCGAACGCGCGGATCAGGGTCTGCGCGATCTGGTCGGCGCCACCGGAGTCGGCCATCAGCTTGCCGAGCATCGTCCCCAGGGCGAGGACAATGCCGACAAAGCCGAGCACGCCGCCAAAACCGTCCTGGAACGATTTCATGACCTTGGCCACCGGCATGCCGGAGGTCAGGCCGAGGAAACCGGCGGCCAGGGTCAGGGCGACGAAGGGGTGAACCTTGAAATGGGTGATCAGCAGGATCAGCCCGATGATGGTGACCAGCGCGTCGAGCAGCAGGTAGGTATCTGTAGCCAGTCCGAACATGGTGTTTTGGCCTCGGTCTTATCGTTGTTTTTGGCGTTGCATTTTCATTGAACTATCGCCGCCTACAGGCGTCGAGACAGCGCTATCTTTGGTGAGCCGGAAAACCGCCGGGTCAGGCAGTGCGCGCCAGGCTCCGCTCACCGCGGGGCTTTAGCCAGGTGTCGACCGTTTCGGCGAGTACCGCAATCGGTTGAGTGGCATCCAACGGCAAGGTCAGAGGTTCGCCATGGGGCGCTTCCAGAGCAGCGAACTGGCTGGCTATCAGGCTGGCCGGCATGAAGTGGCCCGGGCGGGCGAGTACGCGCTTTTCCGCTTCTGCGGGGGTGAGCTCGAGGAACACGAACACCAGCTCAGGCATCGCCGCACGCAGGGTGTCGCGGTAACGGCGCTTGAGCGCGGAGCAGGTGAGGATCGGCCGTTCGCCAGCCTTCATCGTCGCTTGCAGCTCCTCGCCCAGGCGCACCAGCCAGCCGGCACGGTCATCGTCGTCCAAGGGGATGCCGGCGCTCATCTTGCGGATGTTCTCGGCAGGGTGGAATGCGTCGCCTTCGATCAGGCGACCGCCGCTCTTGTGGGCAATGGCTTCGCCGACGCAGCTTTTGCCACAGCCGGCCACGCCCATCACCACGATGGCGGACAGGGAAGAATTCATCAGTACCTCCTGCGGGGTGAGACAGCGCTGTCTCGTCGTCGACGAAACGCCACCTCCCCGGTGTTATTGGTCTTGTCCTTACGCAGTATGGACGCTTGGCAGAGCGCTGCAGTGGCCGCTGTCAAAGATTACATTGCCTGCGTCCTGAGACAGCGCTACCTTAGTGGCCGTTCCCCATTCCTGCAAGTAGTAAAATTACAACACCCATGGCTCGAACAGGCTCTCGCACTACAGGTCGTCCCACGCTGGCTGAAGTCGCCAGGCTTTCCGGGGTTTCCCCGATCACCGCCTCGCGCGCCTTGCGCGGGGTCAGCACGGTTGCCCCGGAGTTGGCAGAAAAGGTCATGGCCGCCGCCGCGTCGCTGGGTTACGTGGCCAACCCTGCGGCGCGGGCACTGGCGTCGGCGCGCAGCCAATCGGTGGTGGTGCTGATCCCTTCGCTGTCCAACCAGCTGTTCATCGATACCCTCGAGGCCATCCACGAGGTGATGCGCCCGCGTGGGCTTGAAGTGCTGATTGGCAACTATCACTACGATATCGACGAAGAAGAAAACCTGATTCGCAATTATCTGGCCTATCAACCCTGCGGTATGCTGCTCACCGGCTTCGATCGCAGCGATGCGTCGCGGCAGATGCTGGCGGCCAGCGGTGTGCCCTGCGTGCACATGATGGAGCTGGGGGGAGACACCGGCGCGTTGTCGGTGGGCTTCTCCCAACAGCAGGCCGGGCGTGCCGCTGCAGCGCACCTGATCGGGCGTGGCCGGCGGCGCCTAGCCTTCATTGCCGCGCAGCTTGACCCGCGGGTGATGCAGCGCGCCGAAGGCTTCCGCCAGGCCCTTGCCGAAGCCGGCATGCAGGCCACCGAGCTGGAGATCCTGGCGCCGCAACCGTCCTCCATTGCCTTGGGCAGCGAGCTGTTCAGCCAGTTGCTGGCGCAGGCCCCCGATGTCGATGGCATCTTCTTCTGCAACGACGACCTTGCCCAGGGCGCGGTGTTGCAGGCTTTGCGTCAAGGCATCGACGTGCCGCGCCAGGTGGCCATGGTCGGCTTCAACGACTTGCCCGCTTCAGCGCACATGGTGCCGCGCCTGACCTCCATCCGCACGCCTCGTGCAGCCGTTGGTCGGGGGGCGGCGCAGGCGTTGCTGGCATTGCTCGATGGCAAACGGGTCGCCATCGAGCAGCAGGACCTGGGTTTCGAGTTGATGGTGCGCGAAAGCTCGTGAGGTTTGCCAACGTCTTGCGCTAACCGCCTAATTACAAAGTAATGGCAACTGGCTTGCATGGTACCAATGGCGATCTATGCTCAGGAAACTCTGCGCATCGAGGATCCTGGCCCCATGTTCGATTTCCATCGCAAGTCCGACCTGATCGAGATTCAACGCGCACGCCAGGCATTGGCTGAAACTCAAGCCAAGCTTGCCGCGATAAGTCGTTCCATGGCGATGATCGAGTTCGCCCCCGACGGTACCATCCTCGGGGTCAATGCTCAGTTCTGCCAGGCCATGGGCTACACCACCGAGGAACTGATCGGAAAGCACCACCGGCTGTTCTGCGACCCGGGCTATGCCAAAAGTGCCGAGTACCAGCAGCTGTGGCGGGAACTGGGCGAGGGCAAGGCGATCAGCGGCACGTTCGAGCGGGTCGACAAGGCAGGCCGTGAAGTGTGGCTGGAAGCCAGCTACATGCCTGTGCTCGACGACCACCAACACGTCACCAGCGTGATCAAGGTGGCAACCGATATCAGCCAGCGAGTCAAGGACGAGCATGAAAGTGCAAGCCTGCTCAAGGCCATCGGGCGCTCCATGGCGGTGGTCGAATTCACCCCGCAGGGCCGAGTGATCAAGGCCAACCAGAACTTCCTCGATACCATGGGCTATCGCCTGGAAGACGTGCAGGGCCGCCACCATGGGCTGTTCTGCCATGCCCATGAGCGCGAATCCGGCGAATACCGTGAGTTCTGGGCTTCGCTCAACCGTGGCGAGTACCACTCGCACCGCTTCGAGCGGGTCAACAAGCAGGGCCAGACGGTTTATCTCGAAGCCTCGTACAATCCGATCTTCGACAGCAAGGGTCGGTTGTACAAGGTAGTCAAATTCGCAAGCGACATCACCGCCCAGGTCACTACCCAGCAGAGTGCTGCAGAAGCGGCCCATGCCAGTTCGGTGCAGAACGATGCCAGCGCGCGCAAGGGGACCGAGGTGGTGCAGCAGACCGTGGAAGTCATCGAGCAGATTTCCCAGGAGCTCAATGATGCCGCGCGCAGCATCGATGCGGTGAGCAAGCAGTCCGATGTGATCGGCCAGATCGTGCTGACCATCCGCGGTATCGCCGACCAGACCAACCTGCTGGCATTGAACGCCGCCATCGAAGCGGCGCGGGCCGGTGAGCATGGCCGTGGCTTTGCCGTGGTTGCCGATGAGGTGCGCAGCCTGGCGGCGCGCACCAGCAAGGCGACACTGGAGATTGTCGATGTGGTGCGGCAGAACCATGACCTGTCGCTGACCGCCGTGGCCAGCATGCAGTCGAGCCTGACGCGGACCGGCCGAGGCGTTGCCCTGGCCAACGAGGCGGGGACGGTGATCATGGAGATCCAGCAAGGCTCCCGTCACGTGGTCGACGCCATCAGCCAGATCAGCTCGACGCTGCAATTGCACTGAGGGTATCGCCCAGCTCCTGCAACAAGGCCTGCAGGCTTGCTTCCAGCTGCAGGCGCAAGGTCTCCGTCGGCAGCCCTCGGTCATGGGCGTGTTCGATGGCCTCGCACGCCTTCACGACCCCGCGTACCCGCAGCATCCTGGCGCCCCCTTTGATGCGATGGGCGAGGGCGCGCAACGTGTCAGGGTCACCCGCGCCACCCAGCGCTTGCAGCGCGGCAAGGTCTTCACGGGCGCTTTGCGTCAGTTGTTCGAGCAGGCGCCTGGTCAGCTGCTGGTCATCCTGAGTCAGGTGGCGTAGCTCGTTCAGGTTGAATCCGCTCGGCCTGGACGCTGCCAGCGGCTCGCCCGTGCGCGCGTGCGGCACGTGCGGCAGGTGAGCCTTCAGTGTCTGCAGCCCGATGGGCTTGAACAGGCAGTCGTCCATGCCACTTTCCAGGCAGCGTTGACGTTCTTCGGCCTGGGCATTGGCCGTCACCCCGAGAATGCTGCAGGCGGGCTGTCCGCGTTCCTGCTCCAGCTGCCGCACCTTGCGGGCCAACTCATGGCCGTCCATCACCGGCATGCTGCAGTCGGTGATGACCAGGTCGAATGCGTGCGCTTGCCACAAGGCCAGTGCCATTTCGCCATTTTCGGCCAGTGTCGCCTGATGGCCGAGGCTGTTTAGCTGCTTTTCCAGCAGCATCAGGTTGGCAGGGTAGTCATCGACCACCAGAACGTTCAGTGGCCCGCTGTCGGTTTCGCGGGCGGGCGTTTTTTGCTCCACGGGCGCTGGCGGTGCGCTCAGCGACAGCGACATCTGGACCACTACGCGCGTGCCGACGCCTTCCACACTTTGCAGGTCCAGCCTGCCCCCCATCAGTTCGGCCAAGGTCCGGCTGATCACCAGCCCCAGGCCTGCGCCCTGGCTTGCCCGAGGGCCAGCGGCCTGGGTGAAGGTGTTGAACAGCCGGGCCTGATCCTGGGTGGCAATGCCGATGCCGGTGTCGCTCACGCTCAGCTCGATCAGCGCGGCGTCGCCTGATACCGAGGTTTTGCATGTGAGACGGGCCAGTACTTCGCCGCGATCGGTGAACTTGATGGCGTTGCTCAGCAGGTTTGAGAGGATCTGCTTGAGCCGCAGCGGGTCGGCCAGGACCCAGCGTGGCTCGTCGGGCAGTTCGCTTTGCAGGTGCAGGCCCTTTATCCGTGCGTTGCCGTCGAAAACGCGCAGGGTGCCGCGCACCAGGTCGACCAGGTCGATCGCGACTGGCTGCAAGGTCATGTGCCCGGTTTCGATACGCGAGATATCCAGGATGTCACCGATCAGCCCGAGCAGGCCGATGGCGGAGTCGTGAGCGGTCTGCAGGGTCTGGGTGTCGCAGCGACCAGAACGGTTGTCCTCCAGCGCCAGTTCCAGCAGGCCGATCACCGCATTCATGGGGGTGCGGATCTCGTGGCTCATGGTCGCCACGAAAGCGCTTTTGGTCTTGCTGGCCTGTTCGGCCTCGTCCTTGGCCTCGCGTAGCTGCTCCAGCAGGCCGCGGCTGAACGCCAGTTGTGTCTGGAGTGCGCGCTGAGCCTCGGTGCGCTGGTGGATCAGCTTGCGCAGGTAGCTGTTCCAGAACACCACGCCCGCCAGCAGCAGGGCAGACAGCACCAGCACTTGCAGGGCCAGGGTGCGGTAGTTGCGCCACGGGCTGTCGCTGACCAGGGTGCTGGTACGCCAACGGTTGACCAACTGCTCCAGCTCTTCAGGGGGGATACTCATCAACGCCTTGTCGAGGATGGCCTGCAGCTGTGGCTGGTCAGGCGCCACGGCAAAGGCGGCGACGCCTGGCTCGTCGTCCAGGACACTGGCGATACGCAGGCGCCCGTTGAACACCTGGTTGATGTAGTACGAAGCATTGATATGGCTGCTGAAAGCAGCGTCAGCATCACCGTTGGCCACCGCTTCCATCAGGCCAAGGGGATTGTTCACCATGACCAGTTTCGCCTGTGGAAAGCGCCGCAGGACGTCGGCACGCAGGTGTGAGCCATGCAACAGGGCAATGCGCTGGCCGTCCAGGTTCCCGGCCAGCAGCGCCGAGGGTGCCTGGTTGCGAGTCACCAGTACTCTGGGGCTGACCAGATAGGGGCGCGTGTAACGCAGCTGCGACTCGCGTTCTGTACCGTAGCCCAGTGCCCCGATCATCTGGGCCTTGCCTTGGGCGACTTTCTCGACCATCTGCTGCACCGAGTGCTGTTCGATCAGCTTGAACTGCAGGCCCGTGCGCAGGCTGATCTGTTCGAGCAGGTCGACGGTGATGCCGCTGACATGCTGCTGGGCGTCGTTGAACGTAAGTGGGGCAAGGGCCGTGTCTACCAGCACGGTCACCTTCGGGTGGCGGGAAATCCAGTCCGTTTCTTCATCCGTCAGGGCTGACAGGTGGCGTTCCAGCAACAGGCTGGTATTGCCACTGCTCCAGCGGCGCAGAATATTCAAGCGCTCACTTTCGGTGATCCTGGCCATGGCGGCATCGACCAGGCGGCGCAGTCGCGGGTTGCCATTGGCGAAAGCGAAGGCGAACTTGCCGGGTTCCATCTGGCTGAAGTGGTCGATCTTCACTCTGCCCTGGTAGCTCTTGCCTATCAGGAAATCGGTACTGATGGCATCGCCCAGATAAGCGTCCGCCCCACCCATCTCGACCGCTGCCAGCCCCGCGAGCGTCGAGCGATACAGGCTCAGTTGTGCCTTGGGGTAAAGTGCGCGGACGGTCTCGCCCGGCAGGTAGTGGTCGACCATCGCCAGGCGCAAGCCTGCCAGGTCCTTGCCATCCTTCAGCAGGCTGTCCGCGCGCGTCACGATCACCGGCAGGTCATCGGCGTAGGGCAGGCTGAGGCTGAGCTGGGCATCGGCCGCTTCAAAGGCATTGGAGCTGCCCAGCAAATCGATCTTGCCAGCGCGCAACGCGGCAATCGCTTCATGGCGGCTGGCGTAGCGCCTGACGTCGACGGGTACCCCCAGTTGTTCGGCGATCAGCCCGGCATAGTCGGCAGTGAGACCCTCGTAATCAGCCAGGCTGACGTTGATTTCGAAGGGCGGGTAATCCGGCCGCGAACTCCCCAGCACCAGGCCACCGCGCTGTTGTAGCCACTGGCGGTCGGCAGCATCGAGCGGCAGCGGTTGTGCGGCACTGGTGGCGCGTGCCAGCAGATGCCGTGGTTCGCCGTCGGCGAGGGCCATGAACGGGCCGCAGGCAAGGGTGATGAACAGGGTCAGGCCGGCCAGCACACGTTTCATGGTGCCCGGTCGCTCAGTTGACGTGGTTGCGTTTGGCCAGGTCAACCATTTCCACCAGTGACTCGGTCTTGAGTTTTTCCATGATGCGGCCGCGGTAGGTGCTGATGGTCTTGGCACTGAGGTTCATGCAAGTGCCGATGTTCTTGTTGTTTTCGCCGCGGGTCAGACGTCGCAATACTTCCATTTCGCGATTGGAAAGGCTGCCCAGGCGCTCCGGCTCGCTCTCCAGGGTGTTGCTGTTCACCGACATCTGCGGAAAGGTGGAGTAGCCCTTGATCAAGGCTTTGAGGGCGAAGACCACGGCCTCGAGGTCTTCGCCTTTGGTAACGAATGCACCGATGCCGGCATCCAGACAGCGGCGTACGTAAAGATCGGTGGCTTGCCCGGTCAGCACCATGATTTTCGGTGCTGGCTCCTGTTGCTGCAGGCGCTTGATGACTTCCATGCCATCCAGGCCGGGGAGCCCTATGTCCAGCACCACTACATCCGGGCGCAGGTCGCGCACTTTCTGCGCCACTTCACTGCCATTGTCGACCTCGCCGACGATACGAAAGCGCTCACGCTCGAGCAGTATGCGCAAGGAAAAACGGACGATGGCATGATCATCAACGATCAGCACGGTTGTCATGTCACTAACTCCTGTCGGAATGTGGTCGGTTTCCTGAAGCATTCAGGAATACGTCTGCAAGCTTTTTCTGCTGTGCGGCACGATACGACCATTCCGGATCCGTGGTAATGGCGAGTATAGATGTGTTGAACAAGCGAACCGGTATTGTGGAAATTTCCTACAAGATAAGTGTTACAGGCATCGTCGCAAGAGACGATACCCGTGTTGGCGAGGGTCAGGCGCAGGGCGGGTGAGGCTTGAGGACGCGCTGGGTAGAGGCGGGGTTGTTGCTCAGGGCAGGGCCCACCCGCGTCGGGCGTGCCAGCAGCTGGCCGCCGCAATTCGGGCAACGCCCCTGCAGGCGGCTGTCAGCGCAGTTGCGGCAAAAGGTACATTCGAAAGAGCAGATCATGGCGTCAGGGCTGTCGCCCGGCAGATCGGCATCACAGCACTCGCAATTCGGGCGTAGCTCCAGCATGGGTATCCCTCCGGTCGGGTGGAAAGCGCAGTCTGCTCCGCCTCTCATCGCCTTGGCAATGCTAGTCGCCGGGACGGTACAGGTGGGCGTGGCCGGCGCGGTACAGCGCCGATTCGCTGAACGGCGCATCGCCCAGCACATGGCCGACAAGAATCAGTGCGGTGCGACGAAAGCCCTTGCTGGCAACCTGTTCGACAATATCGGCCAGCGTCCCGCGCACCCAGTCCTGGTCTGGCCAAGTGGCACGATGCACCACCGCGACCGGGCAGTCGGTGCCGTAGTGAGGCAGCAGTTCTTCTACGATGCGTGGCAGGTGCTTGACCCCGAGGTGGATGGCCAGGGTGCTGCCATGGCGGGCCAGGTCAGCGAGCTGTTCGCCTGCGGGCATGGGTGAGCTGTCGCCGTAGCGGGTGAGGATGACCGTCTGCGCGACTTGCGGCAGGGTCAGTTCACAGCCAAGCAGCGCTGCACTGGCGGCGGTGGCCGTGACCCCTGGGATGATCTGGTAGTCGATGCCCAGTTCGCGCAGATGCCGGATCTGCTCGCCAATGGCACCGTACAGGCTCGGGTCACCACTGTGCACGCGGGCCACGTCGTGGCCCTTGGCATGCGCGGCACGGATGGCGTCGATGATCTGTTCGAGGTGCAGTTCGGCGCTATTGATGACTGTCTCGGCCTGATGGCCCTCGAGCACCGCTGCGGGTACCAGGGAGCCTGCGTAGATGATCACCGGGCACTGACGGATCAGGCGCTGGCCCTTGACCGTGATCAGTTCCGGGTCGCCGGGGCCGGCGCCGATGAAGTAGACCGTCATGGCAAATCCTTGGACAGATGAAAGAAGCGATTATCCGGCGCAGGCCAGCGCCAGGGTAGCGGGGCCGAGCACCTGCCGCGCTACCCGGAGCGTGGCGCTTGTGTGGCTGAGGCTGGCCAGTGCCAGTGCCGTGCTCTCGGCTACGCCCCAGCATCCGCTGTGCGCGTAGGCGACGGCCGAGCGGTGGCTGAGCAGTGGCTCGAACGCCAGCAGTTGCCCCGCTTCGAAAACCACCAATGGCAGTGCGTGACGTGCAGCGAGCTGTTGCAGGCCTGGTTCATCGCCTTTGCCGGCGATGCTGGCAATGCCACGAAGTGCTGCGGCGCTCAGGCCATGCCGCTGCAGCACTTCCTGCAGCAAGGTGTCCAGGGCCTCCACCGGGCAGCCGCGGCGGCAACCGAAGCCGGCGTACAGCGCCGGCATGGGTAGGGCGATGGCCATCAGGCGTGGCTGGAGCGGCGATACAGCCAGGCGCTGAGCAGGCCCAGGGCTACCCAGAACACTGCGTTGGTCAGCCAGGACGCGATCTTGAATTGAGCTTCCAGGGCTTGCGGGGCCAGGCTTTCGTGAACCTCCGGCTGCGGCGCGCCGATCAGGTGCGGTACCACCAGCAACACGGCGCCCAGTGCCTTGAGCACCCCATGGCGTGCAAACACCAGCAGTGCCAGGCCCAATGCGGTCGCGGCTGCAGTGCCGATCCACCAGCTCTGGCGCTGACCGAGGTCGGCGGCAGCCGTCCCTGGCAGCTCTGGTGGCAAGCCCAGGGTGGGCGCCAGGCAGAACACGGCGAAGCCGGCCAGCCCCCACAGCGCGCCGGTACTGGTGCGCCCCGGTTCGCGCAGGCTGTAAAGGGCGGCGAGGATCAGCGCGAAGCCGACGGCCACCACCAGATTGCCACCGGTGGTCGAGAGGATGCGCTGCCAGCCATCTTCGGGCGACCAGGCTTCTTCGCTGTGGCTGTGGCCAGCGACGGCCTCTTCGCCGTGGTTATGGTGTTCGGCGGCAGGGGCGGCCGATTCGTAGGTTTCCGCCTGGAGGATCAGCGGTGCGACCCAGAAGCTTTGCAGCAGGGTCAGCAACAGGGCGGCGAGCAGGCCGCTGAACCCGGCAGTGCGGGCGATACGCTTGATCATGGCAGCCTCAGTGGCAAGGGAAGGCGGCGCTGTGGCGGGTGTCGTGCGCGGCGTTGTGCACGGCTTCGATGTGCGAGAAGCCGGCAAAGTAGACCAGGCACAGGCCGAGCAGGCTGGCGCCGACGGCGATGACCACGCGCTGGCTGAGGGGGACGGGCGTAGCGATGCTGTGTTTGGCACTGGTGACGGGCATGACGCGTTCCTCTGCTTTGCTTTTTTATAAAGACAATGGGGCAATGGACAAGCGCGGCAGCCCCGGGTGCGAGGCGCCCGGGGGAATGCGACAGCGCCCGCCCACCGCGGGGTGTTCATGAACGACAGGCCGGTCTCCGGGCTTGCGAGGAGGAGCAGGGCTCCTTTGAAAGCATCACCTTCCCATGCCGGACTGCGTGGCACAGTGGTCTGGACGCTTCGCTCGCTTACCGTTGCGGGGGCAGCACCGGATTTGCCCGGCCCTGGCGAGGGCCTGCGACGCACCGATTTCCCGTTTCACCCCATAGGGGCACCTGACGCAAGGCGTAAGGAGAGCACGGGGCGAGAGTGCCGTCAAATGGTTGCTGAACCATCATTCGGTTGACCACCCGCCACCCCCCGCGTAGCCTTGCGGCTTCGAGGTTCTTCGGCCATGCCGAAGCTAAGACGGGAACGCGGTACACGCCGCGGCTGCCCCCGCAACTGTAGGCACCGATAACGGATCGACACAGCCACTGCGCCCAGGCGCGGGAAGGCGTCATCCCGCCAGATGCTTCCCCGTGAAGCGCTGGAACGGTGCAAGCCAGGAGACCTGCCTCGAGACGATTTCGACTTTCAACCGGGCGGGGTGATCCGGTGGCGAACGAGCCCGGCCGGCCTGGCCTGTGGCTTTACGTCCCGTGTGCCCGCGCCAACCTGCCAAGGGCAACGCGACATGAAAACACTGGCCAAGCTCCCCGTCACCATCGTCACCGGCTTCCTCGGCTCGGGCAAGACCACCTTGCTCCGCCACATGCTCGACAACGCCCAGGGCCGCCGCATCGCGGTCATCGTCAATGAATTCGGCGAACTTGGCATCGACGGCGAAATCCTCAAGCAGTGCAGCATCGGCTGCACCGAGGAAGAAGCCAGCGGCCGTGTCTATGAACTGGCCAATGGCTGCCTGTGCTGCACCGTGCAGGAAGAGTTCTTCCCGGTGATGCGCGAACTGGTCGCCCGCCGCGGCGATCTCGATCACATCCTCATCGAAACCAGCGGCCTGGCGCTGCCCAAGCCGCTGGTGCAAGCCTTCCAGTGGCCGGAAATCCGCAATGCCTGCACCGTTGACGCCGTCATCACTGTTGTCGACAGCCCGGCCGTGGCCGCCGGCACCTTCGCCGCCTACCCCGAGCAGGTCGACGCGCAACGCAAGCTGGACCCCAACCTGGACCACGAATCGCCGCTGCACGAACTGTTCGCCGACCAGCTGGCCAGCGCCGACCTGGTGGTACTGAACAAGGCCGACCTGATCGACGCCGCAGGCCTGGCCAAGGTCCGTGCCGAAGTGGCCGAAGAGCTGCCGCCCGCGGTCAAGGTAATCGAGGCCAGTCGCGGCCGACTGCCGCTGGACGTGCTGCTGGGCGTAGGCGCCGAGTCCGAGGCGCACATCGATGGCCGCCGCACCCACCACGATTCCCACCATGACGGCGACGATCATGACGATCACGATCACGACGCCTTTGACTCGATCTCCATCGACCTGCCCGAAGCCGACGAAAGCCTGCTGCTCGATGCCCTGACCCAGCTGGTCGTGGAGTTCGGCATCCTGCGCGCCAAAGGCTTTGCGGCCATCCCTGGCAAACCGATGCGTCTGCTGGTGCAGGGTGTGGGTACCCGTTTCGACAAACACTTCGACCGCGCCTGGCGCGCCGACGAGCCACGCATCACCCGCCTGGTGCTGATCGGCCAGGACCTCGACGCCGTGCAACTGGAAGCGCGCCTGCGCCAGGCCCTGGGCGCCTGACCCATGCACCTGCTGCGGACCCAGCCCGGCGGCTTCGTGCCGGACGACAGCATTGCCGACCTCGGCCAGACACCCGCCGACCTGGTGATCCTCTGCAGCGGCGACTCGCACCTGGCATTGCTCGCCGAGACCGCCGAGCAACTGCCGGAGGATTTCCCCAGCCTGCGCCTGGCCAACCCGATGCAGGTGCAGAACCATGCCTCGGTCGACCTGTATGTCGACGAGGTGCTGCGCCATGCCAAGGTGATCCTGGTATCACTGCACGGCGGCGTGGGCTACTGGCGCTATGGCGTCGAGCAATTGGTCGAACTGGCTGCGCGGGGTGTGCAACTGATCATGGTCCCCGGCGATGACCGCCCGGACCCGGAGCTGACAAGCCTCGGCACCGTCACCGGCGAGCCGGCCGAGCGCCTCTGGCATTACTTGCGCCAGGGTGGCAAAAGCAATGCCGTCAACCTGTTCAGGTGCCTGGCCAACCAGTGGTTGGGGCGCGATTATCACTGGGACGAACCGCAACCATTGCCAAGGACCTCGGTGTATCACCCGCGCACACCCGGCGCGCAACTGGAGGATTGGTACAGGCAATGGAACGCCGAATACCCGGTGGCGCCGCTGCTGTTCTATCGCTCACACCTGCAAGCCGCCAACACCGCATTCATCGACACGTTCTGCGAGCGCTTGCAGGCAGCCGGCCTCAATCCGCTGCCTATCGCAGTGGCCAGCCTCAAGGAAAGCGCCTGCCTGGAGCAGGTCGAGGCCTGGCTGGACGAAGTGGGCGCCGAGGTGTTGATCAATACCACGGGATTTGCCCTGTCCAGCCCGGAACGTCCCAACCTGCGCCCATTTCGTCGTGATATCCCGGTGCTGCAGGCTATCTGCGCGCAGGACAACCAACCGGGTTGGGAAGCCAGCGAGCAAGGCCTCGGTGCTCGCGACCTGGCCATGCACATCGCTTTGCCGGAGCTGGACGGGCGCATCATCACCCGCCCGGTGAGCTTCAAGGACATGGCCTGGCGCAGCGAGCGCAGCCAGTCCGACGTGGTCTGTTACCGCGCGCACCCCGAGCGCATGGACTTCGTCGCCGAACTGGCGCGGCGCTGGGTCGAGCTGTCGCGCCTGCCCAATGGGCAAAAGCGTGTGGCCCTGGTGCTGGCCAACTACCCGACCCGCGATGGCCGTATCGGCAATGGCGTCGGCCTGGACACCCCGGCAGCCGCCTTGAACATCCTCAAGGCACTGCAGGCCGAGGGGTATCCGCTGGCAGCGCTGCCAGGCAGCGGCACGCAACTGATTCATCAGTTGCTTGGCGGGGTCACCAACGACCTCGATCACCTCGACCAGCGCCCCTGCGCCCAGAGCCTGAGCCTGGCGGATTACCAGGCAGCCTTCGCGCGTCTGCCCGAGGCCAATCGCCGGGCGGTGCTGGAGCGTTGGGGGCCGCCCGAGCAGGACCCGATGTACCGCGAAGGCCGCCTGATGGTGGCTGGCCTGCGCTTCGGTCTGACCTTCGTCGGCATCCAGCCTGCGCGGGGCTATCAGGTCGACCCCAGCGCGGTGTACCACGACCCGGACCTGGTGCCGCCGCATGGTTACCTGGCGTTTCACTTCTGGCTGCGCCATGCCTTTGCTGCTGATGCCGTCATCCACGTCGGCAAGCACGGCAACCTGGAATGGCTGCCCGGCAAGGGCGTCGGCCTGTCTGCGCAGTGCTGGCCGGACGCACTGCTCGGCCCGCTGCCGAACATCTACCCGTTCATCGTCAATGACCCGGGCGAAGGTGCCCAGGCCAAGCGCCGTACCCAGGCGGTGATCATCGATCACCTGATGCCGCCGCTGACCCGCGCCGAAACCTATGGCCCATTGCGTCATCTGGAACAGCTGGCGGACGAATTCTACGAAGCACAGTTGCTCGACCCACGGCGCGCCCGCGAACTGCAACGCGACATACTGGAGCTGGTCAAGGCCAACCACATCGACCGCGAGTTGCAGCTCGAAGGCCAGCTGGACGATGCGGCGGTATGGCTGCCGCGCCTGGACACCTACCTGTGCGACCTCAAGGAGTCGCAGATTCGCGATGGCCTGCATGTCTTCGGCCAGTCGCCGCAGGCACGCCTGCGCATCGATACCTTGCTGGCCTTGCTGCGCGTGGAGCGGGGCGATGGCCGCGGTGGCAATGCCAGCTTGTTGCGCACGCTGGCCAGGGCACTGAGCCTGGGTTTCGATCCGCTCGATTGCGACCTCGGCGAGGCCTGGTCAGGCCCCCGTCCGCCGCTGCTGCGGGCCGTGAACGAGGGCGTGTGGCGCACGGCGGGTGACACCCGGGAGCGCCTTGAGCTGCTGGCGCTGCGCATCATCGAGCAGGCACTGGAGGGGCATGTGCAACTCCCCGAGCAGGCTGAATGGCAGCCGGTGCACCAAGTGATTCAAGCCCTGCGCGAGCAGGTGGCGCCAGATCTGGACGCCTGCGGCGCTGCCGAAATCAACGGCCTGCTCGCCGCGCTTGCAGGGCGTTTCGTCCCCGCTGGGCCCAGCGGTGCCCCCAGCCGTGGCCGACTGGACGTGCTGCCCACCGGGCGCAACTTCTATACCGTGGACGTGCGCAACCTGCCGACCACCACGGCCTGGCGCCTGGGGTTCGCCTCGGCCAACCTGATCCTTGAACGGCACCTGCAGGACCATGGCGACCACCTGCGTCAGCTTGGCTTATCGGTGTGGGGCACGGCGACCATGCGCACGGGGGGGGACGACATCGCCCAGGCCATGGCGTTGATGGGCGTGCGCCCGGTATGGGCCACCGCCAGTCAGCGTGTCGACGACTTCGAGATCCTGCCGCTGAGCCTGCTCGACCGCCCGCGGGTAGACGTGACATTGCGTGTTTCGGGCTTCTTCCGGGATGCCTTCGGCAACCTGATCCGCCTGTTCGACGCCGCTGTGCAGGCCGTGGCGGCACTGGACGAGCCGGACGACCTCAACCCCCTGGCCGCACGGGTACGCAACGAGCGCGCCAGCCTGCAGGCGCAGGGCGTGGAGGCCGAACAGGCGGCACGCCAGGCTGGTTGGCGGGTGTTCGGTGCCAAACCGGGTGCCTACGGTGCCGGCGTGCAGAATGCCATCGAAGGGCGACTGTGGCACAGCCGTGACGACCTCGCCGAGGTGTACCTCAACCACGGCGGCTACGCCTACGGAGCCAGTGATGAAGGCACGCCGGCGCGAGCCCAGTTCGCCCGGCGCCTGGGCCAGGTGCAGGCGGTGCTGCAGAACCAGGACAACCACGAGCACGACCTGCTCGATTCTAATGATTACTATCAGTTTCAGGGGGGCATGCTGGCGGCATCGGAGACCTTGTCCGGTGCTGTGGTGGCCAGTTACCACGGCGATCACAGCCAGGCCGACCGGCCGCGCATCCGCACCTTGAAAGAAGAGCTGAACCGCGTGATCCGTGCCCGAGCCCTGAACCCGAAATGGATCGACGGGGCGAAGCGCCACGGCTACAAGGGTGCGTTCGAACTGGCCGCGACGGTCGACAACCTGTTCGCCTTCGACGCCACCACGCACCTGATCGACGACCATCATTACCAGTCGCTGGCCGATGCCTACGTGCTAGACCCGGCGACCCGCGACTTCATGCGCGAGCACAACCCCGAGGCCCTGCGTGACCTCACCGAACGCTTGCTGGAAGCCCAGCAGCGCGGGCTCTGGGAAGCCCCTGGTGACTACCGCGAAGCGCTCGAGGAGCAGTTGCTCGACGGCGAGGAACAGGCTTGAAATGACTGAACCCCTGCAATTTCCGTTGGCCGCCGTGGTCGGTGCCGAAGACCTCAAGCTGGCCCTGTGCCTGACGGCCATCGACCCGAAGATCGGCGGCGTGCTCATCGAAGGCCCGCGCGGCATGGCCAAGAGCACCCTGGCTCGCGGCTTGGCCGACCTGCTGGGTGAGGGCCCGTTCGTGACCTTGCCGCTAGGGGCGAGTGAAGAGCGTCTGATAGGGACGCTGGACCTGGACGCCGCGCTCGGCCAGGGCAAGGCGCAGTTTTCCCCCGGGGTGCTGGCCCACGCCGATGGCGGCGTTCTGTATGTCGATGAAGTCAACCTGCTGCCCGACCCCTTGGTCGACCTGCTGCTGGATGTAGCCGCCAGTGGTACCAACCGCATCGAACGTGATGGCATTTCCCATCGGCACAGCGCCCGTTTCGTCCTGATCGGCACCATGAACCCCGAAGAAGGCGAGTTGCGTCCGCAGTTGCTCGACCGTTTTGGCCTGAATGTGGCCCTCGAAGGGCTGCCTGCGCCGCACGCACGTCAGCAGATCATTCGCCGACGGCTGGCCTTCGACAGCGACCCGCAGGCGTTCTGTGAACAGTGGGCCAATGCCCAGACGCAACTGCGCGAGCGCTGCCAGTCAGCGCGCCAGAGCCTGGCGGCGATCGCTCTGGATGATCAGGCCCTGGCCTGGATCACCGAGCGCTGCTTTGCCGCCGGTGTTGATGGCTTGCGTGCCGACCTGGTCTGGCTGCGCGCCGCCCGTGCCCATTGTGCCTGGCGCGGTGGGCAGGCCATCGAGGAGGCCGATGTCGACGCGGTGGCGGAGTTCGCCTTGCGCCATCGCCGCCGCACGTTGCCTGATGCGCCAGCCAGTACGCCGCCAGGTGCAGCCGATGGCCGCGACAGGCAGGACGAGGGCGGGCAGGGCGACTGGGGGGCGCTTCCAGCGCAGCCGGTCAGCAGCGGCGCGCGGCGAGAGGTGCCGAACTGGGCAAAAAAGCCCTGAGCATCCGCCAACCAGGTTTGCCGTTGGCGGATGCCATGCCCCGTGTCGGCAAACTGGCAGGTGCAAGCCGCGGGCGCGCCCGTATGGCATCTTCTGGCGGGGTGGCCTGGCTGCCCACTTTGCTCAAGGGGCGTCCGGCAGCGCGCCAGGACCTCTGCTGGCAGCAACGTCATGCCCAGGCCAGTGAATTATGGCTGGTGATCGTCGACGCCTCGGCTTCCACGCGCCGCCATCAAGCCCTGGCGCAATGCAAAGGCCTGTTGGCCGAGCTGTTCGACCAGGCTTACCGGCAACGCGCCCGTCTTGCCTTGCTGACGGCCAGCGGTGGCGCACCGCAATGGCAGCGCCATGGCCTCAAGGCATCGGCAAGCCTGCAGCCCTGGTTGCAGGCCCTGGGGGCCGGTGGCGGTACACCGCTGATCGCTGCACTCGATCAGGCGCGGCGCTGGCTGCAGGCTCGGCACAAAGCCCATCCACACGAATTGCAGCGCTGCCTGGTCTTCACCGATGGTCGCCTGCAGCGCTGGCATGCCGTACAGCCCATGCCGTGCGCCACCATACTGGTGGACATGGAATTGGCGCCAATTCGCCTGGGGCGGGCTCAACAGCTGGCCACTGAACTGCAGGCCGAGTACCAGCACCTTGAACAGTTCAAACGAATGGAGTGAGTCAGGCCGAAGCCTTGGCGCGACACTATGTCGCAATAAGAAAGTTGCCTGGCAGGCCAGTGCAAAGTTGTGCAAGTGCGTGCCGGGCACGCACTTGAATGGGCACAGCGATATTACTTGGGCATGGACCAAGGCTGCAGGTCATAGCCTTTCTGGCACAGTTCTGCACGCACTTCCTCGATCAGGCTGGCCCATTGTGCAGGGTCCGAATAGATGCGCGACGATACTTGCTTGCTGCCAATACGGGTGCTGGTCCGGTCGATGACCGCAAGGCTCAGCTCACCGGTGCCGTTGGGCGCATCCCAGGCAACGCACTGGAACGGTTCGAACGCGTGGTCGGCAATCAGCAGTGCTTCATTGACACGGAGCGGGGCATTCATGGTTCGGTCTCTCTATGGTCCCAAACATCGAAATAAGGTCCGCTTTACTGCTACGTCGCTTCAGGTTTAATCGCGATCCGCAGCGCGGGGTTATTCGTACTGATGCTCCAAGTTAGGGGTGGAGTCACACAGATAATGTAAATTTTTTGCGGGTTACACCTTTTTGTTTCCCGGCGCCGGCTGTGACGTCAATAAATATGAAAAATTCCCGAACGGCATTGAGCGGGTTGAATCCGGCAGACAGACGGTCGTGGGCAGCGTCAAGTTCGTTGCTACTGTTAATTGGGCGCCGCAACTTACTGTTTTAACGTAAAAAACCAACAATTGGCGCCAAGGAACGGACATGCACGAGACTGCCGCTCTGCGTCGCTTGCTCATCGTCGACCCCTGCGACGATTGTCACCGTCTGTTACCTGGCCTGGAGAGTGCCGGCTGGGAAGTTCACAGCTGTAGCCTCGATCTGGCCCTGGAGCATCGCTGCGACATTGGCCTGCTGCGCCTGCAGCCGTCGCACCTGCGGCATCCCGATGCCGTGAAGGACATGATCAAACGCAGCAATACCGAGTGGATTGCCGTGCTCGATGCCGAGCAGTTGCGCCTGCAGAATGTCGGAGATTTCGTCTGCGAGTGGTTTTTCGACTTTCATACCCTGCCATTCGACTTTTCCCGCGTCCTGGTGACGCTGGGGCGCGCATTCGGCATGGCTCGGCTGCGCGGCAAGGGCACGGTCAGGGTGGACGGGCTGGAACATGAACTGCTCGGCGACAGCCGCCCGATCCTCGAATTGCGCAAACTGCTGGGCAAGCTGGCGCCGACCGAATCGCCCGTGCTGATCCGCGGCGAGAGCGGTACCGGCAAGGAACTGGTGGCGCGCACGTTGCACCGCCAATCACTGCGCAGCGAAATGCCGTTCATCGCCATCAACTGCGGGGCGATACCTGAAAACCTCATCCAGTCCGAGCTGTTCGGGCATGAAAAAGGTGCCTTTACCGGTGCCCACCAGCGCAAGGTGGGGCGGATCGAGGCAGCCCACGGCGGCACGTTGTTCCTCGACGAAATTGGCGACCTGCCGCTGGAGTTGCAGGCCAATTTGCTGCGTTTCCTCCAGGAAAAGCACATCGAGCGGGTAGGTGGAAGCCAGCCGATACCGGTCGACGTACGGGTACTGGCGGCAACCCATGTGGACCTGGAAAAGGCCATCGAGCATGGGCGCTTTCGCGAAGACCTGTACTACCGGCTCAACGTATTGCAAGTAGTCACGGCCCCGCTGCGTGACCGGCATGGCGACCTGTCGATGCTGGCCAACCACTTTTCGCATTTCTACAGCCTGGAGACAGGCCGCAGGCCGCGCTCCTTCAGCGATCATGCGCTGGCTGCGATGGGTCGGCACAACTGGCCGGGCAATGTCCGTGAGCTGGCCAACCGGGTGAGACGCGGGCTGGTGCTGGCCGAAGGGCGCCAGATCGAGGCTCAGGACCTTGGCCTGCACGGGCTGGAGCAGGAGGACCAGCCGCTGGGCACCCTCGAAGACTACAAGCACCGGGCTGAACGCCAGGCGCTGTGCGATGTGCTGGACAGGCACAGCAACAACATGAGCATTGCCGCGAAGGCGCTTGGGGTATCGCGGCCGACGTTCTACCGCCTGCTGCACAAGCACCAGATTCGCTGATCAGCTGGAATGGGCGATATGCCCGTCAGCCAGGTCCTCCAGTGGTTCTTCCTGGTCTGGTAGCGCAGTGATCACACTGAAATCGCTCACCTCGACTTCGCCGCCGCCATAACCGAGCAGGTGGAAGGAAAACGCCTTGCGCATCGTCGGGTTATCGAAGCCGAATTCCATTTCCAGCGGTTCGTCAGTCGTCACCCGAATTTCCTCGGGCAGCCCCAGCGGCACATCCTGCTCCAGCTCCTTGGCTTTGAGCTGAATATAGGCGGCGTGCTGCGGGTTCAGCGAACGCACCTTGATCCGTACCCGGGTGTGCGAGCCCTCGGGCATTTCCAGGTATTGCGCGCCGATCAGGTTGTCAGCCCAGTCGTCACGGATGCGTGCCTGCAACTGAATGGCGGACGGGCCGCCGAACTGGTAACGCAGGTTCAGCGGCGTCTGCAGCAGCGACTGGTCGAGCACCCCGGCCAACGCGCCGATCTGCGCCCCCAGCGCACCGTCGCCAGGGCCGAGGTAGCGGGCCCGGTCGGCGATGAAACCGGGGCTGTCATAGCGGCGGCAGCGCTGCTGGAAGTCGCATTCGGTGAACACGCCCTTGCCATCCTGGTAGCGCAGCATGCCGTTGGTGTAGGAAATCATCTCTCGGCCACTGTCGTAATCGCGGTACAGCGAGCGTCCGCCGAGCGCGACCGGGATCGGCAGGGCAAAGTAGTCGAGCAGCGAGGTGGCCAGGTCGATGTGGCCGTAGGTGCCATTCTTGATGCGCGGCAGTTGAGCCTGCTCCGGTGCCAGGGTCAGGTTGAAGCCCCAGGACGAGGCCAGGCGCACGCCGTCGATACCGTGGGACTCGTCCGAGGTGATTACCACCAGTGTGTCGTTGAGAACGCCCTGGCGTTCGAGCTTGTCGAGGAACGCGCCGAGCGCATCATCGAGGTAGGCGACCGCCGCTTGCTTGGCGGTGTCGTAACGCTGCAAGTACGCTTCAGGGGCGGAGTAGGGCTGGTGGGTGCCGACGGTCAGCAAGGTGAGCATCCAGGGGCGCTCTTGCTGGCGTAACTGGCCGACATAATCCAGGGCGCCTTCGAAAAACGCCCGGTCATCCTTGCCCCAGGGAAATTCCAGGTAGTTGGTGTTGCTGAACCACTCCAGCCCGTGAACCGAGTCGAAGCCGATATGCGGCATGATCCGGTCCTTGGCCATGAAACGCAGGCCTGCGCCTTGCAGGTAGTGGGTGGTGAAGCCGGCCTGGCGTAACTGTGCCGGCAGGCATGCCTGGTTGCGCTGCTGCTGGGTAAGCAGCTCTACGCCCTTTGGCGTGCCGTTGGCGAGCTTGTCGTAGTCGCCGCACAGCATCGCATACAGGCCGCGGATGGTCTGGTGGGTGTGCAGCACATAGTCCGGGGTGTTCATGCCACGCTCGGCCCAGCGGCTGAGGTTGGGCATCAAGTCTTCGTCGAAACGGCTGTTCAGGGCCTGGCGGTTGGGGCGCACGTAGGCGCCAGGGATGCCTTCCAGGGTGATGACCAGCAGGTTGCGGGCGCGGCCCGGCGCGGCGAGCAGCTTTTGCCCGCTGAGGTCATGCTGGGTCAGGCCGGCGGTGGGCAGCGGTGTGACTGTGGGTGCGCGGCCTGCCCAATGTTCGGCATGACGCTGCAGGTCACCAGCCGCTGCGGACAGCAACTGATGGGGCAGATTGTACTGACGCCACTGGTCTGCGTCGCTCGGGGCCAGGTGCTGGCTGCCCCAATGCGCAGCAAGCAACAGCGCGGGGATGGCCCATGCCTTGCGAGAGAGCGCTGCTCCAGGTTGCTTGCGGCTGCGCCAGGCGCTCCCCAGCCAGGCCAACAGGCCGCCCGCCAGCACCACAGGCAGCCAGGCATGGGCCAGGCCGCCGCCGGTGGAGTTTTCCATGAATTGCGGGTCGAACAGGTAAGCCAGGTCGGCACTGTTCGGCAGCCTGCCGACAGCGCTGACCAGTTCGGCCGAAGCCACCCACAGCGCGGCCCATGCCAGCAGAACCGGCAGCGCCAGCCACCATGGGCGACGCTGCAACAGCAGCACCAGCAGGGTGCCCAGCGCCAGGTCCGACAGGTAGCCATACGGGCTGGACCAACCCAACAGGGTGCGCACGGCCAGAGGAATCACCAGCACCAGGGTAATCAGGGCGAGAAGCCGGGTGCGTGGCGGGCCTTGCAGGTTCTTCACGAAAACTTTCCTTTTGCCATGAAATCGTCACACAGATGTGGGCGATGATAACAGGCCGATACCCGGAAAGCCGTTGGCTACAAGGTTGGTAACCAATTGGGGCGCGATGCGCCCCCGGGTGTCAGAAGTAGTACGGGAATTTGAGGCTGAAGGAAAAGTCCGGCGAATCGTCTGTCAGGCCTATCGACAGGTTCGGCACGATCGTCAGGTTGTTGGTGGCGGCAAAGGTCAGGCCGACGTTGAAGTTGGCCGCGTTGTAGTCGCTGTTGGTCACCGACTGCCAATCGCCGCCATCGGGCTTGATCTTGCTCTTGCTCGAGAACTGGTCGGTTACCGAGAACGACATGCTCATCTTCTCGTTCAAGGCGAATGCGATACCGCCGCCGATCTGCCAGGAGTCACCCAGTTTCACGTCCCCAGGCACCTTGGTGTTGACTTGGGGGCTGATGTCGCTGAACGAGTCCTCCATGTTGTACGTGTACTGCAGGCTGGCGAACAGCACGGCCGGGTCGAAGGTCTTGACCAGGGACAGGCCCGGCGAAATCGACCAGACACCATTGCCGGTAGGCAGGTCTTCCGGTACTGCCAGGTTGTCGTTGCCAGGGCTCTGGATCAGCTTGATGCCATACGGGTCCTCGCCTGTCGGCGCCTTCACCCGCAGCGTCGCAACGGCGTCCGGCCAGGTTTCGTCCTCGTCGAGGAACTTGTAGGCGATACCGACGTTGACGTCGCCGATGGCAGGATCGCGGGTCACCGATTCGTCGTTGGTGGTACCCGCAGCACCACCTGCGCCACCAGACGAGTAGGTGGACTGGCGGTAGACGATGGGAACGTTGATATCGAACTGCCAGCGCTGATCGACGTTGTAGCGGGCGGTCAGGTCCAGGGTCCAGTTGTCGGCCTTGATGCGGTCGATGTTGATATTGCCCAGGAAGATCGAGTCCAGCGCCAGGAACCCGTTGAGGGTCAACGCCCGGGTATCGTAGTGGGTGTAGGTCACCCCGGTTTCGACACTGAACTTGCCGCCACCGAAGAAGCCGCTCGCTTCGTCATAGAGGTTGGAGACGCTCTGCGCCGGCTCGGAGTTGTCCTGCAGCGACTGCCCGTAGGAGCTGCCACTGCCGCTGCTGCCTGGCGTGCCAGAAGCCACGGTCTGGGCACCTTTCACCCCCTCTGCAGGGGACTTGGTCAGGCGCTTGGGTGCCGGCTGGGCCGGGGCCTCCTCGACCTGCTTGAGCCGTTGTTCCAGCACCATCAGTGCGTTCTGTTGGGCTTCATAGCGCTGTTTGAGCGCAATCAGTTCCTGTTTGAGTGCTTCGACCTGAGGGTCGGTTGCCGCCTGTAGCAGAGTGGCCGGGGCCAATGTTGATAAACAAACGATAGCTCTGAACGTCAACAAACGGTGCATGGATTAGCCGTCCCTTCTGACTACATACGATGAGACTTGAGCGTAGATCAGTATCCGAGATTGCGAAGGCCTTTGAGCTGGTCAAGATTGGCGCTCACAGACCCCGCTACAGGCGGGCTGTCTCGCAGTACCACATTCAGCGAGGTCAGGTTGCTGACCCGGTTGCTGGAGCCGAGCAGGGTGGTGTTCTGCATCAGCCCACCCTGGCCCAGGCGCTGCAGGCTGCTGCCCTGGTTGCCGTTGGCGATGATGTTCATCTGCACGCCGCTGCTGCCGGATGACACGCTCATTGAGCCTGCGCCGTTGGCTCCCACCAGTGTGGAACCCGCCGTCAGAACCTGACCCTGCGGTTGGTCGGCTGGCGCTTCGTTGCCCTTGGTGACATTGATGTCGACATTGTTGTGGGCCATGTTGAAATCGCCGGCCGCGCGCACTACCTGGGTCACGCCCTCGGTGCTGTTGAGGCCGCTGCCGCCGGTGACGGTACCGGTACCGGTGCTGCTGGTTCGAGCGCTGCCGGTGCCTTTTTCATCGATCATCGACACATAGAACTGCGGTTTGAGGGTCGATTGCTGAATCTGCATGGACGACGTCGCGCCGATCACCTCGCCATTGGCGTTCTGCCAGGTGCTGCTCATGACCACACCGAAGCTGACGATCCGCCCAGGCATCACATAGCGCCCCCGCAGGCTTGCCAGCTCCTGATCCTTCAGTTCGATCGGTTTGAACGTTTCTGCCTGGGTCGGCAGGCTGGCGGCCAGGCACATGACTGCCAGCCACAGGGAAGTCTTCATGGAGTGCTCCCGGAACGTCTTGCCCTACTTCATTGAAAGTAGGCCGTTAGAAGAAGTCGCTTTGAATGAAACCGAAGTCCATCAGCTCCGCATCCTGCACCGGCGTGAAGTTGCTGATGCGGTTCTTGGCGCTCAGCGGCAGCGGCGGGTCGAGGAGAACATTGCTCTTGTCATAGCCCTGACCGATGACGGCGAAGATGATGCCGTTCCAGCCTTTGACGAAATCATCGAGCTTGAAGCGCTTGTGGCCAAGGACAGGGTCACCGATGTACACCCAGCCCCTGTCGACCTTCTGCATCACCACGAAATGCTTGTAGCCGCGGATATCCATCAGCACGACCACGGGGATGCGGATGCTGTGGAGCGTGTCCGGAGCCACCTTGTAGCCGCGTGCGCGCATACCCAGGCTTTCGACATATTTCTTCATGTCGAGCATCGAGAACCCTTGCGTGCGGACCAGGTCCTGGTCGGCGTGGGCCAGCATGCCCTCGATGACCTGGTGTTCATCCACGTCCAGCCAGTAGGCCTGGCGCAGGATGGTCGCCAGCGACGCTGCACCGCAGCTGAAATCGGTCTTCTGTTGAACCAGGTCGGCAAACTTGCGTTCGCGTATGCTCTGGATCGGTTTGTAGATCACCGCACCACCCGGCAGCACGGACAACGGCATCTGGGATGCTTCGCCAAGACTGGCGATGCACAGCAGAAATGCCAAGGCGATCATGCGCATGTTCGACGCCCCCTGCCTTCTTCTTGTTGGAAAGAGGCTCCCCGAAGGGAGCCTCCACAGCGCAGCGTGTTACATCGAGGTATTGGAGATGGCCAGCGAGTTGCTCTGCTGGTTGCCCACACCGGCCGCCACGTTCACGCCCAGGTTGCCGCTGCCACCGTTCACCGAACCACTCAGGGTGGCGGTGTTGGTCACAGGGTTGGCCCAGCCGGTCGGGGTCAGCACTTGGAACGACACGGTGTTGCTCAGCGCGTACTCGCTAGACTCGCTGAAGCTCTTCGAGATGCTGTCCGACGATTCCGATGCTTTCTCGCCGGCCTTGTCGTACGCCGAAGCACTGGCTTTTTCCCAGTCCGACGCATTGGCTTTCTCGTAGGAAGTATCGCGAGCCTTGTCGTAGGACGAGTCGCGGCTACGGTCATACGAAGAGTCATAGGCTCTGTCAAAGGACGAGCTGAGCGACTTGTCGAACGACGAGTTGCTGGACGAGTCATGCGACTTGTCGACCGATGCATCCAGCGATGCACTGAGTGATGCGTCGAAGTCGTTGCTGCGCGAGCGGGTGAAGTTGCCGAAGGTCTGCGAGGACGATGCGCTGCCATTGGCGCTGGCATCGAGCGATGCGCTAACCGTGGTGTTGGAGGTAGAGCTGTGGTCACGGCTGGCAGAGCCGTTTGCAGCCCAGTCGTTGGAGCCACTGGCGGTCATGCTGTTGCTGCCGCTGGCGGTGCTGCTGTTGGAGCCGCTGGCGGTCATGCTGGTAGAGCCACTGGAGCTGCTGCTCTTCGACCCGCTGGCGCTGGCACTCTGGCTTCCCGACGCGCTGTAGCTGGAGCTGGAGCTCTTGTCGACACTGGCATCGAACGCGCCGCTACGAGAGGACGATCCGCTCGAAGAGGTGGTGAAGGTCAGCGTGTCGACAGTGTAGGTGCGGTCGGCAGAGTTGTTCACCTCCAGCCCAGGGCCACTCTGGTTGGCCGAGGCAGTGGCGGTTGAGTTACCGATTGCTGCGGCGTTGTTGGCGATGGCCATGCTGTTTTTCTGCTGGTTGAGATCGCCGCCAGCGATGTTGATGCCCAGGTTGCCGCTGCTGCCTTCAGCCGAACCGCTCATGACGGCAGAGCTTTGGGTCGACCAGTTGTTGACCTTGTTGTTGTTGCTGCGCTGAGTGATCTCGGCGGTCGCATTCGAGGTGCCGAAAACGAAGCTGTTGTCGATGGCTGCGTTGTCGGACGAGGTGTTGGCGATAGCCGAAGCGTTGGCTTGCTGGTTGCCGTTACCGGCCGCCACGTTGACACCCACGTTACCACTGGCACCGGCGCCCGAGCTGCTCATCTCGGCTTCGTTGATGGTGCCTTGGTTGCGGATCGTATTACCGGTGCTTCTCTGGCCGTCATTTGCATTGGCCGTGGCATCGGTCATCACCGCACGAGCCGGTGGCGTGTGGTTATTGTTGTTGTGGCCATTGCCACGACGGTCGTTCTGATCAGCCTGTGCAGCAACAGCCATGACCGCAGCAATTGCGAAAACCAGAGGCTTGATTGCCATCGAAGGTTTCATGGTGTTTCTCCGTTCTTTAGGTTAAGTGTTGTTCTTACCTTTTACCTGTCAGGGTCAGTTCGCGACCCGTACGCTCAGGGTGTTTGCCGTCTGGTTGCCCACCCCGGCGCTCTGATTCAGCTGGATGACCCCGCGGCTACCGGTGAATGCCTGGTCACCGGTGGTGACCTGGCGATAGCCGGGTGAGGTATCAGATGGATCGGAGCTGTTGATCAGCGCCACGTTTTGCTGCAGCAGGACGCTGTCATCGATGCTTTGCGGTTGAGTACTGATGCTGATGCGCAGGGCATTGGCCTGCTGGGTTGCGGCCCCGGCGCTCTGGTTGACGCCCAGTGCACCACTGCCCTGGCTGAAGGCATTGCCCTGAATGCTGGCGCTGGCGCCCATGTTGGGGTCGACGATGGCCTGCTGGCGTTGGCGGATCTGCGTGGTCGCGGCGGCCTCGTGGCCCGTGGCGAGTGCCCGGGCGTTGGCCTGTTGCTGCAGATCGCCAGCGGCCTGGTTGACGGTGAAGTTGCCTTGATACCGGGCGCCGGAGTTGTCGATGCTGGCGTCATTGATGACCGGGACCGGGGACTGCGCCAGCGCCGATGCGCTGCTCAACATGGCCAGGACTAACAGCGTCTGCCTCATGTCATTTGCCTCCAGTGAGGATCTGCAACGGGGCA
Organism: Pseudomonas sp. NPDC089996; assembly: GCF_044748405.1. Lineage (NCBI taxonomy): Bacteria > Pseudomonadati > Pseudomonadota > Gammaproteobacteria > Pseudomonadales > Pseudomonadaceae > Pseudomonas > Pseudomonas sp. NPDC089996. Next base: position 81,170 of record NZ_JBIVGA010000013.1, on the reverse strand, counting down.
AGTCCGCGCTGGACGCTGGTGTTGACCATGTTGGCAATGCCGCTGCCCGAGCCTGTGCCGCGCCCGGCCGCCTGGTTGGCCAACTGCGTCTGGTTGCCGATCTGGCCGCCAAGGTTGTTGGTCTGCTGAGTAATCAGCGTTGAAATCCCCGTGCCGCTGGTGATGCTGGCGAAGTCGCCATCACTCAGCTCGTTGGTTTGCTTGATCACGTACGCCGAGGGGTTGGCGTTGGCGGTGGTGGGATTGGGGTCGGGCGCCAGGGGCGCGCGAATGGCCATGCGCGGTTGCACATCGCGGGTGATGATGATGATGCCGTTGTCGGCCATTGCGGGCAGGGTCGAGCCCAAGGCACAACCGACCAGCAGCAGGCGAACAATGCCCTTATCCAGTTTCCCCATGACGGCTGCTCCTTTTGCAAGCGCTGGTCTTGTTCAGCGTTGCGAAGGTGCAGAGCGAAAGTCGTGCCGCTTTTTAATTATCCTTTGAAATCAATGGCTTGAGCGCATTCCCTGATCTGGCTGTGAATTTGTTGTATCAGGGCTGAGACAAATTTTCCGCAACACCGGGTTTGGCCCAGCATTTGCGTTACTCGAACGGCGGTTTCGCAGACTGTTTCATCACCTTGACACCGCCCCTGAAAAGGGCGTGCAACCCCGTAGATACAGGGAGTTGGCGTCAGTGGGGTGTGTCACCTGATTAACACTCGGTTGGGCAGAGCGGGGGTTTGTCGTTCAACAGGCGCTGTACGGCTCGCAAGGCCGCTGCGCTGCGCTGCGGCCAGTCACCTTCGATGATCTGCAGCGGTTGCCCATGGTATTCCAGCCACCGGCGGCTGTGGTCGAAGAACCTCTGGCGGTCGGCGAGGTCTGGCTGGCTGCGCTGGCCATCGGCGACCCAGCCCACACCTTGCGGGCTGAGCAGCAGGTGCAGGTCGTAACGTCGGGCAAGCAACGCCTGTTCCAGCCAGGGCGGGCAATCGTCGAACAGGGCGCGGCTCCACAGCATGTTGCTGAGCAGGTGGGTGTCGAGGATCAGCAGCTCAGGTGCCTGCTGGCGGGCCTGGTCTTCCCAGGCCAGCTGGCCACGGGCGATGGCGGGAACATCGGCATAGCAGGTATCGCGGCCTTGCTGGTCGATGAAGTGGCGCACGTATTCGGCCACCACGATACCGCCGAAATGAGCCTGGATTTCACCGCTGAGCCAGCTTTTGCCACTGGACTCGGGGCCGCAAAGCACCAGGACCTTCATGCGTGCACCAAGGCTGGGTCACGGCGCCATTCCAGCCAGCCGCGTACCGCGATCAGGGTCAGTACGACAAAGAAACCGGCAGTGAAATACAGCTGCTGGTGCAGGTACTGGCCGACATAGACCACATCCACCACGATCCACAGTGGCCAGCACTGCACGCGTTTCTGCGCCATCCACAGCTGCGCGACCAGGCTGAAACCGGTCAGCGTCGCATCCAGCCAGGGCAGGGCGGCGTCGGTCCAGCCGGCCATCGCCGCACCAAGTGCCACGCTCAGCAGCAGCCCGGCCGCCAAGCCGCCGAACAGCGCCCGGGTTGGCAGGTGCGATACCTGGCGGGCATCCTCGACGCGGCCCGGGCGCTTCCATTGCCACCAGCCGTACAGTTGCAACACGGCGTAGGCCAGTTGCAGCAGCATGCCCGAGTAAAGCTTCACCTCGTAGAACAGCCAGCCATAGATAAGCACCATGACCAGCCCGATCGGCCAGCACCAGGCGTTCTGTTTGACGGTGAGCCACACGGCGGTGACGCCGAGCACGGCGGCGATGAGTTCGAGGCCGGACATCGGCGATCCTTGGTTGGCAAAGGGCGGCGATTGTAGCTTGTGCGGGGCGGGAGGTGTAGCGCGCAACCAGCACCAGCCCGTTCGCCGGGCCGGTGATCACGCCCGGTTCAGACCCGGAACTGGCGCAATAGCTGTTCCAGCTCCTCGCTCAGTTGCCCCAGCGCCAAGCCGGCATCACTGGACCGACGCGCGGCGTCGGCGGTCTGCTGCGACAGGCCGGCGGTGTCCAGCACATTGCGGTTGATCTCCTCGACCACATGCGACTGCTGCAAGGTGGCACTGGCGATCGAGGCGTTGAGGGCGGTGAGTTTGTGCAGCGCCTGGCTGATGGCATCCAGGCTGGAGCCGGCCTCACGGGCTTGCTGCACGGTCTGGCGCGAGGCCTCACTGCTGGTGTCGATGGCTTTGACGGCCGCGTCGGACTGGCCTTGCAGGTGCTCGATCATGGTGTGAATTTCGGCCGTCGATTGCGCAGTGCGTTGCGCCAGCAGGCGCACCTCATCGGCGACCACGGCAAAGCCGCGGCCTTGTTCGCCAGCGCGAGCGGCTTCAATGGCGGCGTTGAGGGCGAGCAGGTTGGTCTGCTCGGCGATGGCGCGAATCACTTCCAGCACTCCGCCGATCTTCGTGCTGTGCCCGGCCAGGTCACGGATCACCTGCACGGCCTGCTCGATGGTCGCCGAGAGGCGGTCGATCTGCTGCAAACTGCCGTGGATCGCCTGTTGACCGTGCGCCACCTGCTGCTGCGCAGCGCGCATCTCGTCGGCGGCCTGTTCGGCCGTCTTGGCCACATCCTGCACGGCATAGGTGACTTCGTTGACTGCCGTCGCCACCTGGTCCATCTGCATCGACTGCCGGGCGCTGTGCTGCTGTGCGGCGCCTGCACTGTCCCCGACGTGCCCGGCCGACTGCGCCAAGTCGTGGGCAGCGCCCTGAAGCTGGCCCACCACCCCCTGCAGCTTGCCGTTGAACTGGTTGAAGTGCTGGCCCAGGTGGGTGATCTCGTCGCGGCCATGGGTGTCCAGGCGCCGGGACAGGTCGCTTTCGCCGCTGGCGATGTTGCCCATGGCCTGTACTGCCTCCTGCAGAGGGCGGGCAATGCTGCGGGCGATGAGCATGACCACCAGGGCCATCAGCACGGCGATGGCAAGGCCCAGCAGTGAGGCATCACGCAACTGGCGGGCGAATTCGGCCTGTACATCGTCGACGTAGACGCCGGAGCCGATGATCCAGCCCCAGGGTTTGAACAGCTGGATATAGGAGGTCTTGGCCACCGGCTCGCTGGCGCCTGGCTTGGGCCAGCGGTAATCGACGGGGCCGGCGCCCTGGCTGCGGGCGAGGGCGACCATCTCGTTGAACACGGCGAAGCCGTCCGGGTCACGAATGGCAGAGAGATCCTGGCCGTCGAGCTTGGGGTTGGCCGGATGCATGATCATCTTCGGCCCCAGGTCGTTGATCCAGAAATAGTCGTTCTGGTCGTAACGCAGTGCTTTCACCACTTGCAGGGCCTGTTGCTGGGCCGCGTCACGGCTGAGTGTGCCGGCGGCTTCCAGGCCCTGGTAGTAGGCCAGCACGCCTGCGGCGGTCTGCACGACGTGGCGGGTCTTTTCCGCCTTGGCCTGGTACAGGTCGCCATGGATCTGGCGCAGCATCAGCAGGCCGAGCGCCACCAGCATGCCCAGCGCAACCACCAGAATCAGCCACAGACGTCGGCTGATCGACATCGACCGTAATGCCTTCATTGAATCCACTCCCGCATTGTTCTTTTTATTCAGGTGCATCCAAGCATGGTTTGGCAGCGGCAGGCACTCGACTAATGGCTAAGTGCTAGTTAATGGCTACTCTGACACCGGGCGCACAAGCCTTTACCGTGCCGCTTTGATAGGATTTCGGCCGTGCAAGATGAAACCTTTAGCCAGGCTGAACTTTTCCACTGGCGTCGGTCCCAGAAGTCGCTGTAAAAAGGCCGCGCCGCGTGCGGCAATCAAAGCAAACCAAGAATAAGGGGCCTGCAATCAGCAGTGGCCCATCGGGGGAATAATGGATTTTTGGACTGCCTTTCAGGCAATCATCTTGGGTGTGGTCGAGGGGCTCACGGAGTTTCTGCCGATTTCAAGTACCGGTCACCAGATCATCGTCGCCGACCTGATCGGCTTTGGTGGCGAGCGGGCCATGGCGTTCAACATCATCATCCAGCTGGCGGCGATCCTGGCGGTGGTGTGGGAGTTTCGCAGCAAGATCCTCGAGGTGGTGTTCGGCCTGGCCAGCCAGCCGAAGGCGCGGCACTTTACCGCTAACCTGCTGCTGGCGTTCATGCCGGCGGTGGTGTTGGGCGTGCTGTTTGCCGACATGATCCATGAATACCTGTTCAACCCGATCACCGTGGCGACAGCGCTGGTCATTGGCGGCGTGATCATGCTGTGGGCTGAACGCCGCCAGCACACCGTGGCGGTCGACCATGTCGACGACATGCGCTGGACCCACGCCTTGAAGATTGGATTCGTGCAGTGCCTTGCGATGATCCCGGGTACCTCGCGCTCCGGCTCCACCATCATCGGCGGCCTGCTGTTTGGCTTGTCGCGCAAGGCCGCCACCGAGTTTTCGTTCTTCCTGGCGATGCCGACCATGGTCGGCGCGGCGGTGTATTCGGGTTACAAGTACCGCCACCTGTTCGAGCCGAGCGACCTGCCGGTGTTCGCCATCGGCTTCGTGACCTCGTTCATCTTCGCGATGATCGCTGTGCGGGCGTTGCTGAAGTTCATCGCCAACCACAGCTACGCGACCTTTGCCTGGTACCGCATCGTGTTCGGTCTGCTGATCCTGGCGACCTGGCAGTTTGGCTGGGTCGACTGGTCGACGGCGCACAGCTGACATGGCACGGGTACAGAACACTGCGCCACGCGGCGCCGAACGCACGGCAGGCGTGCGCAATGCGCGCCTGAAACTGTTGCTGCTGGGTGTGCTGTGCCTGCTGCCGGGGCTTGGCGCGACGCAGATGGGCTGGAGCGGGCAGAGCTGGGTACCGCTGGCGATGTACCCCTTGGTCAGCCTGATCAGCCTGCTGCTGTACTGGCAAGACAAGCGCCAGGCCCAGGGCGACGCCTGGCGCACGCCAGAAAAGGTGCTGCATGCCAGCGAGTTGCTGGGGGGCTGGCCCGGTGCACTGGTCGCGCAGCAACTGCTGCGGCACAAGACACGCAAGCTGTCCTACCAGCTGGTGTGCTGGGGCATCGTGCTGCTGCATCAGGTGTTCTGGCTCGACTACCTGTTTCTCGGCAGCCGCTTCCTGCCCTTCGACTGATCAGCTCAGCAGGCCTGCCTGCAGCCGTTTCGGCAGCCGCCGCACCACCAGCTGGTGCGAGCGCTGCAGCAGGTCGCACAGTTCATCCCGGCCCATGGGGTAGGGCGGTGCCATGCTGATCCACCTGGCACGTGCCAGATAAGGCGCGGGCCGCACGCCAGGGCGGTCGCAATAGCCTAGAAACAGCTCATCGGCGACCTTGAACGACAACCCCGCCCCAGCCAGGTCGAGCACTGCGAACATCTTGTTGCCGGCCACGGAAAACACCCGGATGCCGCCCCATTTGAAGTCTTCCCGCGCGCCCGGCAGGCTCAGGCAGAACGCCGCCACCTGTTCCTCGGTCATTTTCTGCCTAGACATACCGTTCCCCACACGCTTCGAATGACGCCGCCAGGTGGTCTATCCATGCCCGCACGGCCGGCAACAAGCCACGTCGATGAGGGTAGACCGCTTGCAGGTAGCCGCCAGGCAATGACCAGTCCGGCAGCAGCTTCACCAACTCGCCGCGTGCCAGTTCCTCTTCGCAGAACATGCTGGGCAGGGCGGTAAAGCCCAGCCCGGCGCGCACTGCGGCGTTGCGCACGACGAAATCGTCAATGGCCAGGCGTGGCTCCAGGGCGACTTCCTGCTCACGGCCATTGGGCCCGAGCAAGCGAAAATGCACCAGTCGGTCGGCTTCGGCGGCGCCCAGCACCGGCAACGTACCCAGCTCGGATGGCTCGCGGATATGGTCGGCAAAACCCGGGGCTGCCACCAGCTGCATCTGTGCCTGGCGCAGTCGGCGGGTTACCAGTGCCGGGTCTTCGTCGCCCAGGTCGCGCACCCGCAAGGCGACGTCGATGCCTTCGGAAATCAGGTCGACACGGCGGTTCAGCAGGACCATGTCCAACTGCACCTGCGGGTACTGTTCGAGGAAACGGCTGATCACCGCCGGCAGAAACGCATGGGCCAGCGCTACCGGGCATGACACGCGCAGACGCCCGCGCGGCTCGCTGCTCATGCTCGCCACCACTTCGTCGGCGGCCTCGGCCTCCAACAGCATGGCCTGGCAATGGTGCAGGTAGCGCTCGCCGACGGCGGTGAGCTTGAGCTGGCGCGTCGTGCGCTGCAGCAGGCGGGTGCCCAGGCGCTCTTCCAGTTCGGCAATACGGCGCGAAAGGCGCGACTTGGGGATACCTAACTGGCGCCCGGCCGCAGCAAAGCCGCCGGCTTCGACCACCTGAGCAAAATAGAAAAGATCATTGAGGTCTTGCATTGGCCTGTCTCACTGTTCTACCTGTGGGACAAACTAACGCATTTTTACAGACTTTTCAGCCATTCGGCATCCCGGTAGGATTCTCTCCATCGTGATCGCCCACCGCCGCGGTCTTCATTCACAGGAGAGTCCCATGAAACTGTTGCATATCGATTCGAGCATCCTGGGCGACAATTCCGCCTCCCGCCAACTCAGCCGCGAAGTGGTCGAAGCCTGGAAAGCCGCTGACGCGAGCATCGAAGTGGTCTACCGTGACTTGGCGGCCGACGCCATCGCGCACTTCTCGTCCGCCACCTTGGTGGCTGCTGGCACCCCGGAAGAAGCCCGTGACGCCGCCCAGGCCTTCGAGGCCAAGCTGAGCGCCGAAACACTGGAAGAATTCCTCGCCGCCGACGCCGTGGTGATTGGCGCGCCGATGTACAACTTCAGCGTGCCGACCCAGCTCAAGGCCTGGATCGACCGCGTTGCCGTAGCCGGCAAGACCTTCCGTTACACCGAAGCCGGACCGGAAGGCCTGTGCGGCGGCAAGAAAGTGGTGCTGGTCTCCACCGCCGGTGGCTTGCATGCTGGTCAGCCTACCGGTGTCGGCCATGAGGACTTCCTCAAAGTGTTCCTCGGCTTCATCGGCATCACCGACCTGGAAGTGGTCCGCGCCCACGGCCTGGCCTATGGCCCGGAACACCGTACCCAGGCCATCGATGCCGCCCAGGCGCAGATTGCCAACGAGCTGTTCGCCGCAGCCTGATCGCCTGGCGACAAAGAAACCGGCGGGCGCCCCGTGCACCCGCCGGTTTTTTCATTCATTTTTCATGTGCCGGTGGTAAGGCCGGTTCTATGCTGAAGCTATCCTGATGCCTGCTATGCGATAGCTGACCGATGAACACTCCCCGCTGTTTGCTGGCATTGCTGCTCGGTGGGCTGCTGGCCCATGCCGAGGCTGCGCCCTGGGTTGCCGGGTTGCACCATATGATCCTCGACGACCCGGTCGATGCCAGGCCGATGCAGGCGCTGGCGTTCTATCCATCCCATGGCACACCGCGCAATATCCGCCTCGACGGTTACCCCATCGACGTCGCCGAGGAAGCGCCGGTAGCGCTCGGCCAGTTCCCGCTGCTGGTCCTCTCCCACGGCAACACCGGCAGCCCGCTGGCACTTCATTACCTGGCCACTTCACTGGCCCGCCGGGGCTTCGTGGTGGTGGCGGTGGTGCACCCGGGCGACAACGCCCGTGACCACAGCCGGTTGGGCACGTTGAGTAACCTTTATGGTCGGCCTTTGCAGGTCAGCGAGGCCATCACTGCCGCCCGCGAGGACACGCTGCTGGGCCCTTACCTGAATGACGGCAAGGTCGGTGTGATCGGTTATTCGGCGGGTGGCGAAACCGCATTGATCCTGTCTGGCGCCCGGCCCGATCTGGATCGCCTGCGCCGTTATTGCCTGGAGCGACCGGGCGACGCCGATGCCTGCAAGACTCACGGCGTGCTGATTGCCGACCGCAGCGAGTTGGCGCCCAAGGCCGACTCACGGGTAGGCGCGGTGATGTTGATGGCCCCTCTGAGCCTGATGTTCGGCCGCCATGCCCTGTCCGATGTGAAGGTACCTGCATTGATCTACAGCGGCGACAGCGACCAGCTGGTAGCGGTGGACCGCAATGCCGAGGCGTTGGCGCGCAAGCTGCCGATTACCCCGGACTACCGTTTGCTGGCTGGGGCCGGGCACTTTGTGTTCATGGCACGCTGCGACGAAGAGCAGCATGCCCGCATGCCGGCGCTGTGCAAGGATGCCGATGGCGTCGATCGGCGGCATATTCACCATTCGTTGCAACGCGATACGGCGGCCTTCTTCACCCAGGCCTTGGGTGCACCGGAGCGGGCCGAACGGTCAGCTGCGGTGGCTGCGCCGCGCCAGTAGCAACGTCAGGCCGACTCCGGCCAAGGCCAGCAGGGCCGCAACGCAGAAGATCGAGGCATAGCCCAGGTGCACCGCCACCGCGCCCATCACCGGGCCGGCGATGGCCAGCGCCATGTCGAAGAACACCGCATAAGCCCCCAGCCCGGCACCGCGGCTGCCGCTCGGCACCTGCCTGATCGCTTCGACACCCAGTGCCGGGTACACCAGCGACAGGCCGAAGCCAGTCAGGCCGGCACCAACCAGCGCCCAGGGCGGCGAGGGTGCCAGCCACAGCAGGCTCAGACCGAGCACTTCCGTAGCCATGCAGGCCATGGCCACGTTGTAGCCACCGAAGCGGTTGACCGCGTTGACGAACAACAGCCGCGAAATGATGAAGCACAGGCCGAAGGCGCTCAGGCACCAGGCCGCACCGACCCAGCCGCGCTCCAGGTAATAGAGTGTGACGAAGGTGGTCAGGGTGCCGTAGCCAATCGACGCCAGGGTCAACCCCAGGCCGCAGGGTGCGACGCGCCCGAATGCCGACCAGAACGGCAGCCGTTCGCCACGTGTCACCACCACATCCGGGCGTTTACGCAGCACCAGCAAGGCCAGCAGCGCCAGTACCAGCAGGGCAGGGCCGAGCACGCTGAAATCCAGGCCGGCAACCGCCAGCACGCCGACCGGGGCTCCGATGGCGATGGCACCGTACGAAGCGATGCCGTTCCACGAGATCACCCGTGCCGTGTGTTCCGGGCCGACCTGGCTGATACCCCAGCTCAAGGTGGCGACGCCGATCAGCCCCTGGGCCAGGCCCAGCAGCACACGTCCACCGAGCAGCAGTGCCAGGCTCAGCAGCGGCGCTTGCAGTGTCCAGGCCGAGAACAGCGTCAGCACGCCACAACCGGCGATGCCCAGCAGGCCATAGCGAATCGCCTGCTTGCCACCCAAGGTATCCGCCACGCGCCCGGCCAAAGGGCGGCTGAGCAGAGTGGCGAGGTATTGCAGGCCGATGGTCACCCCGGCAATCACCGCCCCGAAGCCCAGCTGATCGTGCACATACCCAGGCAGCACCGCGATCGGCAGGCCGATGCAGAGGAAGGCAATGAAGGTGTAGAAGACGATCGACAGGATCTGCAGGGTGATGCTGACGGTACTGCTGGCGGGGGCGGGCTGTTGCGCGGTCATGGGCTCTTTCGCGGGCGGGCGGTTGGGCGTGCCCTAATCATGGCCGCTGTGCGAAGGAAATGAAAGCAGGCTAACGAATTATTCGTCGGAGCGTACCATTCTGTGGGATTGGCGCTGGATTCTTCGCGGGCAAGCCCGCTCCCACAGGATCCCCATGGCCTTCAGGGATGTGGTAATCCTGTGGAAGCGGGCTTGCCCCGCGATGAGGCCGGCCCAGCCGACATGATCGACCAGGCCAGATCAGCTACTTCAGACCAGAACGCCCTGGCTGCGCAGGTAGTCGTCATAGGTGCCGCTGAAGTCCACCACGCCATCGGCGCTCAGTTCGATGATGCGAGTCGCCAGCGACGACACGAACTCACGGTCATGGCTGACGAACAGCAGAGTGCCGGGGTAGTTTTCCAGCGCCAGGTTCAGCGCTTCGATCGATTCCATGTCCAGGTGGTTGGTCGGCTCGTCCATCACCAGCACGTTCGGCTTCTGCAGGATCAGCTTGCCGAACAGCATGCGGCCTTGCTCACCACCGGAAATCACCTTCACCGACTTGAGGATCTCGTCGTTGGAGAACAGCATGCGCCCCAGGGTGCCGCGGATCACCTGCTCGCCGCTGGTCCACTGGCCCATCCAGTCGAACAGGGTCATGTCGTCTTCGAAGTCGTGGGCGTGGTCCTGGGCGTAGTAGCCCACTTCGGCGCTGTCGGTCCATTTCACCGAACCGGCATCCGGCGTCATCTCGCCGACCAGGGTACGCAGCAGGGTGGTCTTGCCGATACCGTTGGGGCCGATGATCGCCACGCGCTCGCCCGCTTCGACAGTGATGTCGAAGTTCTTGAACAGCACCTTGTCATCGAAGGCTTTGGCCATCTTCTCGACCACCACCGCCTGGCGGTGCAGCTTCTTGGTCTGCTCGAAGCGGATGAACGGGCTGACACGGCTCGAAGGCTTGACCTCGGCCAGCTGGATCTTGTCGATCTGCTTGGCCCGCGACGTGGCCTGCTTGGCCTTGGAGGCGTTGGCCGAGAAACGGCTGACGAAGGTCTGCAGTTCGGCGATCTGGGCTTTCTTCTTGGCGTTGTCCGACAGCAGCTGCTCGCGCGACTGGGTGGCCGCAGTCATGTACTCGTCGTAGTTGCCCGGGAACAGGCGCAGCTCACCGTAATCCAGGTCGGCCATGTGCGTGCACACGCTGTTGAGGAAGTGCCGGTCGTGGGAAATGATGATCATGGTGCTGTTACGCGCCGTGAGGATGGTTTCCAGCCAGCGGATGGTGTTGATGTCCAGGTGGTTGGTCGGCTCGTCGAGCAGCAGCACGTCCGGGTCCGAGAACAGCGCCTGGGCCAGCAGCACACGCAGCTTCCAGCCCGGCGCCACTTCGCTCATCGGGCCAAAGTGCTGCTCCAGCGGAATCCCCAGGCCCAGCAGCAGTTCACCGGCGCGGGATTCGGCGGTGTAGCCGTCCATCTCGGCGAATTCGGTTTCCAGCTCGGCGACGGCCATGCCGTCTTCTTCGGTCATTTCCGGCAGCGAGTAGATGCGGTCGCGCTCGGCCTTGACCTTCCACAGCTGGCCGTGGCCCATGATCACGGTGTCGATCACGGTGAATTCTTCGTAGGCGAACTGGTCCTGGCGCAATTTGCCCAGGCGGGTGTTCGGCTCGAGCATGACCTGGCCACCAGACGGCTCGAGGTCGCCGCCGAGGATCTTCATGAAGGTCGACTTGCCGCAACCGTTGGCACCGATCAGGCCGTAGCGGTTGCCGTTGTTGAATTTGACCGAAACGTTTTCGAACAGCGGCTTGGAGCCGAACTGCATGGTGATGTTGGCGGTGGAGATCAAGGAGCTTACCTATCAATAACTTACGTGGCTTCTTCGCAGCTGCGGACCCATGTCGGACCAATCTGGAGCTTTTCCGGCTCCTGCCAGTCGTTGGACGAGTTGATCCAGCGCGCATAAGTCGATAAGAGCATCTGCACGCCATGCCCGAGCTGTTGGGCGATAAATGCGGGGTTGAGACCAGACATTGAGGCTATTGTCGCATAGGTGCGGCGGCAGTTATACGGGGGGACGGTAGCTGATCCCAAAGCTTTGAGGATCGGGCGCCATGGGAAGTGCAGGTCGGATGTCTGTTTGAGGCCCGCAAGCGGGCTGATAGCGCTGCCACAGGCTTGGCGGCTAACATTGAACTGATTTTGCGTTTGTTCGAGATCCACCTTTGTCTTGGTAACATTTTTGCAGACCCCCCGGGAGTAACGGAATGACAACTTACTGCACTGACGCAGCGCCTGCCCTGATGAGCTCGACCTGTACATCGGGTGGCATTGAATGAGCGATTCCAATCCGTTTCCCGCACTGATCGAATATTTCTCCGCCAAACGGGCGATGTTGCAGCAGGACAAGCACTGGCTCACCAGCATCGCCCTGGGTTCGTCCCACGGGGATTTCGCGTTCGATCCCGCCTACTGCCCGGGGTCATTCAACCTGTGCAGTCGTTCTCAGGATTTTCGCCATGCCCTGGCACTCTATGAGCATGCACTGAGCCAGGCGCCGAACCTGGACACCCTGATTGTCTTCTACTCGGTCTTTTCACCGGGCAATGTGCTGGAACAGTCGCCCAGCGAGAAAACCCTGGCACCGTTGATGAATGAGATCTTCCAGCTGGGGCTGAGCTACCAAGATCCTCTGTTGACGCAGATCGCGGCGCAATTACAGGGGCGACTGGGCACGGGCGGCAGCACCCTCGGCGGTGCAGCCGGTTTCCTTCCCGATCAGCAGAAAGCCTTCATGCCGGCCAGTTACGGCGCAGCCCAGCGCGTCGCCGACCATATGCGCCTCAATGCCCGCGAGGACGGTAACCAGTATCTGGCGAAACTGTTGCTACTAGCTGCCGAATGCGAGCATCGGGTCATCGTGGTCATTCCGCCCATGCACGCCGAGTACCGGCTGCACGCGGGGGCTGATTCGGCTTTCCTGTTTCGCGGGGTCTTCGAGCTGCAGCAGTTGATGGGCGCCCTGTGTCCCGATTTCGCCATGAGCGTGCTCGATCTCTACGCCGACGCCGATTTTGCTCCCGATCATTTTGGTGATTTCGACCATCTGATCCCACAAGGTGAAGGGGCGATGCTGTTGTCAGGCAAGATCGCACAGGCGCTTGCCTTGTAGTTTCCTGATTCAGCAGGCGGTACCAGCAGCCTGTCACCCTTCCGGCAGGCTCACCCCACAGACAAATTCATCCGAACCCAGCCGGTGCGAGCCAAACTCCACGACGTACCCATCGCCACGGCGCTGCGCCTCGGCCCTGGCCGTTCTCTGGTCTGCGTAAATGTCTACAAAATGCCAGGGATGCACCTCGCGCAGTACGCCCCAGCCCAGTACCCAGCCCTCACGGCTAGGATCTGGCGGAAGGTTTTTAGCCAGGCTGCGAATGCTCATGTCTCTGTCCTCGGCACAGGTGACTCAACGCTACCTCAGTGACTGCTGGCCGTACAGGCACCACGGAGACCATCATCACCGGCATTACTACGATGAAGATCTTGGAGGGCATCAGGACTACCCTCGCTACAGACGCATGGCAGCATTGACTTCATCCCTTCGCTTGCGGCCAGGCCGTGCCACGCCACTGTAAAGAAATGGAAAAGCTCGCCCAGGCTGGCCGGTCTGGAATCTACACTGGCAGCGCTGTCTTGCCTGCCATCAGGCAGGACACCAGTTTATGCCTTCTGGAGCGTTGTAATGAAGTTGAAGCATGTGTTGCGTGCGGCCGTGGTGGTCGCGTTGGTATCCACCCTGGCGGGTTGCTGGATGTTCATGCCGCCGGGCGGCGGCGGTGGGCATGGTGGGGGGCATGGCGGCCCGGGCATGATGGGTGGCGGGCACGGTGGTGGCCCACGCTGACGGTCATGAGACAGACCGCTGTTCGCTCACCAGCCAAGGTCGGGCGGACAGCTTGCCAGGCCGTCCTGAAGATTCAACCCGAAATCCGAAAGTCGAAAACCGGCTGGCCATCGGCCATTTCCCATATAGCAAACAAGCCTATTGGGCTTCGGACTTTGCGCAGTAACATGGGGGCATGAAAACCAAAAAAGGGTGTTCTGCCTTGCAACTCTTTTCCAGGTTCTCGTTGGGGCAGCTGGAGCGTGTCGCGTGAAGCGTTCAAGATCGGTCGCAGGCGCAGTACTGTTATCCACTTTCGCCACGCTGTTTATGGCCGGGTGTGCACAGAATCCGGATGTAAGAGAGGGCCATGGTTATACGTCGGGCGCCACCGATAGAAGCGCGCCAGACTATCTGGGGTGCGTCAAAGGCGAACTTCAGGGCGATGTGAAAACCTATGAAGTCGATGGTGACAACTCGGTCAAGCTGTACGTGGAAAGTACCGACCCCAACAAGGCCGATGGCCTGGTGGAACTGCGCGGCACTGGAACGCAGCGTCAGTTCACTGCCTACCAGCGCGATGCCTGGTATGACCATGGCCGCTTGCTCGATGCTGCATTGATGTGCAAGAAAGCCTGACGCGGTGATCGGCAAGAGCAAAAAGCCCGCACCTGAGAGCGGGCTTCTTGCGATGGGTGCTGATCCATCAGCGCTTCTCATTCTAAAGGAATGGGTCGGCTTGCCCATTCGACGGAAGTATTGCGCAATTGAAACCAGGCCCTGGCACGACCTTGGTGGATTACCGCTTCGGTTCGATCCCGGCTAGAATGGCCCACGTTCCCGTCAGGTCAATTGCAAATGCCAACCTTTCGTATCCTGCTCTGCGCCGCGCTCGCTGCAAGCCTCGCCGGCTGCGCAAACCCAGGCAAGCCCACCGCCAGCAAGCTCACTGCGAAATCACCGGCCGATTATGCCGCCTGCGTACTGCCAAAGTGGCAGGCGCTGTCTCCCCAGACCACGCAGAAGTCGATCAACCATGGTTATCGGTTGACCGCACCCAGTGCCGTGACTTCAGACGAAGTGCTGGAGGTCGTTGAATATCGCGACGGCAGCCGGGCAACTTTCTATAAGGGCAGTTTCCTCTCGAGTGACAAACTACGTATGGCTGCCAGAGAATGCCTGGAGTAATCGGCTGATACTGGGGAACAGGTCGCAGGCCCTGGCCCGGTGATCTGTCATCAAATGAAAACCCGCTGTCGCCCGATGCGAAGCACCCCGCACCTTAAGCGCTTACATTCCAATCACCCAGAACTGACGCCTTGCGTCCAGATCGATGATTGGAGAGACAAGCATGTCCAAAGCCGTACGTTTCCACCAGACCGGTGGCCCGGAAGTACTGCGCTACGAAGATGCCGAGGTTGGTGAACCCGGCCCGGGGCAGGTGCGCCTGCGCCAGGTGGCGGTCGGTCTGAACTATGCCGACACCTATTTTCGCAATGGCACCTACCCGATCCCGTTACCCAATGGCATCGGCGTGGAAGCGTCCGGTGTGGTGCAGGCGGTAGGCGAGGGCGTGACTCAGGTGGCGGTGGGTGACCGGGTTACCTACACCGGTTTCCTCAACACCCTCGGCGCGTATTGTACCGAGCGGCTCATTCCTGCTGCGGCGCTGATCAAGCTGCCGGAAACCATCGCCTTCGAGACCGCCGCCGCCATGACCATGCGCGGGCTGACTGCGGCCTACCTGATGCGCCGACTGTATGCCTTCAAACCCCGCGACACGGTGCTGTTGCATGCCGCAGCGGGCGGCGTCGGCCTGATCGTCGCGCAGTGGGCGCGGTTACTGGGGCTGAACGTGATCGGCACGGTATCCACCGAGGCCAAGGCCGAAGTCGCCCGCGCCCATGGCTGCAACCAGATCATCAACTACAGCGTCGAGGACGTGGCCAGTCGCGTGCGTGAGCTCACCGACGGCGTCGGCGTGAACGTGGTGTTCGACAGCGTTGGCAAGAACACCTTCATGGGTTCGCTCGACTCGCTCAAGCGCCGTGGCCTGATGGTGTGCGTCGGTACTGCCTCCGGCACCATCGCGTCGTTCGACCCGCAGTTGCTGGCGATCAAGGGCTCGCTGCAGCTGACCCGCCCGGCGCTGGCCGACTTCATTGCCGACCCTGCGGAAAAGGCCGACCTGGCCGGCGAGCTGTTCGAGCACGTCAGCAGTGGCCGCATCCGCATCGAGATCAACCAGCATTATGCCTTGCAGGATGCCGTCCAGGCCCATCGCGACCTGGAGGCACGCAAGACCACCGGCTCGTCGATCTTCGTCATCTGAAGAGGGCAACAGCATGCACATCGAACAACTGACCTGTGCGATCGGCGCCGAGATAAGCGGTGTCAACCTGGCTGACGCGATCCACGACGACGATCTGTTCGAGCAACTGCGCGCGCAGTTGCTCAGGCACCGTGTGCTGTTCCTGCGTGACCAGCACTTCAGCCGCGCCGAACACGTGGCCTTTGCCCGGCGTTTTGGCGAGCTGGAGGACCACCCGGTGGCCGGCAGCGACCCGGAGCATCCTGGCCTGGTGCAGATCTACAAACGCCCCGACCAGCCCAACGACCGTTATGAAAATGCCTGGCACACCGACGCCACCTGGCGCGAAGCACCACCCATGGGTTGTGTGCTGCGCTGCGTCGAGTGCCCGCCGGTGGGCGGCGACACGATGTGGGCGAACATGGTGCTGGCCTATGAAAACCTGCCGATTGACGTGAAAGCCAAGATCGAAGGCCTGCGTGCACGCCACAGCATCGAGGCCAGCTTCGGCGCCGCCATGCCGATCGACAAGCGCCTGGCGCTCAAGGCGCAGTTCCCCGACGCCGAGCACCCGGTGGTGCGCACCCACCCGGAAACCGGCGAGCAGGTGCTGTTCGTCAACGCCTTCACCACCCACTTCAGCAACTACCACACCCCCCAGCGCGTGCGCTTCGGCCAGGACGCCAACCCCGGTGCCGCCGACCTGCTGCGTTACCTGGTCAGCCAGGCGTACCTGCCCGAGTACCAGGTGCGCTGGCGCTGGAAGCCCAACAGCGTGGCCATCTGGGACAACCGCAGCACCCAGCATTACGCGGTCATGGACTACCCGCCGTGCAACCGCAAGATGGAGCGTGCGGGGATCAAGGGCAGCGTCAGCTTCTGAATCGCCGCCGCCAAAGGCGGCGCACAGCGCAATCACAACAATAACGAGGACTACTGCATGCAATTCTTCGATGATTCGTTGCACCCGGAAAACATGGAAAAGGTGGTGATCACCGTCGCCCCGTATGGGCCGGAATGGATGCCCGAGGACTTCCCCGAAGACATCCCGCTGACCATGGACGAGCAGGTGCAGAAGGCCGTCGATTGCTACGAGGCGGGTGCCACCGTGCTGCACCTGCATGTGCGCGAACTGGACGGCAAGGGCTCCAAGCGCCTGTCCAGGTTCAACGAGCTGATCGCCGGCGTGCGTGAAGCGGTGCCGGACATGATCATCCAGGTCGGTGGCTCGATTTCCTTTGCCCCCGAGGGCGAAGGCGAGGCGGCCAAGTGGCTGTCCGACGATACCCGGCACATGCTAGCCGAGCTGACCCCGCGCCCCGACCAGGTGACCGTGGCGATCAACACCACGCAGATGAACATCATGGAGCTGCTGTACCCAGAGTACCTGGAAGGCACCTCCCTGGCTCACCCGGCGATCCATGCTGCCTACAGCGAGATGACCGTGCCCGCCGGGCCGGCCTGGGTGCGCGAACACCTGCGCCGGCTGCAGGCCAGCGGTATCCAGCCGCACTTCCAGCTGACCGGCATGCACGCCATGGAAACCCTTGAGCGCATTGTCCGCCGTGGCGATTACATGGGCCCGCTGAACCTGACCTGGATCGGCATCGGCGGCGGTTTCGACGGCCCCAACCCGTTCAACTTCTTCAACTTCATCCACCGGGCGCCGGATGGCTGCACGTTGACGGCCGAGTCGCTGCTCAAGAATGTACTGCCGTTCAACACCATGGCCTTGGCCATGGGCCTGCACCCACGCTGCGGCAACGAAGACACCATCATCGACCAGCACGGCAAGCGCTTCGGCTCGGTGCAGCAGATCCGTCAGACCGTGCGCGTGGCCCATGAGCTGGGCCGTGAAGTGGCCAACGGCAAAGAGGCCCGGGCCATTTACCGCATTGGCGAGCGGTACACCAGCATCGAGCAGACCCTCAAGGCCAACGGCATGGCGCCGAACCGCCAGCCGGGGCACAAGGGTGTGCCGCAGCGGGCCTGACATGCAGGTCCGGCCTCTTCGCGGGCAAGCCCGCTCCCACAATGGACCTCTGTTTCCTCAGACCCTGTGGGAGCGGGCTTGTCCGCGAAGAGGCCAGAACCAGCAGTAAAGATTCTGGCTGTTACCCATAACAACAAGAACATCACCCACGCCCGATACTCCGAGGAGGCACCATGGCCACCTATCTCGCCAGTGCCCAGGCACCCGGCACCGACACCGCGCACAGCGTCCCGCGGCGCTATGCCTGGGTCGTCTTCGCCCTGACCTTCGGCCTGTTGATCTCCGACTACATGTCGCGCCAGGTGCTCAATGCCGTGTTCCCGCTGCTCAAGAGCGAGTGGGTACTGAGCGACAGCCAGCTCGGCCTGCTCAGCGGCATCGTCGCGCTGATGGTCGGCCTGCTGACCTTCCCGTTGTCATTGCTCGCCGACCGCTTCGGCCGGGTTCGCAGCCTGGTGCTGATGGCCGTGCTGTGGAGCCTGGCGACCCTGGGCTGCGCGCTGGCAGAAAACTACCCGCAGATGTTCATCGCCCGCTTCCTCGTGGGTGTCGGCGAGGCCGCCTACGGCAGCGTCGGCATTGCCGTGGTGGTGGCAGTGTTCCCCCGCGACATGCGTGCGACCCTGGCCGGCGCCTTCATGGCCGGTGGCATGTTCGGCTCGGTGCTGGGCATGGCCTTGGGCGGCATCCTGGCGCAGCATCTGGGCTGGCGCTGGGCGTTCGCCGGCATGGCGCTGTTCGGCCTGGTGCTGGCGATGCTGTATCCGCTGATCGTCAAGGAAGCCCGCATTACCGCGAAATGTGCCGAACAAACCCTGGCGAAGGCAAGCCACCCGCTGCGTACCCTGTATGGATCACGCTCGGTCATTGCCGCTTACATCGGCAGTGGCCTGCAATTGTTCGTCGGCGGCACCGTCATCGTGTGGATGCCCAGCTACCTGAACCGCTATTACGCCATGGGCACTGACCGCGCCGGGGCGATCGCTGCGGTGATCGTGCTGTTCAGCGGTATTGGCACCATCCTCTGCGCAATGCTCTGTGACCGCCTGGGCCGTCAGCGCCCGGACCGCAAGATCAGCCTGGCCATCGGCTATTGCCTGGGCAGCTGCCTGCTGCTGTCGGTGGCCTTTGCCTTGCCGGCGGGCAGTGCGCAGTTGGTGCTGATCTGCCTGGGCATGATGATCGGCGTCGGCACCAACGGCCCGTCCAGCGCCATGGTCGCCAACCTGACCCACGCCGCGGTGCATGGCACTGCCTTCGCCACCCTGACCCTGGCCAACAACCTGCTGGGCCTGGCGACCGGGCCGCTGATCACCGGCCGGGTTTCCGACCTGATCGGTTTGCACGCCGCGTTTCAGCTGGTGCCGCTGGTGAGCATCGCCGCCGCTGCGGTGTTCTTCATCGGCAAACGCCATTACCACCGCGACATGGAGCGTCTGCAAGCATCGGTCAAACGTACCGAGGAGTCGAGTTCGTGAAACAGACGTTATCCATCGAAGTGTTTTTCGATTTCATCTGCCCGTGGTGCCTGATCGGTCAGCGGCAATTGCAGGCTGCCCTGTTGCTGCTGCAGCGCGAACAGCCGCAGGTGCAGGTGGACCTGCAGTGGCGCGGCGTGCAGCTGCTACCAGGCCTGCCTGCCAATGGCCTGCCATTCCATGCGTTCTACATGCAGCGGCTGGGCAGCGAACAGGCCGTTCGCGAGCGCCAGGCACAGGTGCGAGCAGCGGCCAGTGTAGTGGGCGAAGACATCGATTTCACACGCATCCGCCGCATGCCCAATACCGCCAACGCCCACCGCCTGTTGCAACGGGCGTCCAGCCTGTTCAGCGCCAGGCGGCTTGAAACGTTGCTGGTGCAGCTGTTTATTGCCTACTTCCATCAGGGCCGCGACCTCGGCGACAGCCGGGTCTTGCTCGCCATTGCCCAGGCCTGCGGGCTGGAGGCGGCGCAAGTGGTCGACTGCCTGCGTGATGATGGCAGCCCGTTCCTCGACGGAGCCGGGCGCGCAGGCAGCGCGGTGCCGTGTTTCCGCTTCAATGGCGGCCGCCTGATTGCCGGCGCGCAACCTGCCGAAGTGCTGTTCGCAGCAATGATTGAAGCCTTGCCCGAACAGGTGCCGGCATGACGCGGCGTATCGCCCTGGCGGCAAGCCAGGTACCCGAACGCAACGCGCGCGTGCTGGTAGAAAGCCACGGCAAGAGCCTGGCCGTGTTCAATGTGGCCGATACCCTCTACGCGATCGACGACAGCTGCCCGCATCAAGGCGCCTCGCTGTGCGGCGGGCGCCTGGAGGGCCGGGTCATCCAGTGCTGCGCCCACGGCCTGCGCTTCGATCTTGCCAGTGGCTACCTGCTGAATTCGACAGCGCTCCGGGTCCAGACCTACCCGGTCGAATACCAGCAGGGTGAAGTGTTCATCGTGATCGACCGCGAAACCTTATCGCCAGTCATGGCGCCTTTTCGGCGAGCCTGGCACGCCAGCTGGCCGGCGGCATGCCGAACTGGGCGATGAACCAGCGGGTGAACGAGCTGGGCATCGAGTAGCCGAGCATGTCGGCGATGCGCCCCAGCGAGTAGCTGGGGTTTTCCAGGTAACGCATCACCAGGTCGCGGCGCACGTCGTTGATCAGGTCCTTGAAGGTCAGCCCGTCTTCCTCCAGGCGCCGTTGCAGCGTGCGCACATTCATGCCCTGGGTCTGCGCCACCTGCTCGATGGTGGCACGGCCCATGGGCAGCAGCAGGTAGATGGTCTTGCGCAGCTCCAGTTCCAGTGACGGCGTGCCACCGGCCGGCAGGGTGTCCAGGTAGCGCCGCGCCAGGCGTGCCATGGCTTCGTTGGCCTGCGGGCTGGCGCTGTCGAGGTCGGCGGCGGGGCAGACGATGCCATTGAACTCGCTGCCGAACACCAGCTTGCAGCCGAAGATGCGCCGGTGGATGGCCGGGTCGGCGGGGGCAGCATGGGTGAAGTTGGCGCTGATGGGGTGCCAGTGGCTGCCCAGCAGCGCCGCACACAGGCGCAGCATCACGCCGATGGCCAGCTCCGTGGCCTGGCGGCTGCCCGTTGCCCGCTCGTTGATCACCTC
The DNA here is from genome assembly GCF_044748405.1 of Pseudomonas sp. NPDC089996. Classification (NCBI taxonomy): domain Bacteria; kingdom Pseudomonadati; phylum Pseudomonadota; class Gammaproteobacteria; order Pseudomonadales; family Pseudomonadaceae; genus Pseudomonas; species Pseudomonas sp. NPDC089996. The sequence goes on along the minus strand of NZ_JBIVGA010000013.1, from coordinate 60,469 downwards.
TTCGCGAATGATGACCGTCTTGCCGGCTTCCTCGATATGGATGGCCAGCGCGTCGTTGAGCAGATGACGGTATTGCACGATCACCTGCAGGGCGTCGCGCAGGTTGCGTTGGTGGCTGAGCAGCAAGCTGATCGCGCCAAAATCAGACAACTGGCGCGATTCCGCCATGCGCAAACCAAAGGTTTCGCAGCCGCTGATGCGTGCCGACTCCTCCAGCAGGGAAATGACATTGGCCGCCGGAATGCGGTGGTCGGGGTTTTCGAGCAGGGCTGCGCTGAGGCCGACCTGGGCAAGCAAGGCGTTAGGGTTCAGGCCCACATGGCGGGACACTTCGAGGTAATTGGTCAGGCTGGCGGCACGGACTAGGGCGGGCATTCTTATTGTTTTCCGTCAGGCGGTTGCTGCTTTATAGCCTGCGTGTCATCCCTTGAGAAGCACAAGCGCCGGACAGCCAGCTGTCATCAAATGAAAAGCCACTGACGCGCAATGTGAAGCACCCGTAGAGCCCCCTCATTACTGTGAGCCTCGTAACCGATTCAAGCCGAGGTCCCGACGTGGAAAAACTGCAAACCACTGCCACCGTATTGATCATTCCTGGCCTGCGCGAATTTGCCAGCGAGCATTGGCAGACCTTGCTCGAAGCGCGCCTGGCCAAGGTCCGCAGCGTGCCACCGCTGCAGGTCGACGGGCTCAGCTGCAACGGCCGTGTCGAAGCCATCCAACGCGAGCTGGAGCAGATCGACGGTGAGGTGGTGCTGGTGGCGCACAGCGCAGGCGTGTTGATGGTGGCCCACTGGGCTGCCCGCTATCAGCGGCCGATCAAAGGCGCCTTGTTGGCAGCACCGCCAGACCTGCACGCCCAGTGGCCGGCCCATTACCCTAGCCCGCAGAGCCTGGGCGAGCAGGGCTGGTCGCCCTTGCCGATGACGCCGTTGCCGTTCCCCAGCATCGTCGCTGCCAGCAGCAACGACCACCTGGCCAGCTTCGACGCCGCCGGCGCCATGGCCCAGGCCTGGGGCAGCGAGCTGGTCGCCCTTGGGCCGGTCGGCCACCTCAACCCGGCAGCCGGCTTCGGCCCCTGGCCACTGGCCGAAAACCTGATTCGTCGCCTGGACCACTGATCTGCCAAGCACGCACGGATGCCCAAGCCAAGCCCGCAGATGACGGGCGGCCATGAACAACAAGAACAATAAGTGGAGTCATCGCAATGCCAGAACATCGCACCCACCGTGCTGTGAAACCACAGCGCTGCCTGCTCGCCTGCGCCATCAGCCTGCTCAGCCTGCCCGGCGCGCACGCCTTCGAAGTCACTACCGGTAGTGAAGACTGGGCCGTACGCTTCGATAATACGGTCAAGTACAACTATGGCGTGCGCACTGAAAGCGCCGATAAACGCATGCTGGGCACGCCCAACAGCAACGACGGTGACTACAACTTCCGTAAGGCCGGCACCAACATCACCAACCGGGTCGACCTGCTGACAGAGTTGGACGTGGTCTACCAGGGCAGCACCGGTTTTCGGGTCAGCACCGCCAGCTGGTACGACAAGGCGTATGACAATGCCGGGTCCAACAGCAACCCGTTCGTCAACGGCAACGGTGACCAGTCCGGCATCAACCCCGGCCTCAATGGCCTGCCGGGCACCGGTGTGCCGCTGGGCAGCCCGCACCTGAGCAACTATGCCCAGCGCTACTACAGCGGCCCGTCCGGTGAAGTGCTGGATGCCTTCGTGTTCTTCAGCCGCGACGTTGGCGAAGAATCGCAAGTCAGCGCCAAAGTCGGCCAGCACAACCTGTTCTGGGGTGAAACCCTCCTCAACCCTGTGCACTCGCTGAGCTACGGCCAGTCCGGGCTGGACCTGGCCAAACTGGCAGCCTCCCCAGGTACCGAAGCCAAGGAACTGTTCGTACCTCGCAACCAATTGTCCACGTCGTTCATGGTCAACCCCGAACTGACCTTGGGCGCCCAGTACTTCTTCGGTTGGGATGCCGCGCGCCTGCCGGAAGCCGGTACCTACTATGGCGGCTCCGACGTAGTGGGCGAGGGCGCCCAGAGCTTCCTGCTTGGTCACACCGGCACCCCAGGGCTGATCCCGGTGCGCGGTGCGCTTACCACCCTCCGCCGTGGCGACGACCTGACGCCGCGCAACAGTGGCGACTGGGGCGTCATGGCCAAGTGGTCGCCCGAGTGGCTCGGCGGCACGCTGGGCTTCTACTATCGCAAGACCTCCGAGATCCTGCCCCAGGCCTGGCTCGACGCACGCGGCATGACCGTGGCCCGTGGCCCGTTCGGCGCGCCGCCGGCCAGCCGTCAGGCAGCGGTCGGCAACCTGTACAACTCGCTGCAGAGCACCACCTACCAGTTCGCCTATGCCGACGACATCGACATCTATGGCCTGAGCCTGTCCAAAGACGTCGGCGGCATCAGCGTCGGCAGCGACCTCAACATTCGTCACCACATGCCCCTGGCGAGCATCCCGGCCATCGTCAGTGCCCCTGGCACGGCGGGCCTGGGGGGCGGCTTTGGCCTGCTGCCGCCGCGCCTGGCGAGCAGCGGGGTGATCTACGACGTGCCCAAGGACGGCGACAGCCTGAGCGCCACCGGTGAAACCCTGCACTGGACCCTCAACGGCCTGATGACCCTCGGCAACACGCCGCTGTTCGACTCGGCAACCCTGCTCGGCGAGCTGTTCTACAGCAATCTGCTCAAGCTCGATGGCCACAACGAGGCCTTGTACAAAGGCAAGCGCAGCTACCGCGGCATCGACCAGCCGACCCGCGACAACTGGGGCATCGCCGTCAACTTCACCCCCACCTGGTTCCAGGTGATGCCAGGTGTCGACCTGAGCCTGCCGCTGTCGGTCAACGTCGGCATCGACGGCGTGTCGCCGGTGCAGGGCGGCGGTGCCAAGGACACCGGCAACTATGCGGTTGGCGTCAGCGCCGCCATCTACAACCAGTACTTCGTCGACCTCAAATACGTCGACAGCTTCGGCAAGACCCAGTCCTGCAAGGATGGCCAGACCGACGGCAGCACGCCGAACGCACTCGACGGCGAACAGGACTACACCTGCTACGGCGGCGGCTACGCCTCCTTCTCCGGCGGTGGTGCCACCACCGAAGACCGTGGCGCCCTGTACCTGACCCTCAAGACCACGTTCTGAGACCTGCCCCCACAGACTTCACAGGAAAACAACAATCATGAACTACGTGAACACCCTGTTGGCCACGTGCCTGTCGCTGGCCGCCCTCAACGCCGCCCACGCTGCGGTAACCCCTGACCAGGCTGCCAAGCTGGGCAAGAGCCTGACTACCTTGGGCGCGGACCAGGCCGCCAATGCCGATGGTTCGATCCCGGCCTACCAAGGTGGCCTGCTGACGCCTCCTGCGAGCTACCAGAGCGGCGCCAGCATGCGCCCCGACCCGTTCGCCAGCGAAAAACCGCTGCTGGTCATCGATGGCAAGACCGCCGAACAGTACAAAGGCCAGCTGACGGCCACCACTCTTGAACTGCTCAAGCGCTTCCCGACCATGCGTGTCGATGTCTACCCGACCCACCGCAGCGTGGCACTGCCCCAGGCGGTGCTGGACAACACCCTGAAGAACGCCACCAGCGCCAGGAGCCAGGAGGGCGGCACTGCCGTGGACAACGTGCTGCCCGGCATCCCGTTCCCGATCCCGCAAAACGGCGCAGAGGCCATGTGGAACTTCCTGCTGCGCTACCAGGGCGTGAGCATGACCGCCAAGTACGACTCGTGGAATGTCGACGCCGCTGGCAAGGCCTCGTTGTCGACCACCGGCCAGGCCAACATCAGCTATCCGATCTACGAAGACATGAGCAAGCCGATCGGCGCCAAGGACACTTACTACCAGATGAAGCTGGTGTACACCGGCCCCGCCCGCCGCGCCGGCGAAGCGATGATGTTGCGCGATGCCGCCAACCCGCTGGTGCAGCCGCGCAGCGCCTGGCAGTACCTGCCTGGACAGCGGCGGGTCAAGCTGGCGCCGAACCTGGCCTACGACACGCCCAACCCCGGTACTTCGGGCTCCGGCACCTACGATGACGTGTTCGTCTTCAACGGTGCCCTCGACCGCTACGAATGGACCCTGGTCGGCAAGCAGGAAATGTACGTGCCGTACAACACCTATCAGCTGACCTACAACACCGATGTCAAGCAGCTCACCACACCCAACCACCTCGCCCCGCAGTTCGTGCGCTGGGAGAAACACCGCGTGTGGGTGGTGGAAGGCAAGCTCAAGGACGGTGCGCGGCACATCTACCAGAAGCGCCGCTTCTACCTCGACGAGGACAGCTGGGTTGCCCTGGCGTCCGACCAGTATGACGCCCGTGGCCAGCTGTACCGCGGCTCGTTCGCCTTCCTGACTCAGAGCTACGACAAGCAGACCCCGGATGCCACGCCGTTCATGATCTACGACCTGGTCGGCGGCACCTACAACCTCAACGGCGTGGTCGGCGCCTATGGCGGCATCCGCTACATCGACCCGCTGTCCAAGGCCCAGTGGTCGCCTGAATCGTTGGCCGGCAATGGCATTCGCTGAACGCATGGCGCAGGGGTTCGCAATGTCTGTCTTCAAACGCTGCAGCGTGGCAATGCTGCTTTGGGCTGCACTGCACGGTGCAGCCCAGGCGGGGCCCTTCACCGATGTGCTGGATCTGCCGGCCATGCCCAGTGCACTGGCTGCCACCAGTGCACTGCGTGATGTGACCCGGGCCGGTGAGCGCCTGGTGGCGGTGGGCCCTCGTGGGCACATCGTGTATTCCGACGACCATGGCGCGCACTGGCTGCAGGCCCAGGTGCCGGTCAGCGCCGACCTCAATGCCGTCAGCTTCCCCACTGCAAGGCATGGCTGGGCGGTGGGCAATGACGGTGTGGTATTGCATAGCCACGATGGTGGCTTGCACTGGGAGAAGCAGGCCGATGGCCGAGCACTGGCTGAAGGCACCGACAGCACCTTGCTCGATGTGTGGTTCAGCGATGAACAGCACGGCTATGCCGTGGGCCTGTTCAACCTGTTGCTGCGCACCGAGGACGGTGGCCAGCACTGGCTGGCGTGGCAGGCGCACAGCGACAACCCGCAAGGCCTGCACCTGACCAGCCTGGCGCCGGTCGGTGATGCGCTGTACATCACCGGGGAGCAGGGGCTGCTGCTCAAGCTGGACGCCGCAAGTGAACGCTTCGAGCAGGTGCCGACGCCCTATGCCGGCACCTTGTTCGGTGCCGTCGGCAAACCCGGCCTGCTGCTGATCTACGGCCTGCGCGGCAATGCCTACCGCAGCACAGACAACGGCCAGCATTGGCAACCGGTCGACAGCGGCGTGAGGGTCAGCCTGACCGCCGCCGGCATTGGCGCCGATGGCGTTGTGTGGCTGGCCAGCCAGGCCGGCGACCTGCTGCTCAGCCGCGACAGCGGCGCCAGTTTCAGCCCGCAACCACAAGCCACACGCGGCCCGGTGACCGCGCTTGCCGACGACGCCGGTCGCGGCGTGGTGCTGGTGGGCGAGCGCGGCGTGCGCACCTTCGACGAGAGAAGACCCTGATGGCCGATATCCGCCAAGATCCACTGCCGGTGATCCAGTCGCTCGCCGACTTCGACCCGCGTTCGGGCAATCGCCTCGAGCGCCTGGTGTTCAACCACCGCCTGGCCTTCGTGCTGTGCATGCTGCTGACCACCGTGGTGCTCGGCTACATGGCGCTGACCCGCCTGGAGCTGCGTCCCAGCTTCGAAAAAATGCTGCCGCAGAGCCACCCCTACATTCAGAACTACCTCGCCAACCGCCAGTCGCTGCGCGGCCTGGGTAACTCGGTGCGGGTGGTGGTGGAGAACATCCACGGTGACATCTTCGACCCCGACTACCTGCAGACCCTGCGCCAGATCAACGACGAGCTGTTTCTCAGTGACGGTGTCGACCGCGCCTGGATGAAGTCGCTGTGGAGCCCGGCCGTGCGCTGGACCGAGGTGACTGAAGAAGGCTTCCAGGGTGGCCCGGTGATGCCCGACGGTTACCAGGGTGCGGCCGCCGAGATCGAGCAGCTGCGGCAGAACATCGAGCGCGCCAATATCGTCGGCAGCCTGGTAGCCCGCGACTTCAAGTCGAGCATGCTGATCGTGCCGCTGCTGGACCAGGATTCGGCCACCGGCAAAGGCATCGACTACCACGCCTTCTCGCAAAAGCTCGAACACCTGCGCAGCCACTACCAGGCCAGCGGCCATTACCAGATCCATGTGATCGGCTTCGCCAAGCTGATGGGCGACCTGATCGACGGGCTGATTCAGGTGATGGCGTTCTTCGCCCTGGCCGTGGTCACCAGCCTGGTGATCATCTACCTGTACACCCGCTGCGTGCGCAGCACCTTGCTGGTGGTGCTGTGTTCGCTGACCGCAGTGGTCTGGCAGCTGGGCATCGTCGCCTGGCTGGGCTATGCCATCGACCCATACTCGATCCTGGTGCCGTTCCTGATCTTCGCCATCGGCGTGTCCCACGCCGCGCAGAAGATGAACGGCATCCTTCAGGACATCGGCCGCGGCACCCACCGGCAGATCGCAGCACGCTACACCTTCCGCCGCCTGTTCGTGGCCGGGGTCACCGCGCTGCTGGCGGACGCGGTGGGCTTTGCCGTGCTGATGCTGATCGATATCCCGGTGATCCAGGACCTGGCCAGCACCGCCAGCATCGGCGTGGCGGTGCTGATCTTTACCTCGCTGCTGTTGATGCCGGTGGCGCTGTCGTATGTCGGCGTGGGCCGCAAGGCCGCCGAGCGCGCCTTGTACATCGATGCCCGTGCGGCGCAGCACCGTGGCTTTGGCCGCTTGTGGGACCTGCTCGACCGCTTCACCGAACGCAAGTGGGCCACGGGCGCCTTGCTGGTGGCCGTGGCCCTGACCGCCGTCGGTGTGTGGGGCAGCCTGCAGCTGAAGATCGGCGACCTCGACAGCGGTGCCCCGGAGCTGCGCGCCGACTCGCGCTACAACCGCGACAACGCCTTCATCACCAGGCACTACGCGCTGAGCAGCGATACCTTCGCGGTGATGGTCAAGACGCCCCCTGAAGGCTGCCTGCGCTACCAGACGCTGGTGCTGGCCGACCGCCTGGCCTGGGAGCTGCAACAGTTGCCCGGGGTGCAGACCACGCTGTCGCTGGCCAATGCGGTGCGCCAGATCACCGCCGGCACCTACGAGGGCAACCCGCGCCTGAACAGCCTGCAGCGCAACCAGGACGTGCTCAACTATGCGGCCCAGCAGGCCTCGGTCAACACGCCGGAGCTGTTCAACAACGACTGCTCGCTGATGCCGGTGATCGCCTACCTCAAGGACCACCGCGCCGACACCCTGGCGCAGGTTGCCGCTACCGCCGAGCGTTTCGCCCAGGCCAACAGTGGCGACGATCGCCAGTTCCTGCTGGCCGCCGGCAGCGCCGGTATCGAGGCCGCCACCAATATCGTCGTGCGCGAGGCCAACCACCGCATGCTGTTGCTGGTGTACCTGGCCGTTACCGTGTTCTGCCTGTTCACCTTCCGCAGCTGGCGCGCCACCCTGGTGGCGGTCCTGCCGTTGATGCTCACTTCGCTGCTGTGCGAAGCGCTGATGGTGGCCATGGGCATCGGCGTCAAGGTTGCCACCTTGCCGGTGATCGCCCTGGGCGTGGGCATTGGCGTCGACTACGCCTTGTACCTGCTCAGTGTGCAGCTGCATCACCAGCGTGCCGGCCTGCCGCTGGCCCAGGCCTACCAGAAGGCCGTGGCCTTCACCGGGCGCGTGGTCGGCCTGGTGGGCATCACCCTGGCCGCCGGCGTGGTCGGCTGGGCCTGGTCGCCGATCAAGTTCCAGGCCGACATGGGCCTGCTGCTGACCTTCATGTTCCTCTGGAACATGCTCGGCGCACTGGTGCTGATCCCGGCGCTGTCGCATTTCCTCCTGCGCGGCCATGGCGCCCCGGCGGCCAGCCGGGCCTGTGCCGCGTCACGTTCGTCAACCCAAGAAACAGAGTGTTCGCCTCATGTCTGATTACCTTCCGCCCCTGCGCGACATGGATTTCCTGTTCAACGAAGTGTTCGATATCCCGGCCTGGTGGGCGCAGACCCCGGCGCTGGCCGAGCAGGTCGACGCCGACACCGCGCGGGCCGTGCTCGAACAGGCCGGCAAGCTGATTGCCGACGTGGTGGCGCCGCTCAACCGCAGTGGTGACGAACAAGGCTGCCGCTGGGAGGATGGCCGGGTCATGACCCCTGACGGTTTTGCCGAAGCCTACCGGGCGTTCGCCGACGATGGCTGGGTGGGCGTGGCCGGCGCGCCGGAATATGGCGGCATGGGCATGCCGAAAGTGCTCGGCGCCCAGCTCGAAGAGATGCTCAACGCCGCCAACCTGTCGTTCGGCCTGTACCCGATGCTCACTGCGGGCGCTTGCCTGTCATTGCTCAACCACGCCAGCGAGCCGCTCAAGGCCCTCTACCTGCCACCGATGTATCAAGGGCGCTGGACCGGCTCGATGTGCCTGACAGAGCCGCACTGCGGCACCGACCTCGGCCTGCTGCGCACCCGCGCCGAACCTTCGGCCGATGGCCGCTACCGGGTCAGCGGCACGAAGATCTTCATCACCGGCGGCGAACAGGACCTGAGCGAGAACATCATCCACCTGGTGTTGGCCCGTCTGCCCGACGCCCCTGCCGGCGCCAAAGGCATTTCCCTGTTCCTGATACCGAAAGTGCTGGTCGACGACGATGGCGCGCTGGGCGAGGCCAATGCCGTCAGTTGCGGTTCCATCGAGCACAAGATGGGCATCAAGGCCTCGGCCACCTGCGTGATGAACTTCGACGGTGCCATCGGCTACCTGGTCGGCGAGCCGAACAAGGGCCTCAACGCCATGTTCACCATGATGAACTACGAGCGCCTGGGCGTCGGTATCCAGGGCCTGGCCCTGGGCGAGCGCTCCTACCAGAACGCCATCGCCTATGCCCGCGACCGCCAGCAGGGGCGGGCCCCGACCGGCACCGAGGCGCCGGCGCAGGCGGCCGACCCGATTGTCGTGCACCCGGATGTGCGGCGCATGCTGCTGACCATGAAGGCGCTGAACGAAGGCGGGCGGGCATTCTCCACCTATGTGGCGCTGCAACTGGACGTGGCCAAGTACAGCGAGGATGCCGGCGAGCGCCGCCTGGCCGAGGCCAAGGTGGCTTTGCTGACTCCGGTGGCCAAGGCGTTCCTTACCGATATGGGCCTGGAAACCACCGTGCATGGGCAGCAGGTGTTCGGCGGCCATGGCTATATCCGTGAATGGGGCCAGGAGCAGCTGATTCGTGATTGCCGCATCACCCAGATCTACGAAGGCGCCAACGGCATCCAGGCCCTCGACCTGGTCGGGCGCAAACTGCTGGGCGACGGTGGCCAGGCATACCGCACATTGTCAACCGAGATCAATGCAAGCGCCGAGGCATTGCCAGCCGAATTCGGCGCGCCATTGCTGGCGGCCATGCACAACCTCGACGCGCTCACAGCCTGGGTGCTCGACCGTGGCCAAGGCGCGCCGCGGGAGATAGGCGCCGCGGCGGTGGAGTACCTGCACGTGTTCGGTTACACGCTGTATGCCTACCTGTGGGCGCGCATGGCCGAAGTTGCCCTGAACACGGCGCAACCTGAGCCGTTCCACCAGCGCAAGCTGGCCACTGCGCGGTTCTATTTCGCGCGCCTGCTACCGCGCATCCACTCGCTGACTGCCAGCGTCAAGGCGGGTAGCCACAGCCTGTACCTGCTCGATGCCGACCAGCTGTGAAGGATGACGCGATGACCACCACCCGTATCATGCCGGCCGCCGAACAGGCCTATGGCTACCCGCTGCTGATCAAGCGCCTGTTGATGTCTGGCGTGCGCTACCAGCCGAACCAGGAAATCGTCTACGCCGACACGCTGCGCTACAGCTACACGACGCTGGTCGAACGCATCCAGCGCCTGGCCAATGTGCTGACCGAAGCCGGGGTCAGGCCTGGCGACACGGTCGCCTTGCTCGACTGGGACAGCCACCGCGCCCTGGAGTGCTTCTTCACCGTGCCGATGCTCGGTGCGGTGTTGCACACGGTGAACGTGCGGCTGTCTGCCGAGCAGGTCCGTTACACCATGAATCATGCCGAAGACCGGCTGGTGCTGGTGCATGACGACTTCCTGCCGCTGATGGCGCAACTGCGTGATGAGCTGCCAACCGTGCAAGGCTTCATCCGCCTCAGCGATGGCGCCTGCGAGCAGCCGGCCCTGCCCACGCTGGGCGAGTATGAGACGTTGCTGGGCGCGGCGGGTGCCAGCTTCGACTTCCCTGACTTCGACGAGCATTCCCTGGCGACGCTGTTCTATACCACCGGTACCACCGGCCACCCCAAGGGTGTGTACTTCAGCCATCGCCAGCTGGTGCTGCACACCCTGGCCGAGCAGGCGACCCTGGCGGCCTGCGGCGCTGAGCCGCTGTTGCGCGAAGGCGACGTGTACATGCCGATCACGCCGATGTTCCATGTGCATGCCTGGGGCGTGCCTTACGTGGCCACGGCACTGGGCATCAAGCAGGTATACCCGGGGCGCTACGAGCCGAACCGGCTGGTGCGGCTGTACCGGGAGGAGGGCGTGACCTTCTCGCATTGTGTGCCTACCGTGCTGCAGATGATGCTCGACAGCGACGAGGGCCGGCGCACCGACCTGGTCGGCTGGAAGATGCTGCTCGGCGGCAGCGCGCTGACTGTGGGGCTGGCGCAACGGGCCAGCCAGCGCGGCATTCGCGTGCACTGCGGCTACGGCATGTCGGAAAGCTGCCCGCTGCTCAGCGTCACCCGGCTGAGCGCGCAGGACCTGGCGCTGCCCGTGACCGAGCAGGTGCCGCTGCGCATCAACGCCGGCGTGCCGATCGTGATGGTGGACCTGCGCATTGTCGATGACGCAGGCGATGACGTGCCTCACGACGGCGAACGGCTGGGTGAGGTGGTGGTACGCGCGCCGTGGTTGACCCTGGGTTACCTGAAGGAGCCGGAGCAGGGCGCTGCGCTGTGGCACGGCGGTTGGCTGCACACCGGTGACCTTGCCTGCATCGACGCAGGCGGTGTGGTGCGCATCCGCGACCGGATCAAGGATGTGATCAAGACCGGTGGCGAGTGGATCAGCTCGGTCGAGCTGGAAAGCCTGATCAGCCAGCATCCGGCCGTCGAGGCGGTGGCAGTGATCGGCGTGCCGGACCCCCAATGGGGCGAGCAGCCGATGGCTTTGCTGGTGTGCAGCGACGGTCGGCAACTGGACGCAGCTGCCCTGGCTGCGCATCTGCAGCCCTTCGTCAACAGTGGCCAGCTGAACAAATGGGCGATTCCGCGGCAGATACGCTGTGTCGGGCAAATCCCCAAAACCAGCGTGGGCAAGGTTGACAAGAAGCTGATCCGGCAGTCGCTGCTCACGGAATAACCCGCGCAAGAAAGCGGGTGCAGCGGGGGGCGAGCGACGTTAAAGTGCGCTGAAACTGGTTTGCCATAGGGTATTCAGATGTCCAGCGCCTTTACTTTCATGTCGTCCCCGGTCGGCACCCTGACCTTGGTGGCACGCGGCGAGCGACTCGCTGCCGTGCTGTGGGAAGAGGAACGCGAGAACCGTGTTCGGCTTGGCGAACTGCACCGCGATGACCACCATCCGATGCTGTGCGAAACGGCCCGTCAGCTGGGCGAGTACTTTGCCGGCACACGCCAGCGCTTCGAGCTGGCGTTGGACTTTGCCGGTACCGAGTTCCAGCGCCAGGTGTGGGCGGCCTTGCTGACCATTCCTTTCGGCGAAACCCGCAGCTACAGCGACATTGCCCGGCAGATCGGCAACCCCAGTGCCGTGCGGGCGGTGGGCGCGGCCAACGGGCGCAACCCGATCTCGATCATCGCGCCTTGTCACCGGGTGATTGGCGCGTCCGGGAGCCTGACCGGGTTTGCCGGTGGCTTGCCGGCCAAGCAGTATCTGCTGGCGCTGGAAGGGCGGCAGAGTCTGGCCCTGGATTTGTGAGTGGCTGTACCAGCCTCTTCGCGGGCAATTCAACTGATCCAGTTCACCAGCAGGCAAATGACCAACGCCATCACCGAGCCGACGATCACTGTGTACTGGCGCCGCACACGCCGTGCATGGGGCTGTACCTCGCGCAAGTACTCCCCCGGCGTTGGTGCATCGGGCCGGTGCCGCAAGCCCTCGGCGATTTCAGCCAATTGGCCCTGAATGAACAGGCCGACCACGTAGTAGGCAATGGCATAGCTGCACAGCGTCGTAAGCAGAAACTTCATGTGCCAGACATGTCCAGTGGCACCCCAGACGCGGTATTGCTGGCGGTGTCAAGCAGGATCAGGCCTTCTGACCTGTCATCCAGCGCCGCCAGCAGGTTGCCCTGGCTGTCCCAGGCCGCCGAGCCGCCCGCACCGATGAAGGTGTCGGCCGGCCCGACGCAGTTGGCCAGCAATACCGCAAACCCCAGGGTGCGCGCTACCTCCGGGTAATGTTCGTGACCCTCGCGGATGCCTTTGGCGGTTTTGGCGACGCTCACCAGATACAGCTCGGCCCCTTGTGCGCGGGCTTGGGCGGCGTGCTCGATGAACATCGATTCATAGCAGATGGCCGGCCCCAGCTTGAGCTGGCCTGAGGCAAACACCAGCGATTGATCACCCGGGCTGAAGAACGGCAGTTCATCGCCATGCAGGCGCTGTTTGGTGTACGCCAGCGGTGGCAGGCCCGGGCGCAGGATGGGCATGCCGATACGTATGCCCTGCGCGGTTGGCAGTGGCAGCCCGGCAGCGACCGTGATGCCGAACTGGTCGCAATGCGCCTGCAACGGCTGCAGCCGGGCGGAAGTCACCGGCAGCGCAACCTGGCGCGCCAAGGTCGGTTCGTACCCTGTCAGCGACAGTTCCGGGAACACCACCAGCTCGGCGCCCAGTGCCGCAGCTTGCTCGATGCAGCGCAGATGGCGGGCGAGGTTGCGGCCCAGATCGCCTTTGCACGACGCCAGTTGCACGGCGCAGAGTTTCATGGTGATTACCTTCCCAGGTACAGGTCGAAGGGCCGAGCATACTACCGGCACCTTCGCCTGTTCCAGCAAAGGGGTTCGCTCAGGACGTCGAACGTACCCCGAAACGCTGGCGGAACCAGTCGTCGAGCATGGCTTTTTCCGCATAGAGGCGGTCGTTGTCGTGGGCTGCCCGGCCTGGGCGGCTCAGGTACATCTTGTCGCTGACCCGCTCCTGGGCCTGCTTGTCGGGCTTGCCAGGCTGGCTCAGGGTGTAGCTCAGCTCGATGGTCGGCCAGGTAATGTCGCGCATGAAGCGTAAATCGTAGGCCTGGCTGTGCCACGGCTCGTAACGGCCGGCCAGGTCGATGTCACGTATGTCGATGACCAGCTGCTGGCCAGGCTGCAGGTAGCGTTGGCCAAGCTTCTGCAGGTATTGGGTCAAGGTTTTCATCACGTATTCGTCGGCGCCACGTTCATAGCCAGGGCCGTCGAGGCTGGCGTCGCGGAATTTTTCCGGGTGGTCGAAACGTACCTCGACCTGCGCAGGCGGGGTACCTTGTGCCATGCTGTTGAATGACAGCGCCATGAGTACGGCACAGACAAGAGCGTTACGCATGATGCACCTCCGGGGCGGGCTGCGTGTCGCTCTATTTTACGCCGGCAGGGGGCGTGGTAGCAGAGGAACATTGTAATGAGCCGGTTTCGGCGAGTAGCCGCCAACAGCAAAGGGCGTGACCTGGCCGTGGGCGATATCCACGGGCATTTTCGGCGGCTTGAGCAGTACCTGGAGACAGTGGGTTTCGATCCTGCAGTGGACCGGCTGTTCAGCGTCGGCGATTTGGTCGACCGCGGGCCGCACAGCGAGACGTGCCTGTGGTGGCTGAATCAGCCCTGGTTCCACGCGGTGCAGGGCAACCACGAGGCACTGGCGATTACCTGCCTTTATGGAGGGCGGCTGGACTTGGAGATGTACCGTGCAGCGGGTGGGGGCTGGTTCATCGACCTGCCGAGGGCGCAGCAGGAGGCCTTTGTCGAACGCTTCCTGCAATTACCCATTGCCCTGGAGGTGCAGACCGATGCAGGGTTGATCGGCCTGCTGCATGCCGATTGCCCTTTCAACGACTGGAATGCATTGCGCGATAGCCTGTTGTTCGATGACGACGCCGCTGTTCGCGAGGTTTGCCAGTGGTCGCGTCAGCGCCTGAAAGACAGCAACACCGAAGTGGTGGCCGGGCTGCGCGCCTTGCTGGTAGGGCATACGCCTGTGCTGCAGGCCAAGCAGCTTGGCAATGTCTGGCACCTCGACACCGGCGGCTGGGCCAGTGGCCATTTCAGCCTGATGGACATGGCCAGCCTGCGTCTGGTCAGCCCCGCCTAGTAGCGCCGCAGCGGCCAGACGGGGGAGGCTGCAGGGCGCAACCTCCCCAAGCCTTGCGCTTACCTGCTGCTACAGGGATTGCAAGGCAATGCTGGCGGTTTTCGAGTCTTGCGGGCTATCGGCATCGATCCATACCCACTGGCTGCCATCACCTTGCAGGTTCTCGTTGATGCTCTGGGTGGAGGAGGTGGTGATGTTGACCACGCCTTGTTCCTTGGCCGTCGGCCCCATGCATTGCACCTGCCCGCTGAGCAGGCCATTGCTGGTTTCATTGACCACGAACACCACGGCCTTGTCCTGGCGGAACTGGCAGGAGATGAACTGGTTGATGGTACTGACAATGGTCAGTTTCATCCATTTGGAGGGCGGCACGGCGTAGTAACGGGTGTACTTGTTGAAGGGCACTTGCTCGCCGTTGGCCGGCAGCGGCTGATTGTTCAAACCCGCCGTATTGGTCGGCATGCTGACGCTGCCGATCCATGCTTCGACCTGGGCAATGCCGCTGTTCGGTGGCACCGACAGGGAGATCGTCTGGGTGTCCGTACCCGAGACGAAACCGATCGAAGCCAGCCCTGCGTTGGCGGTAGTGCCGGGGATGGTCATCTGGCAGGGGGGCTGGCTGTTGCTCCAGACCAGGTTGACGTCGGCATTGTTGTCGTTGCCTGCCGAGTTGTAGATGAAAACGCCGTAGAGTTGGCCGGGGCGCAGGGTGGTGCAGGTGGCCACGTCGCCGGAGCCGAGGGTAATGCGCTGGCCGCCGTTCCAGTTGATCTGTGCAGCGCTGATTCCGATGCTATCCATGTTGTAAATCCCTATACGTGTTGAAAGGACAGGTGCCTTGACTCCCGCTTCCGTTGCGCAGGGCTCCATGCACCTGGGCACTGTTTGTGCCATGGGCAGGTATAGATGGGCTTTTACCGATAGTTGATATTAATTGGCTATCAATGTGCGTGAGGTTGCAAGCGAAGCGCGATAGCCAGCAAACGAAGGCGCATGGCGCCTGGCCTGGCGCCCGTACAGTTTTTGTAGCTGGCTGTACCTTGACCGGATGACCGGTAAACGCCGAAATGAAAGGCTGATTACAAGGAGAAGAAAGTGGACCTGTCGAGCCTGTTGCTGTTCATCCCTGCCTGCTTTGCCCTGAACATGGCGCCGGGGCCGAACAACCTGTTGTCGTTGCACAATGCCAGCCGCTACGGCCTGCGCACTGCCTGCGTGGCCGGTGGCGGGCGGATCATCGCCTTCAGCGGCATGATCGCCCTGGCCGCCATGGGCCTGGCGGTGGTGCTGCATACCAGCGAGTACCTGTTCCTGGCGATCAAGGTGGTCGGCGCAGCCTACCTGTTCTACATCGCCTGGCAGCTGTGGCGCGCGCCAGTGGGTGAAGCGGTGGTGGCCAGCGATCACCCGAGTGGCACCTGGCGCCTGGCGCGTCAGGAGTTCTGGGTGGCGGCGGGCAACCCCAAAGCCATCCTGATCTTCACCGCCTTCCTGCCCCAGTTCGTCTCGGTCGGCAGTGCCACCCCGGTGAGCGAGCAATTCCTCTGGCTGGGCGTGCTGTTCCTGCTGCTGGAGTGGGCGGCAATCGCCATCTACTCGGGGCTGGGTGCCTACCTGCAACGCTGGTTCAGCCAGCCAGGGCCGCGCCGGCTGTTCAACCGGGTCAGCGCCTCGCTGCTCGGTTGCGCCGGCCTCGGCCTGCTGGCGGCGCGCCGCTAGAACTGCCAGCGCACGCCCAGGTTCACGCCGCTGGATTCCTGCTGGCGGCTGTCGAGGTTGGTGGAGTACTGCACGCCGCCGTGCAGGCTCAACGCCTCGCTTACCTGGGCAACCAGGCCGGTTTCGAGCTGCGCCGAGGTGTAGCGGTAGTCGGTTTTGATCTTGTCCACTCCATCGAACGTCAGCGTGTCGCGACCACCATCGCCGTGCCACAGGTTGAGCTGGGCGTAAGGTTGCAGCAAGCGCACGCTGCTGGCGCTGAAGGCGCCTTCCAGGCGCACGCCGAGCCGACCGGTCAGCTCGACCTGGGCATCATGGCTGACGTGCGAGACGCTGTCGTTGGCGCTGTCCAGTGAGACTTTCTGAGCAATCAGCTGAGCCTGGGGTTCTACCGTCCAGCGCTCGGACACGCTGATCGGGTAGCCGGACTCCAGCGAAGCGGTCCAGGCGTGGCCGTCGATGTTCAGCTTGTCACCTCGGTCGGAGCGGGCGCGACCGTCAAGCTTGGTGTATTGCACGACGCCATCGACGTACCAGCCTTGTGGCCCTACCAGGGTCCAGTAGCCACCTACACTGTCGCCGTCGAGCTTGAGGTCACCGACACTGCGGTCCTCCACGGCCAGGGCGAAGCCCTTGACGTCGGCTTCCAGGCGGCTGTGGCTCACGTACAGGCCCACGTGCTGGCGGTAGCCGTCTTCGTCGACCTTGGCATACAGGTCCTGACCCACCTTGAAACCGTACAGGTCGCCGTCCAGGCTCGGGCTGACGGTGCCGCTCCATTGCTGGCGCAACGCCCCACCGTAGGCCTGGCCCCAACTGGCGCTCAGGCCGCCTTGGCCAGCCAGCAGTTGCTGATCGCCCTGGCGCTGGTGGAAAGTGCCCAGCGCCTGGCGGGCGATGATCGCCGCGCCTCGGGGTGCGGCGGCGTAAACCGGCACTTCAGGGCGGTACAGGGGTACGCTGGTGCCGGCAACCGGGGCTGGCAGTTCCGCCTGGCCGGGGGCTGGTGCTGCCACGGGCGGCGTTACCGCAGGCTCGACCGGGGGCTGCCCTGGTTGTTCAGGCTGCCCAGGTTGCTCAGGTTCTTGGGGGGCAGGGGCTGGGCTTGCCACCAGCGTCGAGCGCAGGTACCAGCTGTTCTCGCTGCCAGCGGTCACACCGCCCTTGAACAGGCGGTAATCGTAGGCGCCCACCGACAGCGTCTGGGTCTGGACAAAGGCCGTGGCGGTGCTGGTGGCGCCATCACGGGCCTCGACGACCTGGATGCCGTTCTGGTGGGTGGCGGCGCCCGCACCCCCCAGGTTGTTGACCGTCAGGCGCGTGCTGCCACTGATGGCCCCCTGGCTGACCACCAGGCGATCGGATGCTGAGTCATCGCTGGCCAGTACGCTGTTCAGCCGCAGCTCGCCGTTGTCGCCCTCATAATTGCCGTTGATCGTCAGGCGGCCTTGGGCATCGTTGCCGCTGGAGAGGTCAATCGTACCGCTGTTGCTCAGGGTTGCGAGCTGCCCGCTGGTAAAGGGCGAAACCGAGCCCTGGCGGGAAGTCACTGCACTGCTGGCATCGATGTTCAGTTTGCCGCTGCCGCTGTCGGCGTCCCCCAGGGTAAGGGTGTCGTCCAAGGTGAGGTGACTGCTCTGCGTGAGGTCGATGGTTTCGAAATTCAGGTAGTGGGCACCGCCGACGACCTCGCTGTTGGTGAACAGCAGGGCGTCATTGCCCGCGCCCCCATCGACATCGATGGTGAGCGTCTGCGCCGTAAGGTCGCTGATAGTGGCCTGGTCGTCGCCGATACCCATGTCGACCCGCCCGCCGATGCTGCCACCGGACCAGTTGAAGACATCATTGCCGGCGCTGGCCAGGACATTGCCCTGCAGGGCCCCACCGCTGATGGTGATGTTGTCCACGCCGCCACTGGTACTGATGTTGCCGCCAATGGTGCCGCTACGCAGGATGATCGTGTCGTTGCCGAAGCCACTGACCAGGTTGCCATCGATCACGGTATCGACACCAAGGTCCTGGGACATTTCGAAGAAGTTGTCGGCCAGCTTGAGGTCTACCCGGCCGATACGCCCGCCGGCGAAGATCGCGCTGTCGCCATCCTCGAATGCGCCGGTGATCTGGCCGCCGGACATGTAGAACGTGTCGTAGCCTTGCCCTTGGTTGAGCGATTGAACCGTCCCACCCGTCATCTGGAAATCGTCGATGTCCTGGCTCTGCACGACGGCGCCCAGGTTGTCCCCGGGCGAAACGGTCAAGGCTTGGGCGTGTACGATCAGTGGCAGGGTGAGGAGGGGGAATGCAGCAGGTCGCAACAGGCGTAGGCAACGCATAGGCAGGTCTCCGAGTCCATTAGAGGGACCACTTCCTGAAGCGGCATTTCATGTGCGGCTTCGGCCCTGCCTGAGTTGTATGCAATGCGCGAAGGTGGGGCAACTGGCAAAAATGTCAGGTGGCCCGTGGCTATCAGTCGCGATAGAACGTCTGCACCAGGTGGTAGCCGAACTTGCTCTTGATCGGCCCGTGCACCACGCGCAGGGGCTTCTTGAAGATCACCTGGTCGATCGCGCCCACCAACTGGCCAGGGCGCACTTCGCCCAGGTCGCCGCCGCGCTTGCCCGAAGGGCAGGTGGAGAACTTCTTCGCCAGCACGTCGAAGGCCTCGCCGTTGGCGATGCGCTGCTTGAGCTTTTCGGCTTCGTCAGCGGTCTTGACCAGGATATGGCGGGCTTGAGCTTTCATGGGGCACCTGTGCTTCGGGCAAAAAAGGGCGACATTATGCCTGATCACGCAGCTACGTGCGGTCACGAAACCGCGTTCTGGCAACCCGTCACTGGGCCAACCAGCCTCCGTCGACGTTCCAGGCGGCGCCGCGAACCTGGCTCCCAGCCTCGCTGCACAGGAAGAGTACCAGCTCACCGAGGTGTTCGGGGGTGACGAACGCCAGTGAAGGCTGCTTCTCGGCCAGCAGGTCGTGTTGCGCTTGCTGGGGATCGACACCCTTGGCAGCACGATCGTCGATCTGCTTCTGCACCAGCGGGGTCAGCACCCACCCCGGGCAGATGGCATTGCAGGTGACGTTGCTGACGGCGGTTTCCAGCCCAACCACTTTGGTCAGGCCGACCACGCCGTGCTTGGCCGCCACATAGGCCGCTTTGCCACTGGAACCTACCAGCCCGTGCACCGAAGCGATATTGATGATCCGCCCCCAGTTGCGTGCGCGCATGCAGGGCAGCGCCAGGCGGGTGCCATGGAACACTGCAGACAGGTTGAGGGCGATGATCTTGTCCCAGCTTTCCACCGGGAACTGCTCAACCGGTGCCACGTGCTGGATGCCGGCGTTGTTGACCAGGATATCGACGCCGCCGAAGGTGTGCTCGGCCTGGGCGAACAGCGCTTCGATCTGCGCCACATCGGACAGGTCCGCCGGGTGGTGGACCACCCTCACGCCATGGCTGGCGATCTGCGCCAGTGCCGCCGTCGGGTCGCCGAACCCATTGAGCACGATGTTGGCTCCGGCGCGGGCCAGTACCTGAGCGATGCCCAGCCCGATGCCGCTGGTAGAGCCGGTGACGAGTGCAGTCTTGCCTTTCAAAGTCATGCAGAAACTCCTTGGCGATGTCGGTGGCCTGAACACTATTTTCTGGGGTCGAACGCCTCACGCAGGGCGTCGCCGATGAACACCAGCAGCGACAAGATCACCGCCAGTACAAAGAACGCGGTAAAGCCCAGCCACGGCGCTTCAAGGTGCTGCTTGCCCTGGGTCACCAGTTCACCCAGCGAGGCGCTGCCAGCGGGCATGCCGAAGCCGAGGAAGTCCAGCGCCGTCAGCGTGGTGATCGCCCCGGTGAGCATGAACGGCACATAGGTCAGCGTGGCATTCATCGCGTTGGGCAGCACATGGCGCAGCATCACCTGTGTATCCGGCAACCCCAGTGCGCGTGCGGCCTTGACGTATTCGAGGTTGCGCCCACGGAGAAATTCGGCGCGCACCACATCGACCAGGGTCAGCCAAGAAAACAGCGCCATGATGCCCAGCAACCACCAGAAATCCGGTTCGACGAAACCACTGAGGATGATCAGCAGATACAGCACTGGCAGGCCCGACCAGACTTCCAGCAGGCGTTGCCCGAACAGGTCCACCCAGCCGCCGTAATAGCCCTGCAGCGCGCCCGCGCCGACGCCGATGAGCACGCTGATCACCGTCAGGGCAAAGGCGAACAACAGCGAGGTGCGGGTGCCGTACAGCACCCGTGCCAGTACGTCGCGGCCCTGGTCGTCGGTACCCAGCCAGTTGCTTGCGCTCGGCGGGCTGGGGGTTGGCACCTGCAGGTCGTAGTTGGGTGTGTCGGCGCTGAACGGGATGGGCGTGAACAGCATCCAGCCACCCTGACCCTCGATCAGCTGGCGAACGTAGGCACTGCGGTAGTCTGGCTGGAACGGCAGTTGTCCACCGAACTGCTGCTCGCTGTAGCGTTTGAGTGCAGGCATGTACAAATCGCCTTTGTAGCTCAGCAGCAGCGGCTTGTCGTTGGCCACCAGCTCGGCGCACAGGCTCAGCACCAGCAGGCCGGCAAACAGCCACAGCGACACCCAGCCCAGGCGGTTGCGGCGAAAGCGCAGCAGGCGACGACGCGAAACCGGCGACAGCATCAGTGCGCCCTCGAGTCGAAGTCGATGCGTGGATCGAGTACGGTGAAGGCCAGGTCACCGATCAGGCGGAACAGCAGGCCGGCCAAGGTGAAGATGAACAGCGTGCCGAACACCACCGGGTAGTCGCGCGACACGGCCGCTTCGTAACTCATGCGGCCGAGGCCATCAAGGGAAAAGATCACCTCGATCAGCAGCGAACCGGCAAAGAACACCGTGATCAGCGCCTGCGGCAGCCCGGCCAGCACCAGCAGCATGGCGTTGCGCAACACGTGCCCATAAAGCACACGGCGTTCGCTGAGGCCCTTGGCGCGGGCGGTAACCACGTACTGGCGGGAGATTTCATCGAGGAAAGCATTCTTGGTCAGCAGGGTGAGGGTGGCAAAGCCGCCGATCACCAGGGCGCCGACCGGCAGCACCAGGTGCCAGAAGTAATCGGCCAGCTTGCCCAGCAGGCTGAGCTGGTCGAAGTCATCCGATACCAGGCCACGTACCGGGAACCAGTTCAGCGACGTGCCGCCCGCGAACAGCACGATCAGCAGCAGGGCGAACAGGAACGAGGGCAGGGCGTAGCCGACCACGATCAGCGCGCTGCTCCAGGCATCGAAGCGGCTGCCATGGTGCACGGCTTTGCGGATGCCCAGTGGGATCGACACAAGGTAGGTGATCAGCGTGGCCCAGAAGCCCAACGACAGGGTCACCGGCAGCTTGTCGAGGATCAGGTCGGTGACCTTGGCGCCGCGGAAGAAACTCTGGCCGAAGTCCAGCCGGGCGTACTGGCCGAGCATCAGCCATAGACGTTCCGGCGCAGTCTTGTCAAAACCGTACTGGCGCTTGATCTCCTCGATCAGCTTAGGGTCCAGGCCGCGGGTGGCGCGAGATTCGCCGTGGACCACCTCGACCCGCGAGCCAGGGGCACCACCGCCCAGGCCCTGCAGGCGCGCAACCGCCTGTTCGACCGGGCCACCGGGCGCGGCCTGGACAATGGCAAAGTTGACCAGCAGGATCGCCAGCAAGGTCGGGATGATCAGCAGCAGGCGCCGCAGGATGTAGCTGGTCATGGCTTGGCCTTCTGCCGTGCGGCCATCTGCGCGTTGGTCAGCGCCGTCGGGCTGATTTCCCACCAGCTGTCCAGGCCTTCGTCATAGGCGGGCTGGATGTTCGGCAGGCCGAAGCGGTTCCACCAGACTGTCGAGCTGCCGGGCGGGTAATAGTTGGGGATCCAGTAGTAGTTCCATTGCAGCACCCGGTCCAGGGCGTGGGCGTGGTGCAGCATGTCGGCCTGGGTGTCGGCGCGCACCAGGCCATCGATCAGCTGGTCGACCACCGGGTCCTTGAGCACCATCAGGTTGTTCGAGCCCGGGTCGTTGGCGGCGGCCGAGCCGAAGTAGTTGTAGAGTTCGGCGCCCGGCGACAGGGTGACTGCATAGCCGGTGACGATCATGTCGTAGTCGCGGGCCATCAGCCGGTTCACGTACTGCGCCGAGTCGACGTTGCGAATGTTCAGGGTGATGCCGATCTGCGCCAGGTTGCGCTTCCATGGCAGCAGCAGGCGTTCCAGGCCGGACTGGCCGTTGAGGAAGGTGAATGCCAGCGGCTCGCCCTGGGCGTTGACCAGCCGATCACCTTCGGGGTGCCAGCCGGCCTGTTGCAACAAGGCCAGTGCCTGCAATTGTTGTGGGCGAATGATGCCCGAGCCATCGGTGACCGGGGCGGCGAATACCTGGCTGAACACTTCGTCCGGCACCCGGCCACGCAGCGGTTCGAGCAGCTTGAGCTCGCCGGCATCCGGCAGCTCACGTGCCGCCAGCGGGGTATTGGAGAACAGGCTCTGCTGGCGGATGTACATATTGCGCATCATCTGCCGGTTGCTCCACTCGAAGTCCCAGAGCATGGCCAGTGCCTGGCGCACGCGGCGGTCCTTGAACTGTGGCTTGTCCAGGTTGAACACGAAGCCTTGGGCCGCCTGCGGCTTGGCCGGGCCCAGGTGCGCGCGCTGCAGGCGGCCATCGTCCAGCTGCGCGCCGTTGTAGCCCAGGGTGTAGGCAGTGGCGGAAAATTCGCGGTTGTAGTCGTAGCCACCGCCCTTGAGCACTTGGCGTGCCACTTCGGTATCGCCGAAATATTCGATGCGGATGTGTTCGAAATTGTAGCGTCCACGATTGACTGGCAAGTCTTTCGCCCACCAGTGCGGGTCGCGTTCGAAGGTGATGCTGCGGCCGTTGTCGATGCGCCCGATGCGATACGGGCCGCTGCCGACCGGCTTGTCGAAGCCTGCGCCGTTGGCGAAGTCGCGGTTCGCCCAGTCGTGCTCGGGCAGCACCGGCAGGCTGGCCAGGTCCAGGGCCAGGGTACGGCCGTGGGGTTGCTTGAGGTCGAAGCGCACCAGCAGCGGGCCTTCGACCGTGACCCCGGCGACGTCGGCGAACTGGGTGCGGTACTTGAGGCTGCCTTCGGCCATGAGCTTCTCGAAGCTGAAACGTACGTCTTCGGCGCGTACCGGTTTGCCATCGGCGAAGGTCGCCTTGGGGTCGATCTCGAAGCGCAGCCAGGCGTCGGCCGGCCCGCGTTCCATGCGCCGGGCGATCAGGCCATAGACGGTATAGGGCTCGTCGAACGAGCGTTGTGCCAGGGGCGCATACAGCCAGCCATCGACCTCGCTGACGCCGATGCCTTTGTCGATGTAGGGGAGGATATGGTCGAACTGGCCGATCTCGATGGCCGAGCGGCGCATCAGGCCACCTTTGGGCGCGGCTGGGTTGGCGTAGTCGAAGTGGCGGAAGGTTTCGCTGTAGCGGGGGGCTTCGCCGTAGACGGTGAGAGCGTGGGTGGGCGCAGCCTGCACCATCCAGCTCATGCAGAAGATCCACACCCCGAGAGCGACCTGTGGGAGCGGGTTCACCCGCGAATGCATCCGATCAGGCAATGTAGCTGCCTGACCGGACGCATTCGCGGGTGAACCCGCTCCCACAGGGATGGTCATCGGATGCGATGACTTAATCCTGGCGGCTGGTCACTTCCAGCAGGTGATAGCCGAACTGGGTCTTGACCGGGCCCTGTACGGTGTTGACCGGGGCGCTGAACACCACGGTGTCGAATTCCTTGACCATCTGGCCTGGGCCGAACGAGCCCAGGTCACCGCCCTGGCGGCTGGACGGGCAGGTGGAGTTGGCTTTGGCGATTTCAGCGAAGTCGGCACCGGCTTCGATCTGGGCTTTCAGTTCGTTGCACTTGTCTTCAGAGGCGACGAGGATGTGACGGGCGGTGGCGCGTGCCATGGATACTGCTCCTTGGGGGTAAAACCGCAAGCCTAGCGCACTTGAACGGGTCATGTCTCGCCGGGCTTGCAGAGGTCTGTCACAGACGCGCTGCGGCCACGCGCAGCAGGGTTTCGGTCGCGCTCCAGCCCAGGCAGCCGTCGGTGATCGACACGCCGTATTTCAGTGCCCCTTTACCCAGGGCCTGGCAACCGTCGAACAGGTGGCCTTCGAGCATCACCCCGACAATCGAGCTGTCGCCGGCCAGGCGCTGGGCCAGCACGTCCTCGAACACGGATGGCTGGCGCGCAGGGTCCTTGCCGCTGTTGGCATGGCTGCAGTCGACCACGATGCGTGCCTGCAAACCGGCCTTGGCCAGGCCCTGGCGAGCCTGGGCGATGCTGCCGGCATCGTAGTTCGGGCCTTTGTGCCCGCCGCGCAGCACCAGGTGGGTGTCCGGGTTGCCCAGGGTCTCGATGGTCGCCGGGTAGCCCTGCGCGTCCATGCCGAAGTGCCGGTGCGGCGCTGCGGCGCTGCGCATGGCGTCGCAGGCAATGCCGACGCCACCGTCGGTGCCGTTCTTGAAGCCGACCGGCAGCTCCAGGCCGCTGACCATTTCCCGGTGGATCTGCGACTCGGTGGTGCGCGCGCCAATCGCTGCCCAGCCCAGCAGGTCGTCGAAGTAGCCGGCGGCCATCGGTTGCAGCAACTCGGTGGCGATCGGCAGACCGCGTTCGATCATGCTCAGCATCAAGCCGCGGGACAGGGCGATGCCGGCATGCATGTCGTCGCTACCATCGAGGTGCGGGTCGTAGGCCAGGCCCTTCCAGCCAACCGTGGTTCGGGGTTTTTCCACGTAGGCACGCATCACCAGCAGCAGCTTGTCATCGACTTCACGGCTGAGCGCGGCCAGGCGGTCGGCGTATTCCAGGGCCGAGCGGGGGTCGTGGATCGAGCACGGGCCGACGATCACCAGCAGGCGCTGGTCGCGGCCTTCGAGGATGGCGCGGATGGCCTGGCGGTGGCCGTGGACTTGCTGGGCGAGTTCGGTAGACAGCGGCATTTGCTGCTTGAGCAGGTGCGGGCTGGGCAGGCGCTGGCTGACAGTGGTGTTGGCAGCGTGCGGTTGAGTCAGGGGCAGAGCGAGGTTCGAGGCTTGCATGGCGTATGTTCCCTGGGCGGACGGCGGGTTCTGGCCCGCGCGGTCGGCCCTATCGAGGTGTTCGACTATTCGTTGATTGATTGTCTGCAGCGTTGCCACCGGAGCGTGACCGATCGGAGGCGGCAGGCTGGCCCGAACGGGATTGGCTAAATCGCCAGGCATAGGTGCTTGCGTAGTAATAAGTGGCGTAGTTCATGAATCTGTCCTCAGTTCGAATCGGTAAACGTGCAATGGCCTGAAAAGCAAAACCCCCGGTCGGGGAGCCGACCGGGGGTTTGAGTATTCTCATGTTCGGCGGCCCCTCGAAGGTGGGCGCCGTGTGGGTATCGGCGCCTAGTGGCTAAACCAATACCCAAAGTAATAGCTGGCAGCAGCCTGGCAGCCGGCAACGGCCAGCACAGGGCGCAGGTTGCGACCAGTGTGGTTGGCGTGGTTGCGGGTGTGTTTCGGCATGTTGCTCTCCAATGAATGAGCCCGAGCTTACTTCAGGCGCAGCGCACTGATCAATGGATAAATGCTATCGAAACGATATTTGCACAAATCGGATAGCACTCTGCACGCGATGGATATTGCCCCCCCAGGGCAACCCCTAACCTGACCCGGCCTGAACAATAACAATTGGAGACCCTGGCCATGTCCCTGGGATTCGACTACCTCAATGCCATGCTCGAGGACGATCGCGAAACGGGCGTCTACCGCTGCAAACGCGAGATGTTCACCGACCCGCGCCTGTTCGACCTGGAAATGAAGCACATCTTCGAGGGCAACTGGATCTACCTGGCCCATGAAAGCCAGATCCCCGAGAAGAACGACTTCCTCACCCTGACCATGGGGCGCCAGCCGGTCTTCATCGCGCGCAACAAGGACGGAGAGCTCAATGCCTTCCTCAATGCCTGCAGTCACCGCGGCGCCATGCTGTGCCGGCACAAGCGCGGCAACCGCGCCAGCTACACCTGCCCGTTCCACGGCTGGACCTTCAACAACAGCGGCAAACTGCTCAAGGTTAAAGACCCAAGCAACGCCGGTTACCCCGCAAGCTTCAACTGTGACGGCTCCCATGACCTGACCAAGGTCGCCCGCTTCGAGTCGTACCGGGGCTTCCTGTTCGGTAGCCTCAATGCTGACGTCAAGCCGCTGATCGAGCACCTGGGCGAGTCGGCGAAGATCATCGACATGATCGTCGACCAGTCCCCTGAAGGGCTGGAGGTGCTGCGCGGTGCCAGTTCGTACATCTACGAGGGCAACTGGAAGCTCACCGCCGAAAACGGTGCCGACGGCTACCACGTCAGCTCCGTGCACTGGAACTACGCCGCCACCCAGAACCAACGCAAGCAGCGCGAGGCCGGTGACGAGATCAAGACCATGAGCGCAGGTTCTTGGGCCAAGCAGGGTGGTGGTTTCTACTCCTTCGACCACGGCCACCTGTTGCTGTGGACCCGCTGGGCCAACCCCGAAGACCGCCCGGCCTTCGAGCGCCGCGACCAGCTGGCTGCCGATTTCGGTCAGGCCCGCGCCGACTGGATGATCGAGAACTCGCGCAACCTGTGCCTGTACCCGAATGTGTACCTGATGGACCAGTTCAGTTCGCAGATCCGCATTGCCCGGCCAATTTCGGTGAACAAGACCGAAATCACCATCTACTGCATCGCGCCCAGGGGCGAAAGCGCCGATGCACGGGCCAAGCGCATCCGCCAATACGAAGACTTCTTCAACGTCAGTGGCATGGCCACCCCGGATGACCTGGAAGAGTTCCGCTCCTGCCAGACCGGCTACGGCGGCGGCACTGGCTGGAACGACATGTCCCGTGGTGCACAACACTGGGTGGAAGGCGCCGATGACGCGGCGAAGGAAATCGAGCTCGAGCCGCTGCTGTCGGGCGTGCGTACCGAGGACGAAGGCCTGTTCGTGCTGCAGCACAAGTACTGGCAGGACACCATGATCAAAGCCCTCGCACAGGAACCCCAACTGATCCCCGCGGAGGCCGTGCAATGAGCCTGCATGACTGCGTGCGCGACTTCCTCTACCGCGAAGCGCGCTATCTGGATGACGCCCGGTGGGACCAGTGGCTGGAGCTGTACGCCAGCGACGCGACCTTCTGGATGCCGGCCTGGGACGATGACGACAGCCTGACCGAGGACCCGCAGAGCGAAATCTCCCTGATCTGGTACGGCAACCGTGGCGGCCTCGAAGACCGCGTGTTCCGCATCAAGACCGAGCGCTCCAGTGCGACCGTGCCGGATACCCGCACCTCGCACAACATCAGCAACATCGAGATCGTCGAACAGGGCGAGGGCAGCTGCCAGGTGCGTTTCAACTGGCACACCCTGAGCTTTCGCTACAAGACCACCGACAGTTACTTCGGCACCAGTTACTACACCCTCGACCTGCGCGGCGAACAGCCGCTGATCAAGGCCAAGAAGGTGGTGCTGAAGAATGACTACGTGCGTCAGGTCATCGACATCTACCACATCTGATCCGAGGTAACGCGAGCCATCCGGTGTGCCACATGGCGCACCGCAGCCAGGCTCGCCCGCGAGGTGCAACATGAGCTTCCAGATCGCGCTTAATTTCGAAGACGGGGTGACCCGCTTCATCGAGGCCAGCGGCCATGAAACCGTGGCCGATGCCGCCTACCGCCAGGGCATCAACATCCCGCTGGACTGCCGCGACGGTGCCTGCGGCACCTGCAAGTGCAAGGCCGAGTCCGGGCGTTATGACTTGGGTGACAACTTCATCGAAGACGCCCTGAGCGAGGACGAAATCGCCGCAGGCTACGTGCTCACCTGCCAGATGCGCGCCGAAAGCGATTGCGTGGTGCGCATCCCGGCGTCGTCGCAGCTGTGCAAGACCGAGCAGGCCAGCTTCGAGGCCGCCATCAGCGATGTGCGTCAGCTGTCGGCCAGCACCATTGCCTTGTCGATCAAGGGCGAGGCACTGAGCCGCCTGGCGTTTCTGCCGGGGCAATACGTCAACCTCAAGGTGCCGGGCAGCGACCAGAGCCGTGCCTATTCCTTCAGCTCGCTGCAGAAGGACGGCGAGGTCAGCTTCTTGATCCGCAACGTACCGGGTGGGCTGATGAGCAGCTTCCTGACCAGCCTGGCCAAGGCCGGCGACAGCATGAGCCTGGCAGGCCCGTTGGGCAGCTTCTACCTGCGGCCGATCCAGCGTCCGCTGTTGCTGCTGGCCGGTGGCACAGGCCTTGCGCCGTTCACGGCGATGCTGGAGAAGATCGCCGAGCAGGGCAGCGAGTATCCCGTGCACCTGATCTACGGCGTGACCAACGATTTCGACCTGGTCGAGCTGGACCGCCTGCAGGCGCTGGCTGCGTGCATCCCGAACTTCACCTTCAGTGCCTGCGTGGCCAACCCCGACAGCCAGCACCCGCAAAAAGGCTACGTGACCCAGCACATTGCGCCGCAGCACCTCAATGACGGCGACGTCGATGTGTACCTGTGCGGGCCACCGCCGATGGTCGAGGCGGTAAGCCAGTTCCTGCGCGAGCAGGACATCAACCCGGCGAACTTCTACTACGAGAAGTTTGCGGCGGCTGCGGCCTGAGTTTACTTGCGGCCGCCGGCATCGTGCGGGTGACGGTGGCCTCCTTTTATTTGGCTGCCGGATTGCGGGGCCGCGTTGCGGCCCTTTCGCGACACAAGGCCGCTCCCACATGTACCGCGTTCCCTTGTGGGAGCGGCCTTGCGTCGCGATGGAGGGCGCAGCCCTCCCGGCAATTTCGGATTGGAAGGAGATCGACATGAACAACCGATTCCACAACAAAGTCGCCCTGGTCACCGGCGCCGCCCAGGGCATCGGCCGCGGCGTGTGCTGGCGGCTCAAGGCCGAAGGTGCGCAAGTGGTGGCCGTGGACCGTTCCGAGCTGGTCCACGAACTGACCGGGGAGGGCATGCTGACCCTCACCGCCGACCTCGAACTGCATGCCGATTGCGCCCGGGTCATGGCCACGGCGGTGGAAACCTTCGGCCGCCTCGACATCCTGGTCAACAACGTCGGCGGCACCCTCTGGGCCAAGCCCTTCGAGCACTATGAAGTGGACCAGATCGAGGCCGAAGTGCGCCGTTCGCTGTTCCCGACCCTGTGGTGCTGCCATGCGGCACTGCCGTACATGCTCGAACGCGGCAGCGGCGCCATCGTCAACGTCTCGTCGATCGCCACCCGTGGGGTCAACCGCGTGCCGTACGGCGCGGCCAAGGGCGGCGTCAACGCACTCACCGCGTGCCTGGCCTTCGAAACCGCTGGCCGCGGCATCCGGGTCAACGCCACCGCGCCTGGCGGTACCGAGGCGCCCCCGCGCCGGGTGCCGCGCAACAGCAGCGAGCAGAGCGAGCAGGACAAGGCCTGGTACCAGCAGATCGTCGACCAGACCCTCGACAGCAGCCTGATGCACCGCTACGGCAGCATCGACGAGCAGGTCGGCGCGATCCTCTTCCTGGCTTCGGATGAGGCCTCCTATATCACCGGCGTGACCCTGCCGGTGGGGGGCGGTGACCTCGGCTGATCCCTCCCGGCAAAGCGTTCCGCACCACGAATATTGTCACACAGCGGCGATTGCGCCAGCCGGGTGTAGAAGGTTAGGTTTCCTCATTGCCACTGAGGAAGCCTCACCTTGGACTCCATTACCCAAGCCGTACTCGGCGCAGCGCTGCAAGGTACGGTACTCG
Organism: Pseudomonas sp. NPDC089996; assembly: GCF_044748405.1. NCBI lineage: Bacteria > Pseudomonadati > Pseudomonadota > Gammaproteobacteria > Pseudomonadales > Pseudomonadaceae > Pseudomonas > Pseudomonas sp. NPDC089996. The sequence goes on along the minus strand of NZ_JBIVGA010000013.1, from coordinate 30,610 downwards.
GCCGCATCCAGGGCCGGCGCTCACTTGTCTACGGCGCTGCGCTGGGCACCGTGCCGGACCTTGACGTGGTCATCCGCTACGCAGACCCGGTGTCGCAGATGACTTACCACCGCGGCTTCTCCCACTCGATCTTCGTTCTCACCGGCGTGGCCCTGTTGCTGGCCTGGCTGGTCGACCGGCTCGGCCGAACGCGCTGGCCCGCCAAGGGATATACGCTGCCCCGGTTGTTTTTGGCGTTCTGGCTGGTGCTGGTAACCCACCCGGTCCTCGATGCGTTCACCGTCTACGGCACCCAGCTGTTCTGGCCGCTGCCGTTCACCCCACTGAGCTGGGCAGCGGTGTTCATCATCGACCCGGTGTATACCGTGCCGCTGTTGGCGGCCGTGATCTACGCGGCGTTCAAGGGCCTGAAGGGCAGGGCGGTGCCGCTGTTGAGCCTGGCATTGGCATTCAGCACGGCCTACCTGGGGTTCGGCCTGGCCGGGCGCATGGCCGCCGAACAGCGCATGCAGGCAGCGCTCGATGCCCAGGGCATCGCGGTGAACGAAGTCCGCGCCGTGCCAATCGCGTTCAACAGCCTGGTCTGGCGCGTGCTGGCGAAGACCCCGGATGGCCATTACTACGAAGGTATCAGCAGCACGTTCGACCGCGAACCGCCAGAAATGCAGCGCCTGCCGCTGAACCTGGAGGCGGCGCAGGCACTGAACGGTTCAACGTTACTGCAGCGCCTGCGCTGGTTCACCGACGACTGGCTGCGCTATGACCAGGTCGGGAATACGCTGGTGGTCACCGACCTGCGCATGGGCATCCCGGGCAATTACACTTTCCGCTTCAACATGGCCCATCGTGACAGCCAGGGCCACTGGATCGTCGACCGGCCCAGCAGCTACCGGGGCGCCGGGGCGGCCTCGATGTTCGACCGCGAGGACCTGGCGCTGATCTGGCGGCGCATTCTCGCCCAGCAACCGCCGTTGCCACTGGCGGCCTGGACCAACAAGTACCTGGGGCCGGCCAGCGAGCCAGGGGGCTAGAGCGTGCGTTCGGCGGGGCTCGACCTGGTCAAGTGGGTGGCGATGCTGACCATGGTCGCCGACCATGTGCGCTTCATCTGGCCCGAGGCGCAAGGCCTGTTCATCATCGGCAGGTTCGCGTTTCCTTTGTTCTGCCTGGCCATGGCGGTGAATGTGGCGCGGGCAGGCAGTATCAACCTGCGCTACCTCGGCTGGATGCTCGCGTTCGCCGTACTGTCCGAGCCTCCCTATCGCTGGTTGGACCCTGACTCGCAGACCTTCAGCATCATCCCCACGCTGACCTTGGGGCTGCTGGTTGCCTGGGGCGTGCAACATCAGCAGCTAGAGGTTCGTCTGCTCGGGCTTGCTGCAGCGCTGCTCGGTGCGGTCTTCAGCGAACACTTGATGTACGGCCTGCCTGGCGTGTTGCTACCTGCCGGCTGGGTACTGGCGCGCCGGCAGGGTGGGCTGACCTGGCTGTTGCCTTGCCTGCTGGCCATGGCCGGCAACCTGACCAACAGCTGGTTGCGCGGGCACCTCGCGGCCCCGGTGACCCTGCTTACCCTGGCCGCCGCAGCGCTGGCGATTGCCATCGGTTGCCTGCTGTTGCGTATCGACCATTGGCCGGTGCCTGCCGTGCGGCGCTGGGCCTACCTGTTCTACCCTGTGCACCTGTTGCTCATCAAAGTCCTTGTGTGAGCCCTTGCAATGGTGCCAAACGCACCCATTTAAGCGGGTCTTCCGTATCCGCAGGAACCCGCCATGGAACCCAACCGCTTCGGCGATATCGCCGCCTTCGTCAGTGCCGTGAAGGCCGGCAGCTTCACCGCCGCTGCGGCCAGCCTGGGCCCGACCCGCTCGGCAGTGGGCAAGAGCATCGCCCGGCTGGAAGCGCGCATGGCGGTGCGCCTGCTCAACCGCACTACGCGCAAGCTGAGCCTGACCGACGAGGGCCTGGTGGCGTTTGAGCGCTGGCGGCAGATTCTGGACGACCTGGACGAAGTGGAAAGCACCATGGCCCAGCGCCGGGGCAAACCTACCGGCACCCTGCGCCTCACCGCGCCGTTGTCGCTCGGCCAGCGTCACGTGCTGCCGATCCTCGACCAGTACCTCAAGCAATGGCCCGAACTTCGTGCAGACATCCGCTTCACCGACCGCTTCGTCGACCTGGTCGAGGAGGGAGTCGACGTTGCCGTGCGCATCGGTGCGCCCAAGGAGGATTCGCAACTGCTGACCCGCACCGTGGCCTGGCAACAATTTGTCACCTGTGCTTCACCCGCGTACCTCGAAGCCCGTGGCATGCCGCAGGTTCCTGGCGACCTCTATGGCCATGACAAGATCGCCTTTCTCGCGGGCGAGAAAGCCATGCCCTGGCGCTTTCATACCGACGCGGGCCTGCACCTGTGCGAAGACCCCGGGCGGCTCAACATCGACAGTTCCGAGGCCATGCTCGACGGTGCCAGGGCAGGTTTCGGGCTGATTCACCTGCCGACCTACATTACCGGTGACGACCTGCGCGCTGGCACACTGGTGGAGGTGTTGCACGACTACCGGCCCCCGGCCGATCCGATCCGCATTGTTTACCCGAGCAAGCGACATCTGTCGCCTAGGGTGCGGGGATTCATCGACCTTTTAGTAGCGAGCTGGGAGCTGGGCGTTCCCTGGGAGGACTGATTGGGGATTGTCAGGCCCGTATATAGGGCCTGAGTTCGGGTTTATCCCTGGCGCCACAGCGAAGACACTGGCGTCACTGATAATCCCTCTGGAGACCCCATGACTGCCTTGTCCGTACTGGATCTGGTCATGATTGGCGAAGGCAAGACCTTCGCCGACGCGATCGAAGAATCCCGCCAGCTGGCTCGCCACGTCGAGCCGCATGATTACCGCCGCTACTGGATTGCCGAGCACCACGACATGCCCGGCATCGGTTCGGCTGCCACCGCGCTGGTGATCAATGAGATCGCCAATGCCACGCAGCACATTCGCGTCGGTGCCGGCGGCATCATGCTGCCCAACCATGCGCCGCTGGTAGTCGCCGAGCAGTTCGGCACCCTCGACACACTGCATCCGGGCCGCATCGACCTGGGCCTGGGGCGTGCGCCCGGTACCTCGGGCCCCAGCGTTCGCGCCTTGCGCGGTGCCGCGCAGGAGCGCGACTTCAGCCAGGACATCGCCGAACTGCGCGACTACCTGGCTGACAACGGCAAGCGCCAGGTCCGTGGCGTGCCGGGCAAGCACGAACTGCCGGTGTGGATCCTCGGCTCCAGCCTGTTCGGTGCCGATCTGGCGGCCAAGCTGGGGTTGCCATATGCCTTCGCTTCGCACTTCGCACCGCGTTACCTGCTGCAAGCGATTGCCCATTACCGGGCGAACTTCCAGCCTTCCGCGCAACTGGCCAAGCCGTATGTGATGGTGGGCGTGAACCTGTTTGCCGCCGACAGCGATGCCGAGGCGGATTACCAGGCCAGTTCACACCGTAAGTGGATGCTCGACCTGCACGTCGGGCGCTTCGGCTTGCTCCCCAAACCGCAGGAAGGCTATGTGCAGAGCTTGCCGGCCCACGAGCGGGCGGTATTGCAACAGGTGATGGCCTGCAGCATTGCTGGTGGGCCGGAGCGGGTGCGGGAAGGGCTGCGCTCGCTGATCGAACAGACCGGGGCTGATGAGCTGATGATCGATTGCCGAATTCATGATCCGTTGGCGCGGCTGCGCTCCCATGCCTATGCGGCGCGGGCTTTGGCAGATCTCGGATAATGCCCAGAATGCTTTCGTATATAAAAAACGAAAAGACCTGATAAAACTGCCAGTAGATATTCTTGCTGAATCGTTCGAAGATACAGCTGCGCTGGACATCACTGTTACATCGGTTGCCCAGTAAAACGAAATTCAGAGATCAAAGGTGAAGAACATGTCTGAAGAAAAAACGGGCACGGTGAAATGGTTCAACGATGAAAAAGGATTTGGATTCATCACCCCTGATGGTGGTGGCGATGATCTTTTCGTCCATTTTAAATCCATTGCATCGGACGGTTTCAAAAGTTTGAAAGAAGGCCAAAAGGTTACCTTTGTAGCTGAAAGGGGCCAGAAAGGTATGCAGGCAGCGAACGTACGTCCTGCGTAGCAAGCCTTTACCTTGCGCTCGTTCGTTTGTTGCCTGAATGAGCGCAAGGCTTGTCCGCACGGAGGTGTTGATCATGTCCAGTAGCGATCGCAAGACAAATCCCTTATCCGTATCTGCTGATCCCGAGATTGAGACAGCAGAACAAGACATGTATTTTCTGCAAGAACCCGGCAAACAGTTTCGAGAAGGCCAGGCGGTTTCCTACGAGGTGGGGATTGATGAGAAAGGCCGCCTATACGCTTTCAATGTGCGGGTTGAAGTCGATCCCCCTTTGCATTAGCGAGACTGACGATTGAAAGATGGGAGCCTTTCAGCTCCCTGTTTTTCAGAATCAGGCCTGCTTGAGGAACGGATAATCCGTATATCCCTCAGGCCCGTTGGCATAGTCGAACTGCGCGCGATGCTCGTTCAAAGGCGCCTGCACCCGCAGCCGCTCAACCAGGTCCGGGTTGGCGATGTAGCTGCGCCCAAAGGCCACGGCATCGATCAGGCCACGACCAATCAGATCTTCGCCTTTCTCGGCGGTATAGGCGCCCGCAGCGATGATCACGCCCGGGTACGCTGCACGAATCTGCTCACGGAACTCGTCACGCAGGGGCTTGCCGCCTGCCCAGTCCGGCTCGGACAGGTGCAGGTAGGCGAGGTTGCGCTTGGCCAGTTCCTTGATCAGGTACAGGCCGGCAGCTTCCTGGTCCTCGCCATTGTCCACGCCGTTGAAGCCGCCCAGCGGGAACACGCGGATGCCAACGCGCTCGGCGCTCCAGTTGGCGATGGCGGCGTCCACGGCCTCGAGGACGATGCGCGCACGGTTCTCGACGCTGCCGCCGTAACGGTCATCACGCTGGTTGGCGCTCGGGGTGAGGAACTGGTGCAGCAGGTAGCCGTGGGCAGCGTGCAGCTCGATGAAATCGAAACCAGCCTCGCGGGCGTTGGCGGCGGCCTGGCCGAAATCGGCAACGATCGCGGCAATCTCGTCTTCGCTCAGGGCACGGGGTGCAGAAGTTTCCACCCGCACCAGGTTGCCTTGGTCGTCACGCAGGGTGGTGCGGGCGTTGGCCGGTAGCGCCGACGGTGCGACCGGCGCCTCGCCGTCGGGTTGCAGCGAGGTGTGCGAAACGCGGCCGGTGTGCCAGACCTGCACGGCGCTGTGGCCGCCTTCAGCGTGAATACCGTCGTTCACCGCTTTCCAGGCGGCGACCTGCTCGGCGCTGTGGATGCCTGGCGAGCCGGAGTAACCCTTGGCCTGGAAGGAGATCTGCGTGGCTTCGGTAATGATCAGCCCGGCGCTGGCGCGCTGGCGGTAGTACTCGGCCATCATCGGTGTCGGCACATCGCCAGGTTCCAGGCTGCGCAGGCGGGTGAGCGGGGCCATGAACACGCGGTTGGGCAGGGTCAGGGGGCCGATCTGCAAGGGTTGCAAGAGTTTCATCATTGCTCCAGAGGTGGGAAACCAATGGCGCGAACGATACCGGGATGATTGGGGAAAGGGGGGACCGAGACCCCGGCGCAGAGCTCCCCAATGCGCTCAACCAATCAGCTCCAGGGCTTCAGCCAGGGTCAAGGGCCGCTTCATCCGTTGTGACAGCGTCGCCATGGCGTCCGAATAGCCCTTGGCAATTACCGCCTCGACCTGCTCCCCGGCACACTGCAAGGCGATGAAGTCGCCTTTCTCCGGCTCCCCGACAAACTCGATGCGGTCCCAGTCCCGGGCATGCCCCAGCACCTCGTAGGTGCGCCCGTGCTGGTAGGTCCAGAAGAATGGCACATCGTTATACCGGCGTTGCTCACCCAGCATGTTGGCTGCAGCGATCACGCCATGCTGCTGAGCCAGCCGCCAGTGCTCGATGCGCACCGGTCGGCCTGCGTGGGGGAAGGTGGCGATATCGCCAGCGGCCCATAAGCCGTCTGCGGCATGCAGTTCGGCGTCGACCGACAATGACTGGTCTTTGGCCAACTGCACCCCTTGCACGAACGCTGTGGCCGGTTTTACACCCGTTCCGAGCAGTACCAGTGCGGCACTTATCTTTTCGCCATTGGCCAGTTGCACGGCTTCGACCTTGTCTTCGCCCAAAAAACGCTCGACTTCGGTCGGACCATGGAACACCACACCCTTGCGTTCGTGCAGTTCGCGGATACAGCGGCCGATGCGCTCACCGAGCTGTTTGGCCAGAGGCAGTGGGTGACGCGTGACCACATGGACCTGCGCACCGTATTTGCGCAGCGCAGCGGCGGCTTCCAGGCCAATGAAGCCGTCACCGACGATCACCACGGGCTGCCCAGGTTCGGCAGCATCGAGCAGGCGCGCGGCATCCTCGCGCGAGCGCAGGGTCATGATGCCGGGCAGATCGACACCGGGCAGCTGCGGGCGCAACGGCTTGCCGCCCGTGGCCAGCAGGGCGGCGTCGTAATTGATGTGCTGGCCGTCGGCGAGAATGATCTGGCGTTTTTTTACATCCAGTGCACGTACTTTGCCGAAGCGCCGATCCAGATGGCCTTTGCGCAACTGGTCGGGCTCCAGCAAGGCGGACACCTCGTCGGGTGCCATCTCCCCGGCGATGACGAATTTGCTCAAGGCGGTGCGGTCGTATGCCGGCTGTCGCTCCTGGTCGAGCCAGATCAGATGTCCGCCGAAGCCGTGGTCGAGCAGTGTGGCGACTGCCGCCGAGCCTGCGGCACCGGCACCGATCACCACGAAAGTGCGCGCATCGCTGTGGCGAGGCGGCTCGCTCTTGGGCAACGGTTGGTCGTCGACCCACACTTCTCCATCCTTGACCCAGGCCCGGTACCTGCGCAAGTCGTTCAGAGCTGGTGGTTCACACACCGCACCGTCATCTGCGGCAAACGCGGCCTTGTGCCAGGGGCAGACCAGCAGGCCACCGCAGATCACGCCTTCTTCCAGCGGCGCACCTTCGTGTGGGCAGTTGCCTTGGTAGGCATGAACCTGATCGCCCTGGCGGACGAGGATCATTTCTTCGTTGCCGGCCTGCACGCGCAAGGGGCGCTTGGGATCGAGCTGTTCGAGGCGGGCCACGGCGTGTTGGGGCATGGGGCTTCTCCAAAGGGGGCCTTTGGAACCATTTGACGCCTGGGGTAGGAGGGGGGATGCGTTGACCTGACGACCGGCGGGGGATTGTGCCGGCCTCTTAGCGGGTGAACCCGCTCCCACAGGTGCTTCATAGGCCTCAAGGGCCATGCAGTACCTGTTGGAGCGGGCTCACTCACCAATGGTGTCAATTGGACCGGACAGTACTCAATGCGCCTGCCCGGGTAACTCGCAAGGCCACCAGGCTACCCAGCACGATCAACGCGGCCAGCGAATACAGTGCGGCGTCGGTCGAACCGGTCTGGTCCTTGATGAACCCGACCAGATAAGGGCTGAGGAAGCCGGCCATCTGCCCCACCGAGTTGATGATCGCCAGGCCTGCCACGGCGGCGCCGGCGCTGAGCAGTGCGGTGGGCATCGGCCAGAACATCGGCAGGCCGGTGAGGGCGCCCATGGTGGCGATCGACAGGCCAAGAATGGCGACAGGCGGGTTGCCAGCAAAGTTGACCGCGATCAGCAGGCCGACTGCGCCCATCAACATCGGCACCACAAGGTGCCAGCGTCGTTCGTTGCGCAGGTCCGCCGAGCGGCCGCAGAGGATCATGAACACACCGGCCAGCAGGTACGGGATCGCGCTGAGCCAGCCGATCAGCAGCGGGTTGTCGAAGCCCATGTTCTTGATGATCGACGGCAGCCAGAAGTTGATCGCATACACGCCACTCTGGATGCAGAAATAGACGAAGCCGAAGGTCCAGATCAACGGGTTGGTCAACACCGCCATGACGCTGTCGCCGGTGGTGTTCGGCTTGCTGGCGGCGTCGGCTTCGAGGTCGGCGGCGATCAGCTGGCGTTCGGCAGGGCTCAGCCAGGTGGCTTTCTGGTAGCCATCGCTGAGCAACTTGATGGCCAGCACGCCGAGGGCGATGGTTGGCAGGCCCTGGATCAGGAACATCCACTGCCAGCCGGCCAGGCCATGCTGGCCGGTGGCGAAGTGCTCGAGGATCCAGCCGGAGAACGGCCCGCCGAGCAGGCCCGACACCGGGATCGCCGACATGAACAGGGCCATGATGCGGCCGCGGCGGTCTGCCGGGAACCAGCGCGAAAGGTACAGCACCACGCCGGGGAAGAAGCCCGCCTCGGCAGCGCCGGTCAGCAGGCGCAGGGTGTAGAACTCGGTGGGGGTAGTGACGAACAGCAGACAGGTCGACAGGCTGCCCCAGGCGATCATCATCGCTGCAATCCAGCGCCGCGGGCCGAAGCGGTTGAGCGCCAGGTTGCTCGGCAGGCCGCAGAGCACGTAGCCGATGAAGAAGATGCCAGCGCCGAGGCCGTACACGGTTTCGCTGAACTTCAGTGCATCGAGCATCTGCAGCTTGGCGAAACCTACGTTGACGCGGTCCAGATAGTTGAACAGGTAGCAGATGAAAATGAACGGTATCAGCCGCAGGGTGATGCGCCGGTACAGCGCGTTGCGGTTGCTATCGGTGCCTTGGTCAGGGGCAGGGCTGTGTGCCATGATCGTGATCTCTGTTGTTATGGTTGTCACTGCGTCGCCTGTGCCGGCGCTCGCCCTGACGAGTCTCGGGGAGTGCGACGCGCCTGTCTTTGTGCTTATGCACAGCGTATCGTGCATGGCGCTGTGCCGCTGTACAAAAGCTGACACGTTTAAGGATCGCTGAATGTTCGAACTGGACCATGACCTGGCGCAGGATATCGTTGATCGGGCGATGGCCATTCTGCCCTGCAACGTCAACGTCATGGACAGCCAGGGGCTGATCCTCGGCAGTGGCGAGCCGGAGCGCATCAATACCCGTCACGAAGGCGCGCAGCTGGTGTTGGCCAATGGCCGGGTGGTCGAACTGGATGTGGACGCGGCCAGGTGCCTGAAGGGCGTGCAGCCTGGGGTCAACCTGCCGTTGATGCTCGACGGGCGCTTGATCGGCGTGCTTGGCCTGACCGGCGACCCGCAGCAACTGCGCACTTATGGCGAGCTGGTGCGGATGACCGCCGAGATGCTTCTGGCGCAACGGCACCTGCAGGTCGAACAGCAGTGGCGGCGCCAGCGTTGCGACGACTTGCTGGCGTTGCTGCTCGGTGGCAGTGGTGATTCACCGCGGCTGTTGGACGAGGCGCAGCAGTTGGGCCTGAAACCTCAATTGCCGAGGGTGCCGTGCCTGTTCGAACTGCTATCCGGGGCGCCTGCCGAAACGCTGTCGGCCTGGTTGATGAGCCGATACCCGGACAGCTGGTGCGTGAGCCCTTCGCGTGAGTCGCTGCTGTGGTGCCGGCCGGCGGGGCTGGTACTGGACGAAACACGCCTGATCGAACGTTTGCAGCGCCACGGCTGGGAGGTCGAACGCCTGGCACTGGGCAGCGCGGCGCAGAGCCTGGAACAATTGCGCCGCGGCTACCGACGGGTGCGCGACTTGCTGGCCTACGGCCGTGAGGTGCTGCCCAGGGAACAGCTGCTGAGCCTGAGCCGCTACCGCTTGCCGGCCTTGCTCTGGCGCCACCGCAACGAAGACGCGCTGGATGAACTGCTCGAGCCGTTGCAGCGCATTCGCGCCCGGGATGCCAGCGGCCAGTTGCTGACCACGCTGCGCGCCTGGTGCGCGCATGATGGCCAGAGCCAGGCCTGTGCCGATGCCTTGGGGATCCACCGCAACAGCCTGCGCTATCGCCTTGAGCGCATCGCCGAACTGGGCGAAGTAGACCCGCTGCGCCTGGAAGGCATGCTGAGTCTGTACCTGGCGCTGCAACTGCTGCGGGCCGATTGAGCGCCTGCAGAGGCATTTGCCCAAACAACGCTGCCGGCCTTTTGTGCATCCGACCGAGGCCGCCGTGGCAGACAGCTGTCAGCATGCCCGTCATCAGGACAGGAGAATCCCCATGAAAATCGTCATCGCCCCCGACTCGTTCAAGGACAGCCTCGATGCTGCCGGCGTCGCCCGCGCCATCGCCCTTGGCCTGGGCGAGGCATTGCCCGGTGCCGAACTGGTCGAGTGCCCGATGGCCGATGGCGGCGAGGGCACCCTGGAGGCGATCGTGGCGGCCAGCCATGGCGAACTGCGCCGCCTGACCGTGCGCGGGCCGCTGGGGCGGCGTGTGGAAGCCGGCTGGGGCTGGTTGGCGGAAACCCGCACGGCGGTGATCGAGATGGCCCAGGCCAGCGGTATTCAGCTGCTGCCCAGCGGCCAGCGCGATGCCTGCCGCAGCAGCACCTGGGGCACCGGCGAGCTTTTTGCCGCAGCACTGGCAGCCGGGGCGCAGCGTATCGTCCTGGCCATTGGCGGCAGCGCCACCAACGATGGCGGCAGCGGCATGCTGCGTGCCCTGGGCCTGCGCTTGCTGGATGCCGACGGGCAGGCACTGGAAGAGGGCGGCCTGGCCCTGGCCCGGTTGGCACGTATCGATGCCAGTGACCTGGACCCGCGCCTGGCCGAGGTGCAGGTCGAGGTGGCGGCCGATGTCGATAACCCGCTGTGCGGCGCCAATGGCGCTTCGGCGATCTTCGGCCCGCAGAAGGGCGCCAACCCCGAGCAGGTGCAGGCGCTGGACCAGGCCCTCGGCCATTTTGCCGACCACTGTGCGCAGTTGCTGGGTGAAGACGTCCGTGACTTCCCAGGTTGCGGTGCCGCAGGCGGCATGGGCTTCGCAGCCAAAGCCTTCATGGGTGCACGCTTCCGCCCGGGTGTGGAAGTGGTCGCCGAGCTTGCTGGCCTCGATGCGCTGGTGCAAGGCGCCGACCTGGTGATTACCGGTGAAGGCCGCTTCGACGCCCAGACCCTGCGCGGCAAGACGCCCATGGGTGTCGCTCGGGTAGCCAAGCGTCACGGGGTGCCGGTGGTGGTGCTGGCAGGGACCTTGGGCGAGGGTTACCAACAGCTGTATGCCCACGGTATCGACGCGGCCTTTGCCCTGGGCAACGGCCCGATGACCCTGGAACAGGCCTGCGCGAATGCTGCGCAGCTATTGCAGGATCGTGCCTGTGATATTGCCCGTGTCTGGCAGTGCGCCAGGCAGCATCGCTGATACGCTGCAACCTTCCAGCGTCAACGGGCGCTGCAGGGTATCGGCATAGTGCCGAGGCGCGCCCTGTTCGAGCATGGCAATGAAACTGCCCAAGGCCGGGGAGGTATTGTCGGTGTTCCAGTTCATGTACAGGCCCATGGTCGGTGTGGGCTGGCCTTTGATCGGCCGCAGCGGGCGGAACTGCACACGCTCGCGCAGGCTGGAGTGGGCAATCGATTCCGGTACCAGGGCGACGCCGAAGCCGCAGGCCACCAGCCCGACCTGGGTGTGGATCTGCGCAGCTTCCTGAACAATCCTGGGGTAGAAGCCGGCCGACTCGCACAAGGCGATCAGCTGGCCGTGGTAACCGCTGCCCAGCGCCTGTGGGGTGAAGACGAAATCCGCATCGGCAAAATCGCGCAGGTCGACCGCTGGCTGTCGTGCACTGGGGTGGTTGGCTGGCAAGGCCATGACGATCTGCTCGCTGAGCATCAGACGTGATTCGAGATTGTCTGACGCCATCGGCAGCTTGCGCATGAAGCCGACGTCCGCTTCACCCGCCAGCAATGCGTTGGCCTGGGAGGCTGAAGGCATTTCGCGAATGGTCAGGCGCACATCGGGGTAGACCTCACGGAATTGCTTCAGGGCAGTGAGCAGCGATTGGTAGTAGGCAATGGAAATGGCGGTGATGGTCAGCTTGCCGCAGATGCCTTGCGAGACGTTGCGCGCGTATTCGATGCCTTGCTCCAGTTCCTTCAGCGTGCGGTAGGCCGTTTCCAGAAATGCCATGCCGGCGGCCGTGAGTTTGACCGCCCGTTTGTTGCGCAGGAACAGGCTGAAGCCGAGCTTTTCTTCGAGGCGGCTGATCGCCTGGCTCAGGGGCGGCTGCGCCATGTGCAGGCGCTGGGCTGCCTTGTGAAAATGCAGCTCCTCGGCAACGGCAATGAACTGCCTGAGCAAGCGTGTCTCGATCATTCCCTGTTCCTTCGTCGACGCGGACTGGTGCCAGCTGGGTGGTGATATCCCCGAGATATCAAAGTTGCATGCTTTTAATATTAAGTCATTGATTTTTTTGTTGTTATCGTAAAAAGGAGAATTGGAAGGGCTTTACAATGCCATTTACAGACCCATTCGTGGGCAAAGTCGCCATCGTTACCGGTGCCGCCCAAGGCCTTGGCCTGGACTACGCCACGGCACTTGCAGCCCGTGGCGCGCGGGTCGTCATCAGTGACCTGGGAACTGATCGGTCTGGTGAAGGGCAGGATCCGACGGCTGTCAGCGCTGCGTTCGAAACCCTGCGCGGCAGGGGCTTGGAGGTGGTTGCGCACATTGGCCAGCTGGAAAATGAACAGGAATGCCAGCAGCTGGTGGAACTGGCCATCGAGCACTTCGGCGCACTGGACATCCTCATCCACAACGCGGGCTGGGTCGACTATCAGGGCATCGAGTTGCAGCAGCGGGCATTTCTAGACCGAGCACTGGGCATCAGCGTGCATGCGCCGGTGTGGCTGGCCAAACATGCCTGGAAGCACCTGAAACGCTCGACGGCACCCCGCATCGTGCTGACCACTTCCGACCGTGCCCTGTATCAACGTTATGCCCAACCGGGCCTGGTCGCCTATGCGGCGGGCAAGATGGCCCAGGTCGGCATCATGAACGCACTGAGCATGGAAGGGCAGGAGCATGGCATCCTCGTCAATGCCATATCGCCCGTGGCCAAGACCCGCATGTGGGGCGTCAGCCAGGCACCGGAGGAGCTCAAAGCCGAATGGGTGACCCCAGGGGTGCTGTACCTTGCCAGCAGCCTGTGCCACGACACTGGCTATATCCTCAGGGCCAGCAATGGCCAGTTCACCGCCACGCGTTTTTGTGAGAACAGCGGGGTCAGTTACCCTCGTGACCTGGCGCGGGTGCAGGCTGCCAACCTGGCCGAGGTGGCCGCACGCTGGAGCCGCATCAAGGAATGCCAGCATGTGCCGGTGAAGGTCGCCAATACCCGTGCCGACCTTGGCGAGAGCCCGGTCTGGGACGCGCAGACCGGGGCGTTGTACTTCGTCGATATCACCGGCGGGCGCATCAGCCGGCTGATGCCCGATGGCGAGGTGGAACGGCTGTACGAGTCAGCCGCACGCATTGGCGCACTGGCGCTGACCGACCGTGGAAACCTGATTTTCACCGAAGACGCCAGCACTGTACTGTTCGACCTCGCTTCAGGGCGGATACGCCAGTACTCGGTACCCGTGCATCCGCGCCCGACTTATCGCTTCAACGATGGCGCCTGTGACCCGCAGGGGCGATTTGTGACCGGTCTGATGGACGAGGCCTCGAGTGACCACACCGGGGCGCTGTTCCGCTTCGACGGCCAGCTCAGTGACGAGGTGATCCATTGCGGCCTGGCGATGCCCAATGGCATGGCCTGGTCGGCCGACGGCCAGACGCTGTTCTTCGTCGACTCCGTCGAATGCAAGATCTATCGCGCCGAATACCTTGCCCAAGGGCGTCTGGAAGAGGTCAGCCTGTTCGCCGAGACGCCTGCCGGGCTGGGCCGGCCAGACGGTATCGCACTGGACCGGGAAGGTGGTCTGTGGGTTTGCCAGTTCAATGGCAGCTGCCTGTTGCATTACGACCGCAATGGTCACCTGATGGATCAGGTGCTGATGCCGGTACCGCGCCCGACCAGTTGCTGCTTTGGTGGCGAGAACCTGGATACCTTGTATATCACCACCGCACGTGTGGGCATGGCGCCGGCGCAGTTGCGCCATTACCCGGATGCCGGCGACCTTTACGCGATCCGCCCGGAGGTAGGCGGCATCGCCCGGTATGCGTTCAAGGAATGAGCGCCTGCACCTGGCTGGCCGGTAATATGGCCAGTTCGCCAAAGCGTTGGCCGGCATCGATGTAGCGCAATGCCGACTTGGCGTCTTTCCAGCCCACATAGCTCATCAGTGCCTTGAGCTCCCAGCCATTGGCCGTTGCCCAGGTGGCAAAGCCGCGACGCAGCGAGTGGCCGGTGTACAGGGCGGCAGGCACACCGGCACGTTCCAGCATGCGCCGCAGCAGGCCGACCAGGCTGTTGCTGTTGAGCGGCATGTCGCTGAGGTTGCCCCAGCGGTCGAGCTTGCGAAAGACCGGGCCGTGGGCGATGCCGGCCACTTCTATCCATTGCAGGTAGGCATTGACCGGGCACAGCGTCTTCAGCGCCGGGGTGCGGTGCTGCACGCCAAGTGCTTCGCGGTCGCCCTTGCTGCGCGGCAGAAACAGGGTGATACCGACGCCGGCTTCGGCCTGGATGTGCTCCACGCGCAGGCGCGCCAGTTCATCGCCGCGAAAGCCGCGCCAGAAGCCCAGCAACAGCAAGGCCGTGTCGCGCCGGGCACGGCGCAGGGCCGGCAAGTCGTGGCACGCTCGGGCCTGGGAGGCTTCTGCCTCGAAGCGTTCGACGGCCATTTGCAGGTGTTGCAGCAACAGCGGGGCGGCCTGTTTGGGCGGCGTCGGGTGCAGGGTACGGATGCCCCGCAGCACCTGGCGTACCAGCGACGCCTTGGTCGGGTCAGGGAAACCCTGGCTTATATGCCACTGGCTGAGTGCGGCCAGGCGTTGCCGCAGGGTGCTGACCGCATGCTGTTCGGCATGGTCGGCCAGGTAGCGGGCGATGCTGTCGGCGGTGGCCGGCAGGAACCCGCCCCAATGGGCCTCGAAGTGTTCGATGGCGGCCTGGTAGCTGCGCCGCGTGTTGTCGCGGGTGGCGGCGCGGACGTAGCGCTCGATATCGGTCATGGGGAAGTGCCAATTGCTGATGGCTACACCTTAACCGTTAGTGGCTTGCCTGTCCTGGCCTCTTCGCGGCTGAAGCCGCTCCTGCAGGAGTGTGTGAACCCTGTGGGAGCGGCTTCAGCCGCGAAGAGGCCAGAACAGGATGACCATGCTTCAACGGGGCAACGAGGCATCCATCAGTTGCCGCAGTGGCGCATATTCCGCCCGGCTCACCGGCACCAGCCCGCTGGCATCCTGCGACGCGACAAAGGCCGCCAGGGCTTGTGGATCGTCGAGCATCGCCGCGCGAATGCGCTGCTTCAACGCCGGGCACAGGCTGGCACTGAACACATAGGGGTCGTAGTAGATCGGCCGCGAGCGCCATTGCACCTTGAGCTTGCGGGTGCTCAGCGCATGCCGAGCCAGGTAGGCATCGGCCCGCTCGCTGGCGACGAAAGCGGCATCCACACGGCCATCGAGCAGCGCCTCCAGTGCCTTGTCGTGGGTGCCGGCGTACACCAGAGCGCCGAAGAACCGCGGCAGGGGCGAACCGACTTCGGCCGAGAACTCGACGCTTGGCACCAGGCTGCCCGATGTGCTGGCCGGGTCGCTCAGGGCCACACGTTTGCCGCGCAGTTGCTCGATGTCATCGGGCCCGTCGCCGCGGGTCAGTAGCAGGGCCTGGTAATGGCTGCCGGCCGGGGTGTAAGGGCCTGCACTGAGGGTGAAGGTGGCGAACGGCTCGATCCCGGGGGCACGACGGTTGGCCAGCACGTAGGACGCGGGGCCAAGCCGGGCGATATCTGCGCCGCCGGAGACGATGGCGTCGACCACGCTTTCGTACGAGGCGGCAATTACCAGTTCCACCGGCACGCCAGCGGCCTGGCTCAGGCGCTGCAGCAGCGGCTGGTGTTCGCGGAGCATGTCCTCGCTGCCCTTGATCGGGATCACCGCCAGGCGCAGGCTGCGTGGCGTGCAATCGGCCAATGCGGTGTTGGCCAGTAGCGTGGCCAGCAACAGCCCGGCCAGGGATTTCACAGCACGCATGGCTTTTCCTCGATACCGTTGAAGGGCGGATACTCAAGCAACTGCGCCGGTGATAGCGGCCGGCTGAAGTGATAACCCTGGGCGATATCGCAACCGGCGAGCTTCAGGCACACCACCTGCTCGCGGGTCTCGACGCCTTCTGCCACCACCTCCAGGCCCAGGCGTTTGGCCAGGATGATGGTCGAGGATACGATCGGGCTGTCGTCGTAGCTGTTGGACAAGGGTGCGATCAGCGAGCGGTCGATCTTCAGCTTGCTCAGCGGCAGCGACTGCAGGTGGGCGAAGCCCGCATAGCCGCGACCGAAATCGTCCAGGCTGATGCCCAGGCCAGCTGCGCGCAGGCGATGCAAGTGATCGACGGCGGTGCCTTCCGGGTCGAGGATGGTGGTTTCGGTGATCTCCAGCTCCAGGCGCTGTGGGTTGATGCCGTACAGCTGCAGCTTGGCCAGCAGGCGGGTGCTGAAGTCGGCCTGGCGCAGCTGCATGGCCGAGACATTGACCGCCAGACGCGCCTCACGGCCCTGGGCGTCCCAGCGGGCTAGCTCCTCGCAGGCCAGGCGCAGCACTTCCCAACCCAGTTCGATGATGAAACCGCTGCGTTCGGCCAAGCCGATGAAGCGGTCGGGGTAGAGCAGCCCGAATTCGGGGTGATCCCAGCGCACCAGGGCTTCGTAGCCGAGTACACGGTGACTGTCCAGGCGGATCTGCGGTTGGTAGTGCAGCACGAACTGGCGCTCGGTCAGCGCGGAGCCAAAGGCCTGTTCGAGGGTGAAGGCCTGGATGTCGGAAAGGTTCAGCGACGGGTCGAAGAAGCGGTACTGGGCACGGCCGGCCTGTTTGGCCGAGTACATGGCGGCATCGGCGCAGCGGATCAGGCTGTCGATGTCCTGGCCATCACGCGGGCAGATGCTGACGCCGACACTGGGGCTGGTGTTGACCTCCTGGCCATCCAGGGCATAGGTGGCCGAGAGCTTCTGCACCAGCGTGCGCACCCAACTGTTGATCTGCTCCTCGCTGCGCTCGCCTGCCAGCAACACCACGAATTCGTCGCCGCCAAAGCGCGAAGCTTCGTCGCCAGGCTCGAGCAGGCGCTGGATGCGCCCGGCCACGGCTTGCAGCAGCAGGTCGCCGATCTTGTGCCCGAGCGAGTCGTTGATCGATTTGAAACGGTCCATGTCAATGAACAGGATCGCCATCAGGCGGCGCTTGCCGCGTTGTCGGGTAAGTGCCTGCCCGGCGACTTCGACGAACTGGCGGCGGTTGTGCAGGCCGCTGAGATGGTCGGTGGCAGCGGCGTGGCTGCTGCGCCGGTGTTCGTCTTCCAGGCGGCCGATCAGTTGCTGGTTGACCTGCTGCGCGTGTTCCAGGGCGCTGAAGGCTTCCTGGCGCTTGCGCAGCAGGCGCAGGGTCCAGGCCAGGCTGGCGAGGATCATCAAGGTCATGCTCAGGTTCAACCAGAACTGCCGCGAGTAGGCCAACTGTGAAGCGGCCAGGATCTCGTCGTAGCGCTGGCTCACCAGCACGCTGAAGCCGCGCTCGGGCACCCGCCGGTACAGGCTCTGGTAGGGCACCCCGGACGCGAACTGGGTCAACTGCCCGGACATTGCCTCGGCATTGGCCATGTCAGGCTCGAAGCTGTCACCGGCCACCACCACGCCACTGGTGTCGATGCGCAGCCGTTCCTCGCCATCGTCCTGAAGCAGGCGCATCAATCCGCTCCGGCCGAGGTCGATGTGCTGGAACAGCACCGCCAGGTAACCAATGTCGAGTTGCACCACGAGTATGTTGTCGATCTCGCGGCCTGGCAGGTCGGTCAGCGGCAGCAGGAAGGGCAAGCGCCAGTTGGGCATGGTCGGTGTGGAGGCGTCTGGGCTGACCTTGGGCAGGAAGGGTTTGAAACCGTAATGGGCGACATGCACCTTCAGTTGCTGCAGCCAGTCAGCCGGCAGCTGCGCGGCTTCATCACTGTGGCTGGCGGACAGCAGGTGGCCCTGGCGGTCGTACAGGCTCATGCGCTTGAACACCGGGTCTTCGGCCAACAGCCTGGCCAGGCTCAGGCTGCCCTGACGCAGGGTTTTCATGTCGTCCTGGGTTACCCGGCCCACGGCCTGGGCGCGGTCGACCAGCTGGCGCAGGCTCTCGGCGACGATGCTGGCCAGGTTCAGGTGCTCGGCCGCCTTGGCCGTCAGCGCATCCTGGCGCGAGGCGGCCTTCTGGGTGAAGTGCAGCCCCCAGAGAAAGGTCAGGGTGGCTGCACAGAGCATCAGGATCAACAGGCGCAGAAGGCCTGCGGAGGAGAGAGAACGGCGGATCACTGCTGGTATTCCCGACCGTGGGTGATGGTCGAAAAATACGACAGACAGATGACAGCCTCATGACTGGTGGCTAAATGCCTTTAGGGTTTTCCCCGGTCAGCCAGGGGCGCCTGTATGCGCGTGGTTTCTTCCTCCAGGTAGCTGATCAGCGCGGTGACCTCGGCATCGCCCAGGCGCATGTTGGGCATGGCCAGCTGCTTGTACTGTTGGTAGAGCAAGGTGGCCAGCGGCTCTTTCTCGGCCAGCATCTGATCGGGCTCCTTCAGCCAGCGGACCAGCCAGCGGGGGTCGCGCTGCCGGGTTACACCGAGCAGGTCGGGGCCGATGCCGGGTTGGCCGGGTTCGGTGTTGCCCACGGTGTGGCAGGAGGAGCAGCGCGTGCGGAATATCTGCTCGCCGCTGCTGGGCGGGCGGATCTGCGGCGCACTGGCATAGTCGTTGGCCATGGCAGTGGCCTGTTTCCAGTTGTGCAGGCTGTTGCCCAGGCGGTCGGCAAGGATGTACGGGCTTTCGAAAGGCGAGGCCTTCATCCAGCGGCCGGTGGCCTGGTTGCCGATGATCAGGCTCAGGTTGTGGTCCTTGGAGCGGCCGTTCTCCAGGCCTTCGATGTACAGGCCCAGGCGCCGGCGCAGTTGTTCGATATCGTCAGGTTCGCCGGTGAGCAGGGTCCAGCCGGGGCCGATGCCGAACTTTTCCGCGTAGCGCTTGAGGGTGGCGGGGGTGTCGTTGTACGGGTCGATGCTGATGGAGTAGAGGAAAATGTCCTTGCCCACCCGGTCGCCGAGGATTTTCTGCACCTGGCGCAGGCGGGCGGTTTCCACCGGGCAGGAGTCGGAACAGCCGGTGAAGATGAAGTTGATCGCCACCACCTTGTCCTTGATCAGGTCGTCGAAGAACCGCACCTGCTTGCCGTCCTGGGTGACCAGCGGGGTATTGGGGAAGTAGTCCGCGCCCCATGGGGAGGCGGCTTCGGTCGGAGGTGCCAGTCGTGCCGATATTGCCGGTTTGATCGGCCAGTAGTGGGTACTGGCCGCGAACAAGGTGAGGGCAAGCAGAACACGCCATGACAGGGCCATTGGGCAATCCTCATTGTTCTGGTGGAGTAATCAGGCGCCTCATCGCCGGCTTGCCGACGATGAGGCGCAACGCGGCCCCGCTGTTTACTTCAGGCTGATCGGCACGGTCACGCTCTGGCCCAGTGCCGACTTGACGGTGATCGTCGCCGGCGTGGCCGGGCCGCTACCGGTGGTGGTCACCGACAGCCGCCAGCGCGCTCCGCTGCTTGCCGTTGTCAGCGTCGCCGCGCCGAGGTTCAGCGGGCCACTGGTGGTGGCAGCGGTCACGCTGATGCTGTTGCCGGTGGCCACCGAGGTGGTGCCGGAGATGTCCCAGGTGTAGCGGTTGTTGCTGCGCATCTGCACCACGGCGCTGCTGACCTGAATGTCATCGGCCGCCACCGCAGGGCTCACCGCGACACTGACCGTGGCCGGCGTCAGCGACTCGGCGCCCTTGGCATCACGCGCCGTGTAGTTGAAGCTGGCGGTGTACGGGGTGTCGACCGTAGCCGGCGGCGTGAAGGTCACGCGGGTACCGTCGGTGCTGACGGTGCCCTTGCCGGAATCAGGCTGGCTGAGGTCCTTGACGGTGAGTGGCAGGTTGCCTTCCGGGTCGGTGTCGTTGGCCAGCACATTGATCACGATCGGCTTGCCTGCCATGGTCGCAGCGCTGTCGTTGACCGCTGCCGGTGGTTTGTTGGCCGGGTCTTCACCGCTGTTGTTGCTGGCGGTACGGAAGGTCGGCAGGCCTACCGAAGCCATGTACTGCACGCCATCCCAGCCCGGCAGCGGTGTCGGCATCACCTGGAATTGGCCCGGGTGCTCGATGTCCCAGCGCAACAGCATCGACGAGTCCTCATGCTGGGTGTTGTGGCAGTGCTCCATGTAGGTGCCGGCGAATTCGCGGAAGCGAATGGCCATTTCCACTTCGCCCGAGGAGTCGGTCTCCGGGCCGATGCGGTAAACGTCCTTGCGTGCCCATTTTTCCCATTCTGGCGGCGCCTTGCCGTCACGGCTGAGGACAATGCCTTCCTCGAAGTGCACATGCACCGGGTGGCTCCAGCCGTTGCCGCCGTTCTTGATCTTCCACACTTCCAGGGTGCCGTCGCCGCTGAAGCCGCCCTGGGTCGCTTCGCTGGCCAGCTGTGGCGCCGCATTGATGCGCCGAGGGTCCATGCTGTAGCCGAAGCCACCGTCGGTCTTGATCGTCCAGGGGGCGGTGTCGGTACCGTCCGAGCGCCCGAAGATGAACTCGCGGTGGCGGGCGGCCTTGATCTTGGCCTGGTCAGCGACGGCGGTGCGGTCGAGGGGCAGCGGGATCATCTTCAGGCCTTCGGCCTTGCCGGGCTTGGCCGGTTCATAGGCGGTCGGGTCCATGCTGACGTCAGTGCCGCTGTAAGGTTGCACGATCAACTGCATGAACTTGCCTACCACCGGGTCGCCCTTGTCCCACTCCGGCCCCTTGCTGGTCTGCTTGATCACGGCCTTGTATTTCTCGGACAGCACGTCTGCCAGGTCGATGGCCTCTTTCGGGCCCTTGCCGGTGTCGTGCTCCATGATGTTGACGAAGTACAGCTTGTCGCCGGCCTTGATGCCGTTCTTGGCGAAGTTGATGATGATGTCGTAACGCTCGGCAATGCCTTGCAGCGGCAGGATGCCGTTGTTGTCGGCCGTCTTGCCATCGCCATTGAGGTCCATGGTGCCGTCGAAGGGTACGGCGTGTTCCATGATGTTGCCGTCGTTGGCGATCATGTGGAACGGCACCCGTGCGTAGGACACGTTGGAGCCGGAAGGACCTTTGAACTCACCCCCGTTGCCGGCGATTTCACGCACCACGGCAAACTTGAGGTAACGCGACACCGAGCCGTTGAGAATACGGAAGCGGTAGGCGCGCGCGCGCACCTTGAGCTTGGGCTGGTACTGCCAGTTGACCAGCAGCTGGTCACCGAGGAAACCGTCGGTGTTGAAAGGGTTGAACCACAGCTGGCCGTTCTGATCCCAGGCCTTGTCGGCGATCACCAGGTTGACGTCATAGTCGCGGTTGCCCCAGGGCATGGCTGAACCACTAGGGAAGCGCAGGTTCACGCCGTCCTGCAGCGCTTCGTTGCCCCGGTCGATGGCGCTGTAGTAGTTCATCATCACGGCGTTGCCCTTGTAGACGTTCTGCGCCGTGAAATCCATCATGTGATCATGGAACCAGTGGGTACTCATGGTTTCGTGCCAGTCGCCACGGATCTTGATGCTGCCGTTCTCGCAGGTTTTCAGCCCCGGGTTGGCGTCGTTGACGTACAGCGTTTCACCCGGCGAGCAGGGGAAGGCGGCGCGCGGATCTTCGGCGCGGGTGTTGATGGTGTCGTAGCCGGCCAGCTGGATCGGCCAGCGGTAATCGTAATACTGCCCAGGGAAGAAGTAGGCGTTGGCGAACCCATCGCTCTCGGCCGGTGAGTGGCCGTTGTGTTCGTGGGTGGAGATGGTGTGCAAGCCGAAGCCTGCGTTGGCCGCAGGGTCGATCGGCAGCGCGTTGTAGTGACGCATCAGCAGCGGCTGGCCGTAGCGGACCATCAGCAGTTTCGGCGGGAAGGTGCCGTCGAAGGTCCAGAGCGATTTGTGGTTCTGCAGTGGGAAGTTCGGGTGGAAGCGGGTGTCGATGCCCTTGGTGGTACCGAGGGTGGTCGGGATGTCCGAGGTCTGGTAATACAGCCCGCCCGGCGCGAACTCGCCGACAGCGTAATTGTGCATCTGTTTACGGTCACGCAGCCCCTGGTTGATGCGCGCACCCGCCTGCGCGGTCTTGAACGCAGCCTGGGGGTAGAACTCGTTCCAGCGCTGGTGCGCCCAGCCCTTTCCGGGTGGCCGGCCTTCGGCTGGCGAACCGACCGAGTTGCGGTTGAGGAACAGCTCGATCTGCGCCTTCCACGGGTTGCGGTCCAGGGTGTTGGCGTACTGGGTCGGGAACGGGTACAGGCCCGGCTGCTTGAGGAAGGCTTCCAGCGCATTGCCGTTGGGGCTGCTGCGGGCGACCACGTCAGGGTCTTGCGCCGGCGCGGCCCCCAGCGTGGGGACCGGGAAGGTGAGTGTCGGTGGCGGCAGGTTAGGGTCGAGTTTTTCCGGGCCGAACTCTTCGAACAGCAGCAACTGCTGGGTGAACGGCTGGGCGCCGAACAACGGGCTCGGTTTGCCGTTGGTAGGGTAATTGCGTGAGGTCTGCAGCGCGGGTGGCAGTACGTTGTCGACGCGGTTGGTCGAGCGGTCGCCGTATGCCCCGTCTTTGAGTTCGAGGGAACCTTCGTTCGCTTCCGGCAGGTTGAACAGGTTAAGTAGCGCAGGGCTGGGGTCGGCCGGCTGGTCATCGTAATGCGACGGGTCCGTCGGCGACGGCGGGCTTACATCATCAAGCCCGGAAGCCATGGCTGAGAGCAGCCCGAGGCTGAGCATCAGCGTGGTCACGGCGGACAATTTGAAGAGGTGGCTGTTGGGGTTGATCACGGCAGATGTTTTCATTGCCTGGTGCCTCGCTCACGGCTAAATGGCTATGGGCCATCAATGGCGTAGTGCCTCGTTTTAGAGGCCTGAGCAACGGCTGTGCCAACAGATGTTTCAGTAATACTTTGTTAAACAAATCCTTGTGGCGCCTGAGGCGCGCTAAATGACAGGGCGTCAAAGAACGGGTGAAGGCCCCCGAAACTGGGCAGCGCTGGGCCCAACTCCGGTGACGGAAGTGGTGACAATTGCTTATCAGCGCTGTATACCTGATGCCCACCAAGGGGAGCCCGGCAACGGGCTGAGAAACCGCTGGCAGCTGCAGCGCGGTGACCCTTCGAACCTGATCCGGATCATGCCGGCGAAGGGATGGGACTACCTGCCTTTTTGCCGGCCTCACTGCGAGGCCATACCATGCCCAGCCAAAACGGTCTCGCTGTCATGCCCAAGGGGGACAGCACCATGACCGAACGCTTCCATGAAACCCTGCAACGCCAGAACCAACCGACCTGGTCGGCCGCCGTCGGCCACCGCTTCGTCACCGAACTCTGCGCGGGCAGCGTGGCCGACCCGGTCATGGTTCGCTACCTGGTGCAGGACCATCGTTTTCTGGACAGCTTCCTGACCTTGCTCGGCGCCGCCATCGCCACCGCCGACACCTATGAAGCCCGCCTGCGTTTCGGCCGCTTTGCAGGGATGATCTCCAGCGATGAAAACACCTATTTCCTGCGCGCGTTCGAAGCCCTGGACGTCAGCCCGGCGCAACGTGTCGAGCCGGCGGACACCGCACCTACCGCTGGCTTCAAGGCAATCATGCGCGAGGCTGCAGCCACCCGTTCCTATGCCGCCGCACTGGCCGTGCTGAACATGGCGGAAGGCTTGTATCTGGACTGGGCCCTCAAGGCACCCAAGCCGTTGCCGGCCAACTTTGTCTACGCCGAATGGATCACCCTGCACGACAATCCGGCGTTCTGCGATTTCGTTGCCTTTCTGCAGTCCGAGCTGGACCGGGTCGGCCCTCAGGAAGCGGCGTTGGCCAGTGATTTCTACGCACGTACCGTGGCGCTGGAGCTTGCCTTCTTCGATGCTGTTTACAACGAGGAGGCGTGAGCATGGATATTTTCGAGCGTTTGAAGGCTGCGACTGCCGGGCAGTGGAGCAGCTATGTCGACCATGACTTCGTGCGGCAGATGGGCGAGGGCACCCTGTCGGAAGAAGCTTTCCGCACCTACCTGATCCAGGATTACCTGTTCCTCATCCAGTTCGCCCGCGCCTGGGCCCTGGCCGCCTACAAGAGCCGCCTGCCGGCGGATATCCGCGCGGCCCAGGCCGGCCTGGCGGCCATTCTTGACGAGACCGAGCTGCACCTGCGCCTGTGCGCGCGCTGGGGCTTGTCGCAGGCAGATATCCAGGCGGCACCGGAATACCAGGCGACCGTGGCATACACCCGCTACGTGCTCGACTGCGGCGCGGCCGGTGACCTGCTGGAGCTGCATGTGGCGTTGGCGCCGTGCGTGATCGGCTACGCCGAGATTGGCCGCACGTTGGCTGCGCGCATTGGGGACCTGAGCGATCACCCGTACCGGGAGTGGATTGGCGAGTATGCCGGGGAGGCTTACCAAAGCGTGGCAGCGGCGGCGCGCAAACACCTGGATGAACTGGCCGCGCGGAGCATGACCGAGCAGCGGTTTGTGGAACTGGCGCAGATCTTTGGCCAGGCTTCGCGGCTGGAGGCTGATTTCTGGCAGATGGGGCTGGATGGGGCGGCCTGAGGCCGGTTTGCCGTTTCAGTAGGGCTTGTCCGCTGTGGTCTTGTGAATGGCCGTGCACATATACCGCACGGCGATTCGGTCACGTTCTGCCAAGGTGCGGAAATGGTCGATGAGGACAGCCTCTTCTTTGTTGAGGCGGCGCAGGAAAATGCGTTGGTTGAATGAAGTGAAGGCACGGAGGATGCGGATCAGAACGGAATCGATTGCCATGGAATCGCCTTGCTTTGATTGTGGGCTCGTCCGTGAGATTTTCCCTACTTTGTCAGTGGATAAAGGCGAAGTCTAGCGATCTGGGTCAAGGTTTGGACTGATTGGGGTGTTGAAGGTAGCCCGGGCTTTCCTCGGACGGTGCTCATTTGCGCTTGCGCCTCGTAGTCCGTAAAGGTGTTTCTTCAAACGCCTCAAGTGGTGCAGGTGCTGCCCGCACGTTAAAGATGCGGCAAATGACGTACCAGCAGATGGCGACAGCGAGATTGTAGGGAAACAGAACGGCCCAGAACGGCAGTTGCCAGTTCTTCTTGCCCTGCAGTTCACCGGATTCACCGGTGCGCCAGGGGGCGTAATGGCGCCAGGCTTCTGCGGGGGTCAGACAGATGGCGTGTAGCGGCTTGTGCCACCAGTTGGGCTCACTGGGCGGAGGAAGTTTGTCAGGGCCGTGATCCATGAAATGGCGGAGATACTCCCAGACTTCCGCGACATATTTTATGTCTGACTCGGTGGGTTCGTTGCTATCGATCCAGAGACAGTCTTCTTGGTGAAGACTGCCGTCCTCTCGACGAGGGGCGAACGCCAGTGCGTAGCTGGCGGTGAAGGATGAGCCGCAGAATTCGGTACGTTTTAATAAGCCCGCACCGATGGATTCCCAGTCAAAAATAATAAGCCTGGTACTACGCCGGTAGTAAATTTTTTTTGTCACTCTATTAAGATATATGGTGGAGAGGTTTCGTATGTAGAAGATTCTATAGGCTAGAAATGGAGAAAAGGTAAGGGGTAGAAGCAGCAGCGCGACAATAAATATGTCTCCACCTTCCAGTGAGTAGTCAATTTCTGCGTTAGTGAGCGTTAAGTAAGAAAAAATGGCTGTGCCTAAAATCATCACCATGTAAAGTTTGCCCATAAATACAGAATCTGACACCCATGGGTTTCTCAACTGCATCACTGAACTTTCGGTTTCGATAAGCTGGCTAGAGATTCGTGGAGTGATTCCAGTTTTTTGGTTAGGGCCGAAAAGCCAAGCTACTGACATAGGATTATCGCCCAAGCTTAAATGTTGCAGTTGATTGTGTGTTGTAGGGGCCTTGGTTTCCGTAGTAATTGATGGTGAGCCAAACAGTCGATGACGGCTCGGCTTGGACCTTGTAATGAATGACTAGCCCTGCTTCCGTGAGGAAGCAGCTAGGTGGGGTGCGAAGAATTGTGGTGTTGCCATTAATATCTTTGCATTTCAATATTCCTTGCCATTCACTCGCCTCTAATATGAAATCTGGCAAAAGTATCGTGAATTCCGCGGTGGGTGCCACCTCGATGACATGGGTGTGGATAATTGTGGCCCAGTCAGGTGTTGGCCATTGGTTGTTGTCTCTCCAGGCAGTGGTAAGATTTCCAAGACCTAATTGCTGCGCACCCTTTTCTGTCAGCGATACTGGAGCGTGGGATTCAGCATGCCATAACTCAATCTCTTCTTGCATGCTGACGAATGGTGGGAGCTTCTTGTTGAAGTCTAATTTCAGGTTTTCACGTATTTCGCCGTCGTTCTCTTTTGTCCCGAAAATACTCCTGCTTGCCCATAGCTCAATTGGAGTGTGGAGTCGTTCATGCGCTTTGGAATGGAGATAAAATCCAGCGGCAATCACAGCAGCGCCCACCAGTATTACTCCTCCGGCGGCCCAGCCTGCAAATGGAATAAGCACCGTCGGCCCGGCAAGTGCGAGGCTTCCTTCAAGAACAAGTACGGATCCAGCAGCAGTAGCTACACCACCAGTGAAAGTATTCAAGCCCGAGGCGAGACTGCCATTTTGCCACTGACGCAGGCCCTTCATGGAATCAGAAAATAGGCCAAGAAATATTGCTGGATAACCTGATAGGCGTGTGGCCAGATTACTGCCTAGAAATTTGATTATGCCGTTGCCGAATGCCATGCCCGGCATTTTCGCACTCACTTTCAGCATGACTGCTTTCTGGGTAGCCCGCACGCTGACCAGCGTTG
Organism: Pseudomonas sp. NPDC089996; assembly: GCF_044748405.1. Classification (NCBI taxonomy): domain Bacteria; kingdom Pseudomonadati; phylum Pseudomonadota; class Gammaproteobacteria; order Pseudomonadales; family Pseudomonadaceae; genus Pseudomonas; species Pseudomonas sp. NPDC089996. Next base: position 3,797 of record NZ_JBIVGA010000013.1, on the reverse strand, counting down.
CTGAGGTTGCGCCGATCACTCCGAAGACTGAGGAGGCGAAGCCTAAGTTGTTTTCCGGTGCATCGCTCTTCTGCAGACTGTTATACGCCGCTTTAAGCGCGAAAATGTTGAACCAAAGCATTCCCGCATTCAAACCGCTCCCCGCACCTGAGGTCAGTAATCCGATCAACTTCGGTTTTGCTCGCGAAGTTGTAGTCATCTCTAGGGTCACAGTCCTGCTGCCCGTGATACGTAGCTGCTTCATTTCCTCAACCTGCGCCATCCCGGCTTTCAGATATTTCTCCACTTCCTGACTGAAGGGGTTCTCCAGGACCAGTTTGTCAGTGATGTTGTACCGCGCCGCCAGCAGCCCCAACGCCTTCTCGGCATTGGCTTCGCGTGCAGCGGCCTGCACCTGCTGACGCAGACTGTTGCTGGCATCCCATCGGGTCTGCCCGCGCATGCGCTTGAGCACCACGGTGCTCACCGATTGGGCCGTGAGGTCAGTGATGCCGGCAAAAGCTGGAAAGCGGCCGACCAGTCCTTCGATGACATTATCACTGCCACCGAGCAAGGTGCCGACCGCATCGGCCTTGTCGCGGAAGGGATTGAAGGGCGCGAGGGCCACGTACAGCGGACTATCGTGCTGGTCCAGCCAGCGCTCCAGGCGTTTGAACCGCAGGTCCTGGTCTTCGGTGCCGGGCACGGGCTGGCCCATGGGGTGAATCAACAGGGCCAGAGACATTTCCAGGCCGCGCGCAGAGCTGCGCTCGTCACGGTCATAGCAAGCCAGCGCGGCCGCCAGGCTGTACGGGTCGTCGAGATGGCCGGCCTCGGCAGTGGCCAGCCAGGCATCGTGATCGTTGCCGGCTTGCAAAGCGAGTTCGCGCATCTGGGTGATGCGGTACTCCAGTTCGTCGCGCTCCTCCAGAAACTCAAGGTACTTGGCGGTATCGAGGCGCTGCCCCAAGCGATGGCCCTGCTCGGAATAGTCGGGGTGGGTGAGCACGCGGAAGCGTTCCTCGTAAGGCGGCTTCGGTCGGCTATCCGGGCGTATCCTCAATGCAGCTGTACCGATCGAAGGGTTGTCGGCCGGGTACATGCTTTCCAGGGTCTTGTTCAGCAGCGTGGCGATCAGGTTGCGATGGTGAAAATCACGGCTCTGCGGACTGAGGCGTTCGGCATCCAGCTGGTAGCACAGCGGCACGTCGGCCTGCTCGGTGCCCTGCGCCGCCCTTGTGTGGGGCAGCTGTTCGGAAGGCATCAGGTCGCGCATCTGGTGCTGGTAGGCCGACACCGACAGGCTCAGGTCCAGGGCCAGGCCTTCGGCATCGCTGAGTACCACCACGGCGGGGATCTTCGGTTGGGTATAGGGGTAGTGGCGGGCAACGGCATGCAGGCTGCCGGCGAGCAACGCCGAGGTGCGGGGCTGGCTGCTCCAGCTCAGCGACATGCGTTGGGCGTCCGTTTTGAAGTCTTCGACCCAGGTGTGCAAGGCACTGAGCGGCAGCACATGGGCCTGGGTGGACGGCACTTTGTTGCCAGCAATCAGCTCGGCCATGTCCAACTGGCGCATGTGCCGTTTGCGCATGGCCAGTGAGCCGGTGATACGTGCAGTCACGGCATTGGTCCACAGGTGTGGGCTGTAGGCGATCCAGACTTCCTTGGCGCAGGCCTCGCCGGTGTCGGCCCAGACCCAGCCCATCGACCGGCTCGACAAGTAGCGGTCGCGCCGCTGGTAGTGTTCCAGGCAGCGGTAGCGCAGCTCCTTGTACTGGCCTTCACCATCGTATTCGTGGATGACCAGCTTTTCGCCTTGGGTCCCTTTCATGAACACGTAGACGTAGCCTGGGCGCAGGGCGCGCAAGGTGTAGGCGGAGTGCTGCAACGGGGTGAAGCTTTGTTCCAGGTTGAAACCGGAATGGGTGTAGCGAAAGGCCGGGGCATCGCCGGTACGCGGCACGATGGCATAGCGCACGGGCAGAATAGGTACGCGTGCACTGCAGGCAGGTCTGGATGCGGCGCGGCTCACGGTCGCGTCAGTCATGGCTGTTTTCCTTGCTCTGTATGAGTGCTTGCAGCTCGCGAAGGCGACCTTGTGGTGATTCTTCCAGGTTGGTGTAGATAGCCCCGGCCTGCGCATCGCTCATCAGCCACCTGTGCTCGGCAACCAGGCGAATGAAATCACCAGCGACGGTCTCGTCGCTGAAGTTGAGGGCATCCAGCTGCGGCAGCAGGGCTTCGATCCATTCACGGACCTCAGCCAGGGAGCGATCGGCATAAGCCGGCATGGTCAGCAGTTCGTGGGCGAGGCCAAGCACGAAGTGTTCGTGCAGGCCGGATTGCAGGCGGGCAAGTTCGTGCGTTTGCAGGGACAGGAGCAGGGCTGACCTCGAACGGGCCACAGTCGGACTGTGCTCAAGTGTCTTCCATTCATGAACAGGCCCCCAGTCGACTCGCCACGCCAAGCGGGATACCGGGCCAAGCCAGGCCGCTCGATTGGCGTCATCCAACGCCTCCAGCCAAGCGGTCAGGTGGTTGGGCGTGATCTGGTGGATGGCCACCCCGAGATCGGGCATCGTGTACTGCACCAGGCTGTGGAAATGATCGGAAAGCTCGTCGACGCTGACCTGTGCATCCAGAGCGATGGCGCCACCAATGGGCATCCAGGCAGTGATGGCGTGACGAAGCAGTTCTGGCGCATCACTGACGTCCACCAGCAACGGACCGAACTCGTACTCTTCATCCATGACGCTACGTTTCCAAGGCCAGGCGTGCGGGGGGCGCTGGGTCACGGCATCGATCAGCTCCAGCACCGACGGGGCATAGGGAGGTACTACTTCGCCTTGCGGTGAAATGGATATTGGGCGTACGGCCGAATGCTCCAGCACCCGACTGAGCAGCATGAGAAAGCGGTAGCCGCTGGCAAAGTGGGCGTCGGGAATCGGCCCGGAAGATGATCCCTTCATGCGCCGGGCGCTCCGATGCAGTTGCAGTCAGGCAGCGAGCACGTCCCGTCGGGACGCCGCCCGCATTTACGATCCAAGGGGTCGCCGCTCACGGGGTTGCCGTTCAGGGTGAAGGGATGTGCAGAGCCAACCGGTGTATGGTACAGCGCACCGTTGACGCGTATCGTCGGGCTGTCCAGCGTGATGCCGGACTCATCAATGCGGATGGAGCCGCCCGGCCCTTGGATGATCAGGGCTTCAGCCGCCCGCAGGTCATAAAGCCGGGTGCGTCGGCGGATCTCCGTCCGCGCTTCCAGCTCCGCATGCCCCTCGATCTGTTGCTCAAGGTTGCCACCCACCTTGATCTGATAGTTGGCGATAATCTCATCCTGGCGATGATTACCGACGGTTTCGGTACGGTCCTTGGCAATACTGACCCTCTGGTTGCGGCCAATATTGAGGTAATCGTCCTGGCCAATGGTGACGCGCTCATCGTTGCCGACGGTTTCGCTTCGGTCATGGCCGATGGTGATCGTCTCGTTATGGTCGACCTGCTCGGTGCGGTCGTGGCCGATCTGTGTGGTCTCGTCGTGCTTGACCACATTGTTCTGGTCCCGCTCGGCATGGATGAACACTTCTTGCCGGCCCAGCTCATCCTCGAAACGCAGCTCGTTGAAGCCATCGCCCTTGTGGGTCTGGCTCTTGATGGTCATTCGGGTCTTGTGTTCCGGCAGGTCGTACGGCGGCAGCTGGTTACCGCAGTAAGTACGCCCGCTGATGATCGGCTGGTCGGGGTCACCGTTGACGTACTGGACGATCACGTCCTGGCCGATGCGCGGGATGGCCATCGAGCCCCAACTGCCGCCGGCC
>NZ_JBIVGA010000012.1:0-213130 GCF_044748405.1 Pseudomonas sp. NPDC089996 | reverse complement strand
GCTGAGATGGCTGTGAGCTTGAACTGCTCTGTGTATTTGCCCATAGGTCCCCCAAGGGTTGGATTTTTTGTCCAACTTCTTGGGGGCAGTCCAGGTGGTATGCGGTACCTGTAGGAGCGGGCAAGCCCGCGAAAGGGCCAGTGCAGCAACACACCAGCCCCCACTCCTGCCGCTATCAGTACTCCCAGAAAATCCGCTGCAGCTCCTTGCTGTCCTGGGTCTTGGTCATCGCCACCATCGCCAGGATCCGCGCCTTCTGCGGGTTCAGGTCATGGGCCACGACCCAGTCATATTTGTCGTCCGGCTGCTCGGCATTGCGCAGCACGAAGCCGCCCTGGTTGACGTGGGAAGAGCGAATGATCTGCACGCCATTCTTGTGCAGTTCCTGCAGCGCCGGCACCACCCGCGACGACACCGAGCCATTGCCGGTACCGGCATGGATGATCGCCTTGGCGCCGCTCTGCGCCAGTGCCTTGTACGCCGTGTCAGTGACGTTGCCGTAGCTGTAGGCAATGTCCACCTGCGGCAGGCTGCTGATCTGCTTGATGTCGAACTCCGACTGGGTGGTGTGGCGCTTGGCCGGCAGGCGGAACCAGTACGACTTGCCTTCGACCACCATGCCCATCGGGCCCCAAGCGCTCTTGAAGGCTTCGGTCTTGATGTTGACCGATTTGCTTACGTCGCGGCCCGACTGGATCTCGTCGTTCATGGTTACCAGCACGCCCTTGCCGCGCGACTGCTTGTCGCTGGCCACCGCCACGGCGTTGTACAGGTTGAGCATGCCGTCGGCCGACATCGCCGTGCCCGGGCGCATGGAGCCGACCACCACGATCGGCTTGTCGGTCTTCTCTACAAGGTTCAAGAAGTAGGCGGTTTCTTCCAGGGTATCGGTGCCGTGGGTGATGACGATGCCATCGACGTCCTTGCTGTCGGCAAGCTCCGCGACGCGCTTGGCCAGTTTCAGCAAATCGTCGTTGGTAATGCTTTCGGAGGCGATCTGCATCACCTGCTCACCACGCACATTGGCAAGGTCGGCCAGTTCCGGCACGCCAGCAATTAGCTTGTCGACGCCAAGCTTGGCGGCCTGGTAGGTGGCGCTGTTGGCAGCGCTGGCGCCGGCGCCGGCAATGGTGCCGCCGGTGGCGAGGATGACCACGTTGGCCAGCTTCTGCTGGGTTTCGACTTCCTTCGCCGAGGCAGCGGCGGGCAGGATCAGCAGCAGCGCCAGAGCGCTGGGGGCGAAGGTCTTCAGTGCAGCATTCATGATTATTGTTCTCTCTCTTCCTAATGAGATGGTTGCTGTGTCGCGCGCAGGTCAAGGCAGGTTTCGTACCAGCTTGCGCGATCTGATGTGGGAGCGGCCTTGCGTCGCGAAAGGGCTGCACAGCAGCCCCGGCAATTTATGCGGTGAAACTGAGATCCTGGGGGCGCTTCGCACCCCTTTCGCGACGCAAGGCCGCTCCCACACGAGGAGGCATTGCATTCGGAACCCCGAACAAGCATAGGAAAAGGTGTTCGGTTTTTCGGAAAAATTCCGGATAATCAGCACCAGTCGCGTCTTGACCCCGCCAGCGAAACGGATTTGACAAAACCAGGTCTTGTTTCCATAGTTACCCAACGCAAACGTTTGCGATCCGATAAAAAACACAAGATTCGGAGTCATCCCCCATGAAACTGCCGTTCCCCGGTCGTCTGCTGGCGCTCGCCGTCCTGTCCTCGCTGCCCCTCGCCATGCCGCTGTCTGCTGCCCATGCAGAAGAAAAACCCAAGGTCGCGCTGGTGATGAAGTCCCTGGCCAACGAATTCTTCCGCACCATGGAAGACGGCGCCAAGGACTACCAGAAAGCCCACCCTGGCGATTTTGAGCTGGTTGCCAACGGCATCAAGAACGAAACCGACACCGGTGAACAGATCCGCATCGTCGAGCAGATGGTCAACTCGGGCGCCAAGGCCTTGGTGATCGCGCCGGCAGACTCCAAGGCGCTGGTCTCGGCAGTGAAGAAAGCCATGGACAAAGGCGTCATCGTCATCAACATCGACAACCGCCTGGACCCTGAACTGCTCAAGAGCAAAGGCATCAGCGTGCCCTTCGTCGGCCCCGACAACCGCAAAGGGGCGCGCCTGGTCGGTGACTACCTTGCCAACGAGAAGCTCAAGGCCGGGGACCAGGTCGGCATCATCGAAGGCGTGCCGACCACCACCAACGCCCAGCAGCGTACCGCTGGCTTCAAGGATGCCATGGAAGCCGCGAAGATGAAGATCGTCTCGGTGCAGTCCGGCAACTGGGAAATTGACAAGGGCAACGCCGTCGCCGCCTCCATGCTCAACGAGTACCCTGACCTCAAGGCGCTGCTGGCCGGCAACGACAGCATGGCTCTGGGTGCGGTCTCGGCCGTGCGCGCCGCTGGCAAGGCTGGCCAGGTACAGGTGGTCGGCTACGACAACATCAACGCCATCAAGCCGATGCTCAAGGATGGCCGTGTGCTCGCCACCCTCGACCAGGCCGCCAGCCAGCAAGCGGTGTACGGCATCCAGGCGGCCTTGAAAATGGTCAAGGGCGAGAAGCCGGACGTGGACGCCGACAACGTCATCCAGACCCCGGTCGAACTTATCACCAAGCCCTGACCCCTGCAGGAGTAGTGGCCATGTCTGCATCGGCCAATGAAGTGGTGCTTGCCGCCAGCGCGCTGGGCAAAAGCTACGCCCAGCCAGTGCTGGCCGAGGTCAGCCTGGCCCTGCGCGCCGGTGAAGTGCTGGCGCTGACCGGCGAGAACGGCGCGGGCAAGAGCACCCTGTCCAAGCTCATCTGTGGCCTGGAAACCCCCACCACCGGGCACATGGCCTTCCGCGGCCAGGCCTACGCGCCGGCCAGCCGCAGCGAGGCCGAGCGCCTCGGGGTGCGCATGGTCATGCAGGAGCTGAACCTGCTGCCGACCCTGACCGTGGCCGAAAACCTGTTCCTCGACAACCTGCCCAGCCGCTTTGGCTGGATCAGTCACAAGCGCCTGCGCCAACTGGCCACGGCCGCCATGGCCCAGGTCGGGCTGGACGCCATCGACCCGGACACCCCAGTCGGCGAGCTGGGCATCGGCCATCAGCAGATGGTCGAGATCGCCCGCAACCTGATCGGCGACTGCCACGTGCTGATCTTCGACGAACCCACGGCGATGCTCACCGCCCGCGAAGTGGAGCTGCTGTTCACCCAGATCGAGCGCCTGCGTCAGCGCGGCGTGGCTATCGTCTATATCTCCCATCGCCTCGAGGAATTGCAGCGCGTGGCCCAGCGCATCGTCGTGCTGCGCGACGGCCAGCTGGTGTGCGACGAGCCGATCCAGCGCTACAGCAGCGCCGAGCTGGTCAACCTGATGGTGGGCCGCGAACTGGGCGAGCATATCGACCTGGGCCGGCGCACGATCGGCGCGCCGTTGCTCAAGGTCGACAGGCTGAGCCGCGGCGACAAGGTGCGCGAGGTGTCGCTGCAGGTCAGGGCAGGGGAGATCTTCGGCATCTCCGGGCTGATCGGCGCCGGGCGCACCGAACTGCTGCGGCTGATTTACGGCGCCGACCGCGCCGACAGCGGCAGCATCGCGATCGGCCAGCCGCTCGAGGCGGTGAGCATCGATTCGCCCAAGGCGGCGGTAAAAGCCGGTATCGCCCTGATCACCGAGGACCGCAAAGGCGAAGGCCTGCTGCTGACGCAATCGATCAGCGCCAACATCGCTTTGGGCAACCTGCCCGCCGTATCCCGCGCCGGGGTGCTCGACCGCGAGGCGGAACAGGCCCTGGCCGAGCGCCAGATCAGCGCCATGCGCATCCGCAGCGCCAGCCCGGCGCAGGCGGTCGGTGAGCTGTCCGGTGGCAACCAGCAGAAGGTGGTGATCGGCCGCTGGCTGGAGCGCGACTGCCAGGTGCTGCTGTTCGATGAGCCGACTCGCGGCATCGATGTCGGCGCCAAGTTCGACATCTATGGCTTGCTGGCCGAGCTGGCGCGCCAAGGCAAGGCCCTGGTGGTGGTGTCCAGCGACCTGCGTGAGCTGATGCTGATCTGCGACCGCATCGCCGTGCTCTCCGCCGGCCGTCTGATCGATACCTTCGACCGCGAGCACTGGAGCCAGGACCAACTGCTGGCTGCCGCCTTCGCCGGCTATCAGAAACGTGACGCCCTGCTGCACGAAGCAGCGCCCAGGATGGATGCATGAAGACCTCACCCCTCGATACCCCAGGCGGCGCGCCGGTGCGCCGCAGCGGCACCTACTTCGGCTTGGGCACCTACCTGGGCCTGGCCGGCGCCTTGCTGGCGATGATCGTGCTGTTCTCGTTCCTGAGCAGCCACTTCTGGTCGTATGTTACGTTCAGCACCCTCGCCAATCAGATCCCCGACCTGATGGTGCTGGCCGTGGGCATGACCTTCGTGCTGATCATCGGCGGCATCGACCTGTCGGTCGGCTCGGTACTGGCCCTGGCGGCCTCCACGGTCAGCGTGGCGATCCTCGGCTGGGGCTGGGGCGTGCTGCCTGCGGCCTTGCTCGGCATGGCGGTTGCCGCCCTGGCCGGCAGCATCACTGGCGGCGTCACCGTGGCCTGGCGCATCCCGTCGTTCATTGTCTCGCTTGGCGTGCTGGAGATGGCCCGGGGCCTGGCCTATCAGTTCACCGACTCGCGCACCGCCTACATCGGCGATGCCTACGCCTGGTTTTCCAACCCGGTCGCCTTCGGCATCTCGCCGGCCTTCATCATCGCCTTGCTGGTAATCGTGCTGGCCCAGCTGGTGCTGACTCGCACCGTGTTCGGCCGCTACCTGATCGGCATCGGCACCAACGAAGAGGCCGTACGCCTGGCCGGTATCGACCCGCGCCCGTACAAGGTGCTGGTGTTCGCCCTGATGGGGTTGCTCGCCGGCCTGGCCGCGCTGTTCCAGATCTCGCGCCTGGAAGCCGCCGATCCCAATGCCGGCTCGGGCCTCGAACTCCAGGTGATCGCCGCCGTGGTGATCGGCGGCACCAGCCTGATGGGGGGGCGCGGCTCGGTCATCAGCACGTTCTTCGGCGTGCTGATCATCTCCGTACTGGCTGCAGGCCTGGCGCAGATTGGCGCGTCGGAACCCACCAAACGCATCATCACCGGGGCGGTGATCGTCATCGCCGTGGTGCTCGACACTTATCGCAGCCGGCGTGCAGCCCGGCGGAACTGACAACATGGCAACCATCAAAGACGTCGCGGCCCTCGCGGGCATTTCATACACCACGGTATCCCATGTACTGAACAAGACCCGACCGGTCAGCGAACAGGTACGGCTCAAGGTCGAGGCGGCCATTTTGGAACTCGACTACGTGCCCAGCGCCGTGGCGCGCTCGCTCAAGGCGCGCAGCACGGCCACCATCGGCTTGCTGGTGCCCAACAGCGTCAACCCGTACTTCGCCGAGCTGGCCCGGGGCATCGAGGATGCCTGTGAACGCAACGGCTATTGCGTGATCCTGTGCAACTCCGACGACAACCCGCAGAAGCAGCGCAGCTACCTGCGCGTGCTGCTGGAAAAACGCATTGACGGCCTGGTGGTGGCGTCGGTCGGCGAGGACGCCGACCTGCTGCAGAGCCTGACCAATGTGCGCACGCCGATGGTCATCGTCGACCGGGAACTGGAAGGCGTCGATGCCGACCTGGTGCGCATCGACCATGAGCAGGGCGCTTACCTGGCCACACGGCACCTGCTGGAACTGGGCCATCGCGACATCGCCTACATCGGCGGCCCGGCCGAGACCGGCGTCACCCAGTTGCGCCTGAGCGGCTTCCGGCGGGCGATGGCTGAAGCCGAGGCTGAAGTGCTGGCTGGCCGTATTTTGCATTGCGATTTCACCAGCCCGGGTGGCCATGCCGCCGCCGCGCAATTGCTCGAGGGCGAGCGGCCGACGGCGATTTTCGCCGGTAACGACATGATCGGTTTCGGCGTGCTCCGCGCCGCTGCCGAGCGCAACATCAACGTGCCAGGCGAGCTGTCGGTGATCGGCTTCGACGACATCGAGCTGAGCCGCTATGTGTACCCGCCGCTGACCACGGTCGGCCAATCGATTCGCGAGCTGGGCGAAAATGCCGCTGCCTTGCTGCTTTCGCGCATCGCCACGCCGCGTCGCGATGCGGCCGAGCAGCGCATCGTCGCCCCGCGTATCGTGCTGCGCGAGTCCACCGGGCCGCGCCCGGACCTGTTCAATGATTACCGCTGAGGAAGGGTCATGAGTGCCAAGGTAGTGGTGGTCGGCAGCCTCAACATGGACTTGGTGGCCCGCGCCCAGCGGCTGCCGCGTGCCGGCGAGACACTGGCCGGGGAAAGCTTTTTCACCGTACCCGGTGGCAAGGGCGCCAACCAGGCGGTCGCCGTGGCGCGCCTGGGGGGTAGCGTGGCAATGGTGGGCAATGTCGGCGATGACGCCTACGGCCAGCAGTTGCGCCAGGCGTTGGAAGTGGAAGGCATCGATTGCCAGGCAGTCAGCGTATGCCCGGGCGTGTCCAGCGGCGTGGCGCTGATCACCGTGGACGCCGCCAGCCAGAACTGCATCGTCATCATCCCGGGTGGCAACGGGCTGCTGACGCCTGAATCGGTGCAGCGCTTCGATGCGCTGCTGCAGGCCGCCGAGGTGGTCATCTGCCAGCTCGAAGTGCCTTCGGAAACCGTTGCCTGGACCCTTGCCAGGGCCCGCGAACTCGGCAAGCGGGTGATCCTGAACCCGGCGCCGGCCACTGGCCCCTTGCCGGCGGACTGGTTTGCCCACATCGATTACCTCACCCCCAACGAAAGCGAGGCCGAAGCGCTGACCGGTGAGCCGGTCAACGACCTGCAAAGCGCCCGCCGTGCCGGTGAGCGCCTGCTGCAGCTAGGGGCCGGCAAGGTGATCGTCACCCTGGGCGCGCAAGGGGCCTTGTTCGTCAGCCGTGATGGCAGCCAGCATTTCCCGGCGCCTCAGGTGCAGCCGCTGGATACCACGGCGGCGGGCGATACCTTCATCGGCGGTTTTGCCGCTGCGCTGGTGCAGGGCAAAGGGGAGGGCGAGGCTATCGCGTTCGGCCAGCGTGCTGCGGCCTTGTCCGTCACCCGTGCCGGTGCCCAGCCGTCAATTCCTTACCTGGCGGAGTTGACCCCATGAAAAAGACCACGCTGCTCAACGTCGCCTTGTCGCGCACCATTGCCGGTATGGGGCATGGTGACATTCTGGTGATCGGCGATGCGGGCCTGCCCGTGCCGCCGGGGGTCGAACTGATCGATCTGGCGTTGACGGCAGGGATGCCGGATTTTGCCAGCGTGTTGCGCGCGGTGCTGAGCGAGTTGCAGGTGGAGCGGCACGTGCTGGCCGAAGAGATGCAGAAGGTGGTGCCGCCGGCGCTGGTCGAGGTCGAGCGCCTGAAGGGCAAGCTGGGCAAGCGTGAATGGCTGAGCCATGAAGCCTTCAAGGGGCTGTCGCGCAATGCAAGGGCGATTGTCCGTACCGGCGAATGCCAACCCTACAGCAACATCGCACTGATATCCGGCGTCACCTTCTAGCAAGCGAAACGTGGTGCGCTTTTTTGTGGGAGCGGCCTTGCGTCGCGAAAGGGCCGCAAAGCGGCCCCGGCAATTCGTGCGGCGAAGCTGAAATCGTGGGGGTGCTACGCACCCCTTTCGCGACACAAGGCCGCTCCTACAACGATCGCATTTCATACACGGCAACAGGAGTGCCACCCATGCTCAAACCCTTGCTACAAGGACTCACCCTCATGGCCGCAGCCGCCACCACCACCCTCCAGGCCGCACCCCGCGACCTGATCATCGACACCGACCCCGGCGCCGATGATGTGGTCGCGCTGTTCCTGGCCATGGCCTCACCCGATGAGCTCGACATCCGCGCTATTACCACCGTCGCCGGCAACGTGCGCCTGGAAAAGACCTCGCGCAACGCGCGCCTGGCCCGCGAATGGGCCAACCGCGAAGACATCCCGGTGTACGCCGGGGCAGGGCGACCACTGGTGCGCACGCCCATCTACGCCGCCGATGTCCACGGCGAGGAAGGCCTGGCCGGCGTCCCGGTGCATGAACCGAAAAAGCCCCTGGCCAACGGCAACGCCGTGCAATACCTGATCGATACCCTGGGCAGCGCCAAGCCCCACAGCATCACCATCGCCATGCTCGGCCCGCAGACCAACCTGGCCCTGGCGCTGATCCAGCAACCAGCGATCGCCAAAGGCATCAAGGAAGTGGTGGTCATGGGCGGCGCCCATTTCAACGGCGGCAACATCACGCCGGCGGCGGAGTTCAACCTCTACGCCGACCCGCATGCCGCCGAGGTGGTGCTGGCCAGTGGCGTGCAGCTGACCTACCTGCCGCTGGACGTCACCCATAAAGTCCTGACCAGCGACGCCCGCCTCAAGCAGCTGGCCGCCGTGAACAATCCCGCCAGCAAGATGGTGGTCGACATCCTGCAGGCATACATCAAGCACGACATGGACGTGTACGGCATGCCCGGCGGCCCGGTGCATGACGCCAGTGTCATCGCCTACCTGCTCAAGCCCGAGCTGTTCAGTGGCCGGCGCATCCACATGAGCGTCGACAGCCGCGAAGGCCCGACCTTCGGCCAGACCGTCGCCGACTGGTACGGCGTGCTCAGGCAACCGGCCAATGTGCTGTGGGTGAACGAGGGTGACGCCCAGGGCTTTTTCGACCTGCTCAGCGAGCGCCTGGCTCGATTGCAATAGCGGTGTGCGGCGCGAAGCGCTCGAATACCTGGTCGATGAAGCTGCGCGCCGCTTCGCTGCCGCGGTCGCGCACCAGCAGGTCGATGGCGATCAACAGCAACTCTTCGGGCGTGCCAGGACTGTAGGCGCTCTGGCCCTCCGCCCATTTGACCTTGATATCGGCGTCGATGCTGTGGCTGCTCATGAAAGGCTCTCGCTGCGGGCCCGGGGCGGAGGGGCGAACACCGTATCCTGGCGTTCGAAGAAGGCACTGTGCCTTCACTTCGTAAAGTAAATCATGACTTTGCAGCGCAAACCAAGCGGCTCGTCGGTTCAGCGGTAAAATTCGGTCACGATTGCCTTTGGCCCCGGTGTGCCGAGTTCAGGCAGACTTGCGCGGTTTTGCAACAAATTACGCGTGGAGCTGTCGGATCAGACAGTTCCCAGATCGATTTTAGGAGGATTCATGTTCCGTACCCGCGCTTTCCTGGCAACCCTGGCGGTGGCTGCTGTCCTGGCTGGTTGCAGCACTGGCGGCAACTCGGGGGGTGGCAAGGCGCCTGAGGTGTCGGCGGGCAATGATGGCCGCTGCGAGGCCAGCGGTGCCGACTTCGCCATCGGCAAGCCGGGCAGCGCCGAGCTGCTGGAGCAGGCGCGCAAGGGCAGTGGGTCGCAGATGGCGCGCATTCTCAAGCCGCACGACGTGGTCACCCTGGAGTACCGCTCCGAGCGCCTGAACCTGAATGTGAACGAGCAGGGTGTGGTGACCCGCGTCAACTGCGGTTGACAGGCCTGTAGCCCTGCGCACGGCTCCTACAGGGGGCGGTGCCAGAACAGTTAAAGCCCATAAAAAAACCCGCCACGAGGGCGGGTTTTTTTACAGCTGCCCGAATTACTCCGGACGAACCTGCGCAGCCTGCATGCCCTTCTGACCGCGCTCGGCGACGAAGGAAACAGCCTGGCCTTCTTTCAGGCTCTTGAAGCCGTCGGATTCGATGGCTTTGAAGTGTACGAACAGGTCGTCGCCGCCGCCTGCTGGGGTGATGAAGCCGTAGCCTTTCTCATCATTGAACCATTTGACGGTGCCTTGTTGGCGATTGGACATGAGGTGAATCTCCAGAACATTTAGATTTTTCAGTGGTGCAATGTGGCCGAGGCTACGGAGCACGGGGGACATCATAGTCCATTTCTGCGCATGTAGCGCCTTTTACCTTCGCAGGATATTGATCCAGGGCAAATAATGCCCGGCCTGCTCAGGCTTTATGGTTTCAGCTCTTCGGTGCGCAGGCCTTTTTCACAACGGATTGCGCCTTCTGCATCAACTTGGCATCAACGCCATCCTGGCTGTCCAGGTCGGCAATCTCCGCATCGGTGAAATTCTTCTTGATCGCTTGGGCACCACAGTCACAATGCTTTTTCGCGGTCGCGGCGTCGACGCCCTGGCCGCTGGCTACCTGGGTGCACTGGGCCATGTAGCCGGCTTCCTTCCCGGCCGGGAAGTTGCCCGCGTTCGCAGCCACAGGCAGCAGCAGGGCGCCAGCGGCCGCCAGGGCCAGAAGAGACGGAACTCGCATAACCAGTTACTCCTTGGGTTAAGGTCTCATCACAGAGTAGGTTGCTTCCCAAAGTCTGATAGGGATTTTTCCGCGTAAGTTCACCGCTCCAGCGCAATTTCCAAATATTTCTACGGCCCACGCAACCCGCGTGCTAGCATGCTCGGCTTGCAGCTCGCCACTGGCAGCCTGCAGCTTTTTCATTTTCCAGTCACTCTGGTTCGTCCCTGGCAAGCCGAAAGGCTTCTGCCACTGTGAGGCAGGCTTCCCTGAAGGGAAGGCAGGTCGGATCTTGTACTGGCTCATCCCAACCCACGTGACCTTTGGTAGGGGTCACCACTAGGAGAGGAGGCGCCATGCCCGTTATTACTCTTCCCGATGGCAGTCAACGTTCGTTTGATCACGCCGTATCCGTCGCCGACGTCGCCGCTTCCATCGGCGCAGGCCTGGCCAAGGCCACCGTGGCCGGCAAGGTCGACGGCAAGCTGGTCGATGCCTGCGACCTGATCAACAACGACGCCACCCTGCAGATCATCACCCCTAAAGATGCAGAGGGACTGGAGATCATCCGTCACTCGTGTGCCCACCTGGTCGGCCACGCAGTGAAGCAGCTGTACCCGACCGCCAAGATGGTGATCGGCCCGGTGATCGACGAAGGCTTCTATTACGACATCGCCTACGAGCGCCCCTTCACCCCTGAAGACATGGCCGCCATCGAAAAGCGCATGATGGAGCTGATCGAAAAAGACTACGACGTGGTCAAGAAGGTCACCCCGCGCGCCGAAGTCATCGACGTGTTCAAGGCCCGTGGCGAAGACTACAAGCTGCGCCTGGTCGAAGACATGCCGGACGAACAGGCCATGGGCCTGTACTACCACGAAGAATACGTCGACATGTGCCGTGGCCCGCACGTGCCGAATACGCGTTTCCTCAAGGCATTCAAGCTGACCAAGCTGTCCGGCGCCTACTGGCGCGGCGATGCCAAGAACGAGCAGCTGCAGCGTGTGTACGGCACCGCCTGGGCTGACAAGAAGCAGCTGGCCGCTTACATCCAGCGCATCGAAGAAGCCGAAAAACGCGACCACCGCAAGATCGGCAAGCAGCTCGACCTGTTCCACCTGCAGGAAGAAGCCCCCGGCATGGTGTTCTGGCACGCCAACGGCTGGACTGTGTACCAGGTGCTCGAGCAGTACATGCGTCAGGTTCAGCGCGTCAACGGCTACCAGGAAATCAAGACTCCACAGGTTGTCGACCGCATCCTCTGGGAGCGTTCCGGCCACTGGTCCAACTACGCCGAAAACATGTTCACCACTTCGTCTGAAAGCCGTGACTACGCGGTCAAGCCGATGAACTGCCCGTGCCACGTGCAGGTGTTCAACCAAGGCCTGAAGAGCTACCGCGACCTGCCGCTGCGCCTGGCCGAGTTCGGTGCCTGCCACCGTAACGAGCCATCCGGCGCCCTGCACGGCATCATGCGCGTGCGTGGCTTCGTGCAGGACGACGCGCACATCTTCTGCACCGAAGAACAGGTGAAGAAAGAAGCCGCCGACTTCATCAAGCTGACCCTGGACGTGTACAAGGACTTCGGCTTCACCGATATCGCCATGAAGCTGTCTACCCGTCCGGCCAAGCGTGTCGGCTCCGAAGAGCTGTGGGACCGTGCCGAAGGCGCACTGGCCGACGCCCTGAACGAGTCGGGCCTGGAGTGGGAATACCAGCCGGGCGAGGGCGCGTTCTACGGCCCGAAGATCGAGTTCACCCTGCGCGACTGCCTCGGCCGTAACTGGCAGTGCGGTACCCTGCAGTACGACCCGAACCTGCCAGAACGTCTGGATGCCAGCTATATCGCCGAAGATAACAGCCGGGTTCGCCCCGTCATGTTGCACCGTGCGATCCTCGGCTCGTTCGAGCGCTTCATCGGCATGTTGATCGAACACTACGCTGGCGTGTTCCCGGCGTGGCTGGCACCGACCCAGGCGGTGATCATGAATATCACCGACAAACAGGCCGATTTCGCCCTCGAAGTGGAAAATGCTCTGAACGGTAGCGGATTCCGTGCCAAGTCGGACTTGAGAAATGAGAAGATCGGCTTTAAAATCCGCGAGCATACTTTGCTCAAGGTCCCGTACCTTTTGGTTATAGGGGACCGCGAAGTCGAAACGCAAACCGTCGCTGTGCGTACTCGCGAAGGCGCTGACCTGGGCTCCATGCCCGTCGCCCAGTTCGCCGAGCTCCTGACACAAGCGGTTTCCCGGCGTGGTCGCCAAGAATCGGAGTAATGACTATTAAGCGTGAAATGAGAAACGATAAGCGTGCTGTACCGAAGGCCCCGATCAACGAGAATATCTCGGCCCGCGAGGTTCGGTTAATTGGCGCAGACGGCGAGCAGGTTGGCATCGTCTCGATTGATGAAGCGCTTCGTATCGCTGAAGAAGCGAAGCTGGATCTGGTGGAAATCTCTGCAGACGCGGTACCGCCTGTCTGCAAGGTGATGGACTACGGCAAGCACCTCTTCGAGAAGAAGAAGCAGGCCAACGAAGCCAAGAAAAACCAGAAGCAGATCCAGATCAAAGAAATCAAGTTTCGTCCAGGGACGGAAGAAGGGGATTACCAGGTAAAACTACGCAACCTGGTACGTTTCCTTAGTGATGGGGACAAGGCCAAGATCTCTCTGAGATTCCGCGGTCGTGAGATGGCCCACCAGGAGCTGGGCATGGAGCTGTTGAAGCGGGTCGAAACCGACCTCGCCGAATACGGCACCGTCGAGCAGCATCCGAAGATGGAAGGACGCCAGCTTATGATGGTCATCGCCCCCAAAAAGAAGAAGTAATCTCCCGGGCACGGCAGGCCTGATGATTATTGTGTAATTTTTATTCGAATGCGGAGTTCCAACATGCCAAAAATGAAAACCAAGAGCGGTGCTGCGAAGCGCTTCCTGAAGACCGCTTCCGGCTTCAAGCACAAGCACGCTTTCAAGAGCCACATCCTGACCAAAATGTCGACCAAGCGTAAGCGTCAACTGCGCGGTGCCAGCTTGCTGCACCCGTCTGACGTGGCAAAAGTCGAGCGCATGCTGCGCGTACGTTAATTCTGGTTTAGATAGAGGAAGTTACTCATGGCTCGTGTTAAGCGTGGCGTCATCGCTCGTAAGCGTCACAAGAAAATTCTGAAACTGGCTAAAGGCTACTACGGTGCACGCTCGCGCGTATTCCGCGTTGCCAAGCAGGCTGTCATCAAGGCTGGTCAATATGCCTACCGTGACCGTCGTCAGAAGAAGCGTCAGTTCCGCGCACTGTGGATCGCTCGTATCAACGCCGGTGCCCGCACCAACGGTCTGTCCTACAGCCGTCTGATTGCTGGCCTGAAAAAGGCTTCGATCGAAATCGACCGTAAGGTTCTGGCCGATCTGGCAGTGAACGAAAAAGCGGCGTTTGCTGCGATTGTCGAGAAAGCTAAAGCCGTTCTGGCTTAAGTACCCGCGACAATCACCCGGCGGCGCTTGCGGCGCCGGGCATTGAACGTCATCGATAGGGGAAGAGCCTTCAAAGCTCTTCCCCTATTTTCGTATCTGGAGTCTGTACATGGAAAACCTGGATGCGCTGGTCTCACAAGCCCTGGAGGCCGTCGAGCGCGCTGAAGACATCACTACCCTGGAACAGATCCGGGTTCAGTACCTCGGCAAGAAGGGCGAACTGACCCAGGTGATGAAGACCCTGGGCAACCTGCCTGCCGATGAGCGCCCGAAAGTCGGCGCGCTGATCAACGACGCCAAAGAGCGCGTCACCGTCGTGCTCAATGCACGCAAGGCCGCCTTTGAAGAGGCCGAGCTCAGCGCTCGCCTGGCCGCCGAATGCATCGACGTGACCCTGCCAGGCCGTGGCCAGACCACCGGCGGGCTGCACCCGATCACCCGTACTCTCGAGCGCATCGAGCAGTTCTTCACCCACATCGGCTACGGCATCGCCGAAGGCCCTGAGGTCGAAGACGACTACCACAACTTCGAAGCGCTCAACATCCCCGGCCACCACCCGGCCCGGGCGATGCACGACACCTTCTACTTCAATGCCAACATGCTGCTGCGCACCCACACCTCGCCGGTGCAGGTGCGGACCATGGAGTCCACCCAGCCGCCGATCCGCATTGTCTGCCCGGGCCGCGTCTACCGCTGCGACTCGGATATCACCCACTCGCCGATGTTCCACCAGGTCGAAGGCCTGCTGATCGACCGCGGCATCAACTTCGCCGACCTCAAGGGCACCATCGAAGAATTCCTGCGCGTCTTCTTCGAAAAAGAACTGGCCGTGCGCTTCCGCCCGTCGTTCTTCCCCTTCACCGAGCCGTCCGCCGAAGTCGACATCCAGTGCGTGATGTGTTCTGGCAAGGGCTGCCGCGTGTGCAAGCAGACCGGCTGGCTGGAAGTCATGGGCTGCGGCATGGTGCACCCGAACGTGCTGCGCATGTCTGGCATCGACCCTGAAGAATTCCAGGGCTTCGCCTTCGGGATGGGCGCCGAGCGCCTGGCCATGCTGCGCTATGGCGTCAACGATTTGCGTCTGTTCTTCGACAACGACCTGCGCTTCCTCGCGCAATTCCGCTAGGTCAATGCCCGACGCAACTTTCAGGAGAACAGCATGAAATTCAGTGAACAGTGGCTGCGCGGTTGGGTAAACCCGCAAGTCTCCCGTGACGAACTGGTCGCCCGCCTGTCCATGGCCGGCCTCGAAGTCGACAGCGTCACCCCTGCTGCCGGCCAGTTCAGCGGCATCGTCGTGGGCGAGATCCTCGCCACCGAACAACACCCGGACGCCGACAAGCTGCGCGTGTGCCAGGTGAGCAACGGCCAGGAAACCTTCCAGGTCGTCTGCGGCGCGCCCAACGCACGCCCAGGCATCAAGATCCCGTTCGCCATGATCGGCGCCGAACTGCCCGGCGACTTCAAGATCAAGAAGGCCAAGCTGCGCGGCGTCGAGTCGTTCGGCATGCTCTGCTCGGCCGCCGAGCTGCAGATCAGCGAAGAAAACGACGGCCTGCTTGAACTGGCAGCCGACGCCCCGGTGGGCGACGACATCCGCCAGTACCTGAGCCTGGACGACGCCAGCATCGAAATCGGCCTGACGCCGAACCGCGGTGACTGCCTGTCCATCGCAGGCTTGGCCCGCGACGTCAGCGCGCTGTACAACGTGCCGGTCACCCGCCCGGTCGTACCGGCTGTTGCCGCTGCCCATGACGAAGTGCGCCCGGTCGACGTCAGCGCCCCGGCCGCTTGCCCACGTTACCTGGGCCGCGTCATCCGCAACGTCGACCTGAGCAAGCCGACCCCGCTGTGGATGGTCGAGCGCCTGCGCCGCAGCGACGTGCGCAGCATCGACGCCGCCGTCGACATCACCAACTACGTGATGCTCGAACTCGGCCAGCCGATGCACGCCTTCGACCTCGCCGAAATCAACGGCGGCATCCGCGTGCGCATGGCTGAAGAGGGCGAGAAACTCGTCCTGCTCGACGGCCAGGAAGTGGCCCTGCGTGCCGACACCCTGGTCATCGCCGACCACACCCGCGCCCTGGCCATCGCCGGCGTCATGGGTGGCGAGCACAGCGGTGTGAACACCGAAAAAACCCGCGACCTGTTCCTCGAAAGCGCCTTCTTCGAGCCGATCTCGGTCGCCGGCAAAGCCCGTTCCTATGGCCTGCACACCGACGCCTCGCACCGCTACGAGCGCGGCGTCGACTCGCAGCTGGCTCGTGAAGCCATCGAGCGCGCCACCCAGCTGATCCTCGACATCGTCGGCGGTGAAGCCGGCCCGGTGGTCGAAGCCGTCAGCGAGCAGCACCTGCCGAACGTCGCCCCGGTCACCCTGCGCGCCGACCGCATCAGCCAGATGCTGGGCATGGAAATGGCCCCGGCCCAGATCGAGCAGCTGCTCAACAACCTCGGCCTGGCGACCACCGCAAAAGGGGCAGGGGAGTGGACCGTCAACGTCCCGAGCCACCGCTTCGACATCAGCCTGGAAGTCGACCTGATCGAAGAGCTGGCCCGCCTGTACGGTTACAACAACCTGCCAGTGCGCTACCCGCAAGCCCGCCTCGCGCCGCAAGCCCGCCCGGAAACCCGTGGCGAGCTGCCGAACCTGCGCCGCCTGCTGGTCGCTCGCGGCTACCAGGAAGCCATCACTTACAGCTTCATCGACCCGAAGCTGTTCGAGCTGTTCAGCCCAGGCGTCGAGCCGCTGCTGCTGGCCAACCCCATCTCCAACGACATGGCCGCCATGCGCGCCTCGTTGTGGCCGGGCCTGGTCAAGGCACTGCAGCACAACCTCAACCGCCAGCAAGACCGCGTGCGCCTGTTCGAAAGCGGCCTGCGCTTCGTCGGCCAGCTCGGTAACCTGCAGCAGCAACCGATGATCGCCGGCGTCGTCACCGGCAGCCGCCTGCCCGAAGGCTGGGCCAATGGCCGCGACACCATCGACTTCTTCGACGTCAAGGCCGACGTGGAAGCCCTGCTGGGCTACAGCGGCGCCCTGAGCGACTTCACCTTCGCCGCCGGCAAGCACCCCGCCCTGCACCCTGGCCAGACCGCTGTGATCCAGCGCGACGGCAAGGACGTCGGCTACCTCGGCGCCATCCACCCAGAGCTTGCCAAAGCCCTGGACCTGGACCGCCCGGTGTTCGTCTTCGAGCTGGTGCTGGGTGATGTGGTCGAAGGCCGCCTGCCGAAATTCAGCGAACTCTCCAAGTTCCCGGAAACCCGTCGCGACCTGGCTTTGATTGCAGGACGTGATGTAGCTTCTCAAGACGTGCTTGAAGTAATTCGTGACAATGCAGGCGAATGGCTCACAGACCTCAGGCTGTTTGATGTCTACCAAGGTAAAGGCATTGATCCTGATAGAAAAAGCCTTGCCGTCGGCTTGACCTGGCAGCATCCATCGCGCACTCTTAACGACGATGAGGTGAACACTACCCTGCAGAACATCCTCACCTCGCTCGAACAAAGGTTGAACACCACGTTAAGGAAATAACGGCATGGGTGCTCTGACGAAAGCTGAGATGGCCGAAAGGCTGTACGAGGAGCTGGGGCTTAACAAGCGTGAGGCCAAGGAGCTGGTCGAGCTGTTTTTTGAAGAAATTCGGCACGCACTTGAAGAGAACGAGCAGGTCAAGTTGTCCGGTTTCGGCAACTTCGACCTTCGCGACAAACGCCAGCGGCCGGGCCGCAACCCCAAGACAGGGGAAGAGATCCCGATCACTGCACGGCGCGTCGTCACCTTTCGTCCAGGGCAGAAGTTGAAGGCCCGGGTTGAGGCCTATGCTGGAACCAAGCCATAACGACGAACTGCCCCCCATACCGGGCAAACGCTACTTCACCATTGGTGAAGTGAGCGAGTTGTGTGCCGTTAAGCCACACGTGCTGCGGTATTGGGAGCAGGAGTTTCCTCAGCTCAACCCTGTGAAGCGGCGGGGGAACCGGCGGTATTATCAGCGGCAGGATGTGCTGATGATTCGCCAGATCCGGGCCCTGCTGTATGACCAGGGGTTTACCATTGGCGGGGCGCGGTTGCGGCTTTCCAGTGATGAGGTGAAGGATGAATCTAGCCAGTACAAGCAGCTGATTCGGCAGATGATTGTTGAATTGGAGGATGTATTGGTGGTGTTGAAGAAGTGACCTCGCGGTTTTTCTGATGAGTGGAAATTTTTTGAGAAAAAGGTTTCATTTATCAGGAGGTTAGGGTACATTCTTCAACGTTCTCAGAGATTTTGAGAATGTAGTCGGGGCGTAGCGCAGCCCGGTAGCGCACTTGCATGGGGTGCAAGGGGTCGAGTGTTCGAATCACTCCGTCCCGACCAAAAAACTCCAAAGAATCCAGTCACTTAGCGGTGACTGGATTTTTTTATGCCTGTCCGTTTCTACTTGGTTAGTAATTTTGCCCCACTTTTTGCCCCACCGAATTTCAACAGTCGTTTGTCAAGAATTAGCGCCTGTTTAAACAATCCCACCACATCCGATCCGTCCTGACTGATCCACTTCGCACAGATCGCTGGCAAGCCTGCTATCACAAGGTTATGTTATCGCTAACATTTGATGCTATGGTGTCGATCAACCGTTACCCGTTGTTGGTGTGGAGAGCTGCCGATGTTGACGTGTGGAGAGTTGTTGGTTGAGTTGCTGGAAGGTTTGGGCGTGGATACCGTGTTCGGTATTCCAGGCGTGCACACGGTGGAGCTGTATCGCGGCTTGCCCGCCACGCAGATCCGCCATGTAACGCCGCGCCATGAGCAGGGCGCAGGTTTCATGGCCGATGGCTATGCGCGTGTTTCGGGCAAGCCTGGGGTGTGTTTCATCATCACCGGGCCCGGCATGACCAATATCACCACCGCCATGGCCCAGGCCTATGCAGACTCGATCCCGATGCTGGTGATCTCCAGTGTCAACAACACCGAACAGTTGGGCATGGGCGGCGGTCGTCTTCATGAGTTGCCGTCGCAGCGTAATCTGGTGTCCGGAGTGGCGGCGTTCAGCCATACGCTGATGCGACCGGACGAGCTACCCGCTGTGCTGGCCCGCGCTTTTGCGGTGTTCAACGGTGCGCGTCCACGGCCGGTGCATATCGAGATTCCTATCAATGTCATCACCGCCCCGGCGGACCACGTGGTACGCAAGTTGGGTGCGATCCCCAGTCGCCCGGGCCCGTGTCTGGCAGCCATCGAGCGCGCGGCGCAGATGCTCAAGACAGCCGAGCGGCCGTTGGTGCTGCTGGGCGGTGGCTGCGCCGATGCCGGCAGTGAAGCGCTGCGTCTGATTGAAGCGCTGGACGCACCGACAGCCTACACCATCAATGCCAAGGGGGTTTTGCCCAAGGGCCATCCGCTGGCGCTGGGCTGCAATCAGTCCTGCGTGCCGGTGCGCCAGATGGTGCTGGCCTCGGACGTGGTGCTGGCGATTGGCACCGAGCTGGGTGAAACCGATTATGACGGGGTGTTCGACGGCAATTTTCGTATTGAAAGCCAGCTGATCCGTATCGATATCGACGCCGAGCAACTGAACTGCAATTACCCGGCAGACCTCGCGATTCTCAGCGACGCTCGCCAGGCCATGGCCGCGTTGGCCGCTGCCCTGGGTGAAGGGCGCGCCTTCAGCGCGGACAGCCCCGGTGCACAGCGCGCCGCTGTCGTGCGCGAGCAATTGGAAGCGCAGTGGCATGCAGCCTGGCGCGGTCAGCGTCAAGTGTTGGAAACTTTGCAGAGCGCCCTGCCAGAGCTGATTGTGGCGGGCGACTCGACGCAGCCGGTGTACTCGGGCAACCACCTGTTCGAGGCCACCCGGCCCCGCAGCTGGTTCAACTCCGCCACCGGTTACGGCACCCTCGGCTATGGCCTGCCCGCGGCCATCGGCGCCAAATTGGCCGCGCCGTTGCGTCCGGTGGTGGCATTGATCGGTGACGGCGGTATTCAGTTCACCCTGCCGGAACTGGCCTCGGCGGTGGAGGCGGACGCGCCGATCATTGTGCTGCTGTGGAACAACAGCGGTTACGGCGAGATCAAGCGCTACATGCAGAACCGCGATATCCCCACCATTGGCGTCGATATCTACACCCCGGACTTCCAGGGCCTGGCTAAGGCGTTCGGTTGTCATGCGCATCAGGCCGATAGCCTTGAACACCTGGCCGAACTGCTCCAGAACGCCGCCACCGCCCAGCGCCCCACCGTGATCGAGGTCTGCGAGCAGGCGCCGTTCCTGCAGTAGCCGACGACGCTGTGCCCGGGGATAATGCGCGCTCCCGAGAAGCGCCAGAGGCCAGGATGTCGACCAAGAGCAAACCCACGCTACAGGACGTAGCCCGGCTCGCCGGTGTGTCTGGCATGACAGTGTCGAGGGCGCTGTCCAAGCCCGACGTGGTGTCGGCGCAAACCCGGCACAAGATCGAGCAGGCGGTGCGTGAGCTTGGCTATGTGCCCAACCTTGCAGCCAGCCAACTGGTGACACGGCGCAGCGGGATCATCGGGGCGTTGATTACTACCATCACCAACCCGATTCTCGCGGCGACCCTCGAACCCCTGCAGCAGGGCCTGGCCAAGGCCGGGTTTCACCTGCTGATCGGCGAAACCCGTTTTTCCCAGGATGAAGAAGCCAGGCTGCTGCGTGCGTTTCTGGGGCGCCAGCTCGATGGCCTGATTCTCGCTTACGGCTACCACTCACCTGAAACCCTCGAACTGCTGCAGGCCACCGATGTGCCGGTGGTCGAGCTGTGGGACTTGCCCGAAGGGGCTGTGCCACGCCAGCCGGTGGGGCAGGTGGTGGGCTTCTCGAACTGGGCGGCCGGCGCTGCCGCCGGTCGTCACTTGCTGGCCAGCGGTTACCGCAAGCCCGCGTTCTTTGGCGCTGACGGTGAGCGTGAAGACCTGCGCTTTGCCGGCTTTCGTCAGGCAGTGACCGAGGGGCTCGGGTTGGAGCCGTTGCGGATGAACACTTCACCAGTGCCCGGTGTCGATGACGGTGTCGACATTATCGAGAAAATCAGCACAGGCAAGATCGACTGCGACGGCGCCTTTTTCACCAACGACATGCCAGCGATGGGCGCGCTGTTCGCTGCTCAGCGCAGCGGCATTGCTGTGCCGGACGATCTGGGCATTTGCGGCTTTGGCGACCTGCCCATTGCACGGGTGGCAATGCCTTCGCTGACCACGGTGCGCATCCCTGCGGAGGAGGTTGCCAATGCCACGGTCGATCTGTTGTGCCAGCGCATCCGCGGTGAGCAGGCGCGGGCGTCATTGGTGGATGTCGGCTGCGCGTTGATCGCACGTGAGTCGACCGCACGGCGAGTGGTGCAGCCATGACTGACTCCACCTTCGATCTGGCCTGCTGGCTGGGCCAGGAAGCGGAGCTGGTTGATGCCATCGGCCAGCCGCAGTTTCCGGCGCGGCTGCTGCAGGCACTGTTCACCGCTGTGCCGATCGACACCGCGTTCATCGTCGCCCACGCCCCCGCTCATCCACCGCTGATGCTGGAAGAGGGGCGGGTGCTGGCGGCGCGGCGCACAGAAGTGCATCGCTACCTGAGCGGTCCTTATCTACTCGACCCGGTGCACTTGGCCTGTGTCGAAGGCACGCCTCGGGGGCTTGTACGCCTGGCGGACATCGCCCCCGATGAGTTTCACGCTTCCGAGTATTACCGCAGCTTTTACGCTTCCCATGGTTTGGCGGACGAAGTGAACATCCTGATCGACCTGCCGGGCGGCGGCGGTATCGCCGTGTCGATGGGGCGACTTGCCGGTCACGGTGCGTTCAGCGCTGCTGAGCTGGCAGTGCTGGCGAGTATCGATCCGTTGATCGCGGCGAGTGCACGGCGCCACTGGGCCGCTGGCCCGGTCATCGAAGATGGCGCCAAGCAAGCGCTGCACACCCACCTGGAGCACGCTTTCAACTGCTTTGGCGCTGCCTGCCTGACCGAGCGCGAAGCGCAAATCGCGCGTTTGATCCTGCGCGGGCATTCGTCCAAGTCGGTGGCCAGCGAGCTGGCGATCAGCACCGACACCGTGCGGGTGCACCGCAAGAACATTCACGCCAAGCTCGGCATCAATTCGCAGGGCGAATTGTTCTCTTTGTTCCTCAGCGCCATTGCCAAGCCTGAAGTGGTCTGAGGGCACTTACCCTGATTTGGGTATGGTTCGCTGCAGTGGCCGTTTCTAGGATGTTGCTCATTGTCACCCTCAATCGCGCTATCGAGACTTGGAGAACACAATGAGTGCATTCACCCTGAAACATCGCCGCAACGGCGGCGACACCCCGCGCCTGGAGCAATGGGGCGCCGATTCTGAATATGGCCTGCTGCGTGATGTGCTGCTGGGCCCGGTAGAAAACTATCAGTGGCTGGAGACCAGCTCCATTTCGCGCAAGAGCCTGCGCCTGGGCTACCAGTTCGATGCAGGCGTGGCCCGCACCCAGCATGCTGAGATGGTCGATGCCTACCGTGAGGCGGGCGTAAACGTACACATGCTGCCTACCGACCCGAGCCTCAAATACCAGGTGTTCGCCCGCGACTCCAGCGTAATGACCCCGTTTGGCCCGATCGTCACGCAAATGGCGCAGTGGTGGCGCCGTGGTGAATACGCCCCGGTGATCCAGTTCTACCAGGACAAGGGCATCCCGATTTACGACATGATCACTGCCGGCTCTTTCGAGGGCGGCGACTTCATGATGCTGCAGCCGGGCGTCATTCTTTGCGGCTACACCGGTGAGCGCTCGCAGACGCCGGCGGTGCAGCAAATGAAGGGCTGGCTCGAAGCCGAAGGCTGGGAAGTGAAGCTGTACGGCATGGACCCGTTCTTCGTGCACATGGACGCGCTTTGCGTCATGCTCGCGCCGGGTGTGGCGGCGGTGTGCGTG
The DNA here is from genome assembly GCF_044748405.1 of Pseudomonas sp. NPDC089996. NCBI lineage: Bacteria > Pseudomonadati > Pseudomonadota > Gammaproteobacteria > Pseudomonadales > Pseudomonadaceae > Pseudomonas > Pseudomonas sp. NPDC089996. The sequence continues at coordinate 190,505 of NZ_JBIVGA010000012.1, read as the reverse complement.
GATGCGGTGGAGCCGGAGCTGGTGAACTGGCTGAAGGCGAAAGGCATTGAAATCGTCGACATTCCGTTCAAAGACGCCATGGAGCTGGGTTGCAACGTCGTCGCGCTCGGCGAGGGCAGGGTGTTGCTGCCGGCCACCAGCAAAACACTGAAGGAGAAATGCCTGGCGCTAGGGCTCAAGGTCTACGACCCGGACATCGGCATGATCGCCAAGGGTGGTGGCGGCGTGCACTGCATGTGCCAGCCGTTGCGTCGCGACCCGGCCTGATTACAGGTTACTGCGCCGACTGCAGCAGCCAGTCGACAAAGCGCTTGACCTTGGCATCGCGGCAGTGACGTGGCACCACCACGTAGTAGCTGCCGCAATCCAGTGCTTGCTCACTGGCAATCACCAGGCTGCCTTCGCTGACTTCGCGTTCGACGAAAAACCGTGGCAGCACCGTGGCCCCAAGGCCGTGCAAGGCGGCATCCAGCACAAACTGAAAATGCTCCAGGCGTTGCCCTGGCAGGCTTTCGATCTCTTTGGCGGTGAGGCCTGCGCTGCTCAGCCACAATTGCGTGGATGACTTGGTCAGGTCGGTCAATGAACTGTGATGGATCATCGGATAGCGCAGAATTTCGCTGCGCTGAACGATGGGGCCGAAGCGCTCCAGCAAGTCGGGTACGCACACTGCGACCATGTCACCCGGCATCAGGTAATGCGCGTCGAACGCCTCCCAGTTGCCATCCCCAAAGAGAATGCCCACGTCATACCCCTCCTGGCGGTCGTAGAGCCGACGCAGGTCGTTCATGATTTCCAGCTCCACCTCCGGGAACTCACGGGTATAGGCCCGCAACCGAGGTAACAGCCAACGGGTGGTGAAAGAAGGCTCGGCACCCACGCGCAAATGTCCGGAGTGGCTGCTGCGCACACGGTGCGTGGCCGCTTCCAGCTGATTGAGCAACAGGCTCACCTCTTGCACGTACTCACGCCCTTGGTCGGTGAGCAACAGGCGCTGGCGCTTTTTATCCACCAACGGGCAGCCGAGCATCTCCTCCAGGTTCTTGATCTGGCGGCTGACGGCGCTTTGCGTCAGGTTCAGTTCTTCTGCCGCACGGGTCACGCTCATATGGCGTGCGAAGGCGGCGAAGCAACTGAGGGAGATCATGCTGGGGAGCTGACGGTGCATGGGAGTTCATGACGTTTTGGAATGAATATGTACACGATAAATCGATATTCGCTGATCCACAAGCGCCATACCCTAGGTTGCGACGGAGCGGAAATGGGCGGGCGCATCCCCAATGTGCGCAGGTACAGGGAAATACCGAACTGTTCATCGAATACGACAGCTGTCCGGCGGAACCATAATGACTCCAATAACCCACGAACAGATACTGCGCACAGACCTGGCCGCCGCTTACCGGCTGCTGGAAGCCAATGGCTGGAGCGATCAGGTCTTCACCCATATTTCGGTTAAGTTGCCAACCGAGGAACCTGCGTTCCTGATCAACCAGTACGGCCTGCGCCCAGATGAGATCACCGCATCGAATCTGGTCGCCATCGACGTCAACGGCAATAAGCTGGATGACTGCGCGCCCGAGGTTAATCCTGCCGGCTTCACCATTCACAGCGCCATTCACATGCATCGCCACGATGCGGTCTGCGTGATGCACACCCACACCTTGGCCGGAATGGCTGTAGCGGCGCTGGAAGAAGGGCTGTTGCCGCTGAACCAGACCAACATGATGTTTTACAATCGCTTGGCCTACTACGACTACGAGGGCGTGCCGCTGGACCTGGAAGTGCGCCAGCGCATCGTTGCCGCCCTGGGTGACAAGCACAGCGCGATCCTGCGTAACCACGGCCTGATGACTGTAGGCCGTAGCGTTGCCGAGGCCTACTACCGCATGTTCTACCTGAACAAGGCCTGCGAAATTCAACTGGAAGCGATGAAAACCGGCCGACCGCTGATCGTGCCGGACCACGACGCTTGCGAGTTCGTCGCCAGCCAACTGGAGCATGAACCCTATTACCAGGAAGGTGTTGACCTGGTATGGAGCGCCGAGCTGCGCAGATTGGACCGCCTCGACGCAACGTTCAGGGACTGAAAAGTCCGCTGTGTGAACCGGCCGTCTCAGTGCGGCCGTAACGCCATCTACTACAAATACAACAAGGTGTGATCATGCAAGAACAGCCCGATCCAGAAGCAGTCTTGAATCAACCCAGAGGCCTTTTGAGCCAGTACAGCACCGCTCAGTTGTTGCGCTTTCTGATCCCTTCGCTGATCGGCGTGTTGTTGTTCATGGTGCCGTTTGACATCAACGGCAAAAACAACATCCTCATCGCCTTTGTCATTGACTACATCAACGATGTGGTCAAGCCGCTGATGGTGCCCGTCACTGTAGCCGTGGCAACCATTCCCAGCCTGCTCACCGTGCTTGTGACCTTCAGCTCCCTGAAGAACCACCCTAACCGCTTCGTCCAGTTGTTCAATCCAGGCCTGGGCTGGACCGCCGTGCGCGTCGTCGGCGCAGTGCTGATGGTGATGACCTATTGGAAGATCGGCCCGGAGTGGGTTTCGCATCGCAATACCGGCGGCGTGATGCTCTATGACGTGGGCCCAGTGGTATTGGCCATGTACTTCCTGTCGGCCGTGTTGCTGCCGCTGCTCACTGACTATGGCCTGATGGAGTTCATCGGCAGCCTGGTCAGCCGCGGTTTTGAAAAGCTCTTCGGCTTGCCGGGTCGTGCGGCTGTCGACTGCATGGCTTCATGGCTGGCGGCCTCCAGCGTCGGCATCATTCTGACCACTCAGCAATACCGCCAGGGCTTCTACACCAGCCGTGAGGCGTGCGTGATCGCCACCAACTTCTCCGTTGTGTCGATTGCCTATTCCTACTTGTTGCTGAAGCTGATCGGCATGGAACATGTGTTCGTGCAGTGGTACCTGTCGGTCGCCGTCACCGGTCTTCTCTGCGCCCTGATCGTACCCAAGCTGCCGCCACTGCGGGGCAAGCTCGACGCCTATCACCCGACGGTGGGCAAGCAGGTCAAGACCGATCGTCTGGAAGGCGAGGGCCTTGTCGCCCTGGGCCTGCGCCGCGCCATCGAGCGTGCCGACAGCGCCCCGTCGATGCTTGCCCAGCTTAAACACGGTATACACGTGAGCCTGGACATCGCCATCTCGGTGTACCCGGCGATGATGGTGGTTGGCTGCCTGGGCTTGTCGCTGGTGGAGTTCACGCCGCTGTTCAAATACATGTCGATGCCGCTGATTCCGTACATGGAAATGCTGCAGCTGCCAGAAGCGCAGCAGGCCGCACCAGCGCTGCTGGCCGGCATGGTCGACAGCATCATGCCGTCGATTCTCGGCGCCAGTATCCACAGCGAAGTCACCCGCTTCGTCATGGTCGGTGTGGCGGTCAACCAGATCATCTTCTTCACCGAGGCGGCCATCTTGCTGGTGCGCGCCGACATCGGCCTGAGGCTGCGTGACCTGCTGCTGATTTACGTGGTGCGGGTCATGGTGTCGCTGCCAATCCTGGCCTTGTTCGCACACCTGGTCGTCGGCTGACACAGCGGCCGGGGCACCGCCTGGTGTTCCGGTCCACGCTCTCAAACAAGATTCCCGAATCGGATTTTCACTGCAATGGACAAACACACTGACTTTCGCTCGTCGAACACTCCAGGGCCAGCGGGCGCCGCTGACCTGGTGCTGCTCAACGGCCGCATTTACACCGTCGATGAGCGCAACCCGTGGGCAGAAGCGGTGGCCATCCTTGGCGGGCGCTTCATCGCCGTTGGCAGCAACGCCGAGATGGACAGCCTGATCGGTGCGCATACCCAGGTAACGGACCTTGATGGCCGCTTTGCCATGCCCGGCCTGTACGACATGCACACCCACCCGGACTTGAAGCTGGCACCCGGCTACGCCGGTTATCTGGAGGTCGGCGCCGAAGACCCGACGCCAGCGCAGGTCAAGCAATCCATCCTCGACTACGCCGCTGCGCACCCTGGCGATGGTTGGGTGTATGGTCAGTACTTTGTGCGCTACACCTTCAAACAGACCGGCCTGGTGCCCGGCCGCGACTGGCTGGACGGCATTTTGCCCGATCGCCCGGTGGCCATTCTCGATCGCTCCTGGGGCTGCATGATGGTCAACTCCAAAGCCCTGGAGCTGGCCGGCATCGACGCCGACACCCTCGACCCACGTCACGGCTACATCGAGCGTGACACTGTGACGGGCGAGCCGACCGGCATTCTGGTCGATGGCGCCTACGCGTTGATTCATGCGGCCATGCCACCCACGCCGCAGCACGCGCTCAAGCGTGCGTACCGTGAAGGCGTGTGGTTCCAGAGCGGGCAGGGCGTGGTCGGTACCAAATACGTTCACGTGTGCGAACACCGCCTCAACGCGCTCAAGGCCATCGACCAGGTCGGCGAATTGTCGGTTCGGGTAGAAGCGGCGATCAGCTGGCAAGACGACATCTTCCCGGTCAAGCGCCGCTGGGAGCTGTTGGCCGGCGAGCGTCACTACTACCGCAGTGCGCGCCTCAACGCCAACGCAGTGAAGTTTCACTTCGACGGCACCCACGAGTCGCGCTCGTCCTACTTGTCCAGCGCCTGGCCGGGTGACAGCAGCTGGCGTGGCCACCTCAACCTGACGCCGGAACACATCGTCGACATGGTGGTGGACATGGACCGCAAAGGCATTCGCGTCATCGCCCACTGCACCGGCGACGGCGCTTCGGACCTGTTCCTCGATGCCGTGGCGCAAGCCCGTAAACGCAATGGCGACAGTGGCGTACGCCACCAGTGCGCGCACAGCACCACCTTGCTCGACGCCAATCTGCCGCGCTTTGCCGAGTTGCAGGTGACTGCAGAATTTTCGCCAGTGGGCTGGTTCCCCTCGTCGTTTGCCAATGCCCGCGCGGTGTTCGGCGAGGACCGCATGCAACGCGCCTATAACTTCAAAGGCGTACTGGAGCACGGCGGCGTGGCGGTAATGGGGACCGACTGGCCCGTGTCGAGCATCAACCCATGGATCGGTTTCGAGGCCATGGTCACCCGGGAAAATCCCTGGGGCGAGGAGGAGGGACGCTTCTACGGCGAGCCCATTGCCCTGGAGCAAGCAATTCGCGTCATGACCCTCAACGGTGCCTGGTGCATGGGCATCGAAGACAAGGCAGGCTCGATCGAAGTGGGCAAATCTGCCGACCTGATCGTGCTGGACCGCAACCTCTTCGAGGTGCAAGCCAAGGGCAACATTCATAACACTCAGGTGCAACTGACCTTGCTCGAAGGCGAGGTGACCTGGGACCGCCATGGCGAATTTGACGACACAGCCCACGCCGCGACCTGGCGCAGGGAATTGCCGAACTTCTGATAGGCACGGCCGGGGTACGCCCTGGCCACTGACCAAGAGGCACGACCATGAGCAAACGCAAATCTGTCCCGGTGACTATCGTCTCGGGCTTTCTCGGTGCCGGCAAAACCACCCTGTTGAACCGCATCCTCAACAGCGACCACGGCCTGCGCATGGCGGTGATGGTCAACGACTTTGGCGCGATCAACATCGACAGCCAGTTGATTGTCAGCCAGACCCAAACCACCGTCAGTCTGGCCAATGGTTGCATCTGCTGCACGGTAGAAAGCGATCTGATCGAACAGCTCGGGCGCTTGTTGGACGACCACGCCAACCGCCCGGAATACATCGTCATCGAAGCCAGCGGTGTCTCCAACCCAAGCAAAATCGCCAACACCCTGCGCTACCCGCAGTTTCGCGAAGCACTGAGCATCGACAGCATCCTCACCGTGGTCGACGCTGCGCAGTTCGAAGACCTGCAAGGCGACATGGCACAGCTGGCCATGGAGCAACTGGATGTGGCCGACATCATCGTGCTGAACAAGATTGACCAGGTCAGCCGCGAGCAGATCGAAGCCCTGAAAGCGCGTTGGCTGTACCCGAATGCCCGGTTGTTGGAGAGTGAATACGGTGAAGTGCCGCTGGAGCTGGTGCTGGGCATCGCCGCGTTCAAAGACAGCGTCAAATGCCGGCCGGTAACTGCACCCCTGACGCCGGTACTCACCACTGCGCAGGAGCAGAACCACGCAGCAATCTTCGATACATGGAGCTTCTCCAGCGACCGCCCGCTGGCGCTCAAGGCCTTGCGCAAAACATTGGCCGAACTGCCGAGCGAGATCTACCGGGCCAAGGGTGTTTGCCAGATCGTTGAAGCACCGGGCAAGCGTTGCGTGTTGCATGTGGTCGGCAACCGCAGCGAGATCAAGCCGCAAGACGGTTGGGAGGGTAAGGCGCCGAGTACTCAGCTAATCCTGATCGGCAAGCGTGGCGCGATCAATGCCGAACAGTTTCAAGCGGCGTTTGAGGCGTGTGTTGTTGCGGGGTGACCTGCCCTGCACGGCGCAGCAAATCGCGGGGCAAGCCCGCTTCCACAGGGTCAGCGCCAACCCGCTGGCCGTCTGGCATGGCCCACCCGGTACTATAGCGTCGGATAACTACCCGGCAACAGAATGTCTTGATCGATCTGGTTGACGTCGGTGTAGCCACATAACGCCATGCTCAGGTCCATCTCTTTGGCAATAATCTCCAGCGTTTGTCGAACACCCTGTTCGCCCAAGGCGCCCAGGCCATAGAGGTGGGCTCTGCCAATCAGTGTACCTTTGGCACCGAGTGCCAGCGCCTTGATCACGTCCTGTCCACTGCGAATGCCACTGTCGAGCCAGACTTCAATGTGGTTGCCGACGGCGTCAACGATGGCGGGCAACATAGTGATGCTCGACGGCGCACCATCGAGCTGGCGACCACCGTGGTTGCTCACGATCAGCGCATCGGCGCCCACTTTTACCGCCATACGTGCGTCCTCTGCATCGAGGATGCCCTTGAGTACCAACTTGCCGCCCCAACGCTGTTTGACCCATTCGATATCGTCCCAGCACAGGCTCGGGTCGAATTGGTCGTAAGTCCATTCAGCCAGCTGACGCAGGTCGTCGACGCCTTTGACATGGCCCATGATGTTGCCGAAATAGCGTCGGCGGGTGCCGAGCATGCCTTTGATCCAGCGGGGTTTGCTCAACATGTTGAGGATGTTGGCCGGGGTCATCCGCGGTGGGGTGCTCAGGCCGTTTTTCAGGTCTTTATGGCGCTGGCCGCCCAACTGCAAATCAAGCGTCAACACCAGTGCATCACAACCGGCTGCCTTTGCACGATCGATCAGGCGGCCAATGAACGCCCGGTCGCGCAGCATGTACAGCTGGAACCAGAACGGCGACCCAACCTCTTCAGCGATATCCTCCAGCGAGCAGATACTCACGGTCGACAAGGTATAGCGAACACCGGCCGCCGCCGCTGCGCGCGCTGCGAGGATTTCACCGTCGGCGTGCATCATGCCGGCTAGCCCGGTAGGGGCTATAGCGACGGGCATGGCCATGTCGATGCCGAGCATTGGTGCTCTCAGCGAGCGGTTCTCGATATTGCGCGCTACGCGCTGGCGAAGCTTGATCCTGGCGAAATCATCTTGGTTTTCCCGATAGGTACTTTCGGTCCAGGAACCGGTATCGACATAGTCATAGAACATCCGCGGCACACGCCGCTGAGCTAATTGGCGAAGGTCTTCAACACACGTAATGACGGGCATACAGCCGCTCCCCCAGAGACAGTGAGGTGGATGCTAGCGGGAATGAAAAAAGCCGGTGCGGAAAAAAAGGCGCAGCGTCAGGGCGTTTATTTCCGCTGCTGGATATCGTCCAGTTGCGTCCGGGCATTGGTGACGGCTTCGCTGCAGACTGTCTTCAACCAAGTCACGAAAGCGCCTGCGGCGGCTGAAGGGTGCTGAACACTCACTTCATAGTGGTAGGAGGGAACACTGCCGATGCTGCTCAACGGCACCAAACGACCGTCAGCCAACCACGACTGCGCCAGGGATGGGCGAGCCAACACCACACCTTGGCCGCTCGCTGCAGCCTCCAGCATCAAGCCCAGGTCAAGCAATGCCGGCCCTGCATCGGGCTCAGGCAGATTCAGCCTGGCCAGATGAAACCAGGGGCGCCACGGTTCCAGAGATGAGCGCAAGAGTGGCAAGCGGGAGAGATCGTCCGTACTGAATTGGGCAAGCAAGGCGGGGGCTGCCAGGGGGTACAGCCGCTCGTCCAGCAACCGCTGCTCAGCGATCACCTTGCTACCGTCGCCGGTGATATTGATATCCCAGGTGCCAGAAGTGCCACGCGCCAGGGGTGCAGACAGTTGAATCTGCAGGTCTATGGTTGGATAGGCCTTGCTGTGTTCTGCAAGGCGCGGAATCAGAATCTGCCGGGCGAAGGTGGGCGGGCAGCAGATGATCAGGCGTTGTTTGCGCTGTACCAGGCGACTGTGCATGGGGATGGCGAGCAACTGCTCCAGCACCGGAGTGATCTGCTCGAGATAGGCTTGACCATGGGCGGTCAGTACCAGCGTGCCGCCAACACGACTGAACAGCGATACACCCAGAAGTTGCTCCAGCCCCGATATCCGCTTTCTGAGGGCGCTACTGGAAACCGACAAGGACTCAGCAGCCAGATCGAACGTTTCCAACTGTGCGGCCGCTTCGAATGCCATCAAGGCATCGAGAGAGGGAAGGCGGTAGTGATTGAGTCCGGTCATGCTTTGCAGGGTATAGAAATCATTGGGGATTTCCATCTCTATTGTCAGGCTTCAGGGCCGCGGCGATACCTGTAGGCGCGGCGGTGCGCCGCGGCCGCAACATGGGAGCTTCAGGGGGATGGCGATGAACAGTCGTTGGGATGATCTGCAGTGATGATCTGGATCGCTGTCGCTCGGCCTGTTTGAGTTGCTGTTTTGTGGCATGGGTGAATTCTCCTGGGAGGCGTCGCAAGGGCTTGCATTGTTAGGGCCGCTTTGCGGCCCATCGCCGGCAAGCGCGGCTCCCACAAGGGGACGGGGTGCATGCCTGGTATTTGCGCTGCCCCACAAGAGTGGGGGCAGCGCTGGGCTCTGGCCAGGTGGTTCAGAGGGTTGTTGCCATGCCCAGTTCGGCATCGTCGAGTAGCGCCTTGGCCAAAGCGCAGAGGTAATGCGAGGCCCAGAGTAGCTGGGGTTTTTCTTCCATCAGGCCGTCAATGGTCAGGTCTCGGGCGTAGCCCATCAGTTCCGAGGCCTGTTCGCGGGCGCTTTGGCAAGGGATGCCGGGCTCGATGCGAAAGAGAGGATGACACGGGTGATTTCGGCTGCATCAACATCGCCTGCTGGGCAACGACTTCCGCACAAATTGCGTAGTCAGCCGCCATCATCAGCGTGTCTTCGAGGGAGTGGAGATTGTAGGGCGGATCTGGAACTATTTTTAACATTGGACTGTGTTCTCGATGGGGCTACCGCCAGCCCGCTGTCAAACGGAATGGTGGCAGCTGTGCATGGGTTGACAGACCGGCGAACACAGAAACCGGCGCACGCGAACGTGCCCCATACACAACCGCCATGAACGGCTATGCGCTGTATTTCGTCGCGGCCTGTCAAAGCCGGTCGTTGATGTGCAACGACCCACCGAGACTAAAACTCAGAAATAACGGCCTCAACGAAAAACAGGCGTAGGCAGTATCTTTGGGAAACGTCCTACAGGAAAGGGGGTAAATCTGATGTTTTAGCCGTTCGCCGTAACAACTTGTAACGCTCGTCAACGTCAGTGTATCTGGCCAGCCCACTTACGCTGTGTAGCCAACGCCAACAACTCCCTCTGCCCAGAAATCCCCAGCTTGCGATACAGCCGCTTGATATACGTAGCCGCACTCGACAGCTGTATCCCCATGCTCGCGCTAATGCCCTTAACCTCACACCCAGCCAGCATCAACTGCAACAGCTCCTGATCACGCCGCGTCAGCTCCGGGAACAGGCTGACCACCCGTTCACAGAGCACCGCCGGCATCTCATTGGCTTCGAGATAAGCCCGATAATGCAGCCGCGAAATCTGCACAATCAACGGCGCCACCGTTTCGATAACACCAATCTCACTGGCTGAAAATCGCCCATGTTCACGCCCCCGATAAAAATTCACCGAAAGCCAGCGGCTCCCCTCGCAATGGGTCAGCAGCGCAACGCGTTCGGAAATTTGCGGCAGCTCGTAGCAGATGCGTCGATAGTCATGGTGGGCGATGTCTTCAATGCCCTGGCGTTGCACCATGATGCGGTCAGCGCTCGACAGGGCAGGGCGGGCAGTCATCGCCTGCTGATTGCCGTCCAAGCTGTAGAAGCGTTCGGCGTAGTTGCTGGAGATTCTGGGCAGCTCGATCATCCGGGCGCGGTCGGCGAAGGAAATGATTTGCGGGCTGCGGTTGGGGCCGTAGGCGAAGATGGTGCATTGGGCCAACGGGACCTGGGCGCTGACCAGTTTCAGCATGTCGGCGGCCAGCAGCTTGCCGTGGCTTTCGCTGGTGCGGGCGAGCAGGTTGGCGGTTTGCTCGATGCTCAGGCGGAAGTCGGTCGTGGAGGGGCGTAGTGGCCAGAATTCCATGCTGCACTCCCTGAGACAAGGCATGACTTATTGTTTTAGGTGGCGGCCCTTGGGGTGGGCTAGTGGGCAGGATAACCAATTTGCAAGCAAGACGCGTAGCCGGTGGGGGTGGTTGGCTTGTTCAATTTCCAAGGTTGGCGCGAACCCTTGTAGGAGCGGGTTTACCCGCGAACACGGGCGTAGCCCGTGCCATATACCGAGTTGGATTCTTCGCGGGTGAACCCGCTCCCACAGGGACCGCGCCGGTATCGGTCTCACCTGTACCTGCGTGAGTGGTTTTCAGGGCTACGCGGGTGTGGAAATCGAGGTGGGCGGACGCAGCGGGAGCAGGAAGGTCAGCAGCGCACCCACCACCAGCAGCGCCGTGGCATACACAATCCCGGCCGTGAAGCTTTGGGTCAGGTCCTTCAGCCAGCCAACCACCAGCGGGTTCAGCGCCGAGCCGATATTGCCGAACGCATTGATCACCGCAATGCCAATGGCCCGCGCCTTGAATGTCAGCGCCTGGTCCGGAGTCGTCCAGAAAATGGACATGGCAGTGTAGGACCCGGTAGCGGCCATGCAGATACCGCACAGCTGCACCAGCGGGTTGCCGCTAAAAGCTGCGAACAGCCAACCGGCAGCGGCCATTAGCATCGGCAGCACCAGGTGCCATCGGCGTTCCTGGCTGCGGTCGGAATGCAGCCCCCACACCACCATGCCGATGATGGTGCACACCTGCGGAATCATCGCCAGAAAGCCAATGGTGCTGTTGCTGCTGTCGGCGGCACTGAGGCTCTTGATGATCAGCGGGGTCCAGACGGCGATCATCGCCAGGGTGTTGACCAGGCAGAAGTACACCAGGCTGAACAGCAGCACCGTGGGCGAGAACATTTCGCGCAGCAGGCTGCCGGGTTCATCTTCCTCTGTTCGGGTGGCAAGCGGTTTGTCGGCGGCCAGGGCCTGCTGTAGCTGCAGCTTGTCTTCCGTGCTCAGCCAGTGGGCCTGGGCTGGCGAGTCGTTCAGGTAGCCGAACACCACAAAGCCCATGATCACCGAAGGCATGCCTTCGAGCAGGAACAGCCACTGCCAGCCGTGCAGCCCCCACAACCCGTCCAGGCTCAGTATCAGCCCCGAGAGTGCCGAGCCGAAGCCCGCAGTAAACGGCATGGCGATCATGAACAGGGCATTGGCGCGTGCGCGGTACGCAGCCGGGAACCAGAACGTCAGGTACAACAGCACGCCAGGCAGGAAGCCGGCTTCCGTGATACCGACCAGCATGCGCAACAGGTACAGGCTGCTGGCATCGGTCGCGAACAGGGTCGCGGTCGAGGCCAGGCCCCAGGCGATCATCAGGCTGCCAATCCATCTACGCGCACCCACCTTGGCCAAGGCCATGTTGCTGGGGATGCCGCAGGCGACGTAGGCGATGTAGAACAACGTGGTGGCCATACCGAACTGGGTGCTGCTCAGGCCCAGGTCGCCCATCATGGTCAGGCCGGCAAAGCCGATGTTGATGCGGTCGAGAAACGACAGCACAAAGCACAGGAACAGAAAGCCGAGCAGGCGCCTGGAGACTTTGCGCATCACATCGAGCTGAGGGCTGCTGGCGGTTTTTAGCGTGGCAACGGGGGCAGTGTGCGGGTGCATGTGGGCGCCTGATTATTATTGGTTTGAGCGGCAACGGCAGCGTTTACAAGTCGTATAGCGCCGACTGGGTCAGTGCAGTGAAGGCCTGGGCATCGCCCAGGGCATGGGCGCTGAGTAACGCCAGCTTGGTCAGGAACAGTTCGGCTTTGGCCGGCGTGGCGTGGTCCAGTGCGTCTGCCAGTACGTCGTAAACCACTTCCAGGTCTGCTGCGGTAAGGGTATTCATGGCGCTTCCTCTCATTACTTGCCCAGGGCGGTGTCGACGGCGGTGCGCAGTTGTGCAGCGGATAGCTGCAGCCAACGGGCGCAGATGTGCTGGTCCGGGCGCACCAGATAGGCACCGTTGCGGGTGACGCCATACTTGGCGGCGATACGGCCGTCGGCGTCGTCGATCACTTGGTCTGCACCGCCAATGATGGCTTGGGCAGATTGCGCGATCGCGATGATCTGCATGGGCACACCGCTGCTGCGAATGGCCTTCACCTGCTCGACCACGTCGCTTGGGATGCAGTCACTGTCGGTGAAGCAGAGCAGGTAGAAGCTGGCACCCAGGCGGTCGAACAGGTAGTCGTCTTCGGCCAGCCGAATGTTCAACAGCGGCGCGCCGTTGCGCGGCCCAGCCGTGAAGCGCGGGTTATCGTCGGCGGCACAGTTGAGCACCGAGTCCGCGTAGTCGTGTGGCCGCGAGGTGCGCCAGTGGTAGAGCGGCCGGACGAATGCCTGGGTCAGCGACAGCGACAACACCGCATCGCGCACCAGGCGGTAACCCGCTGTGGGTGGCGCCATGAAGCGGGTGCTCTTGCCGGCCTCGCTGATGATTTCGCGCGCGGCACTCACGCGCTCGCTGGAATAGGACGACAGCAGCTTGGAGCCAGCCAGGCCCTTGAGGGTCAGGGCCAGTTTCCATGCCAGGCCGTGGCAATCCTGGAAACCGGTGTTGGCACCCCGCACGCCAAAAATCGGCAACAGGTGGGCCGCGTCGCCCACGAATATCACGCGTTGGTGAATGTACTCCGGCAGGGTCAGGGCGCGGGCCGAATACACCGAGCTCCAGTCCATTTCCCATTGCGGGTCTTCAACACCAAGCATCTGTAGCTGTGCATTGATGCGTGCGCGCAAGGATTCGGGCTGCAGCGCCTGTTCCGGGGTTTCGTCTGGCGGCAGTTGGTAGTCGATGCGCCAGATATCACCCGGTTCACGATGCATCAATACGGTGTTGCCCGGGTTCCAGGCCGGGTCGAAGTAGGCCAGGCGCTCGGTGGGCAGGCCGAGGTCGATCTTGATGTCGGCGATTACGAAGCGGCCTTCGTAGGCGGTGCCTTCAAGCTTCAGGTCCAGCAGTGTGCGCAGTGTCGAGCGGGCGCCATCTGCGGCCACTACCCAGTCAGCGTCGAGCTCGTAGTTGCCGGCGGGGGTGTCGATGGCCAGCCGGGCGAAGTCGTCATGCTGGGTCAAACCGGTCACGCGGTTACCCCAGCGCAGCTCGATCAACGGCTGCGCCTCGGCTGCCTCGATCAGAAACTGCTCCAGGCAGGGCTGTTGCAGGTTGGTCATGGGGGCGAAGTGGTCGTCCGGATCGTGCGGGTTCTCCATACGGAACACCAGCCGGTTGCGGTAGAACGAATTGCCACAGCTCCACGGCAGGCCACGTGCGCAGACCCGGTCGGCGACACCCACCTGTTGCAGGATTTCCATCGAGCGGCGGGTGAACACGATCGCCCGGCTGCCTTCGCTCACCTGTCGCTCCGCAGCCAGCACGATGCAGGGTATGCCGTGTCGGGCCAGGTCCAGGGCAGTGGTCAGGCCGATCGGGCCGGCACCTACCACTACCACCGGTGTGCGTTCAGGGTGGGCAGCGCCGACGCTGGCGGTGTGGGCGGGGAAGACCTGGTAATTGAAATAGAGGGAGCGGCGCGGCTCGCTGTGGGGTTGATGCATGGCGGTGCACATCCTAATTTTTGTAGGTATTCAGGCGTGCAAATGACTGTACTTGAGATGGCAGAGCGCGATGTACCCTATAGGGGACAATGCGTTATCCGCTGCAGTAGAGCATCTGAAGCAGTACGCGCTTCCTGTGAAAAAGGTCGATTGACATCTTTTGCCGCTTTGCCGAACATACGCCCCGTCCTGTCATTCCTGCGCGGTTGAGGAGTGGCGCTGAAGCCCAACAATGCGTTGGGCTTTTTCCTTTTTAGCGACAGGGACATTCTCCAAGGTGTGCCGTCTGTTGCGATTCATTAAAAGAAAACTCTCCAGAGCGCTGCGAAAGTGGTTCGTCTACCTCGCGGTTGCCGGGGTGGCGGGCAACTCCAGCCGATTGTTCGATCATCTGTCCTTGTGGAAGCCTTGGCACTTGGCCAAGGGCCTGGCGGCATACCTCATCGCCACTTGATGCGATTCTTCGCCGTGCGTTGATAGCGGCTGTTCGCGCCCATTCTTCATGGATCAGTCGACCCAGCGCCAAAGCGGCTCATCCAGCAACCCAACACCCCGCAACTGCGTCTGCCCCTGATGCTTCTCCAGCTCCAGCACATTGCACCCCGCACACGCCGTCAACGCCTCGATGAGTGGCCTGCTGTGCGACACCACCCACACCTGGCTACGTTGCGAAGCGCGGATGATCAGCCGCGCCAGGGCCGGGAGCAGGTCAGCATGCAAGCTGGTTTCCGGTTCGTTGAGCACCATCAGCGACGGTGGCCTGGGCGTCAGCAGCGCGGCCATCAGTAGCAGATAACGCAGCGTGCCATCCGACAACTCGGCGCCACCCAGCGGGCGCAGCAGGCCATGCTGATACAGCCGCACGCTGAACAGGCCGCCCGGTGGTGCATCGATCTCCAGGCGACTGCCGGGGAAGGCGTCCTCCAGCGCTGCCACCAGGTCTTCAACTTCACCAATTTCGATGATGGTCTGCAGCGCCGAGGCGAGGTTGCGGCCATCGTGGTGCAGCACCGGTGAGCGGGTGCCCAGTTGTGGCTGGCGGCAGGGTGCATCGCGGTCGATGCGGAAGTGATCGTAGAACCGCCAGCTGTTGATGAATGCGCGCAGTTCGCCGATCTCCGGCGCCTGGCGAGGGCGGCCGACGATGTTGAAGAAGCTCTCGCAGCTATCGGCATGCTGATCGAGCACTGTCCAGCTGTTGCCCTCCCGGGCGCGCACCATGGCGTTCTTGCGTTCTACCAACAGGGACGCTGGCCGGTAAGCCCCAGCGCCCCAGATGGCCTCGGACTTGATCTCCGGATCGAGCATGAATGCGGTGGGATAGGGCAGGGGTATCGGCAGGCCGAGCGAGATGGCAAAGCCGAAATGCTCGGTAGCAAACCCCAGCCGCAGGCGTTTAACCTCACTCGGATGCTGGCCTTGGATGGGCACCTCGCCGCGCTTCATGCGGGCACTCACCTCAGGCCCGGCCCACCAGGTCGAATCCAGTCCGCCTTCGCGGGCGAGTGCTTCGATTACGCCGCCCTGAGCGGTTTCGGCGAGCAGGCGCAGGGCCTTGTACAGGTTGGATTTACCGCTGCCGTTGGCGCCGGTCACCAGGTTGAGCTGGCCCAGCGGCAACACGAGGTGGTTGATCGAGCGATAGTTGCCGATGGCGAGGGTGGTGAGCATTCGGGGCGTCCCAGCGTGAACTGAGTGGCCGATTGTGGCGGAACCGGGTCGGCGTTGCGGAATTATTTTTTGTCCGCCGGGTCAGGTAATGGGTCCCCGATCCTTTTGGAGGTTCCCATGCATCCTTACACCGTGCGCTATCAGCTCAACGGCCAGCCGGCCTCACATACCTTCGAACTCAAGCAGCCCCGCCTGGCTCGGCATGAGGCGGCGCTGCATTTGATGGTGCTGCATTTCGGAGATGGCGAGAACAGCCTGGTGATGCCGCCGCCCGATGCCACGCCCGCGCAGATCCTGGCCCAGGCCGAGGTACTCGGCTTGTCGGATATCGATATCGCCTGAATACGTGAAATAGAGCGTGCGTAGTCGGCGCTCAGCAATGGTGTGTCACGAAAACAGCGGCAAATTATCCTGTTTCAGCTGAACTCAAGCGCTGCATGGCTTATCCTTGCGCCACGCAATCATTCTCGAAGCAGTGAATTAACGATGGGTTTTGAACAACTAGCTGAATTACGCGACCGCCTGCGGTCTGAAAAAGCGCAAGCACAGGCCGACACGCCGAAGCCCGCCAAGCGCAAGCCCGCCCCGCAGGCCAAGCCGCGTGAGCAGGACCCGGCGGTGGCGGCGATCTGGCCACTGCAGAAGCACTTTCCATTGGCTTTCCCTGTCAACCCGGCCCCCAAGGTGCCGCTCAAGGAGGGCATCTTCCAGGATGCCGAGCAACACCTTGAACTGCTGGGCATCACCCGCGAACAGCTCAAGCTGGGGATTTCGACCTGGTGCAAGGGCAGCCGCTACTGGGCAAGCATGGTGGAGAATGCGCCGCGTCTGGACCTGAACGGCCAGCCGGCTGGCGTCGTTACTGCGGGTCAGGCGCTGTATGCCAAGCAGCAGGCTGCGCGGCAACGCAGCCAGGGCCGCAAGAACCGTGCGAAGCCGAAAGCGGCTACGCCGGCACCGGGCGCTGATACCGCAGCGGAACAGACTGCGGACTGAGTTCATTCGCGCTTGGCCCTGCGCCTTCCTTTGGCTGGCGCAGGCCAAGCCGTCGCGCCAACTGCACAAGCTACCTCAAGGATGAAGCACATCAGGTATTTCCGTTACCTGAAAACAAGGAACCAGAAAATGAAAGACGTCCCACAACGGCCCATGGATTTGCAGGCCGACCTCCAGCTGAAAACCGCCTATGACTTGCTACGTGCCCCGCAATGCCAGCTTCCCGGAAGCGGCCGCGGCGAGCACTGGTCTGGCGGCTGGAGCCTTGGCCTGCCGCCGGGTATCACCCAGCAGCAGTGGCCGCTCAGCGAGAGCATCGGCTACCCGTTGCGCCATGCGTTCACGCTGCACCTGCCCCGCGAGTACCGTACTCAGGGTGAAGACTACGTCGCGCTCAGCGTGTTCGTGGATGACCAGCTCGAAGAGTTGCCATCCAGCGCTGCGATCGAGGCGTACTTCGCCAGCGAACTGACGGACCAACCTCCAGCTGATGAAGCGCTGCTGCCTTTCTGGCTGCACCGGCGGGCGCGCCATCCGATGCAGTTCGACATGGACGACATCCTGGGGGCGCAGTACGCGGCCATCTGGCTGACACAGGCAGAGTTCGAGGGTGGTCTTTGCCCTGTGCCGGCGCTACAGGGCAATTCGTTACTGGGGCAGGCGCCTGGCTGGCTTGAGCAGAGCTATGCCGAGTACCTGGCTCACGACAAAGTCCGAAATCCTGGCACGCCCCCTTTTGACTGGCTACCAGGTAAGGGTAGGGCAGCCGGTATCGAGACGGCGTTCGCGATCCACGCGCAGGTCCGTGAAGGCGACCCGAACGTCGGCAAGCCACCCCGCGAATGGGAAGACGATTGCAAGGCTAGCGGATATGTACCCGCTTACAGCGGCGAGCAGAGCGACGCGCTTGGGCTGGCGCAACTGGATGGGCGCAATCACCTGGGCGGCACGATGTTTCCGATTCAGGGTTACCCTGAGTTTGGGCCCTTCTACCTTGAGTTCGAAGAGCACTTTGGCGGGTTCAATTTCGGCGGCGGCAATGCGCAGCTGGATCTGGCCAGGATGGAGCTGGATTGGGCCTGCGGCTGACGGCATTGAGCGCTCATCAGGCCGTTGATTGGCGGTCAGGCCAAGGCAAACAAGCCAGTCACCGCCACGATGGCCTGAACCAGGATGATCACCAGCAGCCATTGTGGCCACCTGCGGATAAACCAGTAGCCTGCGTTCAACAGCAGCGTTAGCAGGTTGGTAATCCACAGCACGCCCAGTGCAAGCACGCCCGAAATGTTGACGGGTGATGTGGTTGGCGACTGCAGCACGTACATCGCCAGCACCAGCCCCAGGATCACGCTCGCAAGGGAGAAGCCAGCGAACCAGCGGGTCAATCGTAAAGCGTCATCAGGCATCATGCCGGAGTAATTCCTTGAATGAACTGGCTTGGGATTCTGCCCACAGACCGCCAGGTTAAGCTTCCCGACAGTTTCTTCAACCTCCGGATGCGCTTTTTGCCGTCATGCGGCCCCTTTGGCCTGCTGTTCCAGGTGCACCTGCAACTCCGGGTCGATCCGCAGTGCGCTGGCCAGCTCGTCAAGGTAGGCCCGCTCAGCATCCTGCTGGTCATCTACCAGCATTACACTGGCCAGGTACATTTCCGCAGCCATGGCCGGGTCACTCTGGGCTGATTGAGCCACCTCGGCAGCATCGAGCGGCTTGCCGACTTCGTCATCCAGCCACTGTTGCAGCTGCGGGTCGTCGGTATGGCGTTTGATTTCGGCGTAGATCAACTGTTCTTCTTGCGGGTCGATGCGACCATCGGCCTTGGCGGCGGCAATCAGCGCACGCAAAATGGCATGGCTGTGATCCTCAACTTCGGGGCCGGCCAATTGGTCGACCGTTCGTACCGCCTGTTGCGGCGCTGCCGCCTGGCTGCGCTGCCAGCTTTGGTAGGCCTGGAACGCCATCATGCCCAACGACGCCAAGGTCGCGTAGTTCATGCCACCCGCGGAACGGCCCTGGGGAGACGCGCCAAGGCTGCTGCTGCCACCACCACCCAGCAGGCCGCCCAGCAGACCACCCAGGCCACTCCCGCCACTTGGTGCGCCGCCGCCAAGCAGACCGCCCAGCAAGCCGCCAAGGCCGCCTTGGGATGACATGCCGCCACTGCCTTGCTGCGCTTGCGAACCCTGGCCAGCCCGAAGTAGCTGTTCGAGAAGATCACTGGTGTTCATGGCTGCATCCTCGATCGGTAGTCGTTGCCCAGACAAGCAACGATAGTCCTCTCAAAGTGAACCGCCATGACCGTCTGGCTGAAGGCCATGGCCGTTTGGGCAGAGGCTCGCCCTGACATTGTCAGCCGATATCCCCAACCAACAGCCTCAACAACGCATCAGCGTCGAGTTTGGCACTCACCTCGCCGCCCTCGAGCAGGCTGTCGGCCAGGTCGCGCTTGCGACCATGCAGGGCAACGATCTGCTCCTCGATGGTGTTCTCGGCGACCAGCCGGTAAATCGTCACCGGGCGCTGCTGGCCAATGCGATGCGCGCGGTCGCTGGCCTGGTCCTCGACCGCCGGGTTCCACCAGGGGTCGAGGTGAATCACATAGTCGGCAGCTGTAAGGTTAAGCCCGCTACCCCCCGCTTTCAGGCTGATGAGAAACACCTCACCCACCCCTGCCTGGAAGGCATTGACCCGGCTTTCCCGGTCCTTGGGCAGCACGCTGCCATCGAGGTACTGGTGGGCGATACCGCGTTGCGCGAGCCAGGCGCGAACGATGTTCAGATGGTCGACGTACTGGCTGAAGACCAACGCCTTGTGGCCATTGTCCAGGAGCTCTTCGACGATCGCCGTGAACGCCTGTAGCTTGCTGCCGGGCAGGGTCGATTCCGGCACTACCAGGGTCGGATGGCAGCAGAACCGCCGTAGGCGGGTGATTTCCGTCAGTATCTGGAAAGACTTGCCTGCCCCTGGGGCCAGGTCAGACACCGTATCGACTGCTCGCTGGCGCAGGGCCTCGTAAAGATGCGCCTCCTCATCAGACAGTGGGACTTTGTAAGTGATCTCGGTGCGTGCCGGCAACTCGTCGAGCACCTGGCTTTTGAGCCGGCGCAGAATGAACGGTTGAATCAGTGCTTTGAGCACCCGCCGGGCTGCTGCATCACCCTGTTCGATGGGCAGTGCAAAGCGGCTCGCGAAGCTTTCCTGGCTGCCGAGCAGGCCCGGGTTGATGAAGCGGAACAGGTTCCACAGTTCGCCCAGGTGATTTTCCACCGGAGTGCCCGTGGCAACCAGGCGGAAATCGGCCTGCAATGCCATCACCGCCTGGGAGCGCTTGGTCTGTGCATTCTTGATGGCCTGCGCTTCATCGAGCACCACGCTGTTCCAGTGGCAGGCGGCAAAGGTGGCACTGTCCTGCTGCAACAGGCCGTAGCTGGTGATGACCACGTCGCCAGGGCCAAGGTCACTCAGCGTGCGCGCCTGGTGGTACAGACGAAGGTTGAGCTGCGGCGCGAAGCGCCTGCTTTCGGCCTGCCAGTTGAGCGTTACCGAAGTCGGTGCCACTACCAGTTGCGGGCCTGCTGCGGCGCGATGCAACAGCAGGGCGAGGATCTGCACCGTCTTGCCCAGGCCCATGTCGTCGGCCAGGCAGGCACCGACGCCCCATTCAGCCAGGCGCGCCAGCCAGATGAACCCCTCATGCTGGTAAGCGCGCAGGTCGGCGCGCAGGGCACGGGGTAGCTTTGGCTGGTAATTGCCCAGCGATTGCAGTTTTGCCAGGTGCGCTTGCCAATGCTTGTCGGCCTTGAACTCGCCGACCTCATCGGCCAGCCCGGCCAGTACTGGCGTGCTCAGCGGGCTGAGGCGCAGGCCTTTATCGGTGACCCGATCAGCCAGGTGCGCCAGTTCATCCAGGCGTTTGCGCAAGCGTTCGTCAAGCGCCAGCCAGTCGCGTTCGTTGAGCTTGAGGAAGCGCCCAGGGCTGGCCTTGAGCAGTGCCAGCAGTTCGCGCAACTGCAGCACCTTGCCGTCGTCGAGGTCGATTTCACCTTGCAGGACGAACCAGTCACCCTGCTGGCGCAAGCCCAGCCTCAGCGCTCGAAGTTCAGGGCGGCCCTTGATCCGCATACGCTCGCCTTCCGGCCAGACGCAGTGCACCTGGGTGCCGTCCAGTGCATGCAGTTCGCTGAGCACCTGCAAGGCCTGCAGAGGCTGATCGAGTTGCCATTCCTGGCCATCGCTGACCGCATTGGCCAGCCCGGGGCAGGCGTCCAGCACCTGCTGCAGTGCCTGGCGCTCGCCGGGCAGGTCACGGCTTACCTGCAATGGCTTGCCATCGCGCTCGCCGAGCACATGCTGCGCCCCCTGGCCTGGGCGGAACCAACTGCTTTCGGCCAATGGGCGCACCAGCAGTTGCAGACGCAAACCCTCGGCCAGTGGCAGCAAATGCGCGTAGAGGCGCGTGTCGGCAGGCTCCAGCTCGACTTGCGCGGCGAGTTCGGGCAGGTCCGAGTGGATGGGCACCAGTGGGGCGATGGCGCTGACGGCTTCGATCAGTTGCGCCTTGCCCGATTGCGGCACGCTCAGGCCGTCGCCGATGATCCTGGCGATCTGCCGTATGTCGCTGTTGACCGCGTAGATCACCAGGCGGGTTGGCGTTTGCCGGTGCAAGTAGTGCGTGTCGTCGGTGGCGATGCCTGGCGGCTCCAGGCGTAGCCGGGTCATCCCGTCCTGGGCCTCGAGGTGCAGGCTGCAGTGGCCTGTCTCAAGCTCGACACGGACATCGGGGGCGTCGTGCCAGAACAACGCCGGATGGCCGACCAGCCTGGACAGGCCCAGGCTGACCGGTAATTCGTAGTCGGCGCTGGAAAAGTACGAGTGGCTGGCCTGGATCAAGCTGATTGCCTGGCGATCCTGCTCGCACAGAAAGTCCAGACGGTCACCTTCCTCCAGCAGACGTTTGAGCGCCACGGGGCGGCCTTTGCTCCATTGCCCCTTGGGCCCGAGCTTCTGCTCGCGCGGTTCAAGCCTGTTGGGGTAGCTGTGGAAGCACAGCAGCCACGCCAGGCGTGTGGTCTGCTTGCCAGCCGAACCGGGCGCGGCACTGCCAGCCTTGAGCTGGCTCAGGGCACTGAGGGCATGCTGCCAGGCTTCCTGGCGCTGATGCAGCGTAACCAGGGGGACGAGGCCTGCGTCCTGATGCAGATTGGGGAGTCGCCTTGGCACGCCGAACTGCGCGGCGATCAGGGCATCGTATTCTGCCGCCAGCCAGGCGTAGCCCTGTTGATCGAGTACATCCCGGTAATCTTCCAACGCCTTGCGCCATTGCGGCTCACGCGCCAGCGGTGCATCCAGCCAGTAAAGCGCCAAGGCCATCAGCAGGCCATCCAGGCCATTGGGCGTGGAGGGTCGCAAGTACGTCAGCTCCGGCTTGTTGCCCTGCAGCTTCTCGAACAGCTCAAGCAGCACGGGGTAAGCCTTGCCGTAGTTTTGTTTTCCCCCCAGCACCAGGGCCTGTTTCAGAGCCGCGTGGTGCTGGCTGTCGTTTTCACCGACAAGGGCCAGGCAATAGAGTGCATTGAGCAGCGGTGGCAGGTCGATCTTGCGCTTCTTGGTCTGCCTGCGCTGATCGGTGAGCCAGGCCCGCAGCTGTTGCAAGGTCTCGCCGACCTGGCCGCGCAGCAATGCGTGCACACAGGCGGTCGTAAGCGGAGCGCTCTGGGGGCCGTACGCTTCGAATACTTTCCAGTCCCCGCGCCACAGCGCCTGTGTGATCACTTGCCGCCCCAGCTCCGGGGAAGGGCTGAGCGCGATTTGGTCCTTGGCCCATGCATAGCTGCCACCTGTCGGCCCCAGCAGGCTGTTGTTCCAGCGAAGGTGATCCTCGACCAGCAGCCAGCGCACCGTCTCGTCCAGCTGGCCGAACACTTCCAGGCCTGGCGCATCGGCCTGCAGCATGTGCATGGGATGCAGCGCAGCCCATTCTTGTGACGGGAACATGCCACTGGAGATATCCAGCATCGACTTGAGCCGCTCGCTTTCAGCGTTCAACAGGCTGAGCCAGAGTTCTTGCAATGCCCGTTGTTTGCCAAGTGCTTGAAAGGGGCCAAGTACGGGCAGGCTGGCGTTGATCTGGTGCAAATGAAACGTGCCATCGGCTGAGCCAAGCAGGTTCAGCAGCACAGTGTTACGCCGCTGCGCAGCCACCGCGTAATACAGCCCTTCGTTGCGCTGCTCCAGTTCGACCCAGCCGTGCTCCTGCAGCCATTGCAGCACTGCGGGCAGGGTGGTCACGTCAAACAGTTTGCCGTCCGGGCTCTGGATGGCCATGGACCGCAGCAGTTTCAGCAGCGAGGTTTTGCCTTTGCCAGGAAAGGACGTGACCAGTGCGTGGAGCACGGCCCTGCAGTGGTCGGGCAAAGCGTTGGGGCTAGGGGGCTGGAGAGGCATCCTGGGTCTCGTCGAGGTGTCGGGGGCGCTGGCTTGGGTTGCCAATGGCTAACAGGATACTGGAAGAACGGCAGCGGCCGCGGTTCTTGGGTTTAATTATTCAAAAATAATTGTTTTTCTGAAAAATCTATTCGCAGTAACCCTCTAACAGCGCATATTGAGAAAGCACTTTTCCGCCTGGAAGCATCATCATATTGCCCAGCGCTACGCCAACCCGGCCGCGCAGTCCGAGGCGAACCCGCCTCCCTCCCGCAATAGCGATCCCAAAAGGAAACCCTTCATGCACCAGGTGAAATATGACTTGCCCGAAGCTCAATCGTGCCTTGAGTTCATCCTCGAACAAGTGATCTACGGGACTGAGGTGGTCATCGTTCGCCACGGCGTCGAGGTTGCTCGCATCAACCCCGTGGAGGGCCTGCGCCAGCGCGGCACCGTACTGCTGGAGACGCCCTATGAGCTGTGAGGCTGCAGCGTATCCGCGCCACAGCACACTGGATGACGCATACGGCCTCTTCACCGGCATTGCCCTGGCGGCCACGGGGATCGCCATCCTGGGCAAGAGTGGTCTCATCACCGGCGGGATCGCCGGGATGGCGCTGTTGGGCTCATTTGTCAGCCCGTACCCGACCTCGGTGCTGGTACCTGCGATCAACGTACCTTTCCTGCTGTTCGCACTGTTCACCATGGGCCGCAATTTCACCCTCAAAAGCGTGCTGGTAAGTTTCGCACTGGGTGCCGGCGTGAAGCTCGTGACGCCAGCGCTGAACACAGCGGGCATCGACCCCGAGATTGGCTGGGTGATGGGAGGGACCCTCCTGGGCATGGGCATCCTGTGCCTGGCCAGGCACAACGCATCCATGGGCGGAACGGGCTCCGTTGTGCTGTGGATTCAGCGCAGGTTTGCGATCAACGCAGGGGTCTCCCAACTGGTCTGCGACTGTATCCTGTTCATCATCGCCGCGATCTACCTGCCGAGGGAAAAGCTGGTCTGGTCGCTGATTGGCACGGTCGCGATGAATCTGGTGTTGATCATCTGGCATAAACCCGGCCGCTACCGAGGGTAGACAAGCACCAGGCACGCCGGGGCGAACACCTGCCCCGGTGGGATTGTGCCGGTGACTTCAGCTGCTCCTCGATGGCCGTGACCTCTCGGGCTCCCTGGGCAATGGGCTGGCAATCAGTTCTGGTTGACGTTGGTGGCTGGGCGCAGGTAGCTGACCTTGTGCACTTTGCCGTCACTGTCGCGGTAGGTCAGGGTGGCAGTACCAGAGGACTCGGTCGCGTTGACCGAGTCGTCCACAGCGATCACCTGGGCGATGTCCAGGTTCATGCCGTACTGGTACGGGGTGGCGGTCTGGGCAAAGGCCCCGATGCTGGTGCCGAGGGTCAAGGTGGCGATGGCGAATACTTTGCTGATGGTCATGATCGTTCTCCGGTAGCTTGGGAAGGGGTGTCAGCGACTGCTTGCTGAGTGGTTGTCATTTTGCGCAATAATGTTTAGTGCGCAAAATATATATCCCCTATGTACCTGATCGAGGATCTGCATCGTGCCTGTTTGGGTAGGGCAGGGGTGAGGCCGGAGCGCCCACTTTCTTCGCGGCAAAAGAAAGCCCGCTGCTAGGCGGGCAAGGTCTATCACGTAGGGATGGCTTCAGAGTGCCAGGCGCTTCGTGAAAATTCTGTGGACGATTCGTCCTCACGATGTGATCTCTACCGAAAGCGCCGCGCCAAAATCAGATCAAGCTCCTGCAGCCCTGCACGCGAGTCTGTTTCAAAGATTGAAACAACGCATTACAATCGATAATAATTCCTATATGCATCTGATTACCGGGAAAGCCAAGTGCCTATCGACGTCCCGTTGCAACCACTTGATAGCCTTTATCGCGACCACCACGGCTGGTTGCAAGGCTGGCTCCGTCAGCGCCTGGGTGATCGCGAGCGGGCGGCGGATATTGCTCAAGACACCTTCCTGCGCCTTCTGGTGACACGCCGCCTGCCGGAGCACAGCGATGGGCGGCGCTTTCTCGCCCAGATCGCGCGCAACCTGGTCATCGACCAATGGCGTCGCCAGCGTATCAAGCAAGCCTACCTGGAGAGCCTTGCCGCCATGCCGGAGCCTGAAACGCCGTCGCTGGAAACCCGCTCGATCGTGATCGAAACCCTGATGCAGATCGATGCCATGCTCGACAGCATGCCGGCGAAGGTGCGTGAGGCTTTTTTGCTGTCGCAGTTCGAAGGACTGACCTATGCCCAGATCGCCGAGCGTCTCGGGGTCAGCCTCAGCTCCGTGCAAAAGTACATGCTTCGCGCTATCAACGCCTGCTATCAGGTTTTGTACGCCGAATGAAAAGCGTCAGCGAAGCGCCCATCTGCGCCGGCATTGTCGAGCAGGCCAGCCACTGGCTCATGCTGCATTGGGGCGGCGAACTGGATCAGGAACAACAGCGTCGTTTCGTTGAGTGGCGTGCTGCCGACCCGGAGCATGAGCGTGCGTGGCTGCGCCTGCAACAGCTGCAAAATACCCTTGGCGGCGTACCGGCAGGCACCGCGCTCGCGGTCCTGCGAGAGCAGCCCGATGCCCAACGCCGGCAGACGTTGAAACTGCTCTGCACGCTTTTGTTGGCGGGTGGCGGCAGCTATCTCGTTCAATCGCAACTGCCCTGGCGCGAGGCCATGGCAGACGTGCGCAGCGGTACCGGCGAACGCCTGCAACGTACGCTGGCGGACAACAGCCGCCTTAGCCTTAACAGCGGCAGCGCCGTCGATATCCGGTTCACTGCCAGCGAGCGGCGCATTTGCCTGCTCGCAGGTGAGCTGCTGCTCGACAGTGGCCATGACGCAGCGCAACGCCCATTGATCGTGGACACGGCAGCCGGGGAAATCCAGGCGCTCGGCACACGTTTTTCAGTGTACCAACGTGACGATGAATGCCAGGTCGAGCTGTTCGAGGGCGAGCTGGAGCTACGCCCACGCCATGCTCGCGCCATGCGCCTGCAGGCCGGGCAAGGCTGCAGGTTTTCCGCGACCCGTTTGGGTGACATCGTGCCGGCGAACCCCAACGCCATCGCCTGGCAGGATGGCCGGCTGATCGCCGAGCGCATGCCGCTGGGGGAATTTGTCGCCCAGCTGGCTCGCCATCGCCCCGGCGTACTTCGCTGCGACCCGGCCGTGGCGAAGCTACCGCTGACCGGCGTGTTTCCTTTGTCCGACACTGATCGCGTGTTGCTGGCACTTCAGCAATCGCTTCCGGTAACGGTACAGAAGTTGACACGCTACTGGGTCACGGTCAGTCCAGCTTAGTTTCGCCGAGCGATCGGATCACCGATCCCGGCCTCATGCTGCCATGGCAAAAAAAGTTTGCGGACGGTTGTCGGTTTGGCCGACTCAAGCGGGATACCTCTTGAATTCCACCAAGAAGCATTCTCAAGAGGATCGTTCAGCGTGCCGTACCTGCCCACACCCACCCGCCTGCGACTGACCCGAAACATTCTGTTCGCCGGCTTGCTCAGCGGCGGTCCAGTGCTGCTTGCCCTGCCCGCAACGCTGGCCCACGCAAGTGAACAGACCCGCCACTACGCCATCCCGGCCGGGAGCCTGGACCAGGCGCTGAACCACTTCGCGAGCCAGTCCGGCATCTTGCTGTCGGCAGATGCAATACTCACAACCGGCAAGCGCAGCCCAGGGCTCAGTGGCACCTATTCGGTAAAGGATGGCCTGGCCCAGCTGCTGGCCGGCACTGGCCTCAGAGCGCTCAAGAGCGCGGACAGCTACATCGTCGAGGTAGCTGTCGACAGCACAGGCGCGCTGGAGCTCGGGGCAACTACCGTGACCGGGCTGGGTAGCACAACCGAAGGTACCGGTTCGTACACCACAGGGGCCGCACAGACGTCTACCAAGCTGCCACTGTCCCTGCGCGAGACGCCGCAGTCGGTGACCGTCATGACCCGCCAGCGTATCGACGACCAGGCCTTGGCCAACCTCAACGAAGTGGTGCAGAACACGCCGGGCCTGACCCTTCGCCGCACCGGGCCCGAGCGGTCCTCGTACTATGCCCGTGGCTTCTCGCTCGACAACATCATGTATGACGGCCTACCTACCAGCCTGGACAGCTCCCAGGTTTCCCAGGACCTGCTGTCGGCCGACATGGCCATGTACGACCGGGTGGAAATCGTGCGCGGCGCCACTGGCTTGATGCAGGGCGCGGGCAACCCCTCGGCGGCCATCAACCTGATCCGCAAGCGGCCGACCCGTGAATTCCAGGCCAGCATCGAAGGCCGAATGGGAACGTGGGACCGCTATCGCACAGAGGTCGATGTGGGCGGGCCGTTGAACGACAGCGGCAACGTTCGGGGCCGGATGGTGGCCGCGTACCAGACTGGCAACAGCTTCCGCGACACCTTGGAAAACGAACGCAACCTGTTCTACGGCATCCTGGAGGCCGACCTCAACGACAGCACCACCCTGACGCTGAGCGCATCTCGCCAGCAGGACAACAACAACGGCAACGGTTGGACCGGCCTCCCGGTAGGCGTCGGCGGCAAAGATCTGCACCTGTCGCGTTCGACCTCGCTCAGCAACGACTGGGAGTACTGGGACAAGATCAGCACCTCGGCCTATGCCGCGCTGGAGCACGCGCTGGACAACGGCTGGAAACTCAACGTCTCGGCCACCAGGACCTGGGCCGATCTGGACATGCTAGGCACCTACATCGTCTTTCCCGCGGCCACGCAGGTCTATAACCAGTACGTCGGTGCCGGGCACTACCGGGAAACCCAGAACAGCTTCGACGCCTATGCCAGTGGCCCGTTTCGGCTGATGGATCGCGACCATGAACTGGTGGTCGGTGCCAGCCACCGTCGTGTGGTGTTCAACGGCGACGTCCCCTATAACATCCTGCTGAACAGCGCCATCGACCCGGAAAACTGGGACTCGGGTGCCACGCCGAAACCAGAAAGCCAGGACAAGTACGGCTGGCAGAACACCAACGCCAAGCTCAACAGTGTGTACGCCACCACCCGCCTTAGCCTGGCCGACCCCTTGAAGCTGATTCTGGGCAGCCGCCTGGACTGGTATGACAACACCACCACCCAGCCTTACAAGGGCGAGGCGGGCAACCTCCCCGAGCTGAAGGTCACCCGGTATGTCACCAAGTATGCAGGCCTGATCTACGACCTGGACGAGCATCACAGTGTCTACGTCAGCTATACCGATATCTTCAAGCCGCAAAACTACGTGGATGAATCCGGCAATGTCATTGCCCCTGTCACGGGCAAGAACTATGAACTGGGTATCAAGGGCGAATACTTCGATGGCGCCCTGAACGCTTCTGCCGCCATCTTCCAGATCGACCAGGAAAACCGCGCCAGATCGTTCAGTTGCAATACCGCTACGGCCACCACGTGCTATGAGGCATCAGGCAAGGTCCGCAGCAAAGGTATCGAACTGGAGGTGCAGGGCCAGCTGACGCCGAACTGGGAACTGGCTGCCGGCTACACCTTCGCCGAAGCCAAGTATGTGAAGGATGCCAACGAGGCCAACGAAGGCCGCCTGTTCGATACTGACATCCCTCGCCACCTGTTCAAGATGAGCACCGCCTACACCCTGCCTGGCCAGTTCAACCAATGGCGTGTCGGCGCTTCGCTCTACCACCAGAACCGCATCTACAACAAGGGCACGACGTACATGATCGAGCAGGATGGCTACACCCTGGTCGACTTCATGCTGGGCTTCAAGCCGACCGAGCACATCGATGCGCGTCTGAACCTGAACAATGCGTTCGACAAGAAGTACTACAACTCGCTCAGCTCCAATGCCACTGTGCCCAGCAATGTCTACGGTGATCCGCGCAACCTGATGCTGTCGCTGAAGTACACGTTCTGATCCATGAAGCGATGCCTTGGCCACACCGCACTGGATGGCACGGGCTTCGCCCGTGTTCGCGGGCAAGCCCGCAGGTTATTGCACGAGCTTTTCAAATTTCGAGCAGACAGTTACTCCCACAGGGTAGGGCGGCGCTAGAACAGGTCGAACGGATATTCAGTGATCACCCGCACCTGGTCCTGGTCACCGCCGGTACTGGCGTCGCCACGGTGCCAGGCCAGGCGCAGGCGCACTGACAGGTCTTTGGCAGGGCCGCTCTGCACCACGTAACGCGCCTCGGCATCGGTCTCGAATTCCTTGTCGCCATCGCCGTACTTGTTGGCGTAGGCGCCCTCGGTCACCCGCGTCCCGTCGATGTCCTGACCGCGCAGGTGGCGCACCATGAAGGTCAGCCCGGGTATGCCGTACCCGGTCATGTTGAGGTCGTAGCGCAGTTGCCAGGACTTTTCCCCTGGCCCGTTGAAGTCGGAATATTGCACCGAGTTGGGCAAGAAAATCGAGCCGCCGCTTCGGCCGGTGTCGCCGAAGCCCACATAGTCGAAGGGCTGGTCTCCGGCTACCTGCTGGAAGGCGAGGGTCAGGGTGTGCGCCGCGAACTTGTAGGCAGCCTGGATGCCCCCGGCAGTGGTGTCGATCGTGCCCGCCTTGGCACTGCCGTGGTCCGTGGTGCGGTAGAGGTTGAAATCGAACGTGAGCGCCTGGGCCTTGGACAGGGGGATCGCATAATTGGCATTGATGTAGTACTGATTCCAGATGTCCTCGAATCGGCTGCCATAGGCGGTGAGGCTCAGCTTGTCGGTGGCCTTGTATCGTGCACCGGCGTAATTGACCGCAGGCGTGGTGACCAGGGCATAGGTAGCCCAAAGCTCGCCGTCGCGGTTGGTGTTGACCTGGTCAGTGCCCGACGTGAAGTGCCCGGCCTCCACTGCGAGGCGGTCGATTTCAGTGCTCGACACATGGAAGCCTGTAGCCGTTTGCGGCATCAGCCGGCTGACACTTTGCGCGAACACGGGGGCGCTCGGCGACATCTGGCCGTAGCGTAAAACGGTGTTGGAAATGCGCGCCTTGACCGCCCCTCCAGCACGGGCGTATTCGTCATCCGGATCGCCATCATCGCCGACTGGCAGGTTCCCGGTGCCGGTGCGACCGCTCCCGGCATCCAGCTTGATGCCCCAGTAAGCAAATGCATCGACACCCACGCCGACAAGGCCTTGGGTAAAGCCCGACTGATAAGTGGCGATAAAGGCCTGGCTCCAGTCTTTCTGGTTGCTGCGACCATTGGCTCTGTCGGTGTTGAAGTAATAGTTCCTGGCAAGCACGGAAAGGCTGCTGCCCTCTATAAAGCCTGCACTTTCAGATTGCCCTGCCCACGCCGGGCCGCTCAGCAAGAGTGCCATCGCGGCAAGGCTATGGATTTTTACCGTGGCAGTTTCGGTGGAATGAACAGGGCCATTCTTTTGCGCGCTCATCCGGCTGCAAATTGAAGGGGTATCAAGCATTGGCCATACCTGCATTTTATTGAAGTTATGACGCACGACCTGAGGGTCAGGCGGCGGGGGGTTGGCAGTGGCGAGTTACCCGGTTTCCGGGTATCTACGCCTCGCTTGAATAGTCGAATCAGGGCTGTGCGAGCCTGAATCAGGGAATCGACATCCTCTGTCATTTTTTCGCCGAGTGGCGAGGGCAGGGCGCTCAGACACGGGCCGCCGGCCCGCATTCCCGTGCATGGGGCCGCAAGAGCAAAAGCGCGATGTCGAACTTTTGATAGGAGTCGTCGGGTTGGCGAGACGAGCCGGGCAGGGTTTGCCCCTATCGTGTCTTCACGCCAACGGGAACCTGCCCATGAACAATAACAACGCATTGATCGACAGCCATGTGCACTTCTTCACCACCGAAGATCTCACTGCCTTGGGTGCTGATCTTCCTTATGCACTGCCTGACGCCAATCCGCTCACTGAATATCTCGCCTTGCTGGCGTCCAACGGATTGAAGCCCGTACTTTTGAACAATGTTCATCTGAGCATTCTTCCAGACTCTGCGAATGTGTTTTCGTCGTTTGAAGAACTTGCCAGGTTGCAAGTGGCACATCCTGGCAAGTACGACCATGTGCGGCTGGTAGGCACTATCAAAGCCGACCCTGAGTACGCGAATGAACAGCGACTGGGTCATCGCCAGGTCGTCGGCATACGTATCGTTCTGCATGATGCGCCGCCACAGAGCGTGGCAGCCGACGCCTATAGCACCACTGCGTGGATGGCGCTCTACGAGCGTCTGGCGCCCCATCAGCATGTGCATGTCTACGCCCAGTCAGCTGAAACCAATCTGCGGGTACTGCGCCAGATTCCGCCACGGGTCCGCGTCGTCATCGACCATCTGGGCACCTGCCATGCGCATGAAGGTGCTCACGCCCCCGCCTTCCTGGCACTTCTCGACGCTGCCCGCGAGCGCGGCAACGTCTGGTTCAAAGGGCCGGGATACCGCACAGCCATCGAGATTGCCCAAGTGGTGCCGTTCGTGAGTCGCATCGTTGACGCGTTGGGCGCAGACAAACTGCTGCTTCAGGCCAGCGATGCTCCACATGTCGGCGCCGACTCCCATGGCAACGGCTACAGCGATTTGTTCGACCCGGTGGGCGTGTTCGATTTCGTCCGCCAACTGGCAAATGCCGCCTCCGAATGCTGCAACGCGACTGCCGATGATCTGCTTCACGGCGCAGCTCCCATTGTTTTTCCCAATCAATAAGCCATCAGGCCACCAGGTGAAAAAATGAGCACTATCTCTACTCGCGACATCATGTTCGACGTTGATTTCGGCGGCGAAAAGCTGAGCCTCAACGGCACCGTTTTCGAGCCGGCCAACCCGGATCAAGGTTTGCCACCCGTGGTATTCAACTCCGGCTTCACCGGTGGGGTCTCGATGTACGGCCAGCTGTTCGGTCGCGCCCTGGCCGCCCGCGGCTACCGCGTGATGACCTACGACGTGGCAGGCTTCTTCAACAACAAGGCGGTACGTAACACCGCGCAGGTCGATGGCAAGACCGTGACCAATGTCAGCCTCGAAGACCAGAAGGACGAAGTGCTCGGTGCAGTGGCCTGGGTGCGCAACGCATTTGGCCAGATGCCGGTGGTCGCTTCGTGGGCAATGGGCTCGGTGGCCAGCCTGGCAGCCATCGCGGAACTTGCGCGTGGCAACGGCGAGCAGGTGAAATTCTGGGTGCCGATGAGCTACACCAGCATCCGTTCCCTGCAAGCCCTGCGTGCCGATGCCAAGGCGGCCGACGCCGGCATCAAGGCACTGAGCCCGGACGCTGCGATTGCACCGTTCGACACCGGTACCGACGCCACTCGCCTGGGCTACTACCCGCTGGATCCCGCCACCCAGCAATACGTCGACGAACAGCTGGGTGCCTACACCGAAGCGGGTGGGGCCGACCGCTGGCCGGGTTGCGCCTGGGTCAGCGCCAAGTCCTACACCTCGTACGTTGCCTTCGACCCGGAGCAGGCCATCGAGGGTGCCAGCGGCTTCCCGCCCGCGCTGATCATCCACGGTGCGAAAAACTCGCTGCACATGCCTGCTGAGTCCGAGCGCCTGTATCAGCGTTACCCAGGCGATGCCGGTGACGGCGTTCTGGTGATCTCCGATATGCAGCACGGTCAGCAGAACGAAGCCGGCCACCCGGTGTTCCAGGCCATCATCCAGAACATCGATGAAGCCGTGCGCCAGCACCTGTAACAGGCCATGGCGGTGAGGGCCCGATACGGGTCCTTGCCGCCCCTCAAGCCCGCCATTTGTTTCGCTACGCCGAACTCAAGCCACTCCAGTATCCTGAAGGCATGCCGGACCCGGCCGTGGTCTTGCCTGCCGCCTACCTGCCTGGAGCCCCTCATGGTTCAAACCGTCACACCCACTGAAGCATGCAAACGGATCGGCCTGTTGATCCTGCCGCAGTTTTCGATGATGGCGTTGGCCGGTGCCAGTGAACCTTTGCGTGCCGCCAACCGCCTGGCCGGAAAAGCGCTCTACCAGTGGCAGTTGCTCTCTGAAACGGGCGGGACCGTCAGCTCCAGCAGTGGGGTAGAGATCAACACCCTGGCGCTTGATCAGGTCGATGCACTGGATCGGGTTTTTGTGCTCGCCAGCCTCGACATCGAACACCTGCGCCCACCGAAGATGCTGCGGTTTCTGCAGCGCGCTGCTGCCCAGGGCAAAACGGTGGGGGCCTTCAGCACGGGGACGTTCATTCTTGCCCGGGCCGGCCTGCTCGATGGCCGCAAGTGCACGCTGCACTGGGAGTCGATCAACGAATTCGCCGAGGAATTCCCAGCCATCGAAGTCACCCGCGAACTGTATGTGAACCACGACAACCGCTGGACCTGCGCCGGCGGCACCGCTGCCATCGACCTGATGCTGGCGCAAATCTCCGTGGACTACGGGGGAAAGCTGGCGGCCGCCGTTGCCGAGCAGTTCCTGCATGCCCGCATCCGTGGGCCCGAAGAACATCAGCGGATGTCGATCCAGTGGCGTTTCGGCGTCCATGACCGGCGCATTACCGCGGCCATCGGCCACATGGAAGACAACTTCGAGCACGTCATCAGCATCGAAGCCGTCGCAGAGCAATGCAACCTCTCCCAGCGCCAACTCGAACGGCTGTGGCACCAGCACTTCGGCATGACCCCGCAACGCTTCTATCTTGAACTTCGGCTGGCCGAAGCGCGCCGCTTGTTACGTGAAAGCAGCAAGTCGATCGCCTCGATCGCCTACTCGTGCGGCTTCGTCTCGGCTTCGCATCTGGGCAGCGCCTACCGCAAGGCGTGGGGATGCAGCCCAGGTGAAGAGCGTCGGAAGTTTGATAGTGACGCAACGATCTGACCACGGCGTTCGCTTTGATCATGAAAGCGGGCTTTGATATTCCGTAAAGCGCCCACCGATCGCCTCGTGCCCGCGCCGCCAACCCCTCTGGAACCGAGGCTCTGGGCCTTGATTGCGGCGAACTTGCCCGCCAGCCCGTCGCCTCAGGTTGCTGAGCGGCAGCGCCAGCCCTGGGTGGCGTTGCCGCCGATAGCTGTATTGCTCGAAGTCGACGCGAAATGTCGAACTTATGACAGAGATCGTCGAACCTTGATCTCCGGATAGCGGCCTGCGGGGGTTACTGTTTCTCTCAATACCGGCATCCACTCCCAGATGAACCGGCGAATAACAATCCTGCGGAGAAAGGCACAAGAACAATGGAAACGTTAAGTTTCATCACCTCGAATCTGGAGTTGATTGCTCACCTGCTTGGGCAGCACCTCTACATCGTCTTCATGGCCGTCGGCCTTGCCATCCTCACAGGCGTGCCGCTGGGAATCTTCGTCTCCCAGCACCCTCGCGCCGGTCGCTGGATCCTGACCTTCGCCGCCATGCTGATGACCATTCCTTCTGCCGCACTGTTCGGCCTGATGATCCCGGTGCTGTCGATCTGGGGGCAGGGCATCGGCATGGTCCCTGCGATCATTGCGCTGTTCCTCTACTCGCAGCTGCCGATCATCCGTAACACCCACACCGCGATTTCCAACGTCGAGCCCTCTTTGCGCGAAGCTGCCCGGGGCATGGGCATGTCGTCCTGGCAGCGCCTGTGGAAGGTAGAGCTGCCGCTGGCCACGCCACTGATCATGGCCGGGGTACGGGTCGCCACGGTGATCAACATCGGCATCGCGGCGATTGCGGCCTATATCGGCGCTGGAGGCCTTGGCAGCCTGATCGTGCGCGGAATTGCCCAGTCCGACACCCGCCAGCTCATTGCCGGGGCGATCCTGATCAGTGTCATCGCCGTCGCTGCCGATTACGCGCTGTCCCTTCTCCAGCGTGCGCTGACGCCCAAGGGCGTGACCAAGCTCAACACCCTCAGCCTGAAGGAAACGACATTGTGATCCAGATTGATAATTTGAATAAAAAATTCGGGAATATCACGGCCGTAGAAGATGTCTCCTTC
The DNA here is from genome assembly GCF_044748405.1 of Pseudomonas sp. NPDC089996. Classification (NCBI taxonomy): domain Bacteria; kingdom Pseudomonadati; phylum Pseudomonadota; class Gammaproteobacteria; order Pseudomonadales; family Pseudomonadaceae; genus Pseudomonas; species Pseudomonas sp. NPDC089996. Next base: position 155,477 of record NZ_JBIVGA010000012.1, on the reverse strand, counting down.
ACCGTCCCGGAAGGCCAGATCTGCGTGCTGCTCGGCCCATCCGGCTGTGGCAAGACCACCACCCTGAAGATGATCAACCGCCTGATTGCGCCGACTTCCGGCAAGGTGCTGATTGGTGGCCGGGACACCGCCGAGCTGGACACCGTCACCTTGCGCCGTTCTATCGGCTACGTGATCCAGCAGGTGGGGCTGTTCCCCAACATGACCGTCGAGGACAACATCTGCGTCGTGCCTGACCTGCTGGGCTGGGACAAGACCAAGAGCCGCAAGCGTGCGGCGGAGTTGCTGGAAGTCGTCGCGCTGGAGCCTTCGAAGTTCGCCAAACGCTACCCCTGTGAGCTTTCCGGCGGCCAGCAGCAGCGGATCGGTGTGGCCCGTGCCTTGGCGGCCGACCCGCCGGTGATGCTGATGGACGAACCTTTCGGCGCGATCGACCCGATCAACCGCGACACGATCCAGGACGAATTCATGCGCATTCAGCGCCAGGTCGGCAAGACCGTCCTGTTCGTCAGCCATGACATCGACGAAGCGGTGAAAATGGCTGACTGCGTTGCGCTGTTCAATGCAGGCAAGGTAGAACAGTTCGGCACCCCCGACGACCTGCTTGCCCGGCCGGTCAGCGACTTCGTGGCCAACTTCATGGGCGGCGATCGCATCATGAAGCGCCTGCGCCTGCTGCAGGCAGCGGACATTGCCAGCCAGACACCCCCGCAAGAGCATATCCAGGTGGTCGGTGATCAGGCAGGCGCATCCTCGTATACGCCGATCACCGTCCTGCCAAGCGATGACCTGCGTCAGGTGCTCTGCCAACTGCTCGGCCAAGGCCGCGAGTGGGCAGTGTGCAAGGATCGCCAGGGCCAGTTCCTGGGCTTCATCCACCAGCGCGACATCCTCGCGCGCCTGGTCGACAACACCACGGCGGTGGCGCGATGAACAGCCTCGCAAACATGATGGAGTGGCTTCAGGCCTATTGGAGCGAAGTCATCTACCTGTCGGTTCAGCACCTGCACATCGTCGCCGTGAGTAGCGCGCTGGCCATCGTCATTGCCTTGCCGGTGGGCGTCTGGATGAGCCGCCCGCGCAACCAGCGCCACGCGCTGGCGGTCATGCAGGTGCTGAACATCGGCCAGGCGGTGCCCAAGCTGGCGTTGCTGGCGCTGGCAATGACCCTGGTAGGCGTCGGCGCGCCGGCGGCGATCTTTGCGCTCTGGGTCGCCACGATCCTGCCGATCACGGTGAACACCTATGAAGGCCTGCGTGCTGTGCCGCGGCATTTGCTGGAGGCAGCAGAAGCCGTGGGCATGACCCCGCGCCAGATTCTGTTCAAGGTTGAATTGCCCAACGCCATGATCGTGATCTTCGCCGGCCTGCGCACGGCCCTGGCGATCAACGTCGGTACCGCCCCCCTGGCTTTCCTGGTGGGGGGAGGGGGCCTGGGTGAATTGATCTTCACCGGTATCGACCTCAACGACTACGGGATGATGCTGGCGGGCGCCATCGCCACTGCCGGCCTGGCCATGCTGGTGGACATGCTGTGCGGGCTGGTGCAGCACGCCTCGGTATCCCGTGGCCTGCGGCTGGCGGCGCGTTGAGCCATGACCTACAACGACAACAACAGGTGCCACATGATCGCACGCGCAATCGTCTTCGCCTGCATGACCTTCCTCACAGGCGCAAGCCTCGCTGCCGAGCCCGTGGTGGTCGGTGGCAAGAAATTCACCGAGCAGCAGCTGATTTCGGAGATGACCACCCAATTGCTCAGAAGCCATGGCATGACCGTGGACAAGCGCTCGGACCTGGGCTCGACCGTGCTGCGCGCTGCCCAGGAAAATGGCCAGGTGGACATCTACTGGGAATACACCGGTACCTCGCTGATCATCTACAACAAGATCAAAGAGGAACTGGATGCCCAGCAGACCTACGAGCGGGTCAGGCAACTCGATGCCGCCAAGGGGCTGACCTGGTTGCAGCCCTCGAAGGCCAACAACACCTACGCATTCGCCATGAGGAAGACCGAAGCCGAAGCCAAGGGCATCGTTTCGATTTCCGACCTGGCGGCGAAGGTCAACGGCGGCGGCCACCTGAAGTTTGCCTGCAACGCGGAGTTCTATTCGCGGCATGACGGCCTGCAGCCGCTCCAGCAACGCTACGGTTTCAAGTTCGAGCGCAACGATGTGATGCGCATGGATGGCGGCCTGACCTACCTGGCACTGCGCCAGGGCCAGGCCGACGTGTCGCTGGTGCTTTCAACGGACGGCCGGGTGTCGGCGTTCGGCTTCGTCATTCTCAAGGATGACAAGGGCTTCTTCCCCAGTTACGCCTTGACCCCGGTCGCACGCACGGCGTTTCTCGACCAGCACCCCAACGTGGCGCCGTTGCTCAACCAGCTTTCGGCCAGCATCGATAGCGAGACCATTGCCGCGCTCAACGCTCGGGTGGATGTGGGGCGCGAGTCCATCGAGAAGGTCGCCAACGAGTTTCTTGTCAGCAACAAGCTGATCACCCGGTAATTCACAACCGTCCATGGGCGCACTCGCGCCCATGCAGGGACCTGATATGCTCACGCACCCGATTTCGCTCGTCGCCTGCACAGTGTCACTATTTGTCTGCGTATCCGCATCTGCTCAAACACCGGACGAAATGAACCTTCGTCAGCTCCGGCAGGCCCTGGACGAAGGCCGGCTCACGTCTGAGCAGCTGGTACAGTTCTACCAGGACAAGATTCAGCATGACAATCACGCAGGTGAACGGATCAATGCGGTCATCAGCCTGAACGAACAGGCGCTTGAGCAGGCCCGAAACTGGGACGCACAACGCGCAAAAGCTCCTGGCGCAAAACACGGTGCACTTGCCGGTATCCCTTATCTGGCCAAGGACAACATCGACACTGTGCAGCTCCCGACCAGCGCAGGCTCATGGGTATTGCGCGATTCCACGCCGCCCCGTGATGCCTTCGTGATCGAGCGGCTGCACCGCGACGGCGCCATTCTGCTGGGCAAGGCCAATCTTTCCGAACTGGCAGCGTCCTATGGCCGGTTCGGCTACAGCTCGCTGGGCGGGCAGACGCTCAACCCGCACAACCTCAAGCATGATGCGTCGGGCTCCAGCAGCGGTTCGGCTGCCGCTGTGGCAGCGGGCTTCGCGCCTTTTGCATTGGGCTCGGATACCAGCGGCTCGATTCGCGCGCCGGCCAGTGTCACCGGGACTGTGGGCCTGCGCCCGTCATTGGGCCTGATCAGCCGCAGCGGTGTCGTGCCGCTGTCGTTGACGTTCGATACAGCAGGGGTGATTACGCGCAACGTGCTCGACCAGGCCATTGTGCTGGATGTCATCAAGGGCGCCGACCAGGCGGACGCCGCCACAGCCAACATCGATTCAGCTTCGATGAAGTTTGTCGAAGGGCTGGAGCAGTCAAGCCTCGAAGGCCGGACGTTGGCGGTGGTGACCAACTTCATGGGCGCCAATGCTCAGGTTGATGCGGTGTTCGAGGCGGCGCGGCAGCGTGCCAGGGAAAAAGGCGCCAAACTGGTGGAAGTGGTGTTGCCCAAACGCTTTGAAACGCTCTGGGCCAGTGTGCTGGGGCCGGTGGGGGATGCCGAGTTCCTGCCGCAATTCGAGCACTACCTGGGCACGCTGAGCGCCCGGCAGCCCAAGACGTTGGCTGAGTTCGTGAAACGCGCCGAGCAGCACCAGGAGGCGCAGCAAGGTTACCTGATGAATCCCAAGCGGCTGGCTGCCTTGAAGGGGCTGAGCGAGAAACCGGTAGCGGATGCGCCTTTGTACATTTCCATCCTCAGCAACACCGTTCCCTCGCTGCGCACAGAACTCAGCGCCTTGATGCGCCAGGCCGGGGCCGAAGCCTTGATGTTCCCTACGATCGACTGCCCGGCTTCGGTGGTAGAAGGGCAGCGCGATCCAGGCTATGTCTGCAACACGCCGGATACCTATGCCAGCGCCTATATCGCGTCTGTCACTGGGTTCCCTGAGATATCCGTGCCGGCCGGGGTGGTAGAGGGCAATTTGCCTGTAGGTATTTCGTTCCTGGGGTTGTATGCGCAGGATCAGAATGTGGTCAGCCTGGGCTATGCATTTCTTGGAAGGTAGGTCGAATCTAACGGGTTACAGATGACGGCTATCGATCCATTGCGAACGTTGCGCCTGACAGCGGACGTTGTGGGAGCGGGTTCACCCGCGAACACCGGCAAAGCCGGTGCCATCCACCGCGTCGTCTGCTTCGCGGGTAAACCCGCTCCCACAAAGATTGCTGCCCGGCTCACCGGCAGCAACGGGTCGCTAGCGGTCTCCCCGCATGGCGGCTTTCGACCCATTGCGGACGCTCGAACGTGGAGTGTGCGACCAGAAAAAAGTATTGAGCAAAAAAAGCGCACCGTGGGGTGCGCAAAGTCGTGCCACTTGGATCGACTTCATGGAGAGCAGTCGGGCGATGCAGAATCTCAACATTCTGGCGCGCTTAACCAACCATGTAGTCAGACGAAGGAGTTGCCCACGTGGCCTGACGAGAACTAGAGGGCACACCTTCAAAACACTCAAAAGACGGAACCGTAACTCCCAAGCTCTACCTGGATGGACTTGACCCGGGTGTATTGCGCAAGGGACACAATTCCATTTTCCCGGCCAACGCCTGACTGTTTGTAACCACCTACCGGCATCTGCGCAGGCGACTCGCCCCAGGCATTGATCCAGCAGATGCCCGCCTCAAGCTGATGGATCGCACGATGTGCCCGGGCAAGGTCTTTCGTAACCACGCCAGCAGCTAAGCCGTATTCGGTATTGTTTGCTCGGCGGATGACCTCATCTTCGGTTTCATAGGTCAGGATGCTCATGACCGGGCCGAAGATCTCTTCACGCACGATGGTCATGTCATCACTGCAATCGGTGAACACAGTGGGTGCCACGAACGCGCCTTTGGCCAAATCGCCTTCCTCCAGGCGCTGACCCCCACAGAGCAATCGGGCACCCTCGCTCTTACCTTTCTCGATGTACTCCAGGACGCTTTCCAGGTGCTGGAAGCTGACCAAGGGCCCGAAGTTGATAGCTTCATCTTGCGGGTTCCCAACCCGAACACGGGCGACACGCTCAATAATTTTTGCTTCAAACGCGGCTTTCATCGAGGTCGGCACGAACACGCGAGTGCCGTTGGTGCAGACCTGACCAGAGCTGTAGAAATTGGCCATCATGGCAACGTCAGCAGCCTTCTCGAGGTCAGCGTCGTCAAAGATGATCAGAGGCGATTTACCACCCAGCTCCATGGTCACTTCCTTGAGGGTAGAGGCCGAAGCACTCGCCATGACTTTCTTGCCCGTACTGGTACCGCCAGTGAAGGAGACCTTCTCGATATCCGAGTGCTCAGTCAGAGCAGTACCGATTTCACGACCACTACCAGTCAGAACGTTGAACACGCCTGCAGGCAGGCCAGCTTCGGTGTAAATCTCGGCGAGCTTTAACGTGGTCAACGAAGTGACTTCACTTGGCTTGAAGATCATGGCGTTACCAGCTGCCAACGCAGGCGCCGATTTCCATAGAGCAATCTGGATAGGGTAATTCCAGGCACCGATGCCTGCGGTAATCCCGAGGGGCTCTCGTCGGGTATAGACGAAGGACGTCTCGCGCAAAGGGATCTGCTCACCCTCAATTGCCACCGCAAGCCCGGCGTAATATTCGAGCACATCGGCTCCTGTCACGATGTCCACGAACCGGGTTTCCGACAGGGGCTTGCCCGTGTCGAGAGTTTCCAGCATGGCCAGTTCATCGTTGCGCTCGCGAAGCAGATCTACTGCACGCCTCAGGACTCGAGAGCGCTCCATGGCAGTCATTGATGCCCAGATCCTCTGGCCCTTCTTGGCGCTTTCGATTGCCCGTTCCACATCCGTCAGCCCTGCACGCTGGACGACAGCGATCACTTCACCGTTGGCCGGGTTGATAGCCTCGAAAGTGACACCAGTGCTGGCATCAACATAACCACCATCGATGTACAGCTTTTGCGTTCCAAACTTGGCCATAAAATCCTCGTAATACACATCGTTGAAATTCAAACAAAGGTTGCCGCTTCAATCGAGCGCAGCAGCCTCCTGCAGGGTCAAGGAGCGTGTTTCAGGGGCGTAGCGCCACGAGACCACCAGTCCGACCAAGGTAATCAAAGCTGCCGCATACATGGTGTTCGATACTCCGATCCCTGAAAGGGAAGCGGGTACCAGGTAGGTGCCTGCTGCGGCCCCGATTCTCGAGAACGAAGTACCAATGCCAACCGCTACAGAGCGCATTTCGGTAGGGAATATTTCGTTGGGGTACACAAGTGTCAGCACCTGAGCACCACCGATGAAGAGCGCATAGAGGGAGAAGAAGAGCAAAATCAGACTGCCGGATCCTGTGTGATACGCACCTAAACCCAGTAGCGCGATTCCAGAGAACAGGAAGCTGTAGATCAACATATTTCGACGGCCAACGACGTTGATAAGACGAGTGGCGATCAAGCAACCCACAACAAAGAACAGGGTGATTGCAATGGAGCTGATGGAGCCGAAGTCACCCGTTAGGTTCAAAGCGGCAAGAACTTTTGGGGCAAACGCGTAGACCGCGAAGATCGGGACGATGGAGCAAGTCCAGAAAACCACGACGAAAAACATCCGCTTGCCGTATCCAGAGTGGAGCAAAGCGCGCAGTGGCAGTTTTTTTTCTTCGGCCTGCTCCGGTAGGTTGGCCAGGGAAAAGTGCTCGCCGTAGATCCTCTGGATCACCCTGTTGGCCTCGTCCGCACGACCGTTGTTGATGAGCCAGCGAGGAGACTCAGGTGTGCCAATCCGTACCAGAAGTAACAAGCCGCCCAAAAGAGCGCCGCTGGCAAGCACAAGTCGCCACGCGTCCGGGCCGGCAGTGCGAAGGATCACTTCTCCTATCATGTAGGCGCACGCCGCTCCTGCGAACCATAGGAGGGCCAACATGGCCAATCTCGGCCCACGGTGTTTTTTTGGCAGGAACTCTACAAGCAGCGCGGTAGCGACCGGGTATTCAATCCCGACTGCGATTCCAATGAGAAGACGTAGCAAGAACAAGGTCGATGCGCTGTCAGCCCAAAACTGACCAATAGACGCCAAGATGAAAATGACAGGCCCCACAAAAAAGATTCGCTTCCTACCCAGGATATCTGTGAGCCAGCCACCAATAAATCCGCCAAAAAAAATCCCGATGAGGGCGGATGCGGCGATCATGCCCTCCCAGAAGCTGTCGAGCTGCAATGCTGAAGACAGTTGCAACATGACCACGCCGACGATACTAAGTACATAACCATCAACGAACGATCCACCACCAGAACGAACAGTGAGCAACTGATGGAATTTACCGAGATCTACATCTTCAATTGAAACATGCGCGCTTTTCATTAGTATTTCCTTGAGCGGCGCCCAGTTTGCCTAGGCACCCACTGCCACAACACCAGGCATAGAGCAGTAGCTTTTGGAAAAGGCCGCCTTGTTGAAAACGGCCTCAATTGTGCGAGATTGATCGTTTAAGGCTGTTGCGCTGTCGATTGCACAACATCGGCCTTGAACATCTCGGCAATCTTTTGTTTATTTTCGGCATAATACTCGGCGACCACCTGATCCGAAGAAGTTTCTCGGGCCTTCTTCATCATGCCTTCGAGGTCTCTCATAGGGATCTTGTAATGCGAGAAGAATGTAGCAACCTGAGGGAAATCCTTGGTGAAACCTTTGCGCCCAACAGCATGGATCTGCTCTGCCTTACCATAAACCTCCTTGGGGTCGTCAAGGTAGCGAAGCGACCAGGTCGAAAACATCCAGTGTGGACTCCACGCGTTCAGCAGTGGCCACTGACCCCGCTTGAGGTTGCGGTCAAACTCATTCAGCATGCCAGTTTCGGACGAGGCGACCAGTTTATAGCCTTCCAGCTTGTATTCCGCGATTGCTCGCGTTGCGGTTTTATACTGTCCGTTACCTACTTCAGATGTAAGAATTTTGCCACCAAATTTCTCACGCACTTCAGGTTTGTTCAGGTCTTCGATGCTTTTAACTTCGCGCTCAGGAATCTCGGCAGGCACAACAATGCCTAAACGCCCCTCATAGATAACACCCAGATCTTCCAGCTTAGCCTGATACTTATCCCAAAACGGCTTGTGGCTATAAGTGAGCCACGCCATGGGGATCATGTCCACCTTGCCTGTGGACATGGCTTGAAACTGGATGCCGATGTCGGCCATCACCAGCTTCACTGGCTGCTTGAGTTGATCTTCCAGGGCGAGCTTGGCCAGCTTGGTTGTGATTTCGGCATCAGCCCAGTTAACCCAACCGATGGTAACGGGCTTGGCATTCTCAGCCTGAGCAATACCTGCCAAAGCAGCAAGCGCGACACCGAAAAACCAGCGGATCAGCTGTTGTTTGTGACTGTTTGAACGGATCATCTGCAACTCCAATTTTTGTAATAGTAGGCATGGCAGTTTGATGATTGCTTAGGCCTCATTTATGTTTTTATTGAGACCTGGTTCTTCGCTAGTCCCTAGCGCTTAAGTCTTCCCAAATTACAAATACTGATATCGGTTCACGATGGGGGAACTGATATCCCAAATGCCTTGCACGCCCTTGCGAATCGTGACGTGATCTCCGGCCTTGACTGCAACCGGCTCATTGTATTGGCTGTGAATCACTGCAGCACCCTGCTGGACGATGAACTGAACATCTTGATCGTAGATATATTCAAAACGGTCAGTGTTACCGCTCTCCCAAAGCTCCCAATCCTGCGCGCGGGCCTGCTCGTTCGGTGTAGCTTCACGTTGGATAATCGTGGTCATGGAAAATCCTCATCAGAAGTCTGGAGTCAGGCAGATGCCTTCGTGTTGGCTGCAAGCGATACGTTACTGTGGTAAGGCAGAGCCTCAGGCTGAAGGCCAGGTCGACCCAATACTAGATCTGCGGCTTTTTCGGCCAACATGATGGTCGCGGAGTTGATGTTGGCACTGGGCACCGTTGGGAAAACCGAGGCATCAATGACCCTGAGTTTTTCAATGCCATAGACTCGCAAGTGAGCATCAACCACAGCCATAGGGTCTTTTTTACTGCCCATCTTGCACGTACCGCAGGGGTGGTAAGCGCTGGCGGCATCCTCGCGAATGAATGCATCCAAGGCTTTGCCACTTCGAATGTCTTTGCCTGGAGTGTCCTCACGATAGTTGTATCGCTTGAAGGCCGGCTGCTGCGAAAACTCGATCCCAAGCCTCATTGCCTCACGCATGACACGCCAGTCTTCGTCGGTGGCCATGTAATTGGGGTCGATCCGCAACGGGTCGGAGACCTTGGTACTGCGCAATCTGACGTTCCCGCGACTGGTAGGCCTCATAGGGCCGACGCCGATCCGATAACCGTAGGTAGTGCTCACCGGGATCCAGTTTTTGTCAAAGAAGACCGGGAAGAAGTGGAACTGGATATCCGGATGGGGGGTGGTCGCCGCGCTGTTGAGAAATGCCCCCACGTGGCATTGATTGACCGACGCGACACCTTTCTTCAGACCGAACCATTGCATGCCAGCCCACAACATTCTGTGCGGCTGCAGCTCGCGGTTGAGGGATACCGGCTCCTTGGTCTCCATCTGAATGTGACACTCCAGGTGATCCTGAAGATTTTCCCCGACACCAGGCAGATCAACTTTGGTAGCAATTCCATGTTCGCGTAGATGATCCGCTGGGCCCAGACCAGAGAGCATGAGTAATTGGGCAGAGCCGAACACACCACAGGAAACTATCGTTTCTCTTCGAGCCCGGACTTCAACCAATCGGTTTTTATAGGCGACCCTGAAGCCGGTAGCTTTTTTACCTTCGAAATTGATCTTCTGGACTTCGCATCCCAACCAGATTGTCAGGTTGGGGTGGTCACCCATTGAATGGATGTAACCGTAAGCGGTGCTGTTGCGAATGCCGTCCCGCACACTCATTTCGAAGCGCGACACCCCTTCCTGCCTGTAACCGTTCACATCGTCGGTCAGGGCAAAGCCGGCTTGCTGGCCAGCCTCCAGAAATGCGGCATTCAGGGGGCTGAGCTTTTCTTGGCGCTGGGCTCTGATAGGCCCATCATGGCCACGATGGATGCCGCCAATTTTGCTGGACTCGATTTTCTTGAAATACGGTGCGCAGTCTGCCCAGCTCCAGCCAGTGGCGCCCTGCGCCTCCCAGGCGTCATAGTCCATGGGATGGCCGCGCAACCAGGTCATGCCATTGATGGAAGAGGATCCGCCCAGAACGCGACCGCGAGGTTGCTGGATTTTTCGGTTGTTCAGGTGCGCCTGCTCTTCTGTGTAGTACCACCAGTTGTACTTGGAGGTCGGCTTGAATGCCGAACGTAGTCCAGCAGGCATCCGGATGATCCACGATTTGTCCGAGGGGCCCACTTCCAGCAGCAAAACCTCATAGCCCGCATCGGAAAGCCGGCGCGCAAGCACACAGCCCGCAGAACCAGCGCCTGCGATAACATAATCAAATTCGGCCTTCATTATTCTTCTCCAACCTCAGCCAGGTACTTCGGGTACCGCACAGGCATTTCAGGGTCGAAGCGCTGTGCACGCCTCCAATCTACTGGCGACACGAATGCGTGGATAACGAATAAAAAATAAGGCCGGCATAAAATATTTTTATGCCGCAAAGATGCGTCGCTCGCGGATAGACAGGTGACGTGGGCGCGTTTGACACCGCCGATATTTGGTTACCTAATGGACAAGGATCGAGGGAGGCGCCTCGATGATCTCGCTACCCGGGGCTCACCTTGCGACACCTTGACTTAGCTTTGCTTCACAGCTTCAAGACAATCGCCGAGTGCAAGAATATATCGGTGGCGGCGAGCCGCTTGCACAAGACGCAAGCGGCTGTGAGCATCCAGCTCAAAAAGCTGGAGGATCTGGTAGGCGAACGCTTGATTGACCGAGGACATCAAACCGCCGAGCTCACCCTCCAGGGCGAGCGTATGCTCGAATATGCCCGCAAGATGCTCGCGCTGAGCGACGAAGCGATGGCCGTGTTCACTCAGGGAGAGGTATGCGGGACCGTCCGCTTCGGCATTCCTGACGATTATGCCAGCGCTTTCCTGCCCCCTGTACTGCGGACGTTTACCGAACGATTCCCCAGGGTACGTCTCAAGATACGCAATGACATCAGTCAAAATCTGTTCACCGCCCTTGAAGGTGGTGATCTTGATCTCGCGCTTGTGACTCAAAAAAGCGCTGACGGAAACGGGGAAATACTGAGATGCGATCAGCTCCAGTGGGTGGCAGCTTCGACGTTCCATCTCGATATGAATGCACCGCTGCCCTTGGCGTTGTACCCGCATGGTTGTGGATACAGGCGCCAGATCCTTGCCTCGCTCAGCGGAAATCAGCGCGATTATGAAGTCGCTTTCGAGTGCACAGGTGTCACAGGCGTAAGGCTCGCTGTAGACAGCGGCCTGGCTATTGCCGCAACGTCGGCACCGCTTATCCAGGAAAACTGGAAAATTCTCGACGCTTCCAGTGGGCTTCCACCACTTGGCAACGTGATGATTGAACTCAGACGCAGCCCATGTGAATCGGCGGCGGCAGTGCAGTTTTTCGCAGAAGAGCTTCGCAAGCACGTGACTGCTAGATGAAACCTATCTCGAGCCTCTAGTAGCGAGCCAGCAGCAAATAGATCCCAAAGTAACTGCTTGGCTTTGTATGAACAGAATTCCTTTCCGTTGATGGCGGGTGACTCTACAAAATCTCAGCGCTGCAGGCACGACGGTTGCGACTACCAGTTCTGGCCCCAATGCCATCACGTGATACCTGGGGTAACAGTGCCGAGCATCCAGATGACTTTTATGCAGTCGGGCCCAGCGCAATCCGCATCTTGATAGGCGTCTCAACGACGCCGCACGCCAGCGTGCATGGAGAGATTTTCAATCCATTTGAACCCGAGCTTGTCGTACAGCGACCTGGCCGCGAGGTTGGATTCGAAAACACTCAGGTCGACAGAGGTGAACCCTGCGTCACGACAATGGGCCAACAGAGTCGAAAGAAGGGCAAACCCGTAGCCATTGCGCCGATACTCTCGTTTCACTTGCATCCCAAGAACGCCGACACTCTCGCAGCCACCAGGCCGGCAAAAGCTTTCGGGATAGGCTTCAGCCGACCCGACTATTTCGCCGTCTCGTTCAATGACGTATACCGGCCAATCATTCTGGGTCGCGTGGATCAAGGCTCGTTCTACTGCCTCAACAGGAGGCGGGTTCAGGCGCGCCGAGTAGCGTCCCTCTGCGCTCACTTCGCAAAAAAGCGAGTAAAAGCCATCAAGGTCGTTGAGTGTAATGGGTCTGACTTCCATGTCTTTCTCGTCGTGATGAGTCGGTCAGCGAACCGGCCTGGGTGCTGATCTCGTAGTGCTTAATGCCGTGTTTGAGTCTGGAGGCGTCAAGACCCAACCCCCGGTGCTTCCCTGACTGTTCGCTTCAGTCAGGTAGCCGTCAGTAATCAGCCGTGATCCCAGGCCACCAGCGCACCCAACCGATCACCACCACCATCACGGTGCATGACAGCCACTGCGCGCCACTGAGCCCGGCAATCCGGTAAACCGCCTGCAGCGGCTTGCGCCAGCGATACTCGCGAACCTGCGGCCCCCAAGTGGGTGGCTGCAGCTGGCCGATGATGCCAATGAGCACATAAGTGCCCAGGCCAAGTGGCCCCAACCAGTGCCATAACAGCACGGCCAGCCCGAGCAGGGGGCCGGCGTTGCGTATGACCAGTTCGCGACGGTCACGGGTGATGTGTCTGCTGACGCACCAGGCGCTGACACGCTGATCGATGTCCTGAAGGCTGGCTGCAATCTGCGCCCAGTGGCTGAACAGCCACTGGCCCATTTTCGCCGCCAGCAGCCCACCCAGCGCGTAAAGCGGCAGCAAGATCAACGTGGTGACAGGGTCCAGGCTGGGCAGGCCTTTCAGCGCCAAGGCCAGTGTGATCACAGCGCCAGCGCGCTTGACGCCGTGGGGCATGTCGCGGGGTTCGACCAGCGTTTTCCAGAACCAGGCGTCATGGTTGGGGAACATCCCCAGCAGGTCGGGGTAGCGCGATGCGAACGCCTCTGACAGGCGCTCGCAGGCCTGCCAGTCGGCCTCGACGAAGGCGGCGACCAATGCCTTTTGCTGCTCAGGCTGGGGCGCCAGCAGAAACAGCGCGGCGGCGTTGGCGTCGGGGCTGGGCTGCGCCTCGCGCCGGTCCGCCAGGCTGCGCAAGTGGCTCAGCCAGGTACGCTGTTGGTAACACCTGCGCAGGGCCTGCCAGTGTTCGTCGGCAATCGGTGGCGCGGCGCCTGCCGCGTTCCAGGCGAATGTCTGGCACAGGTGCTCGAACAGCTCGGGCGGCCAGTCCTCGTCGTTCAGCAACAGGGTCAGCACGTGCACTTGCAGCGCCTGGCGACGCTCCAGGTCCGCTAGCCAGCCTTGGCGACTGGCCCGTTCCAGCATGCCGCTGAAGCGCTCATGGTCGCCAGCGGCCAGCAACTGTTCGAGCGCGCTGTAGAGGGTGACAGCGAGGATCAGCGACAAGTGCTGCTGTTCGGCGTCCGAAGCGGGAAACTGCTGCCAGGGGGTGAGCCACTGACGCTGTTCGATACCCCAGTGCAGGGTATGGGAATGGCTCGACGTTGCGCGCAGGCAACGCTCGAACAGCAGGCGCTCGAGCACACCTTCGATGCCTTTCGCTTGCGCCTCGGTCCATGTCTGTTCGATGCTCACGTCGTCAAACCCGTCAAGCAACGCAACGGCTTGCTCATGGGCTGAACGGGCGTGATGCGTACGGCTGACGGGCGGTGAGTTGGACGGCGATGCGCGCTCGGCCACCTGTGCGTCCATCCGTTCCCCCCGCAGAGCCTGCAGGGCCTGTTCGTAGGCGTCGCGCAGTTGCTGGAACGCGGCAGGGTCTTCATCTGGCCGCGTGACCTTGAGCAACTTGGCATACTGGCGCTTGAGCGTTCGCTCGTCGCACGCGGGTGTAAGCTCCAGCACCTGCCAGTGATCGGAAACCGAGTTCATCCGTCAGCGTCCTTCACTGCTTTCGAACGATGACAGGCGCGCGCCCAGCTCGTGGCGCGCCTGGCCGATGATACGTTCATCCTGGCTGGCAAGCGCCTCCTGGAACCGCGTCGCCCAGTGGTCTACCAGCTCGCGACGCTCGCCCAGGCTCTCCTGATACAGGCGCTCCAGGCGGGCGACCAGCAGGGTGTTGACCTGCTGGTCGCGTGGATGCACTTTCAGTGCTTCCAGCTTGTGCAGGCGTTCGTTGATTTCCTCGGCGCTGAGCACGCCGGGGTTATTCTCGATGACCAGCGCGAACTGCTCGCCAGTGACGGGGATGTTGACCTGGCATTCGAGCAGGCCGTTGCTGTCGTAGGTGAAGCGCACATCAAGGTCAACCACGCCCCTGTTCGGCGGCACCGGAATTTCCAGTTCACCCAACGCGATGTTGTCACGCACCAGGCGGCTCTCGCCCTGGTAGATCTGCACCTGCACGATTTCTTGCGCTTCGTGGACGGTGCACACGGTTTTCACCCGGCTGACGGGGACGGTGGAATTGCGCTCGATGATGGGCAGGTAGTGCCCGCTCTCATGTTCGTTGCCCACCCGGCGCGCCGTTGCGATGCCAAGGGTATAGGGGCAGACGTCGGTCAGCACCACTTCCTCCAGGGCTGCGTGCCGTGCCTTCAAGGCGGCCTGTACCGCAGCGCCGAGCGCCACGGTTTCGTCCGGGTTCAGTTGCACGGAAGGGAAGCGGCCAAACAGGCCGGCAGCCAGTTTGCGTACCAGCGGCATGCGCGTGGCGCCGCCCACCAGCAATACCTGGTCCAGCTCGTCGCTGCGTATGCGGGCATCGCGCAGGGCGCGCTCCACCGGGTTGCGCAGCCGCTCCAGCAAGGGCTCGAACAGGGTGGCCATGGCGTGCTGGGTGAAGGTGTGCTGCCACCTTCGCGTACCCACCTGCAGTACGAAGTCGCAAGCAGGGGAGTGGCCCAGTGCGATGCGTACCCGCTCGGCTTCGCGGTGTAGCAGCGGGCTGATCGATGCGGTATCCGGGAAGTGTGGATCTTCAGCATGGGCCTGGACGAACTGCCGGGCCAGCAACTGATCGAAGTCCTCGCCACCCAGGTAGTTGTCGCCCGCGCTGGCACGCACTTCCATCACCCCGTCGAACAGCTCCAGGATCGACACGTCAAAGGTGCCACCGCCCAGGTCGAACACCAGAAACGACGACTCGTTGCCCTGCTGGGGAAGGCCATACGCGAGCGCTGCAGCGGTAGGCTCATTGACCAGCTTGTCGACTTTCAGGCCGGCCAGCTCACCCGCGATGCGGGTCGCCTTGCGCTGGGCATCGCTGAAGTAGGCCGGCACGCTGATCACCGCTTCGGTCACTGCCTCGCCGTACAGGCGCTCGACATCTTCCTTGAGGCTTCTGAGCAGCATCGCCGATAGCTCTTCGGGGCGAAACGGCGTGGCCCCCAACTGCACCGTGTGGGCACTGCCCATATGGCGCTTGAACAGTGCTGCGGTCAGCGACGGGTGCGTGCACAAGCGTTCGCGGGCAGCCTGGCCGACCAGTATGCGGCCTTCGTCGTCGAGCCCGACCACAGAGGGCGTCAGCAGCTGCCCGAGGGCATTGGGCACCAGCACGCTGGCGTTTTCGTTCCATACCGCGACCAGGCTGTTGGTCGTGCCCAAGTCAATCCCGACAATCATGGCGAATTCCTTTTCGTTCCGAACACAAGTTTACGGCGCAGTCGCAGCAGCAGAATGCGAGACCGGCCGCAAAAATGCAAAAAGGCTGATGCTGTTCACCAGCAACTGCTATCGACCCATTGCGCACGTTGCGCCTGACAGCGGACGTTGTGGGAGCGGGTTCACCCGCGAACACCGGCAAAGCCGGTGCCATCCACCGCGTCGTCTGCTTCGCGGGTAAACCCGCTGCCACAGAGTGCGCGTCGCACTTACGAAACTCGCTACCGCACCCATGCGCTTTGCTTTCCCAGCCTTCACCCCGGTAATCCATTGCTGGAGCCGAGCAGTAACTGGCATGCTTGCCTGATTGTTCGCGGCACAAGGCAGGTAAATCTACGATGGAACGGGCTTGTACCACTTATTTCCTCGAAATGACTTCAGCGTCTGACCTTCAGGAAAAGCCACAGCGTGACGACCTTCAGATCATCGAATGTGAAGTGCCTCAGGCGGCCTTCAATCGGTTTCTTTACCAATTGGTAGGCACGCCCTGGGAATGGGGCGACCTTGATACCTGGAGTGAGGCTGACTGGCAGGCACTGGTCGAGCAGGATTGCCACCGCACCTGGGTGGCCTACTACCGGGGTGCTATCGCCGGCTATTACGAGCTTTATCGCCCCGATGGCTGCAACAGCGAGATCCGCTATTTCGGCCTGGCCTCGCAATTCCTGGGGCAGGGCTTTGGCGGGGCGCTGTTGAGTCACGCCATCAGCTCGGCGTGGGCATGGCACGGCACCCGCCGGGTGTGGGTCCATACGTGCACGCTCGACCACCCTGCAGCGCTCGCAAACTACCAGGCGCGCGGTTTTCGCATCTACAAGCAGGAGGAGTCGGCGCCAGGCGGGAGCTAGCGCACGGCAGGGCAGCTCCGGGCGCCAGCACCACACCTTCATTCAGACACGCCGCAGCCACGCTCAGGAGATGGACGCTCGCAAACAGCATGTCATGACATCTCGCCGGCGCTGAAAACCTCAAGCCGAACGTCAAGCCAGGCTAGAGTTCCGGCGTGTACTTCACACTGAACATCACGTTGCGCGGGTCACCGTAGTAGTTGTTGTAGTCGATGGTGTTGTACGCCGGCAGGTAGTACTTCTTGTCCAGCAGGTTGTTGAGGTTCGCCGCCACCGTCACCTCGTCGCTGACCTTGTACGCTACGCGGGCGTCCCAGATGGCATAGCCGGGCAGGTCGAACACGTGATCGTAGGAGGTCGTGCCGGTGACCGCCGTGGT
Source organism: Pseudomonas sp. NPDC089996 (assembly GCF_044748405.1). Lineage (NCBI taxonomy): Bacteria > Pseudomonadati > Pseudomonadota > Gammaproteobacteria > Pseudomonadales > Pseudomonadaceae > Pseudomonas > Pseudomonas sp. NPDC089996. Next base: position 138,462 of record NZ_JBIVGA010000012.1, on the reverse strand, counting down.
CCCCAGGCCCACCGAGGTTCGGCTCCAGTTGCCGGGCAAGGTGTAGTCGGCCCACAGCTTGAGCTGGTGCTTGGGCGTCCAGGTGCTGAAGACCTTGTCCTTGTAGTCGCCATCCTCCAGGTAGCGTGTGGTGTTGTAGACGTAACCGGCCATCACTTGCAGGCCACTGAGCACTTCACCGCTGATCTGCGCCTCCAGGCCCTGGCTGCGCACCTTCCCGGACGCCTGTGAGCAGTACCAGCCATCGCAATCCATCGGCCCGCTGCGGTCGAGTACGGCGCGGTGTTCCTGGTCGTAGCGGAACAGGGCGATCGAGGTGTTCAGGGCCCCGTCGAACAGTTCGCCCTTGAGCCCCAGTTCGTAGTTGCTGCCGACGATTGGCTCGACCACCGAGCCGCTGCTGGTGCGTGCGGTCTGTGGCTGGAAGACGTCGGTGTAGCTGGTGTAGACCGACCACTGCTTGTTCAGCGCATAGACCAGGCCAGCATAGGGCGAGACCTTGCCGTTGCTGCTGGTGGTCGATTCGCTGTAGCCAGTGTGGTCGAAGGACTGGTCGGCGTAGCTGTAGTCGTACCAGCTGGTCCGGGCACCGACGATCAGCTTCAGGGGCTCGGTCAGGTTGACCGACCAGCGCGAATAGAAGCCCTTCTGGGTGATTTCATATTCGGTCAATGCGCCACGGCCGCGGCTTGCCAGGCTGTAGATGTCTGGCATCGGGCGATGGTGGTCGATGTCGGTGATGTCCGCGCCGAAGGTGGGGGCCCTGGCCCAGCGGTCGTCGGTGTTGATGCGCGAGTAGTTGGCGCCGAGCAGGAAGGACTGCTCGAAACCGAACCCGTTGAACTGGCCGTCCAGGTACAGGTCCACAGCCCTTGCTGTGCGTGGTGAAATCGGTGCTCCAGTCGATGTAGGTGTTTTCGGTCGAGCCGTTGACCGGCAGGGCATCCCACAGCGCCTGGTAGGTCGCGCCGTTGTGTTCGCTCATGTACACGCCGGCGGCCTTCAGCCGCCAGTTGTCGTCGAGCCGGTAGCTGGCATCGAGGAACACGCTGGTCTGGTTGTTGTCGGCACGGTTCCAGTCAGCGCCGACATAGGTCGAGCGGGACCAGTCGGGGTTGCTACCGTCGGCATAGCGCGGCAGGCCGAGCGCGAGTGGCCCTTCTGGTTGGCGACGCCGATGCCCACCGTCAGGTCGGGGCTGAAGTCATAGTCCACGGCGCCGTAGACGGTCTGGTTCCAGCCACGCACGTAGTCGATGAACGAGCCATTGTCGGTCTGGCTGACCACCGTGCGTGCGCGCAGGGTGCCTTCGGCATTCAGCGGGCCGCCCGCGTCCAGTTGCAGGCCGTAGCGGTCCCACGACCCGGCCTTGCCGGTCAGGGTGATAGCCGCCTTGTCTTGCCCGCGCTTGCGCACCAGGTTCATCGCGCCGCCCGGGCTGTCGCCGCCTTGCAACAGTGCGGCGGGGCCACGCAACACCTCGACACGGTCGTAGAAGCTCAGGTCTTTGGTGAGGTAGCTGCCGAGCGAATAGGTATTGCGCGGGATTGGCACGCCGTCGTACTGCAAGGTGTCGATGCTGAAACCGCGCGAGTAGATGAACAGCCCCGACCCCGGCGAACGGGCGGCAGTGAGGCCGGGCGTGCGGTTGACCAGGTCGCTGATGGTCTGGGTGTTCTGGTCGTCCATCTGCTGGCGGGTCATCACCGTGACCGACTGCGGGATGTCCTTGAGGGTCTGTACGCCCTTGCCCAGGGTGACCGCACCAGAGGTGTAGGAATGGCTGCCCTCGGTGGTGGTCACCGGCTGGCGGCCGATGACGCTGGACGTGTCGAGCTCCAGCGCACCGTTGCTGGGCTCGCTGGGCAGGGTAATCAGGTATTGGCCATCGGCTGCCTGGCTGAGGCTCAACTGGCTGCCGGCGAGCAACTGGCGCAGCGCCTGTTCGACACTCGATTGCTGATGCAGCGCCGGCGCCTGTATCGCATGTGCCGCGTCAGTGTTGAAGACGATGCGCGTGCCAGTCTGGCGGGCAAGGGCGTTGATCGACTGGTCCAGCGGTTGGGCCGGCAGGTCGATGCGGTAGTGCGCCTGTTCGGCCTGCAAGGGGCCGGCTACCAGCAGTCCGAACGTTGTCAGGTACATTGCCTGACGCAGCGGGTGGGTGAAGAGCGTCATGAAATCCCTACTGAAGCGAGTGAGAATGCGTTTCATAGGGATTGGCGTTTTATGCGACCGCACATTGATGTCCCGCTGAAAATATTTTTCAGCGGCGCACATCCACCTGTACAGCACCGTTGTTGTCGCGGCTGACCGATACCGGTGCCAGTTGCGGCAGGCTGTCGATCAACTGCTCGACATTGCCGGTCGGGAATTCGCCGCTGAGCCGGTGCTGCGAGGCGGCCGTACCTTGCAGCTGGATCGGCGCGTTGCGATGGCGGCGCAGTTGCGCCACCACCGACTCGAGTGATGTACCGTCGAAATGAAACAGGTCATGCCGCCAGGCTTCCAGTTCACCAGGCTTGCTGTCGTGTACGGGGCCCAGGCGTTGGTGGCTGGCCAGCAGTTGCTGGTTGGCTGTCAGCCGTTGACGCGCCGCGCCGTTGTCCACTTCCACTTCACCCTGCAGAACCGCCACCCGCACACCGTTCAGGTCGCTGCGGACATCGAACACCGTGCCGATATCACGCACCGTGACACCCTGGCTGCGCACGATGAAGGGCTTGGCTTGGTGGGCCACGTTGAACCAGCCCTCGCCATCGAGCAGCTCGAACTGCCGACTGCGCAGGCGATATTCGATGCGCAGCACGCTACCGGCGTCCAGTTCGACCACACTGCCGTCGTCCAGGTGCAGCGTTTGCCGGCCGCTGCTGGCCACCTCGACCTGGCGATAGCCCAGCGCCGGGTCGGCCAGCCAGGTCCAGCCGGCCATGGCCAGTAGCAGGGCCGTGGTGGCGGCCTTGCGCCGACGCTTGGCGGTGCGTGCACTCTGCGCCTTGGCTTCGCGCAGCAGCGCTTCGCGGCTGGGCACCAGGGCACGCAAGGATTCGGCATAAGGTTCGAGGGCGTCAGGCCCGCCGGGAGTACCAGGGCGTTGCATGGGTCAGGTCTCCGGCTGCCAGCGGTGTGCCAGGGTACGCATGGCGCGCATGAAATGCTGGGCAACCATATTGATGGAGATCTCCAGTTCCTCGGCGATGTCTTTTTGTGGCATGCCGTGGATGCGGTGTAGCAGGAACACCTGGCGCTGACGCGCCGGCAATGAATCGATCACGCCAGCAGAGCCCGCAGGCGCTGTTCGAATTCCAGCGCCATGGCGCCATCCAGGTCATCGCGGTGCTGCTCGACCACGGCAATCTGGCTGTGCACGTACTGCTGGCGGGTGCTTTCCGAGCGGCGTCGGTCGATGGCGCGGTTCAGCGTGGCACGTCGCAAAAAGGCGATGGGGACGCTGATGGCGTTAAGCGGCGGCTTCTCCAGGATCTGCACGCACACGTCATGAACCACGTCGCGGGCAAAATGCTGGTTGGAAAAACGCCGACGAATATGTTCGACCAAATCGTCATAGTGCAAGGCCAGCGCTTGCAGGAGATCGCTGTCGGTCGAAGCCATGATGGCAACCAATTGATAGTGAGTCGCATTTATAACATGCGGTTTCCGGGTCGAGCAATTGGCGCCTACAACCCTCGAAGCATCTCCCAGAACGAGGCCCCCACCCCCATGATGCTCTCACCCGCAATCAACCCCGCCGCCGCGGTGATCGCAAACCGCTCCGTCACGCTCGGCCACCGGCAACTGACCAGCCAGGTAATGACCGCACCCAACCCCATCATCAGGCTGATCGACGCCGGCAAGATGAACGCCAGGCCCAGCGCCGCCGTACTCGGCAGCCACCGGGCCAGCCGCGACGGCAGCAGGCTGTCCAGCGCCCCCAGCAGCACACCTGCCGCGCTGCCCACCGCAATCGCCCAGCGCAGCTCCAGCGACAGCGCCCCCAGCCCCTGGGTCAACGTCTGCGCCACTGCCTTCCAGGTCGCCACGGCAGGTGCCGGCCACTGCTCCGTCAGCAGCAAAGCCTGCGGATCGGGGATCAGCACCCGGTAGACCAGCACCCCGACGACGCTGCCAATGAAGATGCCGATGCACTGCGCCACCAACTGCTTGTGCGCGGTCGCGCCAATCGCCTGGCCCACCTTGAAGTCGTTCATCAGGTCGGTGGCTTGCCCGGCCGCGCCGCCCGCCGTGTTGGCGCTCATCAGGTTGATGGGTACCTGGCCCGGAGCGACCAGGCCGAAGCTGAGCTGCGACAGCTTGCCGATGGCGCCGATCGGCGCGATGCCGGTGGCGCCAACCACGCGCGCGGCGACCACGGCCAGGCACACTGCCAACGGAATGCTCAACAGCGCCATCCACCCGTCGATGCCGAACAGCAGCACCTGCAGGGTCACGATCAGGGCGATGGACAGCAGCAGCCCCGACGCAGGCCATGGGGTAATCCGCAGCCGGGCGCGGGGTGCGCCATTGGCCAGAGGAGACGCCGGCGAGCGGCGTGGTGCTTGCAGCAGGCGAACCGACAATGAAGTCAGGGTCGCACACACCATCAGGCTCACGCCCGGCCACAACAGCCATTCCACCAGCGCGGCGAACTGTGGGCCGCTGGCGTTCGGTGCGAGCACCACCAGGGCATGCCCGATCAGCCACGGTGCCAGCCCGCCCCAGGCCAGCGCGGCGCCGATCAGCAGCGTCAGGCCCACGCGGATGCCGATGATGCTGCCGAAGCCGATCAGCATCAGCGAAGGGTCGAACGTGAAGGTCAGGCGCTCGAGCGCAGGGGTGGGCGCCCAGCGCGGTATTGCCCAGACGAACCCGTCGATCCATTTCACCAGCGCGGACAACAGCGCGGCACTGCACAGCACCTTGATCCGGGTCATGGCCTCCCGGCCTTGGTTGTAGATCTGTTGCAGCGTTTCAAGGGTTGCCATGCCTTCGGGAAATTTAAGGCCGTGGTCGTTGAGCAGGGCGGGGCGCAGGTACCAGGCGATCCAGATGCCCAAGAAGCTCACCGAGAACACCCAGGCCATCATCGGTACCGGGTCCAGCTGGTGGCCGGTCAGCAGGGTATAGGCCGGGATCGGCGCGACCAGCCCGCCAGACACGATCGAGGCGGCGGCCGAGGCCACGGTCTGGTTGATGTTGCTTTCGTGCAGGGTCCACGCGGGCCGAGCCTTGCTGCGCCCGGCCAGGCCCTGCCACAGGGCGAAGCCGATCAGCAAGGCGATGATCGACATGTTGAAGGACCAGCCGATCTTCAGCCCGGCATACACATTCGAGGGCGTGAGCAAGATGCCCAGCACTGCGCCGGTGAGTACCGCTCTCGGGCTCAGTTCACGTTCGACGCGAACCTGGGGGAGGGCAGTGATTGGAGCAGATGCCATGGCAGTCCTTTGTGTGTCTCGCAAGTGCCTTCAGGACAACTGAGCCCCCAGATGCCGAGAAGGTTCCTTGGTACAAACGACACTAGGCACTGTACGAAAAGTTTTGTGCGGGCAAGCCAGCTCCTACCGGTCAACGCAATACATTTGTGAGCAGGCTTTTCGTCCAAAGCCTACGCACTCAAGGCCCGTTTCAGTACTTCGTAGATCCTGGCGTCACCCGACTGAGCAACGTTGAAACGCAGAAAATCCCCCGCAGTCATGGACTGGCTGAACGCATTCCCAGGCGCCAGCAATACGCCGTCAGCCAGACACGTTTTGGCCAGCGTCGCTGCATCCTTGCCTTCAGGAAGCTGGCACCAGACGTACATGCCCGCCTGGGGAACCATCCAGGGCCTGATACCAATGGCCTGCAGCCTCGCCACCGTTCGCTCCATTTCCGCAGCCAACCTGAGGCGGACACTCTCCATGTGCTTTCGGTACCCGCTATCGGTAATAGCCTGATGGATGATGTCTGCGGCCAGGCGTCCGCCTCCGAACGTCGTCGCAATCTTGAGGTCGGCCAGGCTCTCGATCCATTCACTGCGAGCCGCGATGTAGCCGCACCGGATTGAAGCGGAGACAGTCTTGGAAAAGCTACCGATCTGGATGACCCGCGACAGGCCATCGAAGGCAGACAGCCGTGGCGCGGGCGTGGTCTCGAAATCGCCGAAGATGTCGTCCTCCACAATCACCAGGTTCGAGGTGTCGGCCAGCTTCAGCAGCCGGTGTGCCGTGACCGGAGACAAGGTGGCCCCGGTCGGGTTGTGGATGCCGGAATTGGTGATGTACAACCGAGGCGCGTGCGCAAGCAGGGCCGCGCCGAACGCCTCGATGTCCGGGCCCGTCTGCGTGTAGGGTATACCCAGGATGTTCACCCGATGCGCTTTCAATACGGCGTGAAAATTGAAATAGCAGGGGTCGTCGACCAGGACGGTGTCTCCCGGCTCCAGCAGAAAACGGCAAATCAGGTCGATGGCGTGCGTGCCGGACTCGGTCAGCATGATCTGTTCCGCAAGGGCATCGATGCCGAGCCCTGCCAGTCGTCTGGACAAGCGTTGCCTGAGAGGCGGATGGCCAAGGGGTGAAGCGTAATCGGTCAGGTTCACCGTGTCGGACCGGGCAACGATTCGCAGCGCTTTGCGCATGCCGGCTTCGTACATCCAGGACGCAGGTAGCCATCCGCATCCGGGTTTCAAGGCATCGCTGGAGGTTTCAAGCGACTGGCGCGAGATCCACAGCGGGTCGATGGCGCGATCCAGCCTGGGGCCGAGCTCGGTCAGTGCCAATGGCGCCGCTGGCCCGGCAACGTAAAAGCCGGAGCCGGGGCGGGAGCTGAGCACACCCTCTGCCATCAACCGTTCGTAGGCCTCGAGGACGGTGGAAACCGATACCTGCATGGTCTGAGCCATGGCACGCACCGAAGGAATTCGCGCGCCAGGTGTGTAGGTTCGAGAGGCTATCCTGGACTGGATTTCACCCATGACCATTCGAATTCGCGTTCCATTCCGTTCCATCGCACCCTCAACTGTGCTGGGTTCATAGGCATAACAGTTCGGTTGAACTGTTTGGGATTGTACGTGGCCTAGGTGAGCCTGTCAGTGATGTACTGAATCCTGACTTGTCGAGGGCTCAACGATGGAAAAATCAACCAGCGGGTGGATCAACGGCTTCATAGGCGTCGCTATCTTCGCGGGCTCGTTACCGGCAACCCGTGTGGCCGTGGCGGCCTTTGAACCTACGTTTCTGACCTGCGCCAGGGCAACGATTGCCGCCCTGTTGGGCGCGCTTTTTCTGGTCGTGTTGCGCCAGCCTCGGCCTGAGCGGGGTGATCTGGCGTCATTGGCCATTACGGCACTTGGCGTTGTCATCGGTTTCCCGCTGCTGACGGCACTGGCCCTGCAACACGTCACCTCTGCGCATTCCATTGTATTTGTCGGCCTCCTGCCGCTCTGCACTGCAGGGTTTGCCGTGCTGCGCGGTGGTGAGCGACCGCGGCCACTGTTCTGGCTGTTTTCGCTGGCAGGTGCCGGGCTGGTCGTTGGCTATGCCTTGATGAATGGAGGAGAGGCGTCGGCAGTGGGCGATCTGCTGATGATGGCTGCGGTGGTGGTTTGTGGCTTGGGGTACGCGGAAGGGGCGCGTCTGTCGCGCACCTTGGGCGGTTGGCAGGTGATCAGTTGGGCATTGCTTGTGGCGTTGCCGTTCATGCTGCTGCTGACGATCGTCAACCTTCCAGCGCCTGATACCTTCGCCAAGGTGAGCGCCCCTGCGTGGTTCAGCTTCGGCTACGTTTCACTGTTCAGCATGCTGATCGGCTTTGTGTTCTGGTACCGAGGGCTGGTCCAGGGCGGCATTGCGGCAGTGGGCCAACTGCAACTCTTCCAGCCGTTCATGGGGCTGGGGCTCGCAGCGCTGCTGCTCCACGAGCACGTCAGCTGGGTGATGCTGGTGGTGACGCTGGGGGCTGTCATCTGTGTCGCCGGGGCCAAGAAGTACGCCCGGTAGATCACCAGCCTGCAGGCCTGCGCTGTGCCTGCAGGAGCGCTTGTGCACGAAGGCTTCGGCGGCACTTGGCCCGCTTCGCTTGACCTTGTCGACAGCCGAGCGCCATCTAGACTGAGACCGCAATGGACTGCGAAGCGGAGGGTGGACATCACCCTGTTCCCTCTTGGGTTCGGCACGTCCGCCTGCGATCACCCTCACAAGCCAGGATGTCGACAATGCCATACAGACTGAAGCTCCTCTGCGCAGTGGTTTTGAGTTTGACCGTTACATCACCGCTGCTGCATGCAGAGGATCAAGCACCAGCCTCTGCGCTTATCAAGCAGCTCAACCATGGCAACTGGCTTGACCCCAAAGAGGCCGAAAGCCTGCGCGATGAGTTGTACTACCAACGCGCAGTGTTCGCTTACATGACCATGCTGCCGGCGCTCAATACCATCGGCATGAAAGATGGGTCAGAGGCAGCCTTTGGCGCTGGCTATAACGTATTGCCGATCTGGAAGCAGCGCATGGACTCGCGGACCATGGTGCCCACGCCGAACGCCGACGTGATTTACTCCATGAGTTACCTTGACCTGAAGCAGACAGGCCCGCTCGTGGTAAAAGCGCCTGCCAACGTTATCGGCATGTTTACCGACTTTTTCCAACGAACGCTCACCGATGTCGGGGCGATCGGTCCTGACCGTGCTCGTGGCGGCCTTTATCTGCTGCTGCCGCCGGATTACAACGGGCCGGTGCCCAATGGCTACTTTGCGGTCAAGTCGCGGACCTACAACGTGTTCCTGTTCTTCCGCACGATAATGGCCAAAGGCGAGGGTAAACCTGACCCGGCACCGGCGGTGAAGAGCGCCGAGAGCACCCGTGTCTATCCACTGTGGGCAACGGAGAAGGACGCCAAACCCATGGAGTTTCCGGATGCCAGCGGCAAGCAGCTGGACATGATGTACCCGGTCGACAACGCCTACTGGACCAAGCTCAAGGCATTTGTGGACTATGAACCGGTCGAGGCCATCGACCCGGAATTGCGTGGTGTGCTGGCCTCCATTGGCATTATCAAGGGCCAGCCGTTCGAGCCAGACCAGAAGCAGCAAGCGTTGTTGAAAAAGGCGGTGGAAACCGCGCCGAAGATGATTCTCGCCAATCGCCAACTCGGTCGTGAGGATAAGCGCAACCTCTACTACAAGGACCGTCAGTACGAAAACACCTGGGCGGGTGGCACCAATGACTGGATGCAGGACAGTTACCTGGACGTGAACCAGCGAGCAAACTTCTTCCAGTTTGCTTACTCGTCAGCTCCAGCAATGGTGATGCACACCACAGGTGCTGGCTCTAAATACCCGTTCACCGGCCGCGACAAGGACGGCAAGTTCCTCGAAGGTGGGAGCACCTACAAACTGCGACTGCCGCCGAACCCGCCAGCAGCGCTGTTCTGGGCAGTGACGGCTTACAACATCACCGACGGGACCATGCCGCAAACCAGTCAGTTGCTGCCATCAACCAACGGCTACTACGACATCCCCAAGCAACAGGATGGCTCGATTGAAATCTGGTTCGGCCCGGAAAAGCCCAAGGATATTGCCGATGCAGCCTTCATCCAGACCATTCCTGGTCGTAACTTCCTGGTCGCCCTACGACTCTATGGCAGCGAGGACTCGTTCTATGACCAGACCTGGAAACCGGACGACGTCGTACAGGTCAAGTAACTGACCCCGTGCATGCTGGCGGAGAAATCGGACAAAGAACGTATCGGGTTTGCCGAACGTAAGCTGACCCACGTCCACCAGTAATGCGGCGTGCACAAGCGCCCTGCTTGAATCGCGTTGTGAGCAATAAAAAGTAACCCGGCGGTCTGCAATGCAGGTAAAGATTGATCGCCGAGTTACAAAGGTAGTGCGGCATGCGTGCCGCTTTGAAACAGCGTTAGTCTTTCAGGCGCCGCCGCGGAAACACGAAACGCCCCAAGCCGTCAATTTGAATGGCAAGTGATAGTGCTGGCGGGTATCGTCCAGGCCAAATGAATAAATCAACACATCCAGGAACGGCACCTCGGGCAATGTCATGCCTTGCTCGCGATAAAAGTCGGCAACTTCCAGCCGCACTTCATAACCGCCTTGAGTGAAACGTTCAGCCAGATGACTTAACTCAACCAGCAGGCCGTTGGCAGCAATTCGACCCGAGCACACTGGCCCGCCATCAGTCCGCCTTACCGTCACTCGCAAACCTTGTGCGACCTTACCGCTGGCGACATCCACTACGTGGATCGAAACGCCACCGTTCACTTCCAGAATCCGATGTGGGCCCTGGAGGCTTCGGTTTCCAGCATTGGCCCGAATACCGGGATCTGCCGCTGGCCACGCGCAAACACTTCGCGGCAAGGTAGTGAGAACGTCGGGTTTTCTGGATGGTCGCCAGTCAACCCCAACAGTGCATGCTCAGACAACGCATAGACCACTCGACCGATACCGGTCCAGTAAATCGCCCCCGCACACATGCAGCAAGGCTCGGCGCTGGTGTACAGCGTGCACTTGGCGAGCGCCTCTGGCGTCAGCAACTTTGCGGCTTTAGCGGCTGCGACCAATTCAGCATGCTGGGTGGGGTCACCTTCAGGCGGCATGGAATTGTTGCCGGCACTGGCAATGATCTTGCCGTCCTGGTCCGCAACCAGTGCAGCGAATGGATGGCGGCCACGCTCCCTGGACGCTTCGGACATCTGGATCGATTGGCACAACAATTCAAGATCGAGTTCGGTGATGCCGGCAGGAACAAGTGAGGAAAAAACGGTCATAACGACGTCCTTATAGTTTTTGGAAGTTATCGCTCCGACCTGGAAGGGGGAGCAAAGTCAGTTTTCAGTCGGCCAGTTCGGCGTGGGCTGGGGCCTGAGTCGCTTTGGTTTGCGGATTAAGCAGAATGTTCAGGATGATTGCGGTGATCGCACCGAGGAAGATGCCGCTTTCGAGAATCAGCTTCAGAGTGCCGCCCGCATGTTCGAACAGCGCCGGGAAGGACATTGGCAACACACCTACGCTGACCGATACCGCAACGATGATCCCGTTGCGGGTGCCTTCAAACTGCACGCGGGACAACTCTTGAATCCCCGCGACGGTCGTCATGCCGAACATCACGATCGCACAGCCGCCGAGTACGGGAGTAGGTACAGCAGCGATGAGCGCACCCAACTTTGGAAACAGCCCCATGACCACCATGATTGCCCCGGCGGCTGCCACCACATACCGGCTCTTGACGCTGGAGAGTGCGATCAGCCCAGTGTTCTGGGTGAAGGCGTTATAGGGAAAACTGTTGAACAGGCCACCCAGCATGGTCGACAGGCCGTCCGCACGGAATGCATTGCCAAGCGTCAGCTGGGTTGTCGGCTTGTCGACCAGCTTGCCGATGGCCAGGCAGTTGCCCGTGGTCTCGGCCATGATCACCAACATCGCCAGCGTCATCACCAAAATTGGCATCAGCGAGAACTCGGGTACACCGAAAGCCATCGGCGGGCTGAGTTCGAACCAGGCTGCCGTACCCACCTGGCTGAATTGGGTCATGCCGCACGCTGCCGCCATCAGACTCCCTGCGAACAGCCCGATCAATACGCTGAGGTTGCCGAGAAAGCCGGAAAATTTGGCGTAGATCACCAGCGTCACTGCCACTGTCGCCAAGCCAAGTAACAGGTTGGCAGGCGCTCCGAAATCTTCGGAACCAGTATTACCCCCACCGAGCCAGATCGCCGCCGCAGGCATCAGCGAAATACCGATGATAGTGATCAAGCTGCCGATTACCACGGGCGGAAAAAACCGCAGCAGACGGCTGAAAATCGGCGCTAGCCCAATGGTGATCGCCCCGGACGCAATCACCGCGCCGAAGACTTCTGTGAGCCCGAACTCTTTGCCGATCATGATCATCGGCGCCAGGGCAATGAATGAGCAGCCCTGGATCATTGGCAAGCGTGCGCCAAATTTCCAGAAGCCCAGCGTCTGGATCAAAGTGGCGATCCCGGACGTTAACAGGTTGGCGTTGATAAGCATCACAATCTGAGCCGAAGTCAGCCCGAGTGCACTGCCCAGAATCAGTGGTACCGCCACGGCGCCCGCGTACATCACCAGCACGTGTTGCAGGCCGTAGGTAAACAGTTGGCGCAGCGGCAGGACCTCGTCCACCGCATGTACCCTTTTTATGCTCATGTCGCATGTCTCCTGAAGGTGCAGCTTTTATTGTTGTTGGGGGCATCCCGGTGGCCAATGAACGGGATGCCTGACCCGGCAGGACCTAGTGACGTCGGGTGCCATGATTCAGCGCCACGGACGATATGACAAATCAGTAGCTATCGACCGGGTCGATGGGTACTCCGCTTGCACAAAACGCGCTGCAGTTGCAGCATGCGTTCAGCGACGCACCCTCACTGTCCGAACTTGCTCAGGAGCTGGACATTGCGATTCTCTTTGGACCAGTTGCAGATGTTTGTCGATTCCGTAAAAGCCGGTTCGTTCTCTGGAGCGGGGCGTAAGTTGGGCAGGACGCAATCCACAATAAGCGCTGCGATCGCAAACCTTGAGACCGATCTGGGTGTTGAACTATTCGACAGAACCAGTCGCAACCCGACCCTTACCGCCAGTGGGCAAAAGTTGCTCGTTCAAGCCGAAGCGGTATTGGAGCGTTGCCTGACGCTCGAGGCCCATGCCGATTGTCTGTCCGAAACCGTGGAGCCCAGCTTGACCCTGGCGATTGAAACGCCGTACGGGCCGATCATGCCGGTACTCAAGGAGTTCGAGATGGCCTTCCCCTATGTTGATCTGATCATTCGCCATCCCGTCCACGGCGATGTCAGCGAGTTGGTCGCCCAAGGTGAGGCTGTGTTGGGCGTTGCATTCTCGCAACCGGGGTATCCGCAGGAGCTGGCGTTTCAGCAGTTGGGCAAATTGATCATGCTGCATGTCTGCCACCCCCTGCATCCGCTGGCCCAGATGAAATCGGTGACCTTTGACGATTTGCATGTGCATCGTCGGCTGGCATTCACCGCACATGCCAGCAAACTGCCCAGCAGTGAGTACCTGCGCTCCACTCAGTTGTGGCAGGCAGAAAGTTATCTGGCTTTATTGGAAATGGTTCGAGCAGGACTTGGCTGGACAACCTTGCCTCGCCAGCTGATTCAACGCGAGCTGGCTCGAGGCGAATTGGTAGAGCTCCAACTCTCGGCTTATCCTCACACCGACTGGCAGATCGGCGTGGATTTGCTGTGGGCGCGTCAGCGTCCGCTGGCGAAGGCCGAGCAATGGTTGAAGGCGCGGTTGCAGGCAAACAAAGTTTTCGAGCTGGATCGTAATGGGCAGGCGACTACGTTGTGAATCATGGCCTGGAGAGCGCGGCGCTCACAGGGGGTATCGAATGCTTTTCGTTGTGCTGCTTGGGGGTAAACATCCCCGGGCAAAAATAGAGGTGCACGACGTCGCTTTCGTCGTGGCCGACAGGCTGGACCAAACCTATCCGCAGCTTCGTGACAGCTGGTTCGGCAGCCCCAAAGGCCTGCACATCGACGCGTGGATGGCCATCGATGGCGTCGAGGGCTGGCGCGTGGAGTTCAGCACGTTGGCGCCTTTGCCGGATGCGCCTCGCCTCTATTTCATCAACCTGGGTGGCTATGAGTCACAGACCTTCGGTGAAGCGCATCATTATCTGTTGGTCGTGGCCAGGGACAAGCGCGAGGCCAAGGCAAAAGGTAAGCGGCAGGTCCTCTCGCATTGGGCCAAAGCCCACACCGATGCGGTGCTGGACGTTGACGACTGCTTGCCGATCGATGAAGTGGGCGGGCGCTATGTGCATCTGGTCGAAGGGCCCCACGCCGGGATAGTGCAGCGCAACGATTACATCGTGCTTGCCTAGCCCGGACGCCTGGGCGAGCACGGGCCGCCGTGCCATAGGCTGAATGTGTACGATCTAGCTTTCCATGTTTTTCGAGAACCGCGCGAATGTCAGTCATGCAAGCGAAAACTTGGTTACATGAGCGCGATGCGCACTCTGTGGGAGCGGGCGTGCCCGCGAACACCGGCGCAGCCGGTGCCAGGCTTCGCGTTGGATTCTTCGCGGGCACGCCCGCTCCCACAAAGATTGCTGTCCGGCTCACCGGCAGCAACGGGTCGGAAGCCGCCATCCGTCAGCCCGTGTAAGAGGCTCTTGAATGGTGCACTGTCCTCAGTAATTCCAGAACCCCGCAACCCAGCGGAACCCTTCACCGTCGACCGCCACCCGTCCTACGGAAGGGAACGGCAAGTGTGTCGCAACGAACAGCTCGCCACTGGCGGCGGCTTCATTTAACAGCGCCACCCTGACCCGTACCGACGCTTCAGGGTCGTGCTCGAAGCCGTTGTGCCAGTCGGGGTGGTCGAAGGCTACCGGGAACAGCGCATCGCCAGCGAAGGTCAGCCGCTGCCCGCCCGAGTTGACATACACCACGCAATGCCCAGGCGTGTGGCCGCCGGTAAGGCTGGCGACCACACCGGGCGCCACCTCATGATGATGTTCGAAAGTGCGGATCCTGTTGCCATAGGCTTGCAAGAACGCCGTGGCAGTCGACCGCAGCACATCCGGCACTGGCTGTGGCATTTCCGTGCGCGAGAAGTCCGGGGCGGCCCAGAAGTCCACTTCAGCAGCGGTGACATGGATTTTCACGTCTGCACGCAAGCGATTCTTCACCTCATCCACCAGCAGGCCGCCAATATGGTCCATGTGCATGTGGGTGATGACGATATCGGTGATCGATTCCAGCGCGATACCGGCGGCCGCCAGGCGTTTCGGCAATTGCCCGGCTCGGGGGAAGCCGGGGAACTGCCCACCCAGCCCGGCATCCACCAGAATGACCTGTTCGCCGCTACGTACCAGCAGTACGTTCAGTGCCCAGTCGAAGGCGTCAGGCCCCAGGAACATATCCTTGAACCAGGCCGCACGGGCGGCCGGGTCGGCGTTGGTCGACATGGTTTCGGTAGGCAGTGGCAGTACCCCGTCACTGACCACCAACACATCGATGTCACCGACTTTCACGGCGTAGCGCGAGGGCACCAGCTCTTCGCTGTCGGTAGGGGCGACGTCGTTCATTGGCATTGTCATGGTCGTTCTCCTGCTCGGCTGGATGGCTCAGGCCACTGGGATCGAAGGGTCGGCAGAGGCCAGGGCGGTGGTGCGGTCGGCGGCCGGCGGGTAGATCCACACGGTATTGATCTGGGTCTTGAGCTCCTTGGCTTCGCCTTTCACCAGCTTCAACTGGCGGTCCCAGCCTTCGCTGTACACCGCGCCCCAGCTGCCCAGGTCCAGGCAGGTGACGTATTTGGGCTGGCGATAGGGCGTCGGTGCCACGCCCAGCAGGTCGGCGACGGCGTTGTTGCCGGCATGGCGACCGAGGCAGATGGCATGCTGGCAGGACATCACCGCGAAATTGCCGATGTCGTCGGTGGCCGCGTAGGCCACATCGCCAGCGGCATACACATGGTCCAGGCCGCGCACCTTGAGGTTGCCATCCACATGCAGGCGGCCCTGGTGGTCACGTGCACTGTTCAGCTGTTCGGTCAGCGGGCTGGCGCGCATGCCGGCTGTCCAGACCACGGTGTGGCTTTCGATATGGCGGCCGTCGGCCAGCGTCACGCCATCGGCATCCACGGCGGTGACGGTGGCGCCGACGATCCATTCGATACCCAGTTCGTCCGAGGCTTCGATGATCGAAGGCCGGATGCCTTCACCCAGCGCCGCCCCGATGCGCTCGCCACGGTCGATGAGGATCACCCGGATCTTCGCGTCGTCGCCCAGCACCGCACGCAGGCGGGCAGGCATCTCGGTAGCAGTTTCGATGCCGGTGAAGCCACCGCCAGAGACCACCACGGTATTGCGGGCGGCGCTTTCGGGCTGTTTGCCCAGTGCCAGCAGGTGCTGCTCCAGGCGTGCAGCCGATTCGATCTTGTCCACGTCGAAGCTGTACTGGTTCAGGCCGGCGACCGGTGGTCGGGCCAGCTGGCTGCCGCTGGCCAGGATCAGCCGGTCGTAGTCCAGCTCCGCCGGTTGGCCAGCTTCGTCGCGGTAGCTGACGCGGCACGCCTGTTCATCGATGCTTTCGGCGCTGCCTTTTACGAAGCGCACGTCCACGGCGTCGAACAGTGCCTGGAGCGGGGCGAACATGCTGTGCACGTCGGCTTCATAGAAGCGCGGGCGAATGCGCAGTTCTGCTTGTGGGGCCAGTACGGTGATCTGTACGTCCTGGCGGTCATGCATATCGAGCAGGCGCGCAGCGCTCAGGGCGCTCCACAGTCCGGCGAAGCCTGAACCAATAACCAGAAGTTGCTGTTTCATGATCGTGCTCCTGACGTGAACGGGGGTTTGAACTTCAGCCTTGGCGAAACGCTGTAGGGCAGTCGTTCGCTGTAGGTAAATGCTAAACAGGGGCAGGGGCGGGCACACTTCTCCATGGGTGTGCAGTGGATTACGCATGGGGCGTAAGTGGGTATACGAAGGTATCGAGAGGGTTGTTCAGCGGTGCAGGGCGGACGTGATGCAGTCCAGCAGTTGCTGGGCCTCGAAGGGCTTGGGCAGGCAACCGATCACCCCGGGCATTCCAGGGGTGATGCGCGAGCGCTGGCCAGGGTGGGCACTGATGAAGATCACCGGGATGTCGAAGCCACGCCCCTGCAGTTGCGCCAGCAGTTCGACCCCGCACATGCCAGGCATCTGTATGTCGGAAATCAGGCAGCCGGCCTGGCTCGGGCCATCGGAGGCGAGGAAATCACTGGCGCTGGCAAAGGTGCGGGCTTGGTAGCCGGTGGCGCGCAACAGGCCGTCGAGCGCATCACGCAGGGATTCGTCGTCGTCGACGACGGCAATCAGTGTGGCGGTGGCGTGCGTCATGCGCGGTCAGCTCCTGGCGGCCTGTGCCTTGTTCCAAGATACCCCGTCGCGCCAGTGGCAGAAGTATACCTAGGTATAGCCGGGCAATACCTGCGTCTGGGTTTGCCACTTTCCAGTGGCCAAACCTGTGAAGCTTGCCCAACATAGGCTAGATTTTTCACTTGGCCTTGTACCTGCCAGCATGCGGCATCACTGTTCGAGGAGCGCAAATGGCCTTGCAGAGCGCGCACGATTGCAAAGAGCCGGTGGTGTACATCGTCGATGACGACGCGTCCATGCGGCTGGCCCTCGATGGCCTGTTCCGCTCGGTCGGCCTGCAGGTGCAGAGCTTCGGCTCTACTCAGGACTTCCTGGCCTTTGCCCGCAAGCCTGTGCCTGCTTGCCTGGTGCTCGACGTGCGCCTGCGCGGCGAGAGCGGCCTGGCGTTCCAGGCGCAGATGGAGCAGGGCGGGGTGCGCATACCGGTGGTGTTCATGACCGGGCATGGTGACATCGCCATGTCGGTCAAAGCCATGAAGGCCGGCGCGGTGGACTTTCTGGCCAAGCCGTTCCGTGATCAGGACATGCTCGACGCGGTGGCCAATGCCCTGGCTCGCGACCGCGAGCGCCTGGCAGGCGAACAGGCCAGTGTTGCATTGCGCAGTGCTTTCGAGGGGCTGACACCCAGGGAACGCCAAGTGCTGGCCTTTGTCACGGCGGGCCTGATGAACAAGCAGATCGCCGCTGAGCTGAACCTCAGCGAAGTGACCGTGAAAGTGCACCGCGGGCAGATGATGAAGAAACTCGGCGCGCGCTCGGTCGCAGACCTGGTGCGCATGGCCGAGACGCTGGGTGTCGAACCGCTGCGGCGCACGGTCTGACCCCGCCCGTATTCCTCCAACCCGATGATGGGGCCCGGGCCCATGCCAGGCAAACTGCACATCTTGTGGAACGATGGTGATCGCCAGTTTTGCCGGCTACGGCGCCCGGACGGCACCCGCGTGCTGCTCATGCGGCCGGCCAACGAGCAACCATTGCCCGCCACGGTCGACCGCCTGGCCCATGAATACAGCCTGCGCGATCAGCTTGACGCCAGCTGGGCGCTGCAGCCCCAGGCCCTGGAAAGCAGCAACGGCAAGCTGCGCCTGGTGCTGGGCGACCCTGGCGGCCAACCGTTGTCGGCCTTGCTGGTGGCGCCGCTGGGTGTCGAGGCATGCCTGCAGCTGGCGGTTGGAATCTGCGTTGCCCTGGGCCGCGTGCACCTGGCCGGGCTGGTGCACAAGGACCTCAAGCCCCACCACATGCTGGTCGATTGCGACGATGGCAAGGTCCGCCTGACGGGTTTCGGCCTTGCTTCGCGCTTGCCCCGCGAGCGGCAGGCACCTGAGCCGCCGGAGACCATCGCCGGCACCCTGGCGTACATGGCGCCTGAGCAGACCGGGCGGATGAACCGCTCGGTGGACTCGCGCAGCGACCTCTACGCGCTGGGGGTGAGCCTGTACCAGATGCTCACCGGCTCGCTCCCCTTCACTGCGGCCGACCCTATGGAATGGGTGCATTGCCATATCGCGCGCAAGCCATTGCCGCCGTGCGAGCGAGTCGCCACCGTGCCGCAGGTACTTTCGCAACTGGTGATGAAACTGCTGGCCAAGACTGCCGAAGAGCGCTACCAGAGCGCTGCCGGCCTGGAGCATGACCTGCGTCGCTGCCTTGCCGACTGGCGCCAGGGCCGGAGCATTACCGCGTTCAGCCTGGATGAACACGGCACACCGGACCGCCTGCTGATCCCGGAAAAACTCTACGGCCGCGAACGCGAAGTGCAGGTGCTCGAAGAGGCCTTCAACCGCATGGTACGCAGCAGCGTGCCGGAGCTGGTGCTGGTATCCGGTTATTCGGGCATCGGCAAATCCTCGGTGGTCAACGAGCTGCACAAGGTGCTGGTGCCGCCGCGAGGGTTGTTCGCCAGTGGCAAGTTCGACCAGTACAAGCGGGATATTCCCTATTCGACGCTGGTGCAGGCGTTTCAGGGGCTAGTGCGTACGCTGCTCGGCAAAAGCAGCGAGGTGCTGGCCGAGTGGCGCAATGCATTGTTGGCAGCATGTGGGCCCAATGCACGGCTGATGACCGACCTGATTCCGGAGCTGCGGCTGATCGTCGGCGAGCCTGCGCCAGTGACAGAGCTGGACCCGCAACAGGCGCAGCGGCGCTTTCTACGGGTGCTGCGGCGCTTCATCGCGGTGTTCGCCCGCGCCGAGCACCCGCTGGCGCTGTTTCTGGACGACCTGCAATGGCTCGATGCGGCCACCCTCGACCTGCTCGAAGCGTTGCTCACGCACCCGGACTTGCGCTACGTCATGGTGGTGGGTGCCTACCGCGACAATGAAGTGGACGCGCACCACCCCTTGCACATCAGGCTGCAGGCGATCCGCATGGCGGGGGCGGCGGTGCATGAGGTTCGCCTGGCGCCGCTGGCCCGCCCGCATATCGAACAGCTGATCGCCGAGTCGCTGCATTGCCCGGCGCCCAGTGTCATGGGCCTGGCCCAACTGGTCCAGGACAAGACGGCCGGCAACCCGTTCTTCGTCATCCAGTTTCTTCAGGCCTTGGCCGAGGAGTCGCTGCTGACCTATGACCACCAAGCCCGGCGCTGGCGCTGGGATTCACAGCGCATTCATGCCAAGGGCTACACCGACAATGTGGTCGACCTGATGATCGGCAAGCTGGCCCGCTTGCCGCTGGCCACCCGACAGGCGCTGCAGCACCTGGCGTGCCTGGGCAACGCCGTGCAGGCTCAGACCCTTGCCCAGGTACTCGACCTGCCGCTGGAGCGCGTGCAGGCTGTTTTGTGGGCTGCCGTGCGGCTGGAGCTGGTGGCGCCCCACGAAGGCCGCTGGGCATTCGTCCATGACCGCATCCATGAAGCTGCCTATTCCCTGATTGCCGAACAGGACCGTGCTGCCATGCACCTGCGCATCGGTCGCCTGCTGGCCGAACAACTGCCGGACCAGCACCGCGAAGCAGCCATTTTCGAAATCGTCGGCCAGCTGAACCGCGGCGTGGCGCTGATTGAAACCCGTGCCGAACGCGAGCAACTGGCCGAACTCAACCTGCTGGCCGGGCGCCGGGCCAAGGCGGCATCGGCCTATGGTTCGGCGCTGGCCTACCTGAGTGTGGGTGAGCAATTGCTGGAAGGCGCATACACAGCGCAGTCGCACGCATTGCGCTTTGCCCTGGCACTGAACCTGGCCGAATGCGAGTTTCTGACCGGCCAGCTCGGGCAGGCGGACGAGCGCCTGATCGGCCTCGCGCTGCACGCCCGCACAGCGGCCGAAGGCGTCGCGGTGGCGTGCCTGCATATGGACGTGTGCCTGATGCTCGACCGCAGTGACCGCGCGGTGGCCGTTTGCCTCGCCTGGTTGCGCCAGGTCGGTATTCATTGGCAACCCAGCCCAGGCGATGAGGAGGTGCGCGGCGAGTACGACCAGATCGCCGCGCTGCTGGGTGAGCGCAGCATCGAGCAGTTGATCGACCTGCCGTTGATGAAGGACGCCACATCGCTGGCCACCCTGGATGCCTTGTGCAAGCTTTTTGCCCCGGCCCTGCAAACCAATGCCAACCTGGCCTGCCTGACCATATGCAAGGCGGTGAGCCTGAGCCTGACCCACGGCAACTGTGATGCCTCGTGCATGCTCTACGCCAACGTCGGGCGCGTGTCCCGGCGCTATGGCGACTATGCAACCGGTTACCGCTTCGGGCGTCTGGGCTGCGAGCTGGTCGAGCAGCGCGGCCTGCAACGTTTCGAGGCCAGCACGTTCCTGTGTTTTTCGATGTTCGTGGTGCGCTGGACACGCCCGGTCAGCGAGTGCCGCGAGCTGCTGCGGCGGGCGTTCGTCGCTGCCAACCGGGTCGGTGACCTGCCTTACGCCGCCTACGTGGGCAATGGCCTGATCTCCGATCAGCTGTTCAGCGGCGGGGCGCTGGGCAGCATGCAGCCCGAGGCCGAGCAGGGCCTGGCCTATGCCGAGAAGGTGCATTTCGGGCTGGTGATCGATTTCATGAACACGCAGTTGGCGCTGATCCGCACACTGCGCGGGCAAACCGCAGTCTTCGGTTGCCTGGACAACGAACACTTCTGCGAGGCGCGTTTCGAGCAGCACCTGGACGATGCGCCGGATCTGGCCCTGGCGGCGGGTAAGTACTGGGTGCGCAAACTGCAGGCGCGTTACCTGGCGGGTGACTATGCGGCAGCCGAGGCCTGCGCTGTGCGGGCCAAGGGGCTGCTCTGGGTGATTGCCTCGTTTTTTGAAGAGGCGGAGTACCACTTCTTCGCTGCGCTGACACTGTCGGCCCGGCAGGGCATTGATGACGCAACACTGCAGGCGCTGGCCGAGCACCACAGGGCGCTGCAGACCTGGGCACAGCAGTGCGCGGAAACATTTGCCAGCCGGCAGGTGCTGCTGGCAGCAGAAATCGCCCGCCTGGAAGGGCGCCTGGTCGAGGCCGAGCATCTCTATGAACAGGCCATCCAGCTGGCGCGTGACAGCGGCTTCGTGCACGTCGAGGCGCTGGCCAACGAGTTGGCGTCACGCTTCTATGGCAGCCGCGGGCTTGCCAGGATCGCCCGGGTCTACCTGCGTGACGCGCGTTATGGCTACCTGCGCTGGGGGGCCGACGGCAAGGTTCGCCAGCTGGACAGCCGGCATCGTTACCTGCGCAGCGGTGACGCGGAACTGGGCCCCACGACGACCATCGCCACGCCGGTCGAGCACCTGGACCTGGCCACCGTGCTCAAGGTTTCGCAAGCCGTGTCCGGCGAAGTCGACCTGCAGAAGCTGATCACCCAGGTGCTGCGCACGGCGATCGAACAGGCGGGCGCCGAACGGGGTGTGCTGGTGCGCGCCCGAGGGGGCGAACCGCGTATCGTCGCGCAGGCGAGCGTGGGCGAGGGCGAGGTGGTGCTCTGCAACGAACCCGTGAGCAGCACGTTGCTGGCTGAATCGGTGCTCTACCAGGTGCTGCGCACGGGCGAAAGTCTGTGCCTGGATAATGCCATCGATGACCCTGCGTACAGGGCTGACGACTATATCCGCCGCTGCAGGGCGCGGTCCCTCCTGTGTCTGCCGCTCAGCAATCAGGCGCGGCTGGTTGGGGCGCTGTATCTGGAGAACAATCTCGGTGCGGGTGTTTTCGACCCTGCGCGTATCGCCGTGCTGCGGCTGCTTGCGTCGCAGGCCGCGATCTCGCTGGAAAACGCTCGGCTGTATCACGAGGTGGCTGAACGCGAGGCCAGGTATCGCCAGGTCCAGTCCGAACTGGCCCATGCCAACCGTGTCGCCACCATGGGCCAGCTGGCGGCCTCGATTGCCCACGAAGTCAACCAGCCGATCGCCGCCACGGTCACCAATGCCAATGCCGCCATCCGCTGGCTGGGCGCGCAGCCACCCGCGCTTGATGAGGTGGCTGCAGGGCTGGGGCGGATCATCAAGGATGGCAACCGCGCGGCGGAGGTACTGGGCCGTATTCGCGATCTGATCCGCAAAGTCCCGCCGCAGAAACAGGCGGTCGACGTCAACGCAGTGGTGCTGGAGATGGTCGACTTCACCCGTGGCGAGGCCATGCGGGCGAAGGTGCAGGTGCACACCGCACTCGCCGAGGGTTTGCCGCAGGTTCAGGCAGACCGGGTGGAGCTGCAGCAAGTGCTGCTGAATCTGATCATCAATGCGCTGGACGCCATGCAGGAGGTTGACGCTGGTGGGCGTACCCTTCAGATCAGCAGCGCAATGAACCCGGGCGTTGTGCAAGTGACGGTGAGTGACAGCGGGCCCGGGTTTGCCGCGCAAAACGCAGAACAGGCATTTGCACCGTTCTACACCACCAAGGCCAGCGGGTTGGGTATGGGCTTGTCGATCTGCCGAACCATTATCGAGGCTCAGGGTGGGCAGTTGACGGCTGCTGACAATCATCCGCGTGGTGCTATTGTGCGATTTACCTTGGCGGTATTGCCTTGATTGCACGGTGGTGGATACCGGCAGGTGAGTGTCTGCTATCGACCCAAAGCAGACGCTGAAAAATAACTGGTTTCGTGAGCGCGATGCGCACTCTGTGGGAGCGGGCGTGCCCGCGAACACCGGCGCAGCCGGTGCCAGGCTCCGCGTTGGATTCTTCGCGGGCACGCCCGCTCCCACAAAGATTGCTGTCCGGCTCACCGGCAGCAACGGGTCGGAAGCTGCCGGTGGTGGATGACCGCTTTCGACCCAAAGCAACCTGTCACGGCCCTGTTGGTCAGGATAGGCTTGGCCGGGAGTCCGGCCAAGCAGGTTGGCACATCACAGGCGGGGATCGTTTTCCCACGTGGTGCCGTAGTAGTCGTGAATACCTTTGCCCCAAGTCGGATCGCTCATGTTTGGCCAGTTGTCCTTATCGAAGCCCGGGGCGTTCTTCAGGCGGTCCTTGTCGGCATCCAGGACGAAGCGCTTGTTCACCGTATCCAGGCGCAAAGCACCCCACGGCACGGCGAACAGCTTTTCACCCATCCCCAGGAAACCGCCGAACGACAGTACAGCGTACGCAACCTTGCCGCTGGCGGTGTCCAACATGATCTCCTTGATGTCACCCAGGTCTTCGTCTTGCGTGTTGTACACGTCGTTGCCGATGAGGGTATCCGCACCCATCAGCCGCGGCCCCGGGCCGCGGTCTCCCTCGGCTGTGAAATCGGTCCGTCCCTTGTACATACCGTACTTGTCGCGTTCTTCGAAGTTCATGGTGCGCTCCTGGCCAGAGGCCACAGACAGTAGAACTGCTCGGGTGACGCCGCGTTTCTACGGCGCTCAGAACAGGAGAGTGGTCAGCTCAACCAGCCGTTCGCTATCTGCGACCAGCGGTGGGAGGTGGAGTCGACAGAAGGGGTGGTGCAGATGGCCGTCAATTTGGACGGCCCCTTCCATCCGGGCCAGTTCACCGGCAAAAATTCTCCGGAGACGGAATGAAAAGACGCTACCGCTTCCCCCTGCTGAACGTCTTGGCGATCCTGTACGTGTTCGCGAAAGGCTGATATGGGTCGAAAGCCGCCATGCGGGGAGACCGTAGCGACCCGTTGCTGCCGGTGAGCCGGGCAGCAATCTTTGTGGGAGCGGGCGTGCCCGCGAAGAATCCAACGCGGTGCCTGGCACCGGCTGCGCCGGTGTTCGCGGGCACGCCCGCTCCCACAGAGTGCGCATCGCGCTCACGAAACCAGTCCTAAGGGGGCTTTCCAGAAGGGCCAATCCAATGTGACGTTCAACGTTATTGATATTGGAGCATCAATGCCAGCTGGCAGAGCCGTGCTCGACAAGTTACTTTTGGTAGGTTACTTTTGGTACATAGGACGCCGCTTGCGATTGATTGAATAGCCTGACCGGAGAGCCAACCATGCACAGTCTCATCGTGGTCGCCCACCCCGACCCCAATTCATTGACCCATACCATTGCCCAACACATCTCTCGCAGCATCACCGCCTCTCGCCCGCAGCACAGCGCAGAACTCGTCGACCTGATTGCCGAGGGCTTCGATCCGCGTTTCAGCCTGGTAGACCAGGCGCTGTTTCTGAAGCAGTCTGCACCGCCCGCTGACGTGGCAGCTGAACAGGCACGACTGGACCGTGCTGACGCCCTAGTCCTGGTCTACCCCATCTATTGGTGGTCTTTCCCCGCCGTGCTCAAGGGTTGGATCGACCGCGTGTTCGCTCAAGGCTGGGCCTATGAGGAAAGCAGCGAAGGCAAGGTGGTGAAGAAGTTGCAGCACTTGCAGGTACATCTGGTGGCCATCGGTGGGGCCGATGAGGGCACCTATCAGCGACACGGCTACGCATCGGCCATGAAGGCCCAGATCGACCACGGCATTTTTGACTACTGCGGCGCGACGGTGCGCAGTTCCTCCATGCTGCTCTCCACGGAGGGTGACTACCCGCAGGCGCATCTGGACACCGCGCACACCATCGGTGCCAGCATCTTCGCTTCCCAGGTGCAGGGCACAGTGGGACAATCCGGCGCATGACCTCGCCAACTCACGAGCCTTCGCGCCGACGCCTGACCCGAGAAGCACGCGCCCGCCAGTTGCTGGAAGTTTCCTGGGCGTTGATCGGTGACGAGGGAACTGACGCGCTCACGCTGGGTCGCCTGGCCGAGGCGGCAGGCGTCACCAAGCCGGTGGTCTACGATCACTTTGGCACCCGCGAAGGCTTGCTGGCCGCATTGTACGAAGACTACGACATTCGCCAGACAGCCCTCTTCGATACCGCTGTCGCTGCTGCTGAACCTACCTTGCAGGACAAGGCTGGGGTGTTCGCCAGCGCCTATGTCGATTGTGTGATGACCCAGGGCCGCGAGATCCACGGCGTCCTTGCCGCCCTGAGCGGCTCGCCGGAATTGGCCAAGGTCAAACGCCACTATCAATACGCCCTGATCGGGAAGTGCGCCGAGATCTTTGCGCCTTTCGCCGGGCCCGACGGCGTTTCCAGCGCCAGCCTCTGGGCGGTGCTGGGGGCTGCAGATGCAGTGTCGGATGCTGCCGTGGTAGGCGACATCACTGCAGATCAGGCAAAGGAGGCGTTGCGACTCACGCTTCTGGAAGTCGTTCAGCGCAGCTAACCCCCCCCCAGATGGCCCCCACGGTAAGCGCAGCTCTGCAGGCTGGTGACATTCCCGTGGGAGCCGCGCTTGCCGGCGATGGGGCCGGCGCGGGTCAGATCAGGCCTTCGGCCTGCAGGGTTTTCTGCACGGCCGGGCGGCTGGCGACGCGTTTCTGGAACTGCACCACCGTTGGCCAAGGGGAAAGGTCGACGCCCAGCATCGGCGCCCAGTTGACGATGGTGAACAGGTAGGCATCGGCGACGCTGAAGTGCTGGCCGGTCAGGTAGTCCTTGCCTTGCAAGGCCTTTTCCACGAAGCCCAGGCGTTTGCCGAAGGTATCGATGGTCTTGCTCTTGGCCTCCGGGCTGATGGCTGGGTTGAACAAGGCGGCAAGGGTCTTGTGCACCTCGGTGCCAATGAAGTTCAGCCATTCCTGCACCCGCGCACGCTCCAGCGAGCCGGCAGGGGGCAGCAGGTTGGCCTGGGGCTTCTGGTCGGCAAGGTACTGGACGATGGCCGGGCCCTCGGTGAGGACTTCGCCGTTATCCAGTTGCAGGGCGGGAACATAGCCCTTGGCATTGATCGTGTAGTAGTCCGCGCCGCTGGCAGTCGTGTGGTTCTTGAGGTCGACCTTTTCGACGGTGCAGGGCAAGTCCAGTTCGTTGAGTACGATGTGCGGTGAGAGTGAACAGGCACCTGGCGAGTAGAAGAGCTTCATGTTTGTCTCCCATTGAACGGGTCAGCCGTGGACAGGCTGGCGAGGTGTGGCGCTGTGCAGCGCTCCGGTTATGACACCAAAGCAGGACTGCACGCAAGCTGATGCCCCCAGGCAAGTGACCAGCGCCGCCATCAGTGCTCATCCATGATTTTCCACGCCAGGGTAATGCGATGGAAGTCCCCAGCGTCAGAACAGCCAAGGGTGAGCTGTTTGCTGGCTGGTAGCGCGCAGAGGTGGGCCAGGACCCGAGCGGCCGTACTACGCTGCACGTTGTCTGGGGCTGGTTGTCCGGCGCAGAGGGTGGGGGCGAGTCCAGTTATGTTGAGCTGGTCGACTAGGCTTTGTACGAAAAGCTGCTCACAAATGTATTGCGTTGACCTGTAGGAGCTGGCTTGCCTGCGATCGGCTGCGAAGCAGTCGTACAACCCGTGTTTGCGGTGTTTCAGGCACACATGAGTGGCAGCTTTTACGACGGCTGCGCCGCCGATCGCAGGCAAGCCAGCTCCTACAGGTTCCGCGCCAGCCCGTACAAAACTTTTCGAACAGTGCCTGGCAGCCGATGGAGAACCGAGATGACCCGCGAAGCGTTTGCCCCTTTCCAGCCATCGAGCATTTTCACACCAAGCTGCTGAAACTGGCCTCAGGTTTCCAGACCGGCCTTCACGCGTGGAGCTGGCGGGCAGTGGGTTGGGCGATGGGTTCACCATTCGATCGCTCGCCCATCCCACGCCCGGAACCCTCCGCTGTCCTTGGGCCCCCAACGTCCCACCTGCTCGATGACACATTGCGCCGCGAACGCAGGCGCAAACAGTTTCCCCGCTGGCACATTCCCTTGAAACGGCCGCGACAGCTGCGTATCTGTGGTCCCCGGATGCAGCGCCAGTACGGTGGCTGCCGGGTTCAGGCGCCTCAGCTCGATGCTGGCCGTGTGCAGCAACTGATTGAGCGCCGCCTTGCTGGCCCGATAGCTATACCAGCCGCCCAGGCGGTTATCGCCGATCGATCCCACTCTGGCGGACAGCGCCGCAAAGGTGGCGGGCTGCGTGCGTAGCAAGGGCAACAGATGCTTGAGCAGCAGTATTGGCGCGAAGGTATTGGTTGCGAAACTTGCCTGCAGGCTGGCGAGATCCAGCTGTGCCAGAGATTTCTCGGCCTTGGCGCCGTCCTGATGGAGGATGCCCAACGTGCTGATGACCAGGTGCAGGTGATCGCAGGTATGCCCGAGCTCGGTTGCCAGTGCCGCGAGTGCCTGTTCGTCACGTGCGTCGCAATCCATCAGTACCAGGCGCTCACCGTGATGCCTGGCGAGTACTGCGAGTTCGTCATTGCCTTTGGCGTTGCGGGCAACGGCCCAGAGCCTGGCCACGTCACTGCGGGCCAACAATGCCGTACACAGTGCCAGGCCGATGCCTCGGCTTGCGCCGCCTATCAGGACATCGGCTTTGCCATTCAGGCCGGGTATCAGGCTCATGCAGTACCTCTCGCGAGTGAAATGAGTTCCAGTCTGGCATTGATCTCGCTTTGTGACGCGCTACGCCTTTGGCAAGCGTCCTTTCTTTTGCAAAACCTGCGCCCGTCAATGGAATGAGTGAGCAGATGATTCGCAAATCCCTTCTTGTGATTGTCATCGCTGCCTTGCTGACGGCCTGTGGCGACGACGCTTCCCACTACGTGGTGTCCGATGATCACTGCCAGCCCGACCGTTTGAAGACACTCCCCAGCGATGCCAACCGGGATACGCTGGTCGAGAAGTGCATGCCTCGACAGACTCCATGAAGGGGGCTGCAAGATGTTCAAACACCTTTCGGCATCGATACCTGTCCGCCGTTGGCTACAGGCTGCATGTTGCCGAATCAAGTAAAGTTAGCTAGTTTATGAAAAATAGATAACTTCCCTAATTTCGGTATAACCATGGACCCGATCGCTAATCCCTATTCACCGGGTGCCGGTGCACCACCGCCAGCATTGGCCGGCCGCGATGCGCTGCGCAGGCAAGTCAGCATCGCGATCGCGCGCATCCGCCGCGGTCGTGCTGCGAAAAGTGTGTTGATGGTCGGTTTGCGCGGCGTCGGCAAGACCGTGCTACTGGAAAAAATGCGTATCGAGGCCGAAGCTGAAGGTGTTCATGCGATACGCATGGAAGCACCGGAAAATCGCTCGCTTCCCGCATTGCTGGCGCCTCAGCTGCGCCTTGCACTGCTTCGTCTGAGCAGGGTGGAAGCGGCCCGAGAGCTGGCTCAGCAGGGGCTTCGGGCGCTAGCGGGTTTTGCCAAGTCGCTGAAGGTCACCTACGCGGACATCGAAGTGGGCCTGGACCTGGAACCTGAGCCGGGTTTGGCTGACAACGGTGATCTCGAAAGCGATCTGGCAACGTTGCTCGAAGAGGCCGGCAAAGCTGCGCAATGCGCAGACACCGCGCTGGTGATGTTCATCGACGAGCTCCAGTATGTTGCCGAAGACCAGCTGGCCGCGCTGATCACGGCCTTGCATCGCTGCGCTCAGGGCCAGCTACCGGTGACGCTGGTGGGTGCTGGCCTGCCGCAATTGCGTGGTCGCTGCGGGAACGCAAAATCCTATGCAGAACGGCTGTTCGATTTCCCTGAAATCGGTCCGCTGGCTGCAGAAGCCGCAAGGTACGCCGTGGAGCAGCCGGCTGCAGATGAAGGCGTGGCATTCGAAGAGGGGGCGCTGGAAAGCGTTCTGGCACATTCACAGGGTTATCCCTATTTTTTGCAGGAATGGGGCAAACACGCATGGGATGTGGCCGAACGGAGCCCTATTACCCGAGCAGATGTGGAAACGGCTTCCGAGCAAGCCATTGCCACGCTGGATGAAAGCTTCTTTCGCGTCCGATTTGACCGTTTAACGCTCGCGGAAAAGAAATACCTGCGTGGTATGGCTGATCTGGGGCCAGGTCCCCATCGCTCTGGTGACATCGCGGTCAGGCTGGATCGGAAAGTTTCAACGCTTGCGCCGCTTCGCAGTGCATTGATTGATAAAGGGATGATCTACAGCCCGAACCACGGCGACACGGCATTTACCGTGCCGCTCTTCGATGAATTCATGCGCCGTATCATGCCGGACGAAGATTGGCAGATGGTGTAACTGGACTCGTCGTAGCCAGAGGTTCGGCATCACTGTGCTGCTTCACTTTGTTCGCCACGCCGAATGGTATATGGACCATTGGCAGATCCCCCGCCGCTGACGTCAGGTGACTGCGCTGGTCATCGAAGAACATATGCGGCTTGAGGATCGAAAGCACCCGGTCCTTTTCCATGCCACCGAGGAAGAACGATTCATCCGGCGAAACGCCCCAGTCCTTTAGCGTCGTCACCACCCGCTCATGGGCCGGCGCATTGCGCGCGGTGACGATGGCGATGCGCAAGACCCGCTTGTACTCAGGGTCTTGCGCCAACTTGCGGTCTTCCAGCTTGCGAATCAGCGATAGCTTGCGATACAGGTCCGCCAGCGGCCCCGGCTGGTGTGGAATAGCCTTGCGATCGCGCTCATGGGCCTGAAATTCATCCAGGTTCAGGCGCTGCTTGTACACGCTCTCTGCCTCATCATCGGCAATCACGCCATCGAAGTCGAAGGCCACCCGCAGCTCGGTGTCGATCTCGTCATCGTAGATCTTCGTCGGCAGCACCAGGCCTGCCGGGTAGTCAGCGTCGATCGCGCGCTGCACATCGCCCTCATGGGCGCTGAGGAACAGCGAGGCGTTGAAGGCGGGAATGTACTCGTACGGCGAACGGCCAGACATGAATGCCGCGCGCGTGATGTCCAGGTCGTAATGGTTGATCGAGCGGAACACTCGCAGGCCGGTTTCCGGCGAGTTGCGCGACAGCAGTACCACCTCCACCGGCAATTGCTCGGGGAAGGCCTTGTTGATGCTCAGGAAGCGGCGGATGAACGGGAAGGCCACGCCCTTGGGGAACGGCACATCGAGGTTTTCTTCCTGGTGCAGGCGATAGGCCTCGACACCTTCGGCCTGGTAGATGCTGTCGGAGACGGTCAGGTCGAACAGGGCGCTGGAGGCGACGCCGACGACGAGTTTCTGTTCGATAGGGTAGGGCATGGGCTTTCCTGAGCGATGCGGGAACCAGCCACCATCATAGCCAACGCCATGTTAATCTGCGCCCGAGTTCTATCAAGGCCCGAACCACCATGCCCATCGTCGACAACCTGATTGCCTTCACCCTGGCCGCCACGCTGCTGACCTTGACGCCAGGTCTGGACACTGCCCTGATTCTGCGGACCGCCACGGTCGAAGGTCGCAAGCAAGGCCTGCGCGCCGCCCTGGGCATCAACGCCGGCTGCCTGCTGTGGGGCGCAGCCGTCGCCTTCGGCCTGGGCGCATTGATCGCCGTATCGGAACTTGCCTACAACATCCTCAAGTACTGCGGGGCGGCCTACCTGGCCTGGCTTGGCGTCAACATGCTGCTGCGCCCGCGCCAAGCGCTGGCACCCGCTGCAGCGGATGGCCAGCCTTCGGCCAACTGGTTCCTCAAGGGCATGCTGGGCAACCTGCTCAACCCCAAGGTCGGGATCTTCTACGTGTCGTTCCTGCCCCAGTTCATACCCCAGGGCCAGCCACTGGTGGCCTGGACCTTTGGCCTGGTCAGCATCCACGTGGTGCTCGGCCTGCTGTGGGCAATGTTGCTGATTGGCGCGACTCAGCCGTTGGCCGGGCTGTTGCGTCGGGACAGCGTGATCCGCTGGATGGACCGTGCGACCGGCCTGGTATTCGTGCTGTTCGCGGCGCGGCTGGCGCTGGGCAAGCGATAGGCGTCAAGCGCAGTGTGCTACATCACGAGCACGTTGAACGAGCCATCCAGGTTGCATTCCCGGTGATCTCCACCCATGTCCTCGGGCAGAAACGCGGTCAGGTCATAAGGCAGCAACACTGTATCCAGCGCGAAGGAGAAGGGCACGTCGATCAGGCCAACCAAGCCGCCAGCGCCGTTGCGGGTAGCAAAGTTCCAGCCAAAGCGCGTGCCCGGATACACACAGCGCTCGCCATCGAGGTGAGCGAGCGTACTCCAGCAGCCACTCGACAGCAGCTGCAGGGCTAACACCAGGCACTTGGCAACCCTTTTCACAAGCTTCGTCACGCCTGCCTTGTCGTTCATCAGTGCTGCCCCTCAACCAATCGCAGTTCCCCATCCCGATACTGCACCTCGCGCCCCAGCCACTCACTGCTCACCTGTGGCAGCAACTGTAGCGCTGGGGCAGGGCCACGGTGAGTTCATGGTGGTAAAGGGTGTCCAGCGCGCCCAGCAGACCTTGGATCAGCAGCAGGTTGAGGGCCCAGGTCAGGATCGGCAGATCAGCCACGTTCAAGTCCTTTCAAAGCGGAGGTGGGGCGGTCATGGCGGTACAGCCACAGCAAGGGCGGCAGCAGAGCGAGCAGGGCAAGGCCATCGATGACCAAGTGCGACCACATCCCGGCCTGCTGTGACACCACCATGTCCTGCGGTGCCCACAGCACGATGCCCAGCGCCAGCCAGGCCCAGGCGCTGTGGCTGCGCAGGCGGTCGCCCAGCTGGATCAGGCCGAGCATGTACAGTGAGTAGCTTTGCAGGGTGGCGCCGAACAGCGCGAGCCACCACACCTGTTGTTCGCGGGCAGGTGCTGGCGCCGCGTGGCCCCAGAAGGCCTGTTCGATGCTCAGTTGGTAGTTGCCCAGCAGCGGGCTTTGGCCAGCCCAGGTTAGGCCCAGGCCAATCAGCAGGTGCATCAGCGCTGCGGCTTGCAGCCAGCGCACCATTGCGCGGCGCACACCAGGTTGCGCAGTAGAAGAGCGGAGCATTCCTTGTCCTGTC
Source organism: Pseudomonas sp. NPDC089996 (assembly GCF_044748405.1). Classification (NCBI taxonomy): domain Bacteria; kingdom Pseudomonadati; phylum Pseudomonadota; class Gammaproteobacteria; order Pseudomonadales; family Pseudomonadaceae; genus Pseudomonas; species Pseudomonas sp. NPDC089996. The sequence continues at coordinate 106,478 of NZ_JBIVGA010000012.1, read as the reverse complement.
GGCTTCCATGACGGCCGGCAGTGTACCTTGAATTACGCTAACGGTCGTAGGCGCTGTCATTTTGTGCCACCGGTCGAAGCAGAGGCACCTGCGGGCGATGCATAAGCTCTGAGTTACAGGTGCAGATCCACTGCATCGCAGACTGGAGATCAACCATGGCGATCGATCACAATGGCCCTGATGCCGCATACCCCGGCCCTGCAGCTGGCACTCCCGACACCGGCACAGGCCATGACTCCGGGCTTGAGAAGGCCCCATCGGAACCGAAACAAGGTGTGGGCGAAGCATGGTCTGAAAAGCGCCCTGAAGACTGGGACCCGCCTCCAGGCAATCCAGGGTCCGATCAAGACGCTCAGCGCGAGCGCGATAACGGCACCGCGCGCACCCATGATCAGCCCCCTACGCGGGAGAATGTCGAGGTGCCGCTGTCGGGCGACGACGAGGCACCGGTCGAGGAAGAGATGAAAGATGTGCAGGCCAACAATTCGGTGTCCAGCGAGCATCCGCAACCCAGATGACCGCAGCGCACCGATCAGGACAGGCCGTGTCAGCGCTGCAATTTCAAAGCTTGCGGATTGGCGACATTGCTCGGTGCCCCTTCGGCAAATGCCAGCACATTGTCGAAGGCATCGCCGAAGTACAGCTCGTAGCCGTTCTTTTCCACATAGCCAAGATGCGGGGTGCTGAGCACCCGTGGGTGGTTGAGCAGGGGGTGGTTCGGCTCGAGTATCGGCTCGTGCTCGAATACATCCACCGCAGCAAAGCCCGGCCTGCCAGCATCCAGCGCCTGAAGCAGCGCACCAGGTGCAATCAGTTCGGCGCGGCTGACGTTGACGAGGAGGGCATCGGGTTTCATTCGCGAGAGGTCTTCGAAGGTCACCCGATGGCGCGTTGTAGCTGACAGCCTCAGGTTCAGGCTGACGATATCCGCCTCGGCGAAAAATGCCTCGCGCGATATCGCCGCCCTGTGCCCGTCCGCTTCGGCCGCTGCGCGGCTGCTCTCACTGCCCCACACCAGCACCGGCATTTCGAATGCCTGGGCATAGCGCGCCAGGCGCTGGCCGATCTTGCCGTAGCCCCAGACCCCCAGCACCTGGCCGGCCACTGCCTGGCCCAGGTTGACCTGCCACTGGCCCTGCTTGAAGGCTTCGATCGCGGGCACCAGCTGACGGCGCGCGTTGAGGATCAGCGTCCAGGCCAGCTCAGCCGGCGCTACCGGCGAGCCGCGGCCTTCGGTGACGACGATGCCGCGCGCCGTACAGGCCTCGAGGTCGAGGTGGCCGGCGACCTTGCCGGTCTGGCTGATCAGCTTGAGGTTCGGCAACCGGTCGAGCAGGGCGGCATCGATGCGCGTGCGCTCGCGGGTCAGTACCAGGGCATCGGCGTCGGCGAAGCGTGCGGCCAGCTCATCCAGCGAGGCGGGCTGCTTGTCGTGAAACACGTTCACTTCATGCCCGGCCAGGCGCTGGAAGCAGTCGAGCGAGCGGATCACGTCTTGATAGTCGTCGGGAATGGCAATGCGCATGGGGGCGGCCCTGGTGGTGGTGAGTCTGCGTAGGTTTACTGTTCGGTATCAGCGAGGTCAATGGTGACAGACAACACGTTCGCGGTTTCTGTGGGAGCGGCCTTGTGTCGCGAAAGGGCTGCGCAGCAGTCCCCGGATATTGGCGTGAACTCGGATAGGGCTGGGGCCGCTTTGCGGCCCTTTCGCGACGCAAGGCCGCTCCCACAGAGGCGTACGTGTCAACGTGAGTTCAGTGGCCAGCCTTGGTGGTGCTCCACCAGAAAGTCGACGAACACCCGCACACGCGCCGGCATCGTCGGCCCACCGACGAACACTGCATGCAACGGCTCGCGGTCGCCCGGGTTGTAGTCCTCCAGCAGTGCCACCAGTTGGCCGTTCTTCAGCTCATCGGCTACGGTAAAGGTGCCGATCCGCGCCACCCCCGCCCCCAGCCTGGCCAGTTGTGCCAGCGCCTCCCCGCTGCTGCATTCGATATTCCCCGTCACCTTCAGTGAAAAATCTTCCCCCGCCCGGCGAAACGGCCAGTCCGTCGTTGCCCTGCGAAAGTTGAAGCGCAGGCAATTGTGCTGCGCCAGGTCCTCCGGAACCTGGGGTGTACCCCAGCGCGCAAGGTATTCACGCGAAGCCACCACCACCTGGCCCGTATGGCCGATGCACCGTGCACTCAGCGAACTGTCCGGCAACTGGCCAAAGCGCAGCGCCACATCGGCCTGGCCGCCATGGATATCGACGATTTCATCACTCAGCGACAGGTCCACCAGTACCTGCGGGTAAAGGGCGCTGAACGCCGTCAGCAACGGCACTACGGTCTGCCGCCCATGCCCCAGCGCCGCACTGACCCGCAGCCGCCCGCGCGGCACGCCCTGGTCGGTGATTGCCTCTTCGACTTCGTGCATGTCCGCCAGGATGCGCCGCGCCCCGCGCAGGTAGGCCTCGCCTTCGGTGGTCAGGGTGATCGCCCGGGTGGTGCGCAACAACAGGCGCGCGCCCAGACGATGTTCGGCGCGGGCGATGATGCGGCTCACCGCCGAAGGCGTCAGGCCCAGCAGGCGCGCGGCGGCGGACAGGCTGCCCTCATCCACCACCCTGGCAAACACCTCCATCTCTCCGGATCGCCCGTTGTAGTCCATCTGTGCCTCCAGCGCAAAGGTGATTGCCGGAAAACCGGTCTAGTGCATTCAAAGGCTGGATCGTAGCATTTGCGTCATAGATAAGGAGCCTTTTCCATGCGTATCAATCCCCCTCTCGTGGCACTTGCCATCGGTGCCTTCGGCATCGGTGTCACCGAGTTCGCCCCCATGGGCATGTTGCCCGGCATCGCCGCCGATCTCGGTGTATCGATCCCGGCTGCCGGCTTGTTGGTCAGTGCTTATGCCTTAGGCGTGCTGATCGGTGCCCCATTGATGACCCTGGCCACCGGCAAGGTCCCGCGGCGCTACCTGCTGATCGGGCTGATGGCCATCTTCACCCTGGGCAATCTGCTGTCGGCGCTGGCCACCGACTACCAGAGCTTGCTTGTCGCCCGTGTGGTGACGTCGCTCAACCACGGCGCGTTCTTTGGCGTCGGCTCGGTGGTGGCGGCCAGCGTGGTACCGCCCGAGAAACGTGCAGGGGCAGTGGCGGCGATGTTCATGGGCCTCACCCTGGCCACCATTGGCGGTGTACCGCTGGCTACCTGGTTCGGTGAACTGCTCGGCTGGCGCACTGCGTTCTGGGGCATAGCCGGCCTGGGACTGGTGGCGATGGCCTCGTTGTGGTTCGCGCTGCCCAATGTGCCGCTGCCCAGGAGCGCCGGCGTGATGGCCGAGATTCGTGTGCTGGGACGCGGGCCGGTGCTGGCAGCGCTGACGCTGACCGTGGTCGGCTCCAGCGCGATGTTCACAGTGTTCACCTACATTGCGCCGATATTGCACAGCCAGGCCCAGGCATCCACCACCTTTATAACGGCCATGCTGGTGCTGTTCGGTGTCGGCCTGACCCTGGGCAATGTGTGGGGTGGCAAGGCGGCGGATCGCTCGGTCGACCGGACCTTGATCGTGTCGTTGCTGGTGCTGATTGCGGTGCTGCTGGTGTTGCCGGCGATGCTCGGCTGGTCGCTACCGACGGCGCTGGCGATTCTGGTCTGGGGCATCGCCAGCTTCGCCCTGGTGCCGCCGCTGCAGATGCGTGTGATGGACGCGGCCAAGGATGCGCCCAACCTGGCGTCGGCGGTGAATATCGGTGCGTTCAACCTGGGGAACGCGATTGGTGCGGCGTTGGGAGGCGCGGTGATCAATGCCGGGATGGGTTACTCCGCAGTATCCTTTGCCGGGGCGGCGATGGCTGGGTTGGGGCTGGTGTTGACGCTGGCCTGGCGTAGGCGCCCGGTGGCGGTGGGCGCGCGGGCCGTGGCATAGGTGGTGTGGCTGGCAGGTGCTTGCCCTGTAAAACCCAAGGCAATCACCTTTCAGCCCCAACTCCTTCTTGGATCTGTAATCACAGTAAATTAGAATCACTCCCATTTACTCTGTCGCAGACTCTGCCATGATCGATGCCGCACCGCCCCCACAGCACAGCCTGCCTGCCCTGTACCGCGACCACCGCGGCTGGCTGGAGGCCTGGCTGCGTCGCCGCATGGGCAACGCCTGGGATGCCGCCGACCTGAGCCAGGACACCTTCCTCAAGGTACTCACCAGCGCCCAGCCGCTGGCCGATATCCGCGAGCCCCGCGCCTACCTGCTGACGGTGGGCAAGCGCCTGCTGAGCAACTTCCACAAGCGCCGCAGCCTGGAGCAGGCCTATCTTGACGCGCTGGCGCAGCTGCCCGAGCAAAGCCTGCCGTCGCCGGAGCAGCGCTGGATCCTGCTGGAAACCCTGCAAGCACTGGATGAGCTGCTCGACGGCCTCAAGGCCCCGGTGCGCAAGGCCTTTCTATGGAGCCAGTTGGAAGGCCTGGGCTACAGCGAAATCGCCGAACGCCTCGCGGTCTCCGAACGCACCATCAAGCGCTACATGGCGCAAGCTTACGAACACTGCCTGTTGGCGGACTTGTAATGGCCACACCCTCCACCGAAGCCCGCGAAGTGGTCCGCGCCGCAGCGCGCTGGCTGGCGCTGCTGGAGTCCGGCCAGGCCAGCCAGCGTGACCTCCAGCACCTGGCGCAATGGCGTGCCAGCAGCAGCCTGCACGAGAACGCCTGGCAAAAGGCGCAGCTGCTGCGCCAACGTTTCTCGCAATTGCCCACCGAGTTGGCCATGGCCACCCTCGACCGCCCGGATGCCAACCGCCGCGCCTTGCTCAAGCAGGCCCTGGGCGTGGCCGCCCTGTTACCGACGGCCTGGCTGCTGAGCCGGCAATTGCCGCTGGATGCCTGGACCGCCGACGTGCACACGGCGGTTGGCGAGCGCCGGCAGCGGGTGCTGAGCGACGGTACCACCTTGCAGCTGAACACCGACAGCGCCGTCGATATCGACCTCGCGAACCGGCGCGTGAAACTGCTGCGTGGCGAGGTGGCGGTCGCCGTACCCGAAGCAGTCAGCCTGGCGCTGCAGGTGCCGTATGGGCAGGTGCAGGTCAGTGGTGCCGAGGTTTGCGTGCGCCTGTTCGACCAGGCGTGCCGGGTTTCGGTGGCCAACGGTTTCGCGACCTTGCAGCCGTTGCATGGCAGCCCGCTGGTGCTGCAGGCCGGTCAACAGGCCAGCTTGAGCGCCAGCGGGGCAGGCCCGGTCACGCCCGTGGATGAACTCCTACTGGGCTGGCGCGACGGTGTGCTACGCCTGGACGACCGGCCTCTGGGCGACCTGCTGCGCGAGCTGCGCAGGTACCGCCCCGGCCTGCTGCGCTGGGCGCCGGAGCTTGAACGCCTGCGGGTCACCGGCACGTTCCGGCTCGACGACACCGACCGGGTGCTGGCGCTGCTGGCCGCCAGCCTGCCGCTCGAAGTGCAGGCGCGTACGCGCTACTGGGTCACCCTGGCCCCGCGAGAAAATCGTGTTTGAGGCTGTCCCCTTTTTTTCTCTCGCCGGTCATTACCGGTAGGAGAACATAAGGGGAGCTTCTTTGATGCCTGCTGTAAAGCCATTTACCACACGCCCGCTGCTGCATGCCGGGTTCGCCATGAGCCTGCTGTTCAGCTCACCCATCTGGGCCGCTGAAAAGACCTTGCGCAGCTACGAGGTACCTGCCGGCAGCCTGGGCGCCGCGCTGACCCGCTTCGCCGACCAGGCCGGGGTCAGCCTGTCGCTGGACCCTGGCCTGGTCAGTGGCCGCCAGAGCAATGGCCTGTCTGGCCGCTACAGTGTCGGTGAAGGTTTCCTGCAACTGTTGCGCGGCACCGGCTTGCAATTGCAGCCGGTGGGCGAGGGCGCCTTCACCCTGGTGCCGACCCCGCAGGGCGGTGATGCCCTGGAAATTGCCCCGACCACTATCGTTGGCGGTCAGGCCTCGCCCGGCGATGCCCAGCCGTATGCCGGTGGCCAGGTGGCACGCAAGGGCTCGCAAGGCTTGCTCGGTTCGCGCGATTTCATGGACACGCCGTTCAGCATGACCACCTACACCCACGAGCTGGTGAAGAACCAGCAGGCCCGCACTTTGGGCGACCTGGTGGCCAGTGACCCCTCGGTGCGCGCTACCAACCCGGCGGGCGGGCGCTTCGAGCAGTTCACCATTCGCGGCTTCAGCCTGTTCAACAGCGATGTGTCATACAACGGCCTGTACGGCATCTTGCCAACCTATTCGATCGACATGGAAATGGCTGACCGCGTCGACATCCTCAAGGGCCCGAGCCAGCTGATCAACGGCATCTCGCCGCGGGGCAGCGTCGGTGGCGCAATCAACGTGGTGCCCAAGCGCGCCGGCGACAAGCCGATCACCGAATTCACCGGCAGCTACGCCTCGGGCAGCCAGGTCGGCGGTGCAGTGGATGTCGGCCGTCGCTTTGGCGAAGGCGAGCAGTTCGGCCTGCGCTTCAACGGCGTGAAGCAATCCGGTGACACCGAATGGGACCACCAGAGCGTCGACCGCGAAATGGCCGTGCTCGGCCTGGACTTTCGCGGCGAGCGCCTGCGCCTGTCGGCCGACCTCGGCCACACCGAACGCGACACCGACGCCCCGCAGGAGCGCGTGCTGGTCGGTGCCAACGCCAAGGTGCCGGATGCCGGCGACGTGCACCACAACTATGCCCAGGCCTGGAGCAAGGCGCGCACCAACGACACCTTCGGCGCGCTGAACGCCGAGTACGACATCAGCGAGTCGCTCATGGCCTATGGCGCAGTCGGCGCACGCAAGAGCAACCACGATTTCCTGCGCCACAACGTCTCGATCATCAATGACGCCGGCGACTTCACCGTGCAACCGCGCGACTTCACCCGCGACGAGTCGGTGCGTACCGCCATGGCCGGGTTGCGCAACTGGTTCCACACTGGCCCCGTCAGCCATGAAGTCAACCTCGCCGCCAGCTACTTCTACATGGACTTCACCAACGGCGGCGCACGCTATGCCTCGGCGCCCAGCAACCTGTACAACCCGGTCGCCACGCCAACGCCGGGCACGCCGACGCGCCTGGACCCCGAGGTGTACACCGAGAACCGCTTCTCTGGCGTGGCCCTGGCCGACACCCTAGGTTTCTTCGACGACCGCCTGCTGCTGACCCTGGGGGCCCGCTGGCAGCGGGTGCAGGTGGATGACTGGAGCGACGACGTGAAAGGCGACACGGCCTACGACGAGGAGAAGGTCTCGCCCTCGGGCGGCGTACTGCTCAAGGTCACCGATCAGCTGTCGCTCTACGCCAACTACATGGAAGGTCTGAGCCAGGGCAAGATCGCCCCGTCGACCTCGATCAACGAAGACCAGATATTCCCGCCGTTCATCAGCCGCCAGGTCGAAGTCGGCGCCAAGTACGACCTGGGCCGTGTTGCCTTCACCGCCAGCGCCTTTCGCATTCGCCAGCCGGCCTACGAGACCAACAGCACTTCACGGGTATTCGGCCCCAACGGCAAGCGTGACAACCGCGGCATCGAGCTCAGCGTGTTCGGCGAGCCGCTGGACGGGGTGCGTTTGCTGGGCGGGGTGATGTACATCGACAGTGAACTGACCGATACCGTGAACGGTGCCTACGATGGCAACCGCGCGCCGGCCACCCCCGAGTACAACGTCAACCTCGGCGCCGAGTGGGATGTACCCGGGGTCAACGGGCTGACCCTGACGGCACGCGGCATTCATTCCAGTTCGCAGTACCTGGACCAGGAAAACAGCAAGCAGATCGACGGCTGGGAACGTTTCGACCTGGGTGCGCGCTACGCCTTCAAGGTCGACACCACCGAGGTCACCTTGCGTGCCAGTGTCGAGAACGTGATGGATGAGCGTTACTGGGCATCGGCGGGGGCCTCGGACGACAGCGAGCCGGGCCTGACCCTGTCCACCCCGCGCACCTACTTGCTATCTGCGACCCTGGGTTTCTAAAGCCCAAGCGCGGTCCTTTGTAGGAGCGGCCTCGTGTCGCGAAAGGGCCGCAAAGCGGCCCCAGCAATCCATGGGGCGAAGCTGAAATCCCGGGGACGCTTCGCACCCCTTTCGCGACGCAAGGCCGCACAAGAGTTTCTAAAGCACAAGCGCGGTCATCTGTGGGAGCGGCCTCGTGTCGCGAAAGGGCCGCAAAGCGGCCCCAGCAATCCATGGGGCGAAGCTGAAATCCCGGGGGCGCTTCGCACCCCTTTCGCGACGCAAGGCCGCTCCCACAAGAGCAGGCTCCGCTGAGCCGCCTGTGCAGGCCGTCGCGTCCACGCCGCGCACCTACTTGGGTTTCTAAAGCCCAAGCGCGGTCCTTTGTAGGAGCGGCCTCGTGTCGCGAAAGGGCCGCAAAGCGGCCCCAGCAATCCATGGGGCGAAGCAGAAATCCCGGGGGCGCTTCGCACCCCTTTCGCGACGCAAGGCCGCACAAGAGTTTCTAAAGCCCAAGCGCGGTCCTTTGTAGGAGCGGCCTCGTGTCGCGAAAGGGCCGCAAAGCGGCCCCAGCAATCCATGGGGCGAAGCTGAAATCCCGGGTGGCGCTTCGCACCCCTTTCGCGACACGAGGCCGCTCCCACAAGAGCAGGCTCCGCTGAGCCGTCAAGGCAGGCCGTTGCGTGCGTGGGCAAGGTACCCCGGGCGCCGGCTCAGGCGTTCGTAGTAGTCGCTTACAGCGGGCAACTGGGGATGATCCAGAGGCGTGGCGAACCAGCGCTGCACCGACAGGCCGATGGGGATGTCGGCCAAGGTAAAGTGCTCGCCGGCCACGTACGCACCGGTCGCGGCCAGTTGCCGGTCGAGGATGCCCATGTAGCGGGCCCACTCTGCGCACCCCGCAGCCAGCGCCTGGGCATCCTGGTGCGCGGGCGACTGGCGCACCAGCGACATGAACGGGTAGCTCCACGCCCGGTTCAGGTCCGACGCCTGCCAGTCGATCCACTGGTCAATGCGTGCCCGCGCCCTGGGTTCGCCGGGGTAACAGGCCGCATCGCCATACCGGTTGGCCAGGTAGCGGAGGATGCTGTTGGACTCCCACAACGTGAAATCACCGTCCTGGATCACCGGGACCATGGCGTTGGGGTTGAGTGCGAGGAAGTCCGGCGCGTCGGTGGGCTGAAAGCCGCTGCCCCAGTCTTCACGCGCGAAGGGGATGCTGAATTCGGCGCAGGTCCACAGCACCTTGCGCACGTTGATCGAAGAGGCCCTGCCCAGTATCCGCAACATGCCGTCATCCTTGATTGAGGGAGCGCTGATCGTCGATCACCAGGCTCCCTCCGGTCAAGCAGGCGCTAACGGCCGGCGAACTGCGCTGCAAGTTTGATCGCGGCATGTTCGAAGGCCACTTTCATCGCCTCCACCACGGCATCGTCATGCTCGAACGACAGATACAGACGCCCATATTGCGAAGGCATCACCAGTACCCCGGCCTCGCGCAACGCCAGGTGCAGTGCCTGGCTGAACGCCGCGCTGCCCACGGCCACCGCCTGCTCGTAGGTGGCCGGTGCCTGGCGTGATGGCCACAGGCTGAAGACATTGCCATAGCCGCTGGTGCTCACCACGATGCCCTGTGCCTCGAAGATCGCCTCCACCGCCTGGCGCAACTCCTGGCCACGGGCGATCAGGGCGGGGTAGTCGAGCTGGTCGAGTTGGGCGAGGGTGCTCATCACCGCCGCGCAGGCCAACGGGTTACCGCTGAAGGTGCCGCCGCGCAAGACCTTGCCGTGTTCGAAAGCGGCCAGGACCTCCGGTTTGCCAACGATGGCCGACACCGGCACGCCATTGCCGATGGCTTTGCCGACGCTGGCAATGTCCGGGTCGAGCCCGGCCAGCTGGCTGGCGAGCCCGGCGTGCAGGCGAAAACCCATCAGTACCTCGTCGGCGATCACCAGCGCGCCATGGCGGCGCGCGATCTGCTGCACGTGTTGCAGGTAACCGGGCGCTGGCATCAGGCAGCCGGCATTGGCCAGCATCGGCTCGAGGATGACGGCGGCAATGTCGTGGTCTTCGGCGAACAGCCGTTCGACGTCATCGAAGTCGTTGAAGCGCAACAGCGTGGTGTGGGCCGTGGCAGGGCGCTGGCCATCGGCGAAAGCGGCCTCGGCCGAGCCGACATTGCCGAAGCTGACATCGTCGAACCAGCCATCGAAGCCGGCCGCCATCTTGGCGATGCGCCCACGGCCGGTATGGGCCCGGGCAGCGCGGCAGGCCAAGTGCACGGCCTCGCTGCCGGAGTTGGTGAAGATCACCTTGCTCAGCGCGCCAGTGTGCGCGGCCAGGGCGGTGGCGGCAGCGTGCTCGCGCACATGGGCCCACGACGGCGAGGCAGAGTCTGCGAGGGCTGCGGCCACCTGGCCATTGACCGTGTCGTTGGCATGGCCAAGCAGCACGGCGCCGAAGCCGAGGGCGGTGTCGATGTAGCGGCGGCCCTGGTCGTCATGCAGGTACGGGCCCTTGCCGTTGCGGATGAACAGGGCCTGGCCGTCAAGATCAGGCAGGATGCGGGCGGCGCTGGAAACATCGCCGATGAGATTGCGCATGGGTACCTCGGTGTCGTTTTCGGGTGCTTGGGGCTCAACGGGTATTCCACGGGCTCTGCGCGAGCTTGCCTTCGAGGAAGTCGCGGAACACGCGGATACGTGGGCTGAGGTGCTTGCGATTGGTGTAGATCAGGTAGATCGGCTCAACGCTGTCGGTGCTGTACGCCTCGAGCAGCGGCACCAGGCGGCCCTCGTGAATGTCCTGGCCGATGTGAAACTCTGCCAGGCGCACGATGCCGGCGCCGCCGAGCGCCAGGTCGCGCAGCAGGTCGCCTTGGGCGAAGGTGGCCTTGGGCACCACCGGCACCGTCATGGCCTGGCCATCGACAATGAAGCTCCAGGTGTTCCACACGCTGCTGAACCCGAACGAGAAGCAGGTGTGCGCGAGCAGGTCGCCTGGTTGCGCCGGTGTGCCATGGCGGGCCAGGTATTGGGGGGCAGCGCAGAGGATCCAGCGGCTCTGGCCGATCTTGCGGGCGATGCGCGTCGAGTCGGGCAGCACGCCGCTGTGTATGGCCACGTCCAGGCCCTGGTCGAACTGGTCGGTGAATTGCGCGCCGACCTGGATGTCCACGGTCAGCCCCGGGTAGGCGGCCAGGAATTCCGGCAGCCAGGGGATGATCTGGTGTTTGGCGAACGTGGTCATGGTGTGCACGCGCAAGGTCCCGCTGACCCGGGTCGGAAAGGCCTCGGCCAGCGAATCGGCCTCGGCCATGGCATTGACCACCGCCCGGGCGCTGACCAGGTAGGCGCTGCCTTCCTCGGTCAACGTCAGGCTGCGCGTGCCACGCTGGAACAGGCGCACCTGCAGCCGATCCTCGAGCCGCGAAATCAGCTTGCTGATGGCCGAAGGCGTCATCCCGCAGGCCCGCGCGGCGGCAGAGAAGTTGCCGTGCTCGGTTGCCCACAGAAACGCCAGCAGTTGCGAGTAGTTGTCCATGTTCCGCCTCCGGTGATCGAGCAGAAGACTGGCAGCACGCTCAGGTGCTGGCAACCTTTTGCTCAGCGGATGAACTGCTCGATGTAATCGTCCGGCAGGCCCAGTGCCTTGTAGTGGGCGCGAGCGGTTTCCAGCTTGGTGAACACATCCTCGTAACCCACCGCGACGCCTTGTGGGTCTACGTAGGTGTAGCCGCCCTGCACGTGGAACCAGGTGATCATCTCTTCGACATCTTCCGGCACGAACAGGGTGTGCGTCTCGCCCGGTGGTTCGTAGGCGAACGAACCTTCCTCGGCGACCCAGTCGTGCTCCAGGTAGTACCAGCGGCCTTTGAGCACCAGGGCATGCACACCGCCGGTATGGCGGTGGCGCGACAGCACGCCGCTCTGGCGCACCCGCAGCAGGTTGATGTAGTAACCACCGGATACGTTCAGCAGCAGGGGCTTGAACGACACCGAAGCGGTCACCGGGACCCACAGCTGGTCATCTTCGAGCCACTTGCCCAGCACGCCGGGGTGGACCATGTCGGGCGACATGAAGGGGACTTGCGGCAGTTGGTAGGGAATGGCCAGTTCGTCGGGTTTGCGGGCTACGGTCATGAGGGTTTCCACACAGGTCTTCTTGGAATGGGCGGGGCGGTCGGCCCCAGGGTGTCGTCAGGTTAGGTGTGTGCCGCAGGGCGAAAAAGACCCGGCGCGGCACACCCGCTGTGAAGCGGCGTCACAGTCAGGCGCTGACCGGTTCGTCCAGGCGCAGCGCCGCACGTTGGGCCGAGAGCGCCGGCTGGCGTTTTTGCAGATAGGCACCGATGACCACCAGCACGCCGGTCAGGCCGAGGGTGGACAGCAGCTCTGCCCGCTGCCCCGGGAAGGCCGCCATGACCGCGAATACGCCGACTATGAAGGCGATGGTCAGCAGGGTCAGCCAGGGGAACAGCCACATGCGCACCTCCAGCTGCTTGCCCAGCGCCACCAGCTTGCGGCGCATGCACAGCTGGGTGACGGCGATCACCAGGTACATCAGCAGGGCCAGTGCACCGCTGGTGGCCAGCAGAAACTGGAACACCTCTGCGGGCAGCAGATAGTTGGCCGCCAGGGCCGACAACGCGGCGCCTGAGGTAAGGGCGACGGCCAGTAGTGGCACGCCTTGTGCGGTGGTGTGAGAGACTGCCTTCGGTGCATCGCCGCGCCGGGCCAGCGAGTAGGCCATGCGCGAGGCGGTGTAGATGGCCGAGTTCAGGCAACTGGTCACCGCCACCAGCACCACGATGCTCATGATGCCCGGCGCCCACGGAATGTTCATGGCATTGAGCACGGCCTGGTACGAGCCTTGCGCCAGGCCGGGTGCATTCCACGGGATCAGGCACACCACAACGAACATCGAGCCGAGGTAGAACAGGCCCAGGCGCCACACCACCGCACGGATGGCCTTCTTGATATTGGCTTTCGGGTCGCGCGACTCAGCGGCGGCGATGGTCACCACTTCACTGCCCTGGAAGCTGAACATGGCGGTCAGCAGCGCAGCGATGATGGCCACGTTACCCTTGGGCGCAAAGCCGCCATTGGCCCACAGGTTGCTGATGCCGCTGGTCGAAGAGCCCGGCATCAGGCCGAAGATCGCCAACACGCCAAGCACGATGAAGGTGACGATCGACACCACCTTGAACAGCGACAGCCAGTATTCCAGGGTGCCGAATGAGCCAACGCTGAGGCTGTTGCAGCCAATCAGCACCAGGCTGATGGCAAAGGCGGTGAAGGCGTGCGGCAAACCCAACCAGTCGCCGAGGATATTGCCGGCGACGATGGCTTCGATGGCGATCACCAGCACGTAGAACCACCAGTACAGCCAGCCGATCGAGAACCCGGCCCAGCGGCCGATGGCCTGGTCGGCATAGGAAGAGAACGAGCCGGTGTCCGGACGCGCCGTGGCCATCTCGCCGAGCATCTGCATGACCAGCACCACGATCGCCGCCGCGATCAGGTAAGCCACCAGTACCGCCGGCCCGGCTGCGGCAATGGCATTGCTCGAACCCACGAACAGCCCGGCACCGATCACCCCGCCGATCGAGATCATCGTCACCTGCCGGCCTTTCAGGCCATTCCCCAGCTTGTCGTTTTGCATCTGTCGTTCGCCACGCATCGGCTCGCACCTCGGTTGCACGCTTGTTGTTGTAATGGGCCATCGACGAAATGGCCTTTGTCACTACCTTATGCGGCATTCCTGTGCATGATTAGGCGCTGCGGCGGCATAGCAGGTGTGACGAGCGTTCACAGTTCGTGACGCCGAGGCAGACATTCGCCGCTGGCTCTGGCAAGGTGGGTTTGCAGACGGCATACGGGGTGGCCATGTTGACGGCATCACTACCGCTGTTGCTGAGCCGTTGATCGCTTGCCTGACAGCGCTGAACTTGGCACCCTTTGCGGCGCATCGATCTTGCGTGCCGTAACAGAAGGAACCGCACCGTTGAGTTGGGACAAAGTCGGCAAACTCCTGGTAGCCATGTTGCTTGGCCTGATGGTCTTGCTGGTGGCCTATGTGCTGCTGAAGGACCAGCCTCGGCTCGAGGCGACCCTGACCTATGCCTACCTCACCTATCCCAGCCAGTTCAGCGAACGCATCAGCAAGACCAGCGAACAGCTCAAGTACGAGCAGTTGCAACCGCGCATCAACAGCATCAGTGGCGGTGCGCTGAACCCGTACCAGGTCGACAAGCTGATCGAGCTGGCTCAGGCACCGTATGCGCAGCTGTTCGCCAAACCCTTCGAAGCCGGGTTGGTGGACCACCGCACGGGTTTGCTCATCGACCTGCGTAACTTGGGTGACGGCGATGCCCGTGAGGTAAAGATCCGCCTGCCAGCCAAGGGTCTGGTGCAGGTACGCGATACGGCAGGCAACGACACGCTGTACGAGACGGCGACGGCGCAGGTGGAGATACCGGCCATCGAGCAGGGTGGGCAGTGCAAGGTCTGGGTGTACTTCGATGCCGACTATTCGCTGATCCGCCAGGGTGGTATCAGTGTCGGTTTCGCTGGCGGTGAGGCGGATGTGCGGGTGTACCGCGAATTCACCGGGTTCCCGGCGCTGGTGGCGCGCTATAGCCGCGAGCTGGTGGGGTTGCTGGGGGTGTTGTTGCTGGGCGTGCTGGGGATGGGGTACGCCTGCCTGACACGGCGGCGCACCCTCGCCTGATTATTCCTGCACCGGCCTCACTCAGGCCGGAACCATGGCAAACCCTACGCCAAAACGGTTCCAGGCATTGATGGTGGCGATGGCCAGCGTCAGATTGGCCACCTCGGCAGGCTCGAAATGCTGCTGCAGCGCTTCGTATTCCGCCTGCGGGGCGCCACGTTCGGGCAGGCGGGTCAGGCTCTCGACCCAGGCCAGTGCGGCACGTTCACGCGGTGTGAAGTAGTTCGTCTCCTGCCACACGCACAGGGTCTGCAAGCGTGCCTCGGTCTCGCCGGCCTTGCGCGCATCATTGGCGTGCATGTTCACGCAATAGGCGCAGCCGTTGATTTGCGAGGCTCGCAGGCGTATCAGCTCCAGCAGTGAATTCTCCAGGCCGCTTTTGGCCAGGGCCTGCTCCAGGCCGACCATGGCCTTGTAGGCTTCCGGCGAGTGCTTGGCCCATTCGATACGGTTGTGCATGGTGTGCTCCAGGGAATGCGTTGTGGATATGCCGCTACCTTAGCGCCAGCCTGCGCTCGGCCCGATAGCCAATCGCGCGCTTTGCCGGGAGGCCAATCGGGCCATTAAGGTGGCCACTGACCTGCATCCAATCTCTTCATTTCTACCCTGACTGCCTGGCCAGGATAATGGCCGGGTCTTGCTTGGGGAGTATCGATACGTGATGAGAGGGGCGTTGAACCTGTTGCTGGTGATATTGCTGGCGATCAACCTGAGACCGATCCTGACCAGCATCGGCCCGTTGCTCGAACCGATGCGCACCAGCACCGGGCTGGGCTACCAGCAGGCGGCGCTGCTGACGGCGTTGCCCGTGCTGTGCATGGGCCTGGTGCCGTTGCTGCAGCCCTGGCTGCGGCGCTGGGTCAGCGAACACGGCGGCATGCTCGGCGGCTTGAGCGCCATTGCCCTGGCCTGCTTGTGGCGGCTGCAACTGGACAGCGCCTGGGCGCTGATCGCCAGCGCAGTGCTGGCCGGGTTGGGCGTGGCGGTGGTGCAGGGCATGATGCCAGGCCTGGTCAACCGCTGGTTCCCCAGCCGCCTGGCCGGGACCATGGGCCTGTACTCGGCGGCCCTGATGAGTGGCGGTGGGCTGGCGGCGGTGCTCGGCCCGCATGTCAGCGGGCACTTCGGCCACTGGCAGGCCGGGCTTGGCCTGTGGGCGATCCCGGCGCTGCTGGCGGTGCTGGCCTGGGCCGCGCTGCGCCCCCGGCAGCAGGCGCCCAAGCTCGCCGGCGCCACCGGTGGGCACTGGTTCGGCACGCGGCGGGCCTGGTTGCTGGCGCTATATTTCGGCCTGATCAATGGTGGCTATACCAGCATGGTCGCGTGGTTGCCGGCCTATCACCTGGAGCACGGTGGCACGGCGCAAGGCGGCGGCGACCTGGTCGGGTTGATGACCATTTTCCAGGTCTGCGGTGCCCTTGGCCTGCCGCTGCTGCTGCGTGGCTTTGCCGACCGTCGCCCGGGCTTGTGGCTGGCGCTGTCGATCCAGCTGGCGGGTTTCCTGGGGCTGCTGCTGGCCCCGGCGATGGCCGTGGGCCTGTGGGTAGCGATGATCGGCTTCGGCTTGGGCGCCTGCTTCAGCCTGAGCCTGACCTTGACCCTGGAGCACCTCAAGACGCCGGGCGAGGCCGGCAGCCTGGCGGCGTTCGTGCAGGGTATCGGGTTCATCATAACCGGGGTCGTGCCGTACATCACCGGTTGGTTGCGCGATGCCAGCGGCGACTTCCAGGCCTCGTGGACGCTGCTGACCGTTACCGTGCTGGCAATGCTGCTGGTGACCGCCTGTTTCGCCCCGCGTGGCTATGCAGCGGCCATCGCCCGGCCACGGCAGGGAGGCCAGACGGCGCTGGTCAACTGAGGCGCTGCAAGGTATCGCGCACGCGGTCCAGCGCCGGGTCGATATCCAGCAGCTCGATGGCACCAAAGCCCAGCAACAGCCCTTGGCGCACGGGGGCTTCGCTGAAAAACGGCGCCAGCGAATACAGGCCGACCTCCACCTTGCGGGCGAGGGTGGCCAGCAGCTCGACATCCACCCCCGGCCGCGCCAGGGCGCTCAGGTGAAACCCGGCACTGGCGGGCACGGCACTGAACCAGGGCGCCAGGTCATCGTCCAGCCGCGCCAGGATGCGCTCGCGCCGGCCGCTGTAGATGTCGTGGCAGCGGCGGATGTGTTTGTTCAGGTGGCCCTCGCCAATGAACCGCGCCAGCGCCCACTGCAGCAGGGTCGGGCTGTGCCAGTCGCTCAGGTGCTTGGCCACGCAGGCGGCGCCGAGCACCGCCGGTGGCAGCACCGCGTAACCCAGGCGCAGTTCCGGCAGCAAGGTTTTGGAGAATGTCCCGACATACGCCACCAGCCCTTGCCGGTCGAGGCGCTGCAGGGCATCGGCGGCCGGGCCTTGATAGCGGAACTCGCAGTCGTAGTCGTCCTCGATGACCAGCGCGCCAAGCTCGGCGGCCCGTGCCAGCAGGGCATGGCGGCGGCGCTCGCTCATCGGCATGCCGAGCGGGAACTGGTGCGAAGGCGTCACGTAGATCAGCCGGGTGCCATCGGCGATGTGCTCGACGCACATCCCCTCATCGTCCACAGGTACCGACTGCAGCGTTGCCCCCAGGGCCAGGAACAGCTGGCGTGCCGGCGGGTAGCCGGGGTCTTCCATGGCCACTGGGCAGCCGGGCTCGACCAGCACCCGGGCGATCAGGTCCAGCGCCTGCTGAGCACCGTTGCACACCAGTACGTCCGCCGCACTGCAGTGCACGCCACGGGTGTAGGCGACATGGTGGGCGATGGCCTCACGCAGTTCGGGCAGGCCCTGGGCGGCAAACTGCCGTTCGGGATGCCGCTGGCTGCGGCGCAAGGCGTAGTTCAGGCAACTGCGCCACTGGTCGAAGGGGAACTGCGCCTTGCTCGAGGCGCCGCCGACGAAGTCATAACGCGAAGGGGCTTCCAGCGTGCGTCGGGCGAGCACCGTGGCGCGTTGCTGCCAGCGTTCCAGTGAAGCGGCAGCGGCCAGCGGTACGGTGTGCGATTCGCTGCTGTGCAGCGGCATGCGTGGGGTGATGAAGGTGCCACGGCCGACCACGCCGCTGAGCAGGTTGTCGTAGGTCAGCCGTGAATAGGCTTCGGCCACGGTCTTGCGCGACACGCCCAGCTGCTCGGCCAGCAGCCGGGTCGGCGGCAGTTGCGTGCCGGCGGCCAAGTGGCCGCTGTCGATGCCGGCGCGTAGCTGTTGGTAGAGCTGGTCGGCCAGGCCTTTGCGGCCGTCCAGACGAATATGCAGTTCCATGATCAGTGTCCGAAGCACAAGAGTGCTGAGGATAGCGGATCAGAACCGCGCGGTGCTTACCGTGATGTAGCCCTTGTCGTCCAGGTCGATGCGGATGACCGTTTCATCCGCCGGCGCCTTGTGCTTCTGCTTGATACGCACGCCTTTGACGCCGATGGCACGCATGCGGTGGTTGATGGCCCGCCCGGTGGGGTCGAAGAAGATTTCGCTGGCCAGCAGCTCGATGCGCTCGACCAGTTGCCGGGTGCGCTCGTCGGTGGCGCAGAAGAACAGCACGCCCGACAGGTGCGGGTCGTCGTCCGGGTTGCAGACGTCGTGGGCCAGCAGTTCGCGCAAGGTACTGCGCAGTTCGGCGGTGGTCTGGATATCTGGGTACATGCACAGCCTCCTCAGGGTCGCAGGGGGCATGGTTGTTTTACTTGCCCACGGCGACAAGTAAGGCGCGTCTGAGATGGCTGTAGGAATATTCTGAAGTGACGAGGCGGGTGCTGGTGTGGCAGCCATGTGCGCCGGCTTGCAGGAGCGGCCTTGTGTCGCGAAAGGACCGCAAAGCGGTCCCGGCAACAGTGCGGCGCATGCAACATCCCGGGACCGCGTTGCGGTCCTTTCGCGACACAAGGCCGCTCCTACAGAGATCGGCGCTAGCCTTGAACCTCCTGCTTGAACTTCAAACGCCAGCCATGCAGCAGTGGCTCGGTGTAGCCACCAGGCTGCTCAAGGCCCTTGAACACCAGCTCCTGCGCCGCACGGAAGGCATGCGAGCCGGCAAGGTTGGCGGCCATCGGCCGGTACGCCGGGTCCCCGGCATTCTGCTGGTCCACCACCTTGGCCATGCGCTGCAGTGTCGCTTCGACCTGATCATTGCCGACCACGCCGTGGTGCAGCCAGTTGGCGATGTGCTGGGCCGAGATACGCAAGGTGGCGCGGTCCTCCATCAGCCCCACGTCATGGATGTCCGGGACTTTCGAGCAGCCCACGCCTTGCTCGACCCAGCGCACCACGTACCCCAGGATACCCTGGCAGTTGTTGTCCAGCTCGGCCTGGATCTCGTCCGCACGCCAGGGCCGGTCGGGGCTTACCGGAATACTCAGCAGGTCATGCAGCAGCTGTTCGCGCTCTGCACCCAGGTCGACGTTCTCCAGTTGCGCCTGCACCGCAGGCACGTCCACCTGGTGATAATGCAGCGCATGCAAGGTCGCGGCGGTGGGCGAGGGCACCCAGGCGGTGTTGGCGCCAGCACGGGGCTGGGCGATCTTCTGTTCGAGCATGGCCGCCATCAGGTCGGGCATGGCCCACATGCCCTTGCCGATCTGCGCCTTGCCGCACAGGCCGCAGGCCAGGCCGACCAGCACGTTGCTGCGTTCGTAGGCCTGGATCCAGGCGCTGCCTTTCATGTCACCTTTACGCAGCATGGCACCGGCTTGCATGGCGCTGTGCATCTCGTCGCCAGTGCGGTCGAGGAAGCCAGTGTTGATGAACACCACGCGCGCTGGCGCACTGGCGATGCAGGCCGCCAGGTTGACGCTGGTGCGCCGTTCTTCGTCCATGATGCCCATCTTCAGGGTGTGCCGGGGCAGGCTCAGCAGGTCCTCGACCCGACCGAACAGCTGGTCGGCGAAGGCCACTTCGGCCGGGCCGTGCATCTTCGGCTTGACGATGTACAGGCTGCCCTCGCGGGAGTTGCCGCGGCGCTTGAGGTCGTGCAGGCCGATCAGGCTGGTGACCACGGCGTCGAGGATGCCTTCGGGGATCTCCCGGCCATCGCGGTCGTGGATCGCAGGGTTGGTCATCAGGTGGCCGACGTTGCGGATGAACAGCAGCGAGCGGCCGGGCAGTGTCAGCGGGTGGCCGTCCGCACCGTGGTATTCGCGGTCCTTGGCCAGGGCGCGGGTGAAGGTCTTGCCACCTTTGCTGACCTGCTCGCTGAGGTCGCCTTTCATCAGGCCCAGCCAGTTGCGGTAGACATTGACCTTGTCCTCGGCATCCACTGCCGCCACCGAATCTTCGCAGTCGATGATGGTGGTCAGGGCAGCTTCGACGAGGATGTCCTTGACCCCGGCTCGGTCGGCCTTGCCGATGGTGCTGGCCGGGTCGATCTGGATCTCGAAATGCAGACGATGGTGTTGCAGCAGGATTGCCGTTGGCTGGCCCGGTTCGCCTTGATAACCGCGCAGCTGTGCAGTGTCCGCGAGGCCGACCTGGCGGCCGTCGTTCAAGGTCACCTGCAGCTCGCCCTGGTGGATTGCGTAGGCCTGGGCGTCGGCGTGGGAAGCGCTGGCTAGCGGCGCCGACCGGTCGAGAAAGTCCCGGCCGAAAGCGATCACCCTGGCGCCGCGCACCGGGTTGTAGCCGTGGCCGCGTTCGGCGCCGTCACTGTCGGCAATGGCGTCGGTGCCGTACAGCGCATCGTACAGTGAGCCCCAGCGGGCATTGGCGGCGTTCAGGGCGTACCGTGCATTGCTCAGCGGTACGACCAGTTGCGGGCCAGCCTGCTCGGCGATTTCGCGGTCGACCTGAGTGGTGCTGATGCGCACCTGCTGCGGGGTGTCGACCAGGTAACCGATGCTGCGCAGGAATGCCTGGTAGGCGGCCATGTCGGTGATCGGGCCGGGGTGCTGGCGGTGCCATGTGTCCAGCGCGTGCTGCAGGCGGTCGCGTTCGACGAGCAGCTCGCGGTTGCGCGGGGCGAGGTCGTGGACCAGGCTGCTGAAGCCTTGCCAGAAGCTGGCGGCGTCGATGCCGGTGCCGGGCAGCACTTCATCCTCGATGAAGCGTTGCAGGGTCGGGGCGACCTTGAGTGGATGGGTCATTGTCTTCTCGCTCGGTGATCAGATTCAGAAAATGTGCCGCTTGTGCCGGTCTCTTCGCGGGCTTGCCCCGCGAAGGGGCGGCGCCGATTCAAAGGGCGGCCACGCCCGCCTTGGCCACTTGGGCATCCTGTTCGGGCTTGACCCCGGAAACGCCGATGGCGCCCACCACCTGGCCGTCGACCCGCACGGGCACGCCGCCTTCCAGGCTGGTCAGCAGCGGTGCGGTGACGAAGGCGATGCGCCCGCCATTGACCATCTGTTCGAGGTCGCGGGTTTCCTTGCGCGCCAATGCGGCACTGCGGGCCTTTTCCACGGCGATGTAGGCGCTGGACGGCGCGCAGCCGTCCATGCGTTCAAGCGCCAGCGGATGGCCGCCGTCGTCGACCACGGCGATGGTCACGTTCCACTGTTGCGCCTGGGCTTCCTGGCGGGCAGCGGCGAGCAGGCGAGTCACTTCCGCCTGGCCGATCACGGGCTTGTTATGCATGGCTGTTCTCCTGGTTCAAGGCGGCTTCCACAATTTCGATCCAGTGCCGCACCGGCGTGCGCCCGGCCCCGTCGAGGTGGGTCTGGCAGCCGATGTTGGCGGTAGCGATGACCTGCGGCTTGCCGCTTTCCAGCGCGTTCAGGCGGTTGTCGCGCAGTTGCCGCGACAGCGCAGGCTGGGTCAGCGAATAGGTGCCGGCCGAGCCACAGCACAAGTGGCCGTCCGGCACCGGGGTGAGGGTGAAACCCAGGCGCGTCAGCAGGCTTTCCACCTGGCCACCGAGCTTGAGCGCATGCTGCAGGGTGCACGGGCAATGAAAGGCCAGGCGCTGTTCGGCGCACAGGCCGAGCTGTTCGACCGGCTCGTCGCGCAGCACTTCGACCAGGTCGCGGGACAGCGCACTGACCCGTGCGGCCCTGGCGGCGTAGTGCGAGTCCTTTTCCAGCAGGTGGCCGTATTCACGCACAAAGGCACCGCAGCCGCTGGCGGTCTGCACGATGGCCTCGGCACCCGCCTCGATGGCAGGCCACCAGGCATCGATATTGCGCCGGGCGCGATCAAGGCCCTGTTCCTGGGCATTCAGGTGATAGTCCACCGCACCGCAGCAGCCGGCCTCATAGGCCGGTTCCACGCTGATCCCCAGGCGATCCAGCAGGCGCGCGGTGGCGGCGTTGGTGTTGGGCGACAAGGCGGCCTGCACGCAGCCTTCGAGCAGCAGAATGCGCCGGGCATGGCGGGGTGCGGGCCGTTCACCGGGCGCCGTCACCTGCGCCGGCAGCTTGCTCTTGAGGTTGGCCGGCAGCACCGGCCGCAGGGCCTGGCCGGTACGGGTCAGGGCCTTGAACAGCGCCGGGCGCGGTACCACGGCGCGCAGGCCCTGGCGCAGCAGGCGCTGGCCCAGCGGGCGCGCTACCTGCTGCTCGACCACGGCGCGGCCGATGTCCAGCAGGTCGTGGTACTTCACCCCCGACGGACAGGTGGTTTCACAGTTGCGGCAGGTCAGGCAGCGGTCCAGGTGCAGTTGCGTGCTGGCGGTGACCGGCGCGCCTTCGAGTACCTGCTTGATCAGGTAGATGCGCCCACGGGGCCCGTCCAGTTCGTCGCCGAGCAACTGGTAGGTCGGGCAGGTGGCCGTGCAGAAGCCGCAGTGCACGCACGAGCGCAGGATGCTTTCGGCTTCTTCGCCGCGGGCCAGGCGCTTGGCGCTTTCGCTCAGGTTGGTTTGCATGGGCGTGGCCTCACAGGTCCGGGTACAGGCGGCCAGGGTTGAACACACCCTGGGGGTCTAGTTGTTGCTTGAGGGCGTGGTGGTAGCGCATCAAGGCCGGCGGGAGCGGCGCGCTGCTGTCTTCGCCAGGGGCATACAGGGTGGCATGGCCGCCGACCCTGGCCGCCTGTTCGCGGACCACCTGCGCCGCTGCCGTCGACTTCAGCCAGCGCTGCGCACCGCCCCAGTCGATCAGCTGCTGCCCCGGCAAGTCGAGTTCGCCGCTGGCCGTCGGCAGCGACAGCCGCCACAGCGGTGCCGGGCCATTGAAGAAGGCCAGGCGCTGTTCGCGCAGGTCGCTCCAGAAGCGGCTGTCGAGCACCTCGCCGCCCAGGCGCTGGCGGGCCGACTGCACCGAGCCTTCACCGCCTTCCAGGCGCAGGTACAAGGTTTCGCCCTCGTGGCAGGCCGCGCTGATCGGCAGCGGCTGCTGGCCCCATTCGGCCAGTTCGGCCAATGCCTGGTGACGGTCCATCGGCAAACGCAGGCTGAGGCACTCCCGTGGGCGTGGCAGCACCTTGAGCGAGACCTCGGTCAGCAGCCCCAGGCAGCCGAAGCTGCCGGCCATCAGCCGCGAGACATCGAAGCCGGCGACGTTCTTCATCACTTCGCCGCCAAACCGCAGCAGCTTGCCGTGCCCGGTGATGACCCGCGTGCCGAGCACATAGTCACGTACCGACCCCGCCCAGGGGCGACGCGGCCCGGACAGCCCGGCCGCGACCATGCCACCCAGGGTCGCTCCGGCGCCCAGGTGTGGCGGTTCGCAGGGCAGCATCTGCCCGGCTGCATGCAGCGCCGCTTCGATCTCCAGCAACGGCGTGCCAGCACGTGCCGTGAGCACCAGTTCGGTCGGGTCGTAGCTGACGATGCCGCAGTGGTTGCGGGTATCGAGGATCTCGCCAGCCACCGGGCGGCCAAGCATGGCCTTGCTGTTGCTGCCCTGGATGCGCAGCGGCGTGTTCAGATTCAGGGCCTGGTTGACCTGCTCGAGCAGGTCCTGGCTCATGTCGCGGTCCATGCTCATCAGAAGCGCTCCAGCTCGGGGAAGGGCAGTTGCCCGTGATGCACGTGCAGGGCGCCGAATTCGGCGCAGCGGTGCAGGGTGGGGATGTTCTTGCCCGGGTTGAGCAGCCCTTGCGGGTCGAACGCGGCCTTCACGGCGTGGAACAGGGTGATTTCGTCGCTGCTGAACTGCGCACACATCTGGTTGATCTTTTCGCGCCCTACGCCGTGCTCGCCGGTGATGCTGCCACCCACTGCCACGCACAGCTCGAGGATGCGCCCGCCGACGGCTTCGGCGCGTTCCAGCTCGCCCGGCACATTGGCATCGAAGAGGATCAACGGGTGCATGTTGCCGTCGCCGGCGTGGAACACGTTGGCCACGCGCAGGCCGTATTCGGCGCTCAGTTCGCTGATGCCCTTGAGCACCCGGGGCAACTCGCGGCGCGGGATGGTGCCGTCCATGCAGTAGTAGTCCGGGGAAATCCGCCCCACCGCCGGGAAGGCGTTCTTGCGCCCTGCCCAGAAGCGCACGCGCTCGGCTTCGTCGCAGGCCAGGCGTACTTCGCGGGCGCCGGCTTGCTTGAGCACCTCGGCAACCCGCTCGCAGTCGTCCTGGACATCGGCCTCGACGCCATCCAGTTCGCACAGCAGGATGGCGGCCGCGTCCACCGGGTAGCCGGCATGGATGAAGTCTTCGGCGGCGCGGATCGCCAGGTTGTCCATCATCTCCAGGCCACCGGGTATGATCCCGGCGGCGATGATTTCTGCCACGGCGCGGCCGGCGTCCTCGACGCTGTCGAAGCTGGCCAGCAGTACCCGTGCCACCTGGGGTTTGGGCAGCAGTTTGACCGTCACTTCGGTGACGATGCCGAGCATGCCCTCGGAGCCGGTGAACAGCGCCAGCAGGTCGAAGCCCGGGCTGTCGAGGGCATCGCTGCCCAGGGTCAGGCGTTCGCCCTCGACGGTGAGGATCTCGACCTTGAGCAGGTTGTGCACGGTCAGGCCGTATTTCAGGCAGTGCACGCCACCGGCATTTTCGGCGACGTTGCCGCCGATCGAGCAGGCAATTTGCGAGGAAGGGTCGGGTGCGTAGTACAGGCCATGGGGTGCGGCGGCCTGAGAGATGGCCAGGTTGCGCACCCCGGGCTGCACTCGGGCGAAGCGCCCTTGCGGGTTGATTTCGAGAATGCGGTTGAAGCGCGCCATCACCAGCAGGATGCCTTTGGCCAGCGGCAACGCGCCGCCCGACAGGCCGGTGCCGGCGCCGCGTGCCACCACCGGCACGCCCCGCTGGTGGCAAAGCTTGAGCAAGGTCTGTACCTGTTCCAGGCGTTCGGGCAGTACTACCAGCAGCGGTACGGTGCGGTAGGCCGAGAGGCCGTCGCATTCATAAGGCTTGAGGTCTTCCGCCCGGTGCAGGATTTCAAGGTCCGGCAGGGCTTCACGCAACGCCTGCAGCAGCGCGGGCAGGTCCACGGCGGGCAGCGTTCCGTCGACACGTTCGTCGTAGAGGATGTTCATCGGGCTCACTCAGCGGCAGTTTTTGTTGTTGTTGGCAAACCGATCACCCTTGCAGCCTGCGCGCTTGGCTGAGGGCGGTCGAGCGTGCAGGGCACTGGTCCTACCAGTTTCTGCGCAAAGTACTGGCTAGCCATGGCTTTGACCGGCTAGATTTGAACCGTCGATGGCAGTGGTCCTACCAGTTGGAGTCTGCAGATGGTTATCGAAGGCAAGGCCAAGGTTGCCGACCAGGTGGCCGAGCGGGTGGAGCGGCTGATTGTCGAAGGCGTGCTCAAGGTCGGCCAGGCCTTGCCCTCGGAGCGGCGTTTGGTGGAAAAGCTCGGCTGTTCGCGCTCGGCGCTGCGTGAGGGCCTGCGCATTCTGCGCGGGCGCGGCATCATCGATACCGAGCAGGGGCGCGGCTCTTTCGTTGCCGACCTTGCCGGGCAGGCGTCAGCGACTCCGCTGATGCACCTGTTCAGCTCACAGCCGCGCACCTTGTTCGACCTGTTGGAGGTGCGGGCCTTGCTGGAGGCGGAGTCGGCCCGCCTGGCGGCCTTGCGCGCCACCGATATCGACCGCCTGCTGATCCGCCGGCGTTACGAAGACATGCTCGCCGCCCATGCATCCTCCGAGGCGCTGGACCCACGCGAGCATGCTCGGCGCGACCATGCGTTTCACCGGGCGATCAGTGAGGCGTCGCACAACCCGGTGCTGGTGCATACCTTGCAGTCGCTGAGCGACCTGACCTTGAGCACGGTGTTCGCCTCGGTCAACAACCTCTACTGCCGCCCGGCGCAGAAGCGCCAGATCGACCGCCAGCATGCGCGCTTGTATCACGCGGTGATGGAGCAGCTGCCCGAGCAGGCGCAGCGAGCGGCGCGTGAACATATCAACGGGATTCGCGACAGTTTGAGGGAGATCGAGCAGGAAGAGCAGCGCTTGGTCAGGGCGACCATGCGCATGGATGGTTGGGGCTGAGATTCTCCTGCACCGGCCTTCTCGCGGCTGAAGCCGCTCCTACAGGTAACGCGTATCCCCTGTAGGAGCAGCTTCAGCCGCGAGAGGCCGGAACAGGCAGCAGATTATTGTGACAAGTGCCTGATCATCGCCACGGTGAGATAAAGCCGCGGCGCAATGCTGCCCAGTTCGATGTACTCATCGTCCCCATGCAACCCGGCCCCGACCACCCCCAGCGTTTCCAGCACCGCCGGCTTGTCGCTGCCTGGCACATAGGCATACCCGGCATCGGTGCCGAAGCGCATGGCAATCGGCTCGATCTTGTATCCAGCCTCCCCATACAGCTGCTGTGCTGTCTCTGCCAGCTTGCTCGAGGCCGGGTTACGTGCCAGCGGTGGTCGACCTTTCTCGACCACCACGCTGGCCTGAGTGTCGGCCACCCGCTGTTTTTTCACGATACGCTGGGCGTCGGCCTGTACCCGGTCAGTCTCGCCCAGGTCCGAGTAACGCATGTCCGCTTCAGCGCTGGCCAGTGCCGGGATGATATTGGCCTTCTCGCCAGCCTTGGCCATCGTCCAGTTCACGGTGGTGCCTTTGTCTGCATCGCCGAGATCCTGCAACTGCAGCAGTTGATGGGCGAGTTCGGTCAGCGCGTTGCGGCCTTCCTCGGGCGCGGAGCCCGCATGGGAAGCACGGCCCCTGACCTCCAGCTTGAGCCGGTTGATGCCGTTGGTGGCGACGGTTACTGCGTCTTTGTCCGGCGGCTCGTAAGAGAATACGTAGTCATGCTGGCGGGCCAGTTCGGCAATGATCTGCCTGGATCCGGCAGAGCCCATTTCTTCGTCCGGGTTGAACAGCACGGTGAGCGTGCGGTAGCCCTTGAACTGCTGATCGTTCAGCAACTTCAGCGCGTGCAGGATCATCGCCACACCGCCTTTGGCATCGGCAACGCCGGGGCCATAGGCACGTGGGCCATCAACGCGGAACGGGCGTTTGGCGACGGTGCCGGGGACGAACACCGTGTCGTAATGCACCATCAACAGAAAATCCTTGCTGCCGGTGCCTTTGAAAGTACCGACGATATTGTCGCCGACCGAAGGCTTGGCGGGGTGAGTCTGCACTTCGGCGCCCAAGGCCCTGAGACGCTTCACCAGTTCGGTGCTGACTTGCGTCAAGCCCGCTTCGGTACCAGTGCCGGTGTCTACCGAGACCAGGCTCTTGAGGGTTTGCAGGTACGCCGGCTGTTCGTTTTCGGCTTGCTTGAGCAGGTCCTTGGGGGTGGGTTCAGCGGCAGTTGCCTGGGTACAGGCGATCAGCAGCGCCAGGGCGATGGCGTGGGGAGGACGAGGCAATGGCATGGGGTCTTCCTTGTTGTAGTGAGTCCTTGAGCCTAGCCACTAAGCTCGATGATGCGATTGGTAAACCAGTAAGCACAGCAACTCCACCGCTGTTCGAGCCGGTGGAGTCTGTGTGGCGAAGGTTCAATGATGGGCGACCGGGTCATCCTGCGAGAGGATTGCCTTGGCCAGCTCTTCGTCACTGGCCTGCAAGCCAGGGTTGTCCTTGCGGGCCTGCTCCAGCGCCGACTCCACGTAGGCGCCACGGATGGTCCCGCCGCTGGCGACGAACGCAGACAGCTCGTCGCGGACGGGGATGATCCGTTTGTCATCTTTGAACGTTGAGTACAACGACGCGGAGATACCGGCCGAGGTGGCGACGTCGCCCGCATCGACGCGGGCCAGGGCCGCACCGGCAGGCAGCAGGAGCAGCAGCGCAGGGGCGAGGAGTAGGTGGCGCATGTCGTGTTCTCCAGTAACGTGAAGTACAGGGAAAGAAACCACTCACTGATTAAGATGACGGGCGAGTGGTGGGAGTTCCCTGCTTTCTGCCGGAGTGTCGTTGCGCCTTACACCTTGCTGCCCAGCAAGCGCTGCAACGACGCGTCGAAATCGCGCAGGGCATCGGCCTTGGCGGCCTGTTCGTCGTCGAGCATCCGCGCCACATTGCTGACATCCTTGCGCGCACGCCCTTCGGCGCGACCGATGTAGGTCAGCTGGCTGTCGAAGAAGCGCGCCACCACTCGGCTTTCGACGTCGGCCGTGGCCAGGCGGCTTTCGCTGTCCAGCAGCACGATCACGTCAGGGTGGTCGGCGAGCAGGCTGTCCAGGTCTTCATAGAAGGTCACTTCGGCAAATTGCTGGGCCAGCGAATGCGCCAGCCAGTCGTAGGCCTGGCTGCCACCGCTGAGGGTGGCTACCGGAATGCTGCGTGGCTGCGATGTTGCCGCCGCCTCTTCGCGGTGCTGCTGCAGGTAGCCGAGGGTGCGGTCGGCATCACGCCCGAGCAGCACGGCCACATGTTGCCCCGGGGCCAGCGCGACATTGGAAATGGCGGTGGCCGAGTAGAAGTGCCCGTTGGGCTGGGTATCCTGCTGGCCAGCGGGCGCGGCACAACCACCAAGGGCAGCGAACAGGGCGAGCAGAGCAGCGAGCATGCCGGTTTTCATGGGTAACGCCTCATCGATCAGTGAATAGGGCCATCTTCCGCCCGCGCAGGCAGTGGCGGAACTTGATGGCGTTCATGGCGACTATCGATGAGGTCGATGAATCAGCTCGGCCGGGCCATGTACTGCAGGATGCGCTCGCGCAGCCAGCGTTCGGCCGGGTCGTTGTCGTGGGCGCCGCTCCACACCATCGAAAGCTCCGCCTCGGTGATCGCGAAGGGCGCCGGGTCGGCGCGCAGGCTGCCGTCGTCGGCCAGGGCACAGGCGGCATAGTCCGGCACGGTGGCGATCATTTCGGTATTGCGCAGCAGGGCGCGCAGGCTGCCGAACTGCGGCACGGCCAGCACCACCTTGCGGCAACGGCCGATGCGGGCGAGGTCGAGGTCGATGTTGCCGCTCATGTCACCGGAGAACGACACCATCACATGGGGGCGGGCGCAGTACTCGTCGAGGGTCAGCGGGCCCGGGCGGTCGTCGGCACGCAGCACCCGCACACCGATATCGCGCAGCTTGCGGCGCTTGGCGGTGGCTGGCAGGTCGGTGGTGTAACTCACGCCCACCGAGATCTCGCCGCTGGCCAGCAGGCCCGGCATCAGCAGGAAGTTGGCGCGGCGCACCACCACGCTGATGTCCGGCGCTTCTTCGCGCAGCGCCTGCAGCAGGGCGGGGAACAAGCCGAACTCGGCGTCGTCCGACAGGCCCAGGCGGAACTGGTTGCAACTGTTGGCAGGGTCGAAGTCGCGGGCGCGGCTGATGGCGGACGAGATCACGTCCATGGCCGGGCCCAGCTCGGCGAAGATCTGCATCGCCCGCGGGGTCGGCTCCATGGCCCGGCCGCTGCGGATCAGCAGCGGGTCGTCGAAGAGTTCGCGCAGGCGGGCGAGGGCGGCGCTGACCGTGGACTGGGTGATGAACAGCTTTTCGCCGACGCGGGTCAGGTTGCGTTCGATCATCAGCGCTTCGAAAAGCACCAGCAGGTTCATGTCGACGCGGCGCAGGTCGTTGCGGTTCATGGGGCTTGGCTCACCGGGCTAGAGGGGTTGGCGGTGTATTGAAGCACGTGCGCGGCTGTTGCGCCTTGTATGGATGTGCCGGGGCTATCAGCTCGCAAGAGCCACTCTATTAGAAGTCTGCCCAAGCTCGGCTAGTCTTTCCCTCGGCCCCGCGAATTCCACGTACGGGCGGCATCTCAGCACCTGTGTGCAAGACCGCGCCGTGCGTGGCGTGACAGCTTCGCAAGCCCCGTGTCGGTACGTGACCGACCAGACCTGATGAGGGGTAGGCATGAGCCCACGTGCTCGGCTGAAAGAACACCTGGCATAGACCGGAAATCTGGATAACCGACCCAAAGGTAACAGCAGATGTCGAACGAATCGAAATGCCCGTTCCATCAAACCGCAGGTGGCGGCACCACCAACCGAGACTGGTGGCCTGACCAGCTCAACCTCAGGATTCTTCACCAACACTCGTCGAAGTCCAGCCCTGACCCGGACTTCGACTATGCCAAGGCGTTCAAGAGCCTCGATTTCCAGGCCCTGAAAAAAGACCTGACCGCCTTGATGACCGACTCCCAGGACTGGTGGCCCGCCGACTTTGGTCACTACGGTCCGTTGTTCATCCGCATGGCCTGGCACAGCGCCGGCACCTACCGCATAGGCGATGGCCGCGGGGGTGCCGGCTCCGGCCAGCAGCGTTTCGCCCCGCTCAACAGCTGGCCGGACAATGTCAGCCTGGACAAGGCCCGGCGCCTGCTATGGCCGATCAAGCAGAAATACGGCAACAAGATCTCCTGGGCCGACCTGATCGTGCTCACCGGCAACGTTGCCCTGGAGTCCATGGGCTTCAAGACCTTCGGTTTCTCGGGCGGGCGCGCCGATGTGTGGGAGCCGGACGAGGACGTGTACTGGGGTTCGGAAAAGGTCTGGCTGGGTGGCGATACCCGCTATGGCAAGGAGCAGGTCAAGGCCCAGCCGCCAGGCCAGGGTGACCTGGTTGCGGAGCCGGCCAAGCGCCCGGAAGAAGAAAGCCGCGATCTCAGTGGCGAGCGCAACCTGGAAAACCCGCTGGCTGCCGTGCAGATGGGCCTGATCTACGTCAACCCGGAAGGCCCGGAAGGTAACCCAGACCCGGTGGAGTCTGGCAAGGACATCCGCGACACCTTCGGCCGCATGGCCATGAACGACGAAGAAACCGTGGCGCTGATCGCGGGTGGCCACGCCTTCGGCAAGACCCACGGTGCCGGCCCGGCCGACAATGTCGGGCCTGAGCCTGAAGCGGCGGGCCTTGAACTGCAAGGCCTGGGCTGGCCCAACAAGTTCGGCAGCGGCAAGGGTGGCGATGCCATCACCAGCGGCCTGGAAGTGATCTGGACCTCGACGCCGACGAAGTGGAGCAACGAGTACCTGAACAACCTGTTCAACTTCGACTGGGAACTGACCAAGAGCCCGGCCGGCGCTCACCAGTGGCGACCGAAGGATGGCAAGGGGGCGGGCACTGTGCCGGATGCCCATGATGCGGGCAAGCGTCACGCCCCCTCGATGCTTACCTCTGACCTGGCGCTGCGCTTCGACCCGATCTATGGGCCGATCGCCAAACGCTTCAAGGACAACCCCGACCAGCTGGCCGATGCCTTCGCCCGTGCCTGGTACAAGCTGATTCACCGTGACATGGGTCCGCTGGCGCGTTACCTGGGCCCGGAAATGCCCAACGAAGAGCTGCTGTGGCAAGACCCGCTGCCCAAAGCCGACCCAGCACCGTTGGGCGAGCAGGACATCGCCGGGCTCAAGGCCAAGATCCTTGCTTCGGGCCTGAGCGTGGCTGAGCTGGTGTCCACCGCCTGGGCCGCTGCCTCGACATTCCGTGGTTCGGACAAGCGCGGTGGTGCCAACGGTGGCCGCTTGCGTCTGGCGCCGCAGAAGGACTGGGCAGCGAACCAAGGCACCGGCAAGGTTCTGGCAGCCTTGGAGAAGATCCAGGGCGAATTCAACGCCGGTGGCAAGAAGGTCTCCCTGGCTGACCTGATTGTCCTTGCCGGCAGCGCTGCAGTGGAAAAGGCTGCCAAGGATGCCGGGCACAACCTCAGCGTTGGCTTCCGCCCGGGCCGTGTCGACGCCTCCCAGGCACAGACCGATGTCGAATCGTTCGCCGTTCTGGAACCGCTGGCCGATGGCTTCCGCAACTTCAGCAAGGCCCGCTACAGCGTCAAGGCCGAGAAACTGTTGCTGGACAAGGCCCAGCTGCTGACCCTCACCGCGCCGGAGCTGACCGTGCTGATCGGCGGCCTGCGCGTGCTTGGCGCCAACCATGGCGGCAACAAGCAGGGCGTGTTCACCGACAAGCCAGGCACCCTGAGCAACGACTTCTTCCGCAACCTGCTGGACATGGGCGTGGAGTGGAAGCCGACCTCGGCAGACAACGAAAGCTTCGAAGGCCGCGATCGCAAGACCGGGCAGGTGAAGTGGACTGGCAGCCGGGTCGACCTGGTGTTCGGCTCGCATGCGCAGTTGCGGGCGCTGAGCGAGGTGTATGGCAGCAGCGATGGCAATGACAAGTTCGTCAAGGACTTCGTGGCTGCCTGGGAAAAAGTGATGGAACTGGATCGCTTCGATCTGAGGTGATTTTCAGCTGTACGTTGCAACCCCGGGGCTGCTTTGCAGCCCCGATTCCATTGTCGATTGCCGTTGGACTGGACCATTGGCCTATTCCTGTGCAAGCTCAGAGGTAGTTCTTCTGACTCAAGGTGATCGTACGTGACCCCCGATTCCATGCTCGCGGCGCTGCCAGGTTTCGCCATCGCCCCAGAGGCGATCCAGGTGTTGCCGGATGCCGCGGCCTACCGCACCTGCCTGCTCGAACGCATCGCAACGGCGACCCGGCGCATCGTCATCGTCGCCTTGTACCTGCAAGAGGACGAGGCTGGCCAGGAGGTGCTCGACGCCCTGTACCAGGCCAAGGCCCACCGGCCAGGCCTGGAGATCGTCATCGTGGTCGACTGGTTCCGCGCCCGCCGTGGCCTGCTGGGCGCCGGGCGCCAGCCGGGCAACGCGGCCTGGTACCAGGCCCAGCGCCAGTTGCGTGGGCTCGACGTGGTGATTCACGGCGTACCGGTGCAGACCCGCGAGCTGTTCGGCGTGCTGCACCTTAAGGGCAGCGTGATCGACGATTGCGTGATCTATACCGGCGCCAGCCTGAACAACGTCTACCTGCACCGCTTCGACCGTTACCGCCTGGACCGTTACCACCTGTTTCAGTCGCCGGCACTGGCCGACGCCATGGTCGACCTGGTGCGCCGCCTGCTGCACCATACCGCCACGCCGCGCCTGGACCTGCCCGCGCCACCCGCCACGCGCAACCTGCGCGGCGACATCCGGCGCCTGCGCGCACGCTTGCGGCGCATGGCCTATGACGCACCGCCAGCCACGCCGGGGCAGGGGCTGCGGGTGATTCCGCTGCTGGGCGTCGGCCGTGGCAACCCGCTCAATCGCACGTTGTGTGCGCTGCTGGCTGCGGCACGTGCGCAAATCATCATCAGCACGCCGTATTTCAACCCGCCACGGGTGGTGATGCGCGAAATCGACCATGCCCTGGATCGTGGCGTACGTATCGAGCTGATCGTCGGGCATCGTACCGCCAACGACTTCTATATCGCCCCGGGCGAGCCGTTCAGTGCCAGCGGTGCCTTGCCCTACCTTTACGAAGACAACCTGCGCGCCTTCGCCCGGCGCCGCCACGGCGCCATTGCCAGTGGCCAGTTGCAGATCCGCATCTGGAACGATGCGGGGCATACCTTCCACGCCAAGGGGGTGTGGGTCGATCAGCGTTATTCGTTGCTGACCGGTAACAACCTCAACCCGCGAGGCTTCAACCTGGACCTGGAAAACGGGCTGCTGATCGATGACCCGCAGGGGCAGTGGCTGGTGCCGCGGGCGGTGGAGCTCGAGGGCATTCGCCGGCATGCGCCGCAGATCGGTGCGGCGCAAGAGCTGGGCGAGAAGGCCGAGCATCCCAAGGAAGTGCGCAAGTTTTTGCGCCGCCTGCGCTTCAGTCGGCTGGAACCGTTGATCAAACGGGTGCTGTGAGCTATTCATTTACATGCACCGCGTCGCTTCGCCCCTCTGAAAAGTCATCTCAAGCGCATACAATCACGCCATTTCCATGTTAACCAGACAGGCCAATCCGTCTATGGCGCTTGATCCACCCACGATGCTGACCATCACCATTGCCCTGGCAGCTGCGGCTGCGCTGTACCTGGCGATCGAGTGGCGCAGTGTCCGCGAACCGTCGCTGCTGTTCTGGAGTGCCGGTTTCGCCACCATCACCGTTGGTTCGACCCTGGCCCTGCTGCGCGGGATCGGCCTGCTGCTGATCGGTATCTGGTTCGCCAACGGCTTGCTGGTGGTTGCCCACGCGTTCTTTCTGCTGGGGGTAGTGCGCTTTACCCAGGCCCGGCTGTCGCGGGCGTGGCTGTTGCTCGTGCTGGTATGGTTTGGCCTGCTGCTGCTGCCGGTGGGGCCGCAGTGGTCGAAAGTGATGCTGATGGTCAACTCGCTACTGGTGGCGCTGCTCACGCTCAAGGCCAGCTTCCTGTTGCGCCCGCATGGCAAGTCGCTGAGCGTGGGGGCGGCGCAGCTGCGCTACGTGCTGCTGATCCATGGCCTGTTCTATGTGGCCAAGGCCCTCGTGGCGGTGACGCCGGGCACGCTGATCGACCTGGCGACCTTTGGCGGCCTGATCATCCAGATTTCCCTGGTCGAAGGGGCGATGGCGATCATGCTGATTGCGCTGTCGATGACCGGCACCGTGCGTTATCAACGTGAAGAACGCATCGCGCGCCTTGCTGCGCGCGACCCGCTGACAGCGCTGTACAACCGTCGGGCCCTGGAAGTACGGGCCACGCACCTGTTCAAGGAAGTCAGCCCGGCACGCCCGGGGGCGCTGCTGCTGATCGACATCGACAACTTCAAGCTGGTGAACGACCTGCACGGCCATGCCGCGGGTGACCGGCTGCTGATTGCATTGAGCGAGATGATTCGTGCGGCGCTGCCAGAGCGTTCGTTGGCCGCCCGACTGGGCGGCGACGAGTTCGTCATCCTGCTCAGCGATGCCAGCAGCGAGAAGGTGGTGGAACTGGGCAGCCAGCTGCGCGACCAGTTCCAGCTGTTTGCCAGAGAGGCAATGCCTACCCCGCAGGCGGTGACCCTGAGCATCGGTGCCAACCTGTTCGACCAGCCCCCGGCCAGCCTGGCGGCGTTGATCGAGCAAGGGGACGTGGCGTTGTATCAGTCCAAGCGTGGCGGGCGTGACAGTATTCGCCTGGTGGACCGGACCTTGGTCAGTTCTGTGAAATAGCAGGGGCCGCTTTGCGGCCCTTTCGCGACACAAGGCCGCTCCTACAAGAGGCTGCGATCCCTTGTAGGAGCGGCCTTGTGTCGCGAAAGGGCTGCAACGCAGCCCCAGCAATCTCAAGTCACTACTTGATAGCACGGCACATACGCCGCCCCACCCGGCAACTTCATCCGGTGCTGGTCGACAAACGCCTGCAACAGGCGCCCCAACGGCTCCAGCACCGCTGCATCCCCCCGGATCTGATACGGCCCGTGTTCCTCGATCAGCCGTATCCCCTTGTCCTTCACGTTCCCCGCCACGATCCCGGAAAACGCCCGGCGCAGGTTGGCCGCCAGTTCATGGGCCGGCAAGTCGCGACGCAGGGCCAGTTCGGCCATGTTGGCGTGGGTCGGGTCGAACGGGTGCTGGAAGCCGCCGTCGATTTTCAGCAGCCAGTTGAAGTGGAAGGCGTCGTTGCGCTCGCGGCGGAACTGCTTGACCTCCTTGAGCCCCTCGACCATGTGCCGGGCCACTTCGGCCGGGTCGTCGATGATGATCTGATAGTGCTGCTGCGCAGCTTCGCCGAGGGTGGCGCCGACAAAGGCATGCAGCTGCTGCAGGAAAGGTTCGGCGCTGCGCGGCCCGGTGAGCACCACCGGGAAGGGCAAGGCCTGGTTGTCCGGGTGCATGAGGATGCCGAGCAGGTAGAGGAACTCCTCGGCGGTGCCGGCGCCGCCGGGGAAGATGATGATGCCGTGGCCGACACGCACGAAGGCTTCCAGGCGCTTCTCGATGTCCGGCAGGATCACCAGTTCGTTGACGATCGGGTTTGGCGCCTCGGCGGCGATAATGCCCGGCTCGGTCAGGCCCAGGTAGCGGCTGCCGTGCATGCGCTGCTTGGCGTGGGCGATGGTCGCACCCTTCATCGGGCCCTTCATCACACCCGGGCCGCAGCCCGTGCAGACGTCCAGCTTGCGCAGGCCCAGTTCGTGGCCGACCTTCTTGGTGTACTGGTACTCCTCGCTGCTGATCGAGTGGCCGCCCCAGCACACCACCATCTTCGGCTCCACGCCCGGGCGCAGGGTACGGGCGTTGCGCAGCAGGTGGAAGACGTAGTCGGTGATGCCCTGGGAGCTTTCCAGGTCGATGCGCTGGCTGGCCAGCTCGCTTTCGGTGTAGACGATGTCGCGCAGGGCGCTGAACAGCATCTCGCGGGTACTGGCGATCATTTCGCCATCGACGAACGCGTCGGCTGGCGCGTTCAGAAGCTCCAGGCGCACGCCGCGGTCTTGTTGATGGATACGGACTTCGAAGTCCTTGTACGCCTCGAGAATGGTCTTGGCGTTGTCGACATGGGCGCCGGTGTTGAGAATGGCCAGGGCGCACTGGCGGAACAAGGTGTAGAGGCTACCGGTACCCACTTCACTCAGTTGCTGGACTTCACGTTGCGACAGCGTCTCCAGGCTGCCTTTGGGGCTGACGGATGCATTGATGACATGGCGTTGAGGCATCTAAGTCGTTCCTGTGCAGGTAAAAACATCCTTGCAAGACAACACCATACCGATCCCTGCACGTCAACCTAAAAGGCGTTGCACACCCAGGGTGATCGCCAGGCCGCCACCGACCAGCCACAGGTTGAGGATTGCCCCGGTGACCAGCGCCCTGGGCCCGGCCTGGCGGATCTGGCTCCAGCGGGTTTCCATGCCCAGTGCGGTCATGGCCATGGTCAGAGCGAAAGTGTCCAGGCTGTTGACCGTCTGGGTCACGCTGCCCGGCAGCACCTGCAGCGAGTTCACCAGCACCAGGGCGAGGAAGCCGAAGGCGAACCAGGGCATGGCGATGCGGCCGTTGCCTTGTGCCTGGCCTGGTTGGCGCGAACGGCTGATCCACAGGCCCACCACCAGCAGCACCGGTACCAGCAGCATCACCCGGGTCATCTTGACGATGGTGGCGATGTGCGTGGCTTCGGGGCTGACATTGCTGGCCGCGCCCACCACCTGGGCCACTTCGTGAACCGTGCCACCGAGGAACAGGCCGGCGCCCATGGTGTCCAGGTGCAGCCAGCCGGCATTGATCGCCAGCGGGTAGAGGAACATCGACAGGGTACCGAACAGCACCACACTGCCGACTGCCATGGCGCTCTTGTGCGGGGCGCTGCGCAGCGCCGATTCGAACGCCAGCACGGCGGCAGCGCCACAGATCGCACTGCCGGCTGCTGTGAGCAGGGCGGTATCACGGTCCAGCTTGAACAGTCGGGTGCCGCACCACAGGCCGATCAACAGGGTGCTGGTCACCACCAGCAACGACACGGTCAAGCCGGACCAGCCGACTTCGGCAACCTCTTGCAGGCTGACACGCAAGCCGAAGAAGGCCACGGCGATGCGCAGCAGCCCGCGGGCCGAGAAGTTGATGCCAGCCGCCCAGCTGGCCGGCACGCCATCGCGCAGGGCGTTGCCGTACAGGGCGCCGGCGACGATGCCAACGATCAGCGGGCTGATGCCCAGGCTGGCGATGGCCGGCAGCGCTGCCAGCTGAGTCACGGCCAGCGCGAACAGCGCGACGAACAGGATGCCGTTGAGCCGCCCTCGGGTGGAGAGGGTGGGCGCCAACGCGGGGTTGGAAGTTGCCGTGGCCATGTGGGTCCTCCGGGGAAGGTGTTTCGACATGGCCTACGATAATCTGGTTATAAGCTTATAAAAAATCGTAATTCAGGATGGCAAATATCCGTATTGCTGATATTTTCAGCAAATGACCCCAGAACAACTGATAACCTTCGCCACCGTCGCCGAGCACGGCAACATCAGCCATGCGGCTCAGGCCCTGCACCTGTCGCAGCCTGCGGTGTCCGGCCAGCTCAAGTTGCTGCAGGAGGATTTCGGCGAGCCTCTGTACCAGCGTGCCGGCCGCGGCGTGCGCCTGACCGCTGCCGGCGAGCAACTGCTGGCCCATGCCCAGCGCCTGCGCGACACGTTCCGCCAGGCCCAGGCATTGTGCGAGGCCATACGCGGGCTGGAACGCGGCACCTTGCGCATCGGTGCCAGCACCACGCCGGCCAGCTACCTGCTGCCGTACCTGATCGCCGATTTCCATGCACGTTATCCAGAGGTGCTGGTGACCACCTCCCACGGCAACACGGCGGAAATCGTCGCGGCGCTGGACAGCGTCGATATCGCCCTGATCGAAGGCCCCCCTGGGCAGGAGCTGCCATTGGGCACGGGGGTGACGGCGTGGCGTGAGGACGAGATCGTGGCCATCGTGCCAAGTGGTCACCCGCTGGCTGCCAGCGATGAGCAGACATTACCGTCGCTGGGCGCCTACCCGCTGGTGCTGCGGGAAAGTGGCTCGGGGGTACGACAGATCGTCGAGCGTGCGTTCGCCCGGCATGGCGTGGCGATGCGCGTGGCACTGGAGATCGCCGGGGTGGAAGGGGTGAAAGAAGCCGTGCGGGCCGGGATGGGGATTGGCTTTGTCTCGGCCATGTCGATCCGCCACGAGGATGGGGTGTTGCGACAGCTACGGATAACACCGGAGCCGCTGGTGCGGCGCTTTTCCATTTTGCTGCCCCATGCCGCCACGCCGTCGCGGGCGGCGGCGCGGTTAATGGAGCTGTGTCTGGGGGCACAGGCGTGATCAATTCACCTTGAACACATGCTTCATGTAGGCCACGAAGTTCTCGTCCCGGCACTGGGTCTTGCCCGGGCTGTCGGAGATCTTGGCCACCGGCGCGCCATTGCAGTCGGTCATCTTGATCACCATGTTCATCGGCTCCACCCCCGGGATGTCGCAGGTCAGCCGGGTGCCGATGCCAAAGCTCACGTTGATCTGCGCGTGCAAGGCCCGATACAGGCCCAGCGCCTTGGTGAAGTCCAGCCCGTCGGAGAAGATCAGCGTCTTGCCCTTCGGGTCGATACCCAGCCGCTCATAGTGGGCGATAGCCTTCTGCGCCCACACCAGCGGGTCTCCGGAGTCGTGCCGCAGGCCGTCGAACAGCTTGGCGAAGTACAGGTCGAAATCCCCCATGAAGGCGTCCATGGTGATGCAGTCGGTCAAGGCGATGCCCAGCAACCCGCGGTACTCGCGCACCCAGCATTCCAGCGCGGCGACCTGGCTGTCGACCAGGCGCGGGCCGAGTTGCTGGTGCGCCATGAACCACTCATGGGCCATGGTGCCGAGCGGCTTGAGCTCATACTCGCGGGCCAGGTGCACGTTGCTGGTGCCGACGAAGCGCCCGGGGAAGTCACGCTTGAGGATGTGCACCACCTCTTCCTGCACCGGGTAGGAAAACCGCCGTCGCGTACCGAATTCGGCCAGCTGGAAGCCGGCCAGTTCCTCGGCACTGGCCTCTGCCTTGAGCCAGTCGAGCTTCTGGTACAGGCGCTCGCCCACCTGTTCGATCACCACATCAGGGTAGCGGTGCCGGTTGCGCACCTCGCTGATGATCGCCAGCAACGGGATCTCGTAGAGGATCACGTGCAGCCACGGCCCGCGCACGCGAATTGCCAGCTGCCCGGCAGCGTCCAGGCCGGCCTGCACATAGCGCGGGTTGAAGCGGAACAGGCTGAGAAAGCGGATGAAGTCCGGCTTGAGGAACGGGATCTTTTCCAGATAGGCCAACTGGTCGTGGGTGACGGTGACCTCGGCCAGCTGCTCGATCTCGTGGCGGATCTCTGCCAGGTACGGGGCCAGGTCCTCACCATTGCGGCAGCGGAACTCCCATTCCACCTCGGCGTTGGGATAGTTGTGCAGCACCGCCTGCATCATGGTGATCTTGTAGAAGTCGGTGTCCAGCAGGTTCTGGATGATCCGTGGGCCGAAAACGCTTTCGCTCATGGGCGGTCTTCCTTGATCAGAGAGAGCTGGTAGTCGAGCGCGGCTTCATCGCCGCACAGGATCACGCCTTCGGCGGCCAGTGCACCGCAGGCAGCGATGGCGCCTTCCTGGGTCAGGGCGCGGCAGGCCGGCAGGTACAGCAGCACCTGGAAACCGGCCTGGCGCAATTGCCGGGCGGTGGTCTTGACGCAGTAGTCCAGGGCCAGGCCGCCGACGATCACCGCGCCGACCTGTTGCACCTTGAGAAACTCGATGACTCCGGTGGAGCGGCGCTCGGCGAGGTCGTGGTAGCAGGCGCCGTAAGGGTGCAGGTCAGGCTCGACGCCTTTCCAGACGAAGTAGTCGTAGTCGATGGGGGCGGGCAGGCCGGGCAGCAGTTCGAAGCCAGGGGTACCGGGGATGCAGTGGCTGACCCAGGTCAGGTCGGCGTTGGCCAGGGGCAGGGGTTGCAGCATTTCAGCGGGTTCGGTCACCACCCAGGCCGCGTTGGCCGGGTGGGCGTCCTTGCTGCCCAGACGCAGGTCGGCGCGCAGGGCCATGGCGTTGAGGTCCGGGGCGATCTCATTGCCTTCCGGTACCGGCAACTCCTGAGGGGCATTGGCGGTGAAGCCGTTCTGCGCGTCTACATCGAAACTGGCGATCTTCATGACGGATCTCCCTGCTGGAATGGCTATATAATTCACCTGGTGTAATAAGTGTGTCAAGTAGCAATTTTTACTGGCTCCTGGGTTGCCATACTTAGAAGCTCTGGTGGATTATTGTGACGATGAAGAAGGAGCTCCCGGTGAGTACAGTCGAAGTCCTGGCCAGTGTCGATATCGTCGCCTTGCGCCTGGCCCCTGATGCCCAGCATCTGCAAGTGTTGTTGCACCGTCGTGAGCGTGAACCCCACTCCGGCCAATGGGCCTTGCCCGGCGTGATCGTCAATGGCCGCATCCCGGACACCAGCCTGGAGGGCGCTGCCCAGCGTGCCCTGCGCGAAAAGGCCCAGGTGTTGCCGCGCCACCTTGAACAGGTGGGTACCGAAGGCAACGCCTTTCGCGACCCGCGGGGTTGGTCGTTGAGCACCTACTACCTGGCTTTGCTTGACCCACAGCAGCAGGTCGAAGGTGAACAGCTGGCGTTTTTCGACCTGAACAGCGTGATTGACCGCAAGGTGCTGCTGCCGTTCGACCATAACCTGCTGGCCGAGCGGGCCCGCGAACGATTGGCGGCGAAGACGGTGTACAGCAGCCTGCCACTGCACCTGCTGGCGGAGAAATTCACCGTGCTCGATGCGCAGGGGGCGGTGCAGGCGTGCCTGGGGCAGGCGGTGAACAACACCTCGCTGCGCAAGCGCCTGGAGCGCTTGCGCGAGCTGGGTTGGGTGAGGGATACCGGGGAGAAGAACCAGCCCAGACTGGGCCGGCCGCAGCAGTTGTATCAGTACACGCCGCAGGGCGGGCGGGTGTTCATGTTCGACCGGAGCCTGTTGCCCGAAGGCGCCTGAACGATGCTTTATTTGTTGGCGCGGTCTTTGTGGGAGCGGCCTTGCGTCGCGAAAGGGCCGCGCAGCGGCCCCAGCAATTGGTGATTTTGCGCTGAAATCCTGGGGCCGCTATGCGGCCCTTTCGCGACGCAAGGCCCACATTCGGTTGCGTTCGGTCAGGTCAATGCGCGCAGCGGCTGGTATCGCCTTGCTCGGCCGGGGCCTTGCGCGCCGCTGCCAGAATGGTCGCCAGTACGATCAGGGCAGCACCGGCAGCCATGCGCAGGCTCGGCTGGTCACCGAACAGCCACCAGGCGCCAAGGATCGCGTACACCGGCTCCAGTGCGATGATCATGCCGGCAGTGCGCGCTTCCAGCCCTTCCAGGCTCTTGACGAACAGGTACTGCGACAGCCCGGTGCAGAACACGCCCAGCAGAGCCAGATTGATCCAGTCATTGCTGCCCAGGCTGGTGTTACCCAGGTGGGTGAAGGCAAACGGTGCCACCAGCGCAGCCACCACCACGTTTTGCCAGAACGCCACCTGCATGGCATTCATGCTCGACCGGTTGCGGCGGTTGGCCACGGTCAGCAGGGCGAAGGCCAGGCCCGAGCCCAGGCCCCAGAGCAGGCCGACGGTGCCCTTGTCGAGCAGGTCGAAGGTCGGTACCACCAGCACCAGGCCTGCCGTCACCATCAACAGCAACAAGCCCTGCACCGCGCCGATGCGCTGGCCGAACACACCGCGCTCGATCATCGCGATGAAGGCCGGGAAACTGGCAAAGCCGAGGGTGGCGACCGCCACGCCGCCGACCTT
The DNA here is from genome assembly GCF_044748405.1 of Pseudomonas sp. NPDC089996. Classification (NCBI taxonomy): domain Bacteria; kingdom Pseudomonadati; phylum Pseudomonadota; class Gammaproteobacteria; order Pseudomonadales; family Pseudomonadaceae; genus Pseudomonas; species Pseudomonas sp. NPDC089996. The sequence continues at coordinate 64,555 of NZ_JBIVGA010000012.1, read as the reverse complement.
GACGGCGATGAAGAAGGTCACCCAGTGGGTCGCCAGCAGGGCGCCGGTCAGACCCAGCACCGGCAGGTTGCGCAGGGTCAGCGCGTCGAGCAGGCGGGTGCCCTTGAGCCCGGCGACAAAGCCCAGGGCGATGAAGGCGAAGGTGGCGCGGCCGAAGGTGATGATGCTGGCGTCGGCCTCGATCAGGTGACCGAGGATACCGGTCAGGCCGAACAGCACAGCGGCGATGTGGGCAACGCACAGGGCGTTACGGTGGCCGGTGGCAGCACCGGCTACGGGGATTGAACTCGCGATCATGGCAGTCAAGTCTTCACAATGTGGCGCGCGCATACACTCCCGGTTGCGCGTCGCGGGTCTCTAATACTGGGAGTTTTATCGTTATGAGCCCGGACGAACTGCCCGGTGCAAAAAGGCGCCACAGCGTTGGAATTGTGAAGCGAGGCTGTTTTACTCGCGAATACCACACCGGTCAGCCCACGGCGCGGGGCTGGTCGATGTGTGTATTATTTTTGTATACACGGTTTGAAAGCCGATTGCGGGCGACATGTGCTTGTCTGATCGCGCCATTGGTTATTGCCTTGTAGCGCCTTCTTATTCCTCACCGTAATTCATGATCGACAGCAGGCGGATCGGCACCTGCACCAGCTGCTCGGGGCCGTGCGGGGTTTCGCCGTCGAAGGTCAGGCTGTCGCCAGCTTCCATGCGATAGAGCTGGTTGCCGTGGCGGTAGACCAGTTCACCTTCCAGCAAATGCAGGAACTCGGTACCGGGGTGGGCAAAGGTCGGGAACTCTTCGCTGGCGTCGTCCATGGTCACCATGTACGCCTCGAAGTTTTTCTTCGGCCCCCTGGCGTGATTGAGCAAATGGTAGGTATGGCCCTTCTCGGTGCCACGGCGCACCACCTCCAGCCCCTCGCCGGCTTTGACCAGCAAGGCATTGCCATCGGGCTGGTCGTACTGGCTGAAGAGCTTGGCCATCGGCATGCCCAGCACATCGCACAAGCGGCTCAGGGTATCGAGGCTGGTCGATACCTGGGCGTTCTCGATCTTGCTCAGCATGCCTTGGCTGATGCCGGCAATGCGCGCCACATCGGCGAGCTTGAGCGACTGGGCCTGGCGCTGGCGCTTGATCTGCAGGCCTAGGTACTGCTCCAGGCGAAGGCGCGGTTGGGTTTCGGTTGGCATCGAATGTCCTGCACGGTTTCAGTTCAAGAATAAAGTTTTCGCACTGGGAAAGTGCGAAAGGCGGCTGCGTTGGCCGTCGTTTTCCTCAGGTGAAAACAAGTTTCCCATAATTACAGCAGAAAAACCTGTCTGAAATGTGTGCTGCCTGTACCGGCCTCTTCGCGGGCAAGCCCGCTCCTACAAGGGTTGCGCGGTCCCTATAGGAGCGGGCATGCCCGCGAAGAGGCCCGATCAGGCAACACAAGACGCAAACCCTGGATCAAGTTGGCAAGCGCATTGCATTCCTGTGAGGAAAGTAAGTTTCCTTTGCGGAATCAGTGGCCCTCACCCAGGAGTGATCAACCCATGTTGCCAGCAGACACCCAGCGCACCCTCGACCAGTACGGCATCAAGTATGTGTTGGCCCAGTTCGTCGATATCCACGGTTCGGCGAAGACCAAGTCGGTGCCGGTATCGGGCCTGAAGATGGTGGCGGAAGAGGGCGCCGGCTTTGCCGGGTTCGCCATCTGCGGCATGGGCATGGAGCCCCACGGCCCCGACTTCATGGCCCGTGGCGACCTGTCCACGCTGATCCCGGTACCGTGGCAGCCGGGCTACGGCCGGGTCGTGTGCGTCGGCCATGTCAACGGCCAGCCCTGGCCCTATGACAGCCGCCATGTATTGCAGCAGCAGGTGCAGCGCCTGGCTGACAAGGGCTGGACCCTCAACACCGGCCTGGAGCCCGAGTTCAGCCTGTTCCGCCGTGATGAAAGCGGCAAGCTGCAGCTGGTGGACGCCTCTGACAACCTCGACAAGCCCTGCTACGACTACAAGGGCCTGTCGCGTTCGCGGCTGTTCCTCGAACGCCTTACCGAGGCCCTGCAGCCGGTCGGCTTCGACATCTACCAGATCGACCACGAGGACGCCAACGGCCAATTCGAGATCAACTACACCTATAGCGACGCCATGGAGTCGGCCGACCGCTTCACCTTCTTCCGCATGGCTGCCGGCGAGATCGCCAACGACCTGGGCATGATCTGCTCGTTCATGCCCAAGCCCGACCCCAAGCGCGCCGGCAATGGCATGCATTTCCACCTGTCGCTGGCCAGCAGCAGCAACAAGAACCTGTTCCACGACCCGTCCGACAGCAGCGGCATGGGCCTGTCGAAACTGGCTTATCACTTCGCCGCCGGCCTGCTGGCCCACGGCGCGGCGCTGTGTGCCTTCGCCGCGCCGACAGTCAACTCCTACAAGCGCCTGGTGGTCGGCCGCTCGCTGTCCGGCGCCACCTGGGCCCCGGCTTTCGTCGCCTACGGCGCCAACAACCGCTCGGCGATGGTGCGCATCCCTTATGGCCGCCTGGAGTTCCGGTTGCCGGACGCTGGCTGCAACCCCTACCTGGTCACCGCCGCGATCATCGCCGCTGGCCTCGATGGCATCGACCGCCAGCTGGAGCCGGGCGAGATGTGCAACGAGAACCTCTACAACCTGAGCCTGGAAGAAATCGCCGCACGCGGCATCAAGACCTTGCCGCAATCGCTCAAGGAAGCCGCCGACGCCCTGGAAGCCGACCCCTTGTTCCGCGAGGTGCTTGGCGCCGAGATCGTCGACGAGTTCATCAAGCTCAAGCGCATGGAGTGGGTGGAGTATTGCCGCCACGTCTCCGACTGGGAAATCCAGCGCTACACCGAATTCTTCTGACCGCCAACCCTGTCCCTGGGTAGCGGCGAATGCAGCGGCTACCCACTGCCTAGAAGGAGTATCACCATGTGTGGAATCGTAGGTCTGTACCTCAAGAAGCCAGAGCTGGAAGCCCAGCTCGGCAAGCTCTTCGAACCCATGCTGCAAGCCATGACCGACCGCGGCCCGGACAGCGCCGGCTTTGCCATCTATGGCGACGAAGTGGCCGATGGCTGGGTCAAGCTGACCCTGCAGGCGACGGACATCAACTACCCCTGGGCGGCCCTGATGGGCCAACTGGAAGGGCGCCTGGGTTGTTCACTGGACTGGTTCCAGAACGCCAGCGCTGCCGTGCTCAAGGTCCATACCGATGAAGCCCCCGTGCGCGCCGCGCTGGCCGAGCTGGCGCCGGAGGTGCGCATCATGAGCGCCGGGCAGAGCATCGAAATCCTCAAGGGCATGGGCCTGCCGGCGGAAATCTCCAGCCGCTTCGGTTTGGCCGGCATGAAGGGCAGCCACATCATTGGCCATACCCGCATGGCCACCGAAAGCGCCGTGACCATGGAAGGCAGCCACCCGTTCTCCACTGGCGCCGACCTGTGCCTGGTGCACAACGGCTCGCTGTCCAACCACTTCCGCCTGCGCCAGGCACTCAAGCGCGAGGGCATCGCCTTCGAGACCGACAACGACACCGAGGTGGCCGCCGGCTACCTGACCTGGCGCCTGCAGCAGGGCGATACCCTGGCCCAGGCCCTGGATGGCGCCCTGGAAGACCTGGACGGCTTTTTCACCTTCGCCATCGGCACCCGCAACGGCTTTGCCGTGATCCGCGACCCGATTGCCTGCAAGCCGGCCGTGCTCGCGGAAACCGACGACTACGTGGCCATGGCCTCGGAATACCAAGCCCTGGCCAGCCTGCCGGGTATCGACAAGGCCAAGGTCTGGGAACCGGCGCCGGCCACCCTGTACGTCTGGGAACGCGAAAGCGCCTGACACTCACCGAACCCCTGGAGACATTCATGAAGACGATCGACCTTTCCAGCGCCTCGGTGCGCGTACTCAACCAGTCCCTGCATGGCGAGGTGCAGGACCGTGAATGGCGGGTGACCCACCCCGACGGCAAGCACAACCTGGCCGTGGGCATTAACGCCGACGTGTCGGTGGATATCGAAGGCCATGCCGGCTACTACTGCGCCGGCATGAACCAGCAAGCCAACGTCACTGTGCACGGCAATGTCGGTGTGGGCGTGGCCGAGAACATGATGTCCGGCTCGGTGCGGGTCAAGGGCAGCGCCTCCCAGGCCGCCGGCGCCACCGCCCATGGCGGGCTATTGGTGATCGAGGGCGATGCCGGTGCGCGTTGCGGCATCTCGATGAAGGGCGTGGACATCGTGGTTGGCGGCAGTATCGGTCACATGAGCTGCTTCATGGGCCAGGCTGGGCGCCTGGTGGTGTGCGGCGATGCTGGCGATGCGCTGGGCGATTCGCTGTACGAGGTGCGCATCTACGTCAAGGGGGCGGTGCAGTCATTGGGTTCTGACTGCATCGAAAAAGAGATGCGCGCCGAGCACCTGCAAGAGCTGCAGGAATTGCTGAACAAGGCTGGCCTTGCGCACAAGGCCGGCGATTTCAAACGCTACGGCTCGGCCCGGCAGCTGTACAACTTCAAAGTCGACAACGCCAGCGCGTACTGATCCAGGAGCATTCCCATGAGCGAGCAATTCCCCCCGGTACTGCGTGAGTCGGCCACCTTCGATCGCCTGACCATCCAGGAAATCCAGCGTGCCGCCGAAACCGGCATCTACGACATCCGTGGCGGCGGCACCAAGCGCCGCGTGCCGCACTTCGACGACCTGCTGCTGCTCGGCGCCAGCGTGTCGCGCTACCCGCTGGAAGGCTACCGGGAAAAGTGCGGCACCGACGTGGTGCTGGGCAACCGCTTCGCCAAGAAGCCGATCCACCTGAAAATCCCGGTGACCATCGCCGGCATGAGCTTCGGCGCGCTGTCGGCCAACGCCAAGGAAGCCCTCGGCCGTGGCGCGACCATTGCCGGCACCAGCACCACCACCGGTGACGGCGGCATGACCCCGGAAGAGCGCGGCCAGTCGCAGCACCTGGTGTACCAGTACCTGCCGTCGCGCTACGGCATGAACCCCGATGACCTGCGCAAGGCCGATGCCATCGAGATCGTTCTTGGTCAGGGTGCCAAGCCCGGCGGTGGCGGCATGCTGCTGGGCATGAAGGTCACCGAACGCGTCGCCGGGATGCGCACCTTGCCGATTGGCGTCGACCAGCGCAGTGCCTGTCGCCATCCGGACTGGACCGGCCCGGACGACCTGGCGATCAAGATTGCCGAGCTCCGCGAGATCACCGACTGGGAGAAGCCGATCTACGTGAAGATCGGCGCCAGCCGCCCGTACTACGACGTCAAGCTGGCGGTGAAGGCCGGTGCCGACGTGATCGTGCTTGACGGCATGCAGGGCGGCACGGCAGCCACCCAGGAAGTGTTCATCGAGCACGTCGGCATTCCCATCCTGCCCGCCATTCCCCAAGCGGTGCAGGCGTTGCAGGAGATGGGCATGCACCGCAAGGTGCAGCTGATCGTTTCCGGTGGCATCCGCAACGGTGCCGACGTGGCCAAGGCCATGGCCCTGGGCGCCGATGCCGTGGCGATCGGCACGGCGGCGTTGATCGCCCTGGGCGACAACCACCCGCGGCTGGACAGTGAACTGAAGAAGATCGGCTCGGCCGCAGGCTTCTACGACGACTGGCAGAACGGCCGCGACCCGGCCGGCATTACCACCCAGGACCCGGAACTGGCCAGGCGCCTGAACCCGGAAGAGGCCGGCCGGCGCCTGGCCAACTACCTGCGGGTGCTGGTGCTGGAGGCGCAGACCATGGCCCGCGCCTGCGGCAAGTCGCACCTGCACAACCTTGACCCGGAGGATCTGGTGGCGTTGACCGTGGAGGCTGCTGCCATGGCCCGGGTGCCATTGGCAGGGACTGCTTGGGTGCCAGGCCAGGCGCAGTACTGATTCGACCATCTGGGGCCGCTTTGCGGCCCTTTCGCGACACAAGGCCGCTCCCACAGGAGACCGCGCAAGCTCGGCAACTGCGGTCTCCCTGTAGGAGCGGCCTTGTGTCGCGAAAGGGCTGCAAAGCAGCCCCAGCTGCATTCCCCATTCGCACAGGAGTGACTCCATGAAGCTTGCCCTAGCTGTTGTGCTGTTCGCGTTGACGCCCTTGGCTCACGCCGCCGAACCCACCCTGGACACCGGCAACACCGCCTGGATGATCTGCGCGGCAATGTTCGTGCTGATGATGTGCATCCCGGGCCTGGCGCTGTTCTATGGCGGCATGGTGCGGGCGAAGAACTTCCTTTCGGTGTTCACCCAGCTGTTCGCCGTGGCCGGGGTGATCGGCATCCTCTGGGTGCTGTTCGGCTACAGCCTGGTGGTGGATACCAGCGGCATGGTCGAAGGGCAGCTGACCTTCAACAGCTTCATCGGCGGCCTGGACAAGGCGCTGATGCTGGACATCGGCCACGACAGCCTGGTGGGCAGCATCCCGGAAGGGGTGTTCGCGGTATTCCAGCTGACGTTTGCCATCATCACACCGGCACTGATCGCTGGCGGTTTTGCCGAGCGCATGAAGTTCAGCGCCTCGCTGCTGTTCATGGCGGCCTGGTTCGTTCTGGTGTACGCGCCGATCGCCCATATGGTGTGGGGCGGGCCGGGGGCGCTGATGGTCAACTGGGGGGTGCTGGATTTTGCCGGCGGCACCGCCGTGCATATCAACTCGGGTGTGGCAGCGCTGGTGGCGGCGTTGATGTTGGGCAAGCGCAAAGGCTACCCGCAGACGGCCATGCCGCCGCACAACCTCGGCTTCACTCTGGTGGGGGCAGGGTTGCTGTGGGTGGGCTGGTTCGGCTTCAACGTAGGCTCCGGGCTTGCGGCCAACGAAGGGGCAGGGGTGGTGATGCTGGCAACCATGGTGGCGGCGTGTGCCGGGATTGTCGGCTGGTTGCTGACCGAGAAGGTCATGCATGGCCGGCCTACTGCATTGGGTGCGGCATCGGGGGCTTTGGCCGGACTGGTGGGGATCACGCCGGCCTGTGCTTTTGTCGGGCCGTTGGGCGCGGTGGCTATCGGGTTACTGACCGGGGCGATCTGCTTCTTTGCCGTGACCCGCTTGAAGCAGGTGCTGGGGTACGACGACAGCCTCGATGTGTTCGGGCTGCATGGGGTAGGCGGGATGGTGGGGGCGGTGTTGACCGGGGTGTTTGCCGCGCCGGCGTTGGGCGGGTATGTGGAGGGCGCTTCGCCAATCGGGCAGGCGTTGGTGCAGCTCAAGGGCGTGGCCTTTACCTTCGTCTATTGCTTCGTGGTGAGCTGGGCGATCCTCGGGGCGATCAAGCTGACCGTGGGGCTGCGGGCCAGCCGGGAAGAGGAAGAGCAGGGGCTGGACCTTGCCGAGCACAACGAGCGGGCTTACAACCTCTGATTCATGGGTTGCCCGTACCGGCCTGTTCGCGGGTAAACCCGCGAACAGGCCGGTGCAGGTGAATCAGTGACTCATGGCCAGCTTTGCACTGGTCTGGCGGCGACGGTAGGCACTGTCACGGCTGGCCAGCCACCAGTACAGCGGCGAAGTCACTGCCAGACCCACCAGCCACGACAGGTCGGCCCCGTTGATGTGCTCGGAAATCGGCCCGACATACAGCGGCGTGTTCATGAACGGGATCTGCACCACGATACCCACCGCGTAGGCAATCAGCGCCTGCGGGTTGTAACGGCCGTAGATACCGCCATCGACCTTGAAGATCGACTGGATGTCGTAGTCGCCTTTGTGGATGGCATAGAAGTCGATCAGGTTGATCGCCGTCCACGGCACCAGCACCACCAGCAGCACAAGCACCATGTCGACGAAGTGGCCGATGAAGTCGGCCGAGGCGAACACCGCCACCACGCAGCAGGCGGCCAGCACGATCAACGACAGCACCGCACGGCTTTTGGCGGTGGGTATCCAGCGGTAGGCGAAGGTCTGGATCAGGGTGATGATCGACAGCACCGCACCATACAGGTTGAGGGCGTTGTGGCTGATCACGCTGAGCAGGAACAGCACCAGCATTACCGGGCCCAGGGTGCCGGTAGCGAGCTTGACCGCGTCCATGGTGTCCATGCCGGCCGGAATCGCCAGCACCGCCACGGCGCCGAAGATGAACGACAGGCTCGAACCCAAGGCCGAGCCCAGGTAGGTGGTCCAGAAGGTCGAGCTGACTTTCACGTCAGCCGGCAGGTAGCGCGAGTAGTCCGACACGTACGGTGCGAAAGCGATCTGCCACAGCGCCGCCAGCGACACGGTGGCCAGCCAGCCGGCCAGGTTGAAGCCGCCGCGGGTGAGGAAATCGTCACTTTGCACATGGCTGAAGATGTAGCCGAAGCCGACCACGATGCCGATGCCCAGCACCCAGGTGCCGATGCGGTTGAGCACATGGATGAAGCGGTAGCCGATGATGCCGATGATGCCCGAGCCCAGCGCACCGATGACGATGCCCACCGGCACCGGTACGGCCTCGACCACGCCATGCAGCGATTTGCCGGCCAGGACGATGTTGGAGGCGAAGAAGCCGATGTACATCACCCCGGCAATCACCACCACCAGCAACGCGCCGAGAGTGCCGAACTGGGCACGGCTCTGGATCATCTGCGGGATACCCATCTGCGGGCCCTGGGCCGAGTGCAGCGCCATCAGCACGCCGCCGACCAGGTGGCCGACCAGTATGGCGACGATGCCCCACACCAGGTTCAGGTGAAACAGTTGCACGCCCAGCGCGCCGGTGACGATGGGCAGTGGTGCGATGTTGCCGCCGAACCACAGTGTGAACAGATCCCTCACCTTTCCATGGCGGTCTTCCGGCGGCACGTAGCCGATCGTGTGTTTTTCTATCAGGGGTGCCGAATTGGCTGCACTGGTCATGACTGACTCCAAGGCAAGGTGGGGCATCGGGTGCTGCCCGGGTGCGTGCCGTCGAAGGGCGACGCGTTCTTGTTGGAGCGATGATGCGGGGCGCGGGGAGAACGAGAAATTAGTAAATATGTGCCCATAAACCTTAAAAAACCTAAGGCTGACAAAAGGTTAAGCGGTGGACGGTAGCAAGGAGGGTGCCAGTTGGCGGCAAGGCTTGAAGTAGAAGGGGTCGCTGTCGTCAGCGCTGCATCGAGGTGAGCTGCACGGGTGCAGTGTGCGCACTGACGGTGCATGTTTGAAATTCTGCTATCGAGCGGAACGAACTGCCGATCGGCGATCTCCTATCCAGAGATGGATGGCAATGTGCCCGGGACCTCCCAGACATGAGAACGCTTCAGCAACGCCCCAGGAATACCTTCAAACCGCCACCGGGCTTCCTGCTCAACGGCGGCAGCATTGGCAACCTGCTGCAGTCGATGGACTGGAGCGGCTTGCCGCTGGGCCCTCCCCGCACCTGGTCGCGGCACTTGCAGGCGGTGATGGGCACGCTGTTACCAGCCCAGGCACAGTTCGTGTTGTTCTGGGGCGATGACTACGTTGCCCTGTATAACGATGCCTACATCCCGACGATCGGCACCAAGCACCCGCAGGCCCTTGGACGGCCAGCGCAGGACAACTGGAGCGAATTATGGGATGACCTCGAGCCGCTGTTGCGCGATGTGCGTGAGACCGGCAAGACGTTCTGGGCCAAGGACCGCCCTTTCTATATAGAACGTCGAGGGCTCGGCGAAACCGTCTACTTCGATGTGTCCTATTCCGCCGTGCACGAGGCCGATGGCAGCGTTGGCGGCGTGCTGTGCCTGGTCAGCGAAACCACCGAGCGGGTGCGCTTCCAGCAGCGCCAGGCGTTTTTGCTGGAACTGGGCCGCACCTTGCCAGGGCTGGGCGAAGCTGAGCGCATCGAGGCCTATGCCGTGCAGCGTCTGGCCGAGGAGCTGGGCGCGGCGCGGGTCTGCTTCGGCGAGGACCAAGGGGATGGCAGCAGTTTCAGGGTGGCCCGCGAATGGGTCGACGGCGTGCCGTCGATGGTCGGTCAGCATGCCTATGCCACCTTCGGCGCGTCGCTGCGCGAGCAGCTGGCGGCGGGCCAGCTGGTGCAGCAGGCCTACGAGGCACAACGCGATGGCCTGTGCGCCACGCTGCATGTCCCGGTGCTGCGCGCCGGGCGCCTGGAAGCGATGCTGGGCGTGCATTTCCATACCCCGCGCCAGTGTTTCGAAGATGACTGTCAACTGGTCGAAGAAACCGCCAAACAGGCCTGGGCAGCCATCACCCATGCGCGCGCCGAGCGCGCACTGCACCTGCTCAACCAGAGCCTTGAAGACCGCGTAGCGGCGGTTCTGGCCCAGCGTGAGGCAGCGATGCTGCAGCTGCACGAAGCGCACAAGCTGGAAATGATCGGGCAATTGACCGGCGGCATCGCCCATGACCTCAACAACATGCTCACGCCGATCATCGCCTCGTTCGAGCTGCTGCGCCGGCACCCGCAATCCGAGCGCGCACCGCGCCTGATCGATGGCGGCCTGCAGGCGGCCGAAAGGGCGCGCAACCTGGTGGGCCGGCTGCTCAGCTTCGCTCGTCGGCAGACCCTCAAGCCACAGGCGGTATCGCTGGCGGCGCTGGTGGAGGACATGCACGAGCTGATGGCGCGCTCGCTGGGGCCGACCATCGCCGTGCAGGTGCAGATAGACCCGGCGCTGCCCGCCGTGCTGGCCGACCCTCACCAGCTGGAGCTGGCCCTGCTCAACCTGGTGGTCAATGCCCGGGATGCGCTGCCCGAGGGCGGCACGCTTGCCATCGCGGCCGGGCTAGACAGCGACGGCCCCCCCAGGCCGGCAGGGGTGGCTGCGGCACGGTTGCTCTGGTTGCAGGTGCGCGACAATGGCTGCGGCATGGATGAAGAGCAACTGCGCCGTTGCGTCGAGCCGTTCTACTCGACCAAGGGCGTGGGCAAGGGTACCGGGCTGGGGTTGCCGATGGTGCAGGGCCTGGCCGTGCAGTCCGGTGGCGGTTTCGACATCTGCTCCAGCCCAGGCCTGGGCACTGCGGCGACCTTGTGGTTGCCGCTCAGCGAAGTCGCTGCGTCATGCCCCCATGATGAGGTGAGCGAGGTCCGTCAGGCCGAACGGCCGAGCCGGGTGCTGCTGGTGGACGATGAAGAGATCGTGCGCCATGCCACTGCCCTGCAATTGCGTGACCTGGGTTACGAAGTCACCGAGGCCCCTGGCCCGGCAGAGGCGTTGCACCTGGTGGCACAAGGCTGGCTGCCGGATGTGCTGGTCACCGACCACGTCATGGCCGAGATGACCGGCGTGCGCTTCGCCCAGCAGATGCGTGAGCACCAACTGGACCTGCCGGTGCTGATCATCACTGGCTATGCCAACCTGACCCCACGCGAACTCAAGGGTTTCGAAGTGCTGCGCAAGCCCTACCGCCAGGCGGAACTGGCCCAGAGCGTGGCGCGGCTGCTGGCCGGCAAGCGCTGATAAGCCGCCGCGCACGGCGGAGTACGCTTGGGAGGGCCTGGATGGCCTAGCGCATGAAGTGCACTTTGCCCGTGTCGTCGTTACCCATGTACATGCCATACACCCCGGCCTGGCGTTCGAGGATGTAGCGCTCGAGGATCTGCCGGATCGCCGGGTAATAGATTTCGTCCCACGGAATTTCGTCAGGTTCGAAGAACTTGTAGGCCAGGGTTTCCGGCCCGTACTGCCCGGTCTCTTCGGTGACGCTGGCGCGGAAGATGATATACACCTCGCTTATCTTCGGCACGCTGAAGATGGAGTAGGGCGAGACGATGTCGGCGCGCACGCCGCTTTCTTCCCACACCTCGCGCAGCGCCGCCTGCTCGGTGGTCTCGCCGGCCTCCATGAACCCGGCCGGCAAGGTCCAGGTGCCGGGGCGCGGCGGGATGGCGCGCTGGCACAGCAGGTACTTGCCGTCGCGCTCGATGATGCAGCCGGCGATGATCTTCGGGTTGATGTAGTGGATGTAGCCGCAGCCGGTGCAATGCAGGCGCTCGTGGGTGTCGCCTGTTGGAACGCCCCGGGCCAGTTCCGTGGTGCAGTGCGGGCAGTAGCGCGGGGCGTTGGGCATGGTCAGCGGCCTATGCGGGGTTCGATGCGGGGTTCTTTCAGGGCCAGGGGCTCGACCATGTCGCGTACCTTGGTGCTGTCATCCTGCTTCTGGCGCAGGTAGTCCAGGGCCACCTTGGCGGCGGCGCGGACGTGGTCGACCGAGGCCTGGTGGGCCACCAGCGGGTCGCCGCCCTTGATCGCCTCGACGATCTTTTCCATCTCGCGGTTGCTGGCGCCGCGGCGGTTTTCCTGCGACACCGAGGTGGCGCGCAAGTAGCTGATGCGTGCCTGCAGCTGGCGCAGCTGCTGGGCGGCGACCTGGTTGCCGGAGCCTTCCAGCAGCACGTCGTAGAAGCCTTGCACCGAGTCCAGCACCTGTTGCAGCTCGCCCTCTTCGAGCGCTTCGCGGTTGACCTCGAGGGCGCGCTCAAGGGCACGGATGTCCTTGGCCTTGGCGTTGAGGGTGAACAATTGCACGATCAGGCCTTCGAGCACGCAACGCAGCTCGTAGATATCGCGGGCGTCTTCCAGGGTGATGATGGCCACGCGCGGGCCCTTGGCATCGGCGAATTCCACCAGGCCTTCGGATTCCAGGTGGCGCAGGGCCTCGCGTACCGAGGTGCGGCTGACCCCGAGGCGGTCGCAAAGGTCGCGTTCGACCAGGCGGTCGCCCGGTAGCAGGTGGAAGTTCATGATCGCGCCGCGCAGCTTGTCGAGCACGATTTCGCGCAGGGTAACGGGGTTGCGGTTGACCTTGAAGCTGTCGTCGAGGGGCTGGCGTTTCATCAAGTGCGCTCTGAATGAGGCTGCCCGGCCGCAACCGCTAAAGCACCGCGAACCATCGGTGCTCCTTGCGTGGGTTCGAACAGCCCGCTGTTAACGGGTTGACTCCGCATCGGCTTCAGCGAACGCTTCGCGGGCCAGGCGGAAGCTGTCCACCGCCGCGGGCACGCCGCAATAAATGCCGACCTGGAGCAGGATCTCGCGAATCTGTTCACGGCTCAGGCCATTACGCAATGCGCCGCGAATGTGCAGCTTGAGCTCGTGGGGCCTGTTGAGCGCGGAAATCATGGCCAAGTTTATCATGCTGCGCTCTTTGAGCGAGAGGCCTTCGCGGCCCCAGACGTGGCCCCAGCAATACTCGGTGACCAGCTCTTGCAGCGGCTTGGTGAAGTCGTCGGCGTTCTGGATCGAGCGGTTGACGTATTCCTCGCCCAGTACCTGAGTGCGGATCTGCAGGCCTTTCTCGTACTTTTCGTTGCTCATGCGCAGTACTCCGGAATAAAACAGGGGCTGCAACCGAGGGTGAGACGATTAGTGCAGCCCCTAAAAATGGGGTGTTGCTGACATTTTGGGGCTGCTTTGCAGCCCTTTCGCGACACAAGGCCGCTCCTACAAGGGACCGCGATCTCCAGTAGGAGCGGCCTTGTGTCGCGAAAGGGCCGCACAGCGGCCCCAGAATTTCAAAGGTCAGCCCAAGGGCGGCAGGGCGCCCAGCTTGCCTTTGTGGTAGACCATCGGCGTCACCGGCTCGGCCGGGAGCACCAGGTTCTTCACCGCGCCGACGATGATCGCGTGGTCACCGCCGTCGTATTCGCGCCACAGTTCGCATTCGATGATCGCCGTGGCCTTGGTCAGCAGCGGGTTGCCCAGCTCGCTCAGCTGCCATTCGACACCTTTGGCCTTGTCCTTGCCCTTGCCGGCGAAGGCATAGGCCTCGGCGGTCTGGTCGGCAGACAGCAGGTGAATGGCGAACCGCTTGCTGTCACGCAGGATCGGGTAGGTGTCCGATGCGTAGTTGGGGCAGAACAGCACCAGCGCCGGCTCGATCGACAGCGCGCTGAACGCGCTGGCGGTGATGCCGACGATGCCACCGTCGGCGTCCAGGGTGGTGACCACAGTGACACCGGACGGGAAGGAGCCCATCACGTCTTTGTAGATGCCGGGTTCGATCATCTCGTGTATCTCCTAGCGCATCACGAACGGGTCGGGCATCGGCGCGGTGGACAGGTTGATCCACACGGTCTTCAGCTCGGTATAGGCCAGCACCGAATCGATGCCGCTCTCACGGCCGTAGCCGCTGTTCTTGAAACCGCCGATCGGCGCCATGGCCGACACGGCGCGGTAGGTGTTGACCCAGATGATCCCCGAGCGCACATCGCGGGCCAGGCGGTGGGCACGGCCCAGGTCGCGGGTCCAGATGCCGGCGGCAAGGCCGAACTGCGAGTCGTTGGCGATGGCCAGGGCCTCTTCCTCGGTCTTGAAGCGGATCACCGCAGCGACCGGGCCGAACACCTCTTCCTGCATGATGGTCATCGAGTTGCTGTGGCACTCGAACAGAGTCGGCTCGTAGAACCAGCCTTCACCTTCGACCTCGGCACGCTTGCCGCCCATGTGCAGCTTGGCGCCTTCGGCCTTGGCCGCAGCGACCAGGCCTTCGACCACGCCCAGTTGCTGTGCGGTGGCCATAGGGCCCATTTCGCTGGCGTCGTCCTGCGGGTTGCCGATCTTGATGCGCTTGGCGCGGGCGATCAGGCGCTCGACGAATTCATCGAAGATCTCGTCCTGTACCAGCAGGCGCGAGCCGGCCACGCAGCTCTGGCCGGAGGCTGCATAGATGCCGGCCACGGCGCCGTTGATGGCGCTGTCCAGGTCGGCGTCGGCGAAGATGATGTTCGGCGACTTGCCGCCCAGCTCCAGCGACAGCTTGGCGAAGTTCTCGGCGCTGCTGCGCACCACATGGCGGGCAGTAGCGGCGCCGCCGGTGAAGGCGATCTTGCGCACCAGCGGGTGGCGGGTCAGCGCCGCGCCGGTGCTTGGGCCGTAGCCGGTGACCACGTTGACCACGCCCGCCGGGAAGCCGGCTTCCAGGGCCAGGCGAGCCAGCTCGAGGATGGTCGCCGAGGCGTGCTCGGACGGCTTGAGCACGATGGTGTTGCCGGCAGCCAGTGCCGGGGCCAGCTTGATCGCGGTCAGGTACAGCGGGCTGTTCCACGGGATGATCCCGGCTACCACGCCGATCGGCTCGTGCACGGTGTAGGCGAACAGGTCGGGCTTGTCCAGCGGCAGGGTGCCGCCTTCGAGCTTGTCGGCCAGGCCCGCGGTGTAGTGGAAGAACTCCGGCAGGTAACCGACCTGGCCGCGGGTTTCGCGGATCAGCTTGCCGTTGTCACGGCTTTCCAGCTGGGCCAGGTGTTCCTTGTTTTCGGCGATCAGATCCCCCAGGCGACGCAGCAGCTTGCCGCGTGCGGTGGCAGTGATGCTGCGCCACGCCTTGCTGTCGAAGGCACGCTGGGCGGCCTGCACGGCCAACTCGACATCGGCTTCGTCGGCGTCGGGCAGTTGCGCCCAGGCCTGGGCGGTGGCCGGGTTGAGGCTGTCGAAGGTCTTGCCGCTCTGGGCATCGAGCCATTGGCCGTCGATGCACATCTGGAAACGAACGAGGGTCATGCAACAATCCCCTTGGCGGATTCGGTGAGGGTGCGGGCTTGGGCGAGGAAGTCCAGCAGCATCTTGTTGACTTCACGCGGGGCTTCCACTGGCATCATATGCCGTTGCTCGGCGAGGACCACGCTTTGTGCGCCAGGAATGCTGGCGGCGAGCTGGCGGGTCATGGCCGGGGTGGAGCCCGAGTCGAGTTCGCCGGTGGCGATCAGGGTCGGCACCTGAATGCTGCCCAGGTCGCTTGCGCGATACATGTCCTGGGTGGCGAACAGCGAATAAGTGGTGTGGTAACCCTGCGGGTCGTTGTTCGCCAGCACCTGGCGAATGGCAGCGACCTGCGCCGGGTTGGCAGCCTTGTATTCACGGCTGAACCAGCGATCGAGGGCGGCGTCGACGTTGGCGTCGGGGCCCAGTTCCGCAGCCTGGGCGGCGCGGGCGATGACGCCGGCACTCTGCTCGGGGGTGCGGTTGAACACGCTGTTGAGCACGACCAGCGCAGCCAGGCGCTGCGGGTAGTGCAGGGCGAAGGCACGGGCGACCAGGCCACCCATGGAGAAGCCGATGACCGTGGCTTGCTGAACCTGCAGGTGGTCGAGCAGCTCGGCGAGCTGGCCGGCATAGCCTTCCAGGCCGGTGTCGGCGGCCGGCAATGCGCTCTGGCCGTGGCCGAGCATGTCGTAGGCGATGACGCGGTAGTCGTTGGCCAGGCCAACGATCTGACCGCCCCACATTTCCTTGTTCAGGCCCACGCCGTGGATCAATACCACAGGTTGGCCCTGGCCGACGGACAGGTAGCTGGTGCCGGCAGGTGTACGTTCAGCGACAGGCTGAATCATGGAGGGCGCTCCTTGAAGGTCGGGCGCGGCGGGTAAGCACGCCACGCCCCGGCCCGTCTTGGTTGTTGTTATTGAGCGTTGGCTTTTTCGGCAGCCAGTTCTTCCAGGTCGATGTAGCGGTTGCCGATGCGCGGGTGCAGGCGGCCGCCGTCGGCTGCGCCCAGGACCACGACGATTTCATCGGCGCGCGGGGCGTCTTCGATCTGCATTTCCAGGGTGATGTAGTGCGAACGCAGGCCTTCGTCGTCCTTCTGCATCATCGGGATCTGGATCGAGGTGCCCGGGCCGCCACGCTTGTTGGTGAAGCTCAGGTAGCTCTTGGCCTGTACCGCTTCGCGGTAGTGGTTGCCGAAGCGCAGGGTGTGGATCACCGCCGAGGCGTGTTCGATTTCACCGTCGGCGCCGACCACGGCAGCCTTGCCGTAGGCTTCAATCTTGTCGGCACCGCCGATGGCGGCGGTCAGGCGCTCGACCATCAGGGCACCCAGCTCGGAGCAGTTGGCGCGGATTTCCGGCTTCAGATCTTCAACGAAACCGCGACCGGCCCATGGGTTCTTGATCACAACGGCCAGGCCGACCATGGTCACCGGCTTGTCGGTGGCCTTGCCGCCTTCGATGCGGGTCTCTTCGGAGTAGGTGACGATCTTGCGGATTTCGAAACTCATGGGTGGCTCCTGGTGAGGGTTATCAGCTCTTGTTGTCTGATGGTATACCATAATATTTGTTGTGCAAGAGGCGGCTTGAAATTTCTCTTGCGGGGGGACGAAAGGTGGGCTGATCCCTTGAATTCTGCGCCATCTGTGCCGGCCTCTTCGCGGGCACGCCCGCTCCCACAGAGGCCGGTACAGGTTTCAAAAAAAAAGCCCGCTCACGCGGGCCACAGGGGCCCACGAGAGCGGGCGCGTCCCGCAATGACTCAGGCAATGGGAATTCAGGCGAACGCCGGCACCACTTCCTTGATGAACAGCTCGAGCGACTTCTTCTTCTCGGCATGGGGCAGGCTGTTGTCGCACCAGAAGCTGAACTCGTCGACACCAAGCTCCTGGTAGTACTTGATGCGGGCGATGATCTCTTCCGGCGTGCCGATCATGGTGTTCTTGCGGATGTTCTCCAGCTGGAACGCCGGCACTTCGGCAAACTTCGACTCGGGGCTTGGCTCGAGGAAGCCATTGACCGGCACGGTCTTGTTGCCGAACCAGGCATCGAAGGTGCGATAGAAGCGCGAGATGGCCTGGGCACCGATCTTCCAGCCTTCAGGCTCGGCCGGGCTGTGC
Organism: Pseudomonas sp. NPDC089996; assembly: GCF_044748405.1. Classification (NCBI taxonomy): domain Bacteria; kingdom Pseudomonadati; phylum Pseudomonadota; class Gammaproteobacteria; order Pseudomonadales; family Pseudomonadaceae; genus Pseudomonas; species Pseudomonas sp. NPDC089996. Next base: position 47,050 of record NZ_JBIVGA010000012.1, on the reverse strand, counting down.
ACATGGGTGTGGCGCAGCACCATCAGTTGCGGGCGTGGTACGTCCGGGTTGTTGTCGAGCGCGGCCTGGAACTTGTTCTTCAGGTCCAGCACTTCCTCGTCGCCCTTCATCAATGGGGTGACCATGACGTTGCAGCCGTTGGCCACGGCGAAGTTGTGCGAGTCTGGGTCGCGGGCAGCGATCCACATCGGTGGGGTGGCATTGAACGGCTTCGGCACGCTGGTGGAGGTAGGGAACTTGTAGACTTCGCCGTCGTGGGCGTAGTCGCCTTCCCACAGCTTGCGCACCACCGGGACCATTTCACGCAGGGCTTTGCCGCCGTCGGTGGCCGGCATGCCATTGGCCATGCGGTCGAACTCGAACTGGTAGGCACCCCGGGCCAGGCCCACTTCCATGCGGCCGTTGCTGATCACGTCGAGCAGGGCGCATTCACCGGCCACGCGAATCGGGTTCCAGAACGGCGCGATGATGGTGCCGGCACCCAGGCGGATCTTCTCGGTACGCGCGGCGAGGTACGCCAGCAGCGGCATCGGGCTTGGCGAGATGGTGTATTCCATGGCGTGGTGTTCGCCGATCCACACGGTGCTGAAACCGCCGTGCTCGGCCATCAGGGTCAGTTCGGTCAGGTCTTCGAACAGCTGGCGGTGGCTGACCTGTTCATCCCAACGTTCCATGTGCACGAACAACGAAAATTTCATGGGGCTTTCCTCAACGCTTGAAAGTGTCTGTCGCCCGCCAGGGCAGGCGCCAGGTGTCTCGATTCAGAATAGGCTTCAGGCAAAGGCTGGCAGGCTGGCCATCTTGCCGCGGCAGTAGATCATCGGCCGGGGTGCTTCGGCCGGGACGATCAGGTTGTGTACCTTGCCGACCATGATGGCGTGGTCGCCACCTTCATACTCGCGCCACAGTTCGCACTCGATGACGGCGGTGGCGCCGGCCAGGATCGGGTTGCCCAGCTCGCTCAGGCTCCACTCGATGCCGGTGGCCTTGTCCTTGCCTTTCTTGGCGAACGCGTAGGCTTCGGCCTGCTGTTCACCAGAGAGCAGGTGAATGGCGAAGCGCTTCTGCTTGATCAGCACAGGGTAGGAGTCGGAGGTGTAGTTGGGGCAGAACAGCACCAGCGGCGGGTCCATCGACAGGGAGGAGAAGGCGCTGGCGGTCAGGCCGACGACCGAGCCGTCGTCGTCCAGGGTGGTGATGACGGTAACGCCGGACGGGAAGGAGCCCAGGACGTTCTTGTAGAGGGTTGCGTCGATCATCTGGTGTACCTCTGAAGGGCTGCGGTGGTCCGCGGTTTTTATCGTTGATGTGTCTGATGGTATACCGTAATACCTATTTTGCAAGCGGAATTTTCAGCCCTGTTTTTTCACGATGAACGGCTCAAGGCCACGTAGTCCGTGGGCTTTAGCGGTGAGGCGGTTTGTCGCAGGGGTTGCGTGAGCAGATCAGCGGGCGTTTTTTCCTACGGATCAGTGTTGTCAAAAACTTGGAATACCATAATATGGTCCGCAGCTGAGAGACCGCCTAGATGCGGTTTCCTTACAAAGATAAAAACGACCTTTCGAGCTGAATCCTATGTCCCAACCGTCATCGCAACACCAGTTTGTCGAGAATCACACGGTCGATTACGTTCCACCTGCCGAGCGCCACGGGAAGGCGCGCGACCTGTTCACCCTCTGGTTCAGTACCAACATTGCGCCCCTGCCTATCGTCACCGGCGCCATGGTGGTCCAGGTGTTCCACCTGAACCTGTTGTGGGGGCTGATCGCAATCGTGCTGGGTCATCTGATCGGGGGCGTGTTCATCGCCCTGGCCTCTGCGCAGGGACCGCAGCTGGGCATTCCGCAGATGGTCCAGAGCCGTGGCCAGTTCGGCCGTTACGGCGCCTTGCTGATCGTGTTCTTCACTGCGCTGATCTATGTCGGCTTCTTCATCTCCAACATCGTCCTGGCGGGCAAGACCATCCACGGCATCGCCCCGAGCGTGCCGATGCCAGGCGCGATCGTGATCGGCGCCCTGAGTGCGACGGCCATCGGTGTGATCGGCTACCGCTTCATTCACATCCTCAACCGCATCGGTACCTGGGTGATGGGTTCGGCACTGCTGGCCGGCTTCATCATGATGTTCGTCCAGGAGCTGCCGGCCGACTTCTTCAGCCGTGGCGCGTTCAACCTGTCGGGCTTCATCGCCACCGTGTCGCTGGGCATCATCTGGCAGATCAGCTTCTCGCCGTACACCTCTGACTACTCGCGCTACCTGCCGCGTGAAGTGGGCATCGCCAAGCCGTTCTGGGCCACCTACTTCGGCGCTACCCTTGGCACCATCCTGTGCTTCAGCTTCGGTGCGATCGCGGTGCTGTGCGTGCCGGAAGGCACCGACGCGATGGATGCGGTCAAGCAGGCCACCGGCTGGCTGGGCCCTATTCTGATGGTGCTGTTCCTGCTCAACATCATCAGCCACAACGCCCTCAACCTGTATGGCGCGGTGCTGTCGATCGTCACCGCGATCCAGACCTTCATCGCCGAGTGGACGCCGAGCATCAAGGTGCGGGTGATCCTGGCTTCGGTGATTCTGGTGGGCTGCGGGATGGTGGCGTTGAACGCCTCGGCGGGCTTCATCGGCCAGTTCATCGGGCTGATCCTGGCGCTGCTGCTGGTGCTGGTGCCATGGGCTTCGATCAACCTGATCGACTTCTACCTGATCAAGAAGGGGCAGTACGACATTGCGTCGATCTTCCGTGCTGATGGCGGCATCTATGGCCGCTTCAACCACCACGCGATCATTGCCTATGCCTGTGGCATTCTGGTGCAGCTGCCGTTTGCCAACACGTCGCTGTATGTGGGGCCGTATTCGAACATCGTCGAAGGGGCTGACCTGTCGTGGCTGTTCGGTTTGCTGGTGACGGTGCCGCTGTATTACTGCCTGGCGACTCGCGGGCAGGCTGCCGAGAAGGCGGGGCGGGCTGTAAGCGTTAACGACTGATACCCAAGGGGGCCGCTTTGCGGCCCTTTCGCGACACAAGGCCGCTCCTACAGGTGCCGCGCAGTTTCCGATGTTGCGCGGTACCTGTAGGAGCGGCCTTGTGTCGCGAAAGGGCTGCAGAGCAGCCCCCAACTGTTTCAGATCAGACCTTGAACTGCGCCACCATGCCATTCAGGTCCACGGCAAGGCGAGACAGGTCCTGCGCCGCCGCACTGGTCTGGTTCGCCCCCGCCGATGTCTGCATCGCCAGGTCACGAATGTTCACCAGGTTGCGATCCACCTCCCGCGCCACCTGCGCCTGCTCCTCGGAGGCACTGGCGATCACCAGGTTGCGCTGGTTGATCGAAGCGATCGCCTCGGCAATCACCTCAAGCGCCTGACCCGCACCCTGCGCCACTTCCAGCGTGCCGTTGGCCCGCCCGCGACTGCTGTGCATGGCCGACACCGCCCGTTCGGTACCGTTCTGGATGCCGGCGATCATCTGCTCGATCTCCGCCGTCGACTGCTGGGTACGGTGGGCGAGGGCGCGCACCTCATCGGCTACCACGGCAAAGCCACGGCCTGCCTCACCCGCACGCGCCGCTTCGATCGCCGCGTTCAGCGCCAGCAGGTTGGTCTGCCCGGCAATCGCCCCGATCACATCCAGCACGCGGCTGATCTCGTTGGCGTTGCTGGCCAGCTGTTCGATCTCGGCAGAGGTGCCCGTCACATCATTGACCAGATGCTCGATGGAAGCCAGGGCCTGATTGACCTGATCGCGGCCGTCACGGGTGTTCTGGTCGGCGCCTTTCGAGGCATCGGCCGTGCTCACCGCGTTGTTCGCCACTTCTTCCACGGCGGCGGTCATCTGGTTGACGGCGGTCGCCGCCTGGTCGATTTCCGCGCTCTGCTGGTGCAGGCCGCGGCTGGTGTCTTCGGTGACGGTGTGCAGCTCTTCCGAGGCCGAGGCCAGTTGGTCGGAAGAGGCAGCAATCTTGCGGATGGTGTCGCGCAGGCTCTGCTGCATGCGGCTCAGGGCGCGCAGCAGCAGGGCCGGTTCGTCGTGGCCGACCACGCGGATGTCCTGGGTCAGGTCGCCGGTGGCCACACGCTCGGCCACGGCAACCGCATCGGCCAGTGGCACCACGATGCTGCGGGTAAGCAGGGTGGCAATGGCGGCCAGGGCGAGCATGATCACCAGCAGCGATCCGATCACGGCGGTGAAGGCCTCGTCGGCCACATCGCTGCTGCGCTGCGAGGCATCCTCGGCGCCTTTGCCGTTGTAGGCGATGAGTGCGGCCATGGCCTTCATCATGCCGTCGGCGTATTGGGTCAGCGGGCCGCTGATCTGCTGCTTGGCCTCGTCCATGCGGCCAGAGCCGATGTTCTGCAGCACGCGCGCCTGCAGGTCGAGGTACTGCTGGTGGGCGCTGTTGAAGGCGTTGAACAGGGCGCGGTCATCGGCGGCAATGATGGTGTCCTCGTAGTCCTTCAGGCCACCTTTGAGCTGCTCGTTGATGCCTTTGAGCATGTCGATGTTGCGCATGCGTTCGGCGGGGGAGTCGTCCAGCGCGGCGCGCAGGGTGACGGCGCGGGCGCGGCCGAGGTTGGTACTGATTTCACTGAGGGCGACCACGGCGGGCATCCAGGTGACACGGATTTCATCCGTGGCCTTGTCCATCTGCCGGGTTTCATAGAGTGCGAGTAGGCCCATGGCCAGGACCAGAACGCCCAACAGGGCGAACACGCTGATAGCGCGGGTGCCGATCTTCATATTCCGTAACTGCATGGAATGCTCCTTGACGTTGGCGTGCAGGCGTCAAGAGCATGGTCGGATGGCCGGGTCACCGGGGTTGGCGCCAGGCTCTCGATGCGCTGCGGATTAAAGTGTGTGCCTCACCCTCTTGAATATTTTTTTGATTTGAATGATGCCATATGGCCATTAATATTGACCAGCCATTCAATGTAACGACATATCCTGACAAATCCGTCATTTGCTGACGGATCTGTCAGGATCTTGTGGTCAAACGATGGCGATCGCCGGGTCGGCCGCTGCCAGTGCAAGGGCCTTGTCAGCTGCGGGTGGGTAGATCCACACCGAGTTGATCTGGCGTTTGAGGTTCTTGCCTTCCTGACCTTCAAGCTTCAGCTCGCGCTCCCAGCCTTCGCTGTACGCCGCGCCCCATTCGCCCAGGTCCAGGCAGGTGACGTATTTGGGCTGGCGATAGATCACGGGCGTGATGCCGAGCAGGTCGGCCATGGCGTTGTTGCCCGAGTGGCGGCCCATGGGGATGGCGTGCTGGCAGGTCATCAGGGCATGGTTGCCCAGTTCGTCGACGGCGGCCCAGGCGGTGTCGCCGGTGGCGTAGATGTGCGTCTGGCCGATCACTTTGAGGTGGTCGTCGACCTTGAGGCGGCCGAAGGTGTCACGTTCGCCTGCCACTTGCGCGGTCAGCGGGCTGGCCTTGACGCCGACGGTCCAGATCACGGTCTTGCTGGCGATGTAATCGCCGTTGTCGAGGGTGACACCACCTGCGTCCACCGCCACCACCGAGGTGCCGGTCAACCATTCGACGCCGGCCAGTTGCGAGGCAGCGACGATCGACGGCTTGATGCCCGCGCCCAGTGCCGCGCCAATGCTGACGCCACGGTCCACCAGCACTACCCGCACATCGGCGTTACCGAGGATTGCACGTAACCGGGCGGGCATTTCGGTGGCGGTTTCGATACCGGTGAAACCACCGCCACAGACCACCACGGTATTGCGTGCAGGCGAAGCGGGCAGGGCGGCCAGCGCCTCCAGATGCTGCTCCAGACGCACGGCTGATTCCATCTGGTCGACATCGAAGGTGTGCTCGGCAAGGCCCGGAACCGCTGGGCGTGCCACCTGGCTGCCGGCGGCGAGGATCAGGCGGTCATAGCCGATCTGCTGGCGCTGGCCATGGCTGTCGGTGTAACTGACGCTGCGCGCGTCGGCGTCGATGGCCTCTGCGTTGCCGGTGATGAAGCGCACCCCCACGGCCTCGAACAGTTCACCCACGTGCGCCTTGAGGGTATGCGCCTTGGCCTCGTAGAAGCGCGGGCGGATACGCAGTTCCGCTTGCGGGGCGAGCACGCTGATGCTCAGGTCGTCGCGCTGGGCCTGGTCGAGCAGGCGGGCGGCGCTCAGGGCGCTCCAGACACCGGCAAAGCCGGCACCGATGATCAGGATGTTCGATTTCATGCAGATGCTCCGCTGGAAAAGGGGGACTTGCCCCGTGAGTCGTATTGCTTCAATAACTGCGACTATAGTTGTCGTAGTTTATCTGTGCAAGCGATTCCGATACGCGGACGCCAAACCTTGATATCGCCATCCCCATCCGTTATAGATAAAAAGGAAACCACAAAGAAAAGAGGCCATTGCAGCCCCCATGTACGAGAACACACGTATCTTGCGCCCCTCAGGCCCCCATTCCGCGCCCTGTGCGGATGGATACGGGCCCACCCCCATGATCCTCTCCCCGCTTTCCAGCCTGTTTCACGTGTTGTCGATTCCACCCGCCAACATCCTGCTCAGCCAGATGCGCAAACGCCCCGTTCCTCCACCTGCACCGTAACGCCTGAATCCCGTCACCCCCGGCCTTTTGCCGTTCGGGGTTGGGGAGCCTTTGCATTTTTTCAGCGTTCAACAGTTCAGGAATCACTATGACTCTTCGTGTAGCTATTATCGGTGCCGGCCCGTCCGGCCTTGCGCAACTGCGTGCGTTTCAGTCCGCCCATGCCCAGGGCGCTCCCATGCCGGAAGTCGTCTGCTTCGAGAAGCAAGCCGACTGGGGCGGTATGTGGAACTACACCTGGCGCACCGGCCTTGACCAGCATGGCGAGCCGGTGCACGGCAGCATGTATCGCTACCTGTGGTCCAACGGCCCCAAGGAGTGCCTGGAGTTCGCCGACTACAGCTTCGATGAACACTTCGGGCGGCCGATCTCCTCGTACCCTCCGCGCGAGGTGCTGTGGGACTACATTCAAGGGCGCGTGAAGAAGGCCGGAGTGCGCGGGTTCATTCGCTTCAATACCGTGGTCAAGAACGTCAGCTTCGATGAACACGCACGCACGTTCACCGTAAGCGCTCATGACTACGGCACAGGGCAAAGTATCGAGCAGGTATTCGACTACGTAGTGGTGGCCAGCGGGCATTTCTCCACCCCGCACGTGCCAGAATTCGAAGGCTTCGAGCGTTTCACCGGGCGTATCCTGCACGCCCACGATTTCCGCGAAGCGATGGAATTCAAGGGCCAGGATCTGCTCATTGTCGGCAGCAGCTACTCCGCCGAAGACATCGGTTCGCAATGCTACAAGTACGGCGCGCGTTCGATCACCACCGCCTACCGTACTCAGCCGATGGGCTACAAATGGCCCAAGGGGTGGGAAGAGCGCCCGCAACTGCTGCGGGTCGAGAACGACCTGGCCTTCTTCGCAGACGGCTCGAGCAAGCGCGTGGATGCGATCATCCTGTGCACGGGCTACCAGCATCACTTCCCGTTCCTGCCGGATGAGCTGACCCTCAAGACCAACAACCGGCTCTGGCCTGCCGGCTTGTACCAGGGCGTGGTATGGGAACAGAACCCGCAATTGCTCTACCTGGGCATGCAGGACCTCTGGTACAGCTTCAACCTGTTCGACGCACAGGCATGGTTTGCCCGCGACTACATGCTGGGCCGCATCGAACTACCGTCCAGGGCGGCCATGCAAGCCGACAGCACGTGCTGGCGCGAGGACGAAGAGGGCCTGCAAACCACGGCCTCGATGTATGAGTTCCAGGGCCGATACATCAAGCACCTGATCGAACAGACCGATTACCCTCGCTTCGATATCGATGCAGTCAACCGTATCTTCCTGCAATGGAAGCATGACAAGAAGCACGACATCATGGGCTACCGGGACAAATCGTATTGCTCGGTGCTCACCGGTACCAAAGCGGTGCCCCACCATACCCGCTGGTTGCAGGCGATGGACGACTCGCTGCAGGAATACTTGCGCGAGACGGACGGCAAGAAAGGCGAAGTGAAGGCTCTGCGCGGCTAGATACTAGCCTTTTGCACCTCGGCGCGGCTGGCGATACAGCGCTTCAACGCACAAGACTGCTTTGCGGTGCTGGCGCTACCCGCGTATGATTTGCGACAAAGTTGGTCGGAGATTCACATGTCGCTCTACAGTGCTGGCGTCGAATATGGCATCCATTGCCTGCTCTATCTCGTGGACGAGCGCGGCGATACGCGCGAGTCCAGCGTGCGCGATCTTGCGGAGTTGCAAGGCGTGCCCCAGGAATACCTGGCCAAGGTGTTCACCAAACTGGCGCGCGCCAAGCTGGTGGTTGCCACCGAAGGTGTACGCGGTGGCTTCCGCCTGGCCCGGCCTTCGGACGAGATCACCGTGCTGGATATCGTCAATGCCATCGACGGGCCGAAGAAAATCTTCGATTGCCGCGAGATTCGCGAGCGCTGCACCTTGTTCGAAGGTTCAGCGCCGGGCTGGGCGACCGAGGGCACCTGCGCGATCCATGCCGTGATGCAGGGGGCGCAGAAGCGCATGGAGGACGCCCTGGCGCAGCAGACCATTCTGGATCTGGCGCGGCGGTTTGGGCGAAAGGCGCCGGCCGAATTCGGGCAGCAAGTCAATGACTGGATGTGCGAGCGGCGTGAGGGCAAGGGGGCGGGGGACATCCCGGTCAGCCAGGTCTGAATCTACCGCCAGTGCAGGTCAGCGCTGTTCGTGCTGCCGCCGATAGGCCCCTGGCTGCACCCCCATGGCCTTGGCAAACGCCCGGGTAAACGCCGCCACCGACTGATACCCGGCCTGCACACCCACCTGCTCCACGGTATTGCCTGCCTGCAACAACCGGCAGGCATGGCGCATGCGCAAGGCCAGCAGCACCTGCCCCGGTGACTGCCCGGCCAGCTCATTGAACCGCTTGAAAAACGCCGAGCGCGACAACCCGGTGCAGGCCGCCATGCTTTCCAGCGTCCAGGCCTGCCCGGGCTGTTCGATCAACTGCCCCAGCAAACCGGCAAATGCCGGCTGGCGGGCGAGGGCGACCAGGCCGCCAAGCGGCTGCCCGGTGTGCACCTGCTGGCGCAGCACATACAGGAACAGCAGATGCGTCAGGCGCTCCAGCAGCGTTTGCGAGGGTGAACGCTGACACTCCTGCAGAATCAGCCGGAACAACGCCTGCGCCGCCTGCCCGTCCGGCTCGTCGGCGGGCACCACGATCCACTCGGCCAGCCCCTCGACGATCAGTGCCGACAACCCGGCACGGAAATCGAAGAACCCGCATACCAGGCCCACGCCTTCGCTCGCCGTTGCGTCCAGCGCCTGCATCTGCTGGCGTGGCTGGGCGCAGGCGGCAATCGGGTCCTGTTCGCTGGACAACCGATAAGCCAGATCGCGCAGCAGGAATACGGCATCCCCAGTCTCCAGGCGTATGGCTTCGGCCTGCCCGTCGATGTGCAACCAGCAGCGGCCCTGCACCACCAGGTGGAAGCTGGCCCGGCCCATGCCCTGAGTGCTGGCATGCCAGCCGCCGCAGTAGCGGCCGACATGAAACAGGCTGGCATCGAGCTCGAGGCTCTCTAATAACCAATCGACGAGATGGCTGGATGAAATCATCTAATGCAAAGACTCAGGAGCAAGGAAAGGCGACCGATGAATATGGAGGGTAATTCTTATAACCAACAGACTGTAGAGACACACAGCAAAAAGGAGACCACTCCATGACCTCGCGCATTACTTTACACACTCTGCAGAGCGCCCCGGAAGCGGCCCGCCCATTCCTTGAAAACGCCCAGAAGAACTCCGGCTTCATACCCAACCTGCTTGGCGTGCTGGCCAATGCCCCGGCGGCGCTGGAAACCTACGTTACAGTGTCGGCCCTGAACGGCAAATCCGAGCTGACCCTGGCCGAGCGTGAAGTGGTGCAACTGATTGCCGCTACCAAACACGGTTGTGACTTCTGCGTCGCCGGCCATACCGCCGTGGCTCTGAACAAAGCCAAGCTGCCCACCGAGGTAGTCGACGCCCTGCGTGCCCGTGGTGAACTGCCGGATGCCCGCTACGAGACCCTGGCCGAATTCGCCCGTGAAGTCATTGCCACCCGTGGCAATGTCAGTGACACCACTTACCACGCTTTCCGCGAAGCCGGTTTCACCGAAGGCAACGCCCTGGAAGTGATTCTCGGTGTGAGTCTCGCAACCCTGTGCAACTTTGCTAATGTGTTCGCCCAGACGCCGCTCAACGACGAGCTGAGCAAGTACCGCTGGCAGCCAACCGCGTAATCGTGCGCCTGGCGCTGGTCGCGCCTGCGATTTCAAAAGGAGTAGGGACATGCTTGATGCTGCATTTCGTCAATGGCTGGATGCCAACGCCGAGGCAATCGACCAGGGCCAGTGCGACCCGCAACTGGTGCTGGCGCACATCGCCGAATCGCAACTGCTGCGTATCGGCGTCGACCCGGCACTGGGCGGCAGCGGCGGCGCGGTGACCCATGCGGTCGAAGCCATCGCCGCCATCGCCAGCCGTTCACTGGCCGCAGCCTTTGTCTGCTGGGGCCAGCGCGCCTTCATCGAATACCTGCTGCAAAGCCCCAACCAGGCCCTGCGCGAGCGTCTGCTGCCCAGCCTGCTGACGGGCGAGCTGGCCGGTGCAACCGGGTTGTCCAATGCCATGAAGTTCCTCTCCGGCATCGAGGCGCTGCAGGTACGTGGTCGCCCGCAGGCGGCGGGCTGGACGCTGGAAGGCCGCCTGCACTGGGTGACCAACCTGCGCAAGAGCGGCTTCGTGGTGGCGGCGGCCATCGAGGACGACGCCGGCGGTTCGCCTTTCGTGATGGCCATACCCTCCGACAGCCAGGGCCTGGAGCGCTCTGACGACCTTGAACTGATGGGCCTGCAATCGAGCAACACGGCAGCGCTGGCGTTTCACCAGGTCGAGCTGAGCCGCGACTGGCTGCTGCACGAAAACGCCCGCGAGTTCCTGCCCAAGGTACGCCCGGCGTTTCTTGCCCTGCAGTGCGGCATGGCCATCGGCCTGGCGCGGCGGTCGCTGCACGAAGTACACGAACACCTGCACGGGCGCCTGTCGTTCCTCGAAGAACACCGTCAGGTACTCAAGGAACGCCTGGAAAACACCGTGGCCGAGCTCAAGCAAGGCCTGCTCGAAGGGCGCTTCCTGGGCCAGCCGGCGGCGCTGTTCAAGCTGCGCATCACCCTTGCCGAAAGTGCTGCCGATGCGGTGCAGCTGGAACTGCAGGCCAGCGGTGGCAAAGCTTACCTGGATGAGTTCGGTGCCGGTTTTGCCCGCCGCTGGCGCGAATCGGCGTTCGTGCCGATCGTCACCCCAAGCCTGGTGCAGCTGCGCGCCGAGCTGCATCGCCAGGCCGCCAGCGCATGAGCCAAGCGTTACTCGAAGCCCGCGAGATCAGCCTGGGCTACCCCCGCGAGGGCGGCTGGCAGGAGGTGCTGGCGCGCTTCGACCTGGCGCTGGCGCCAGGGGAGGTGGTGACCATCCTGGGCCCCAGTGGTGTAGGCAAGTCCAGCCTGCTGCGGGTGCTGGCCGGGCTGCAGCAGCCGCGCGGCGGCAGCGTGGCCCTGCACGGCGAACCGCTGCAGGGGCCGCACCCGCGCCTGGCCGTGGCCTTCCAGGACCCGAGCCTGCTGCCCTGGCTGAGCCTGGAAAAGAACGTCGCCTTCGGCCTGGATTTCGCCCGTCAACCCAAGCTGGCCGCCGCCGAGCGCCGTGCGCGCATCGACCATGCCATCCATGCGGTGGGCCTGGAGCATGCGCGCAACCAGTACCCGGCGCAGTTGTCCGGCGGCATGGCCCAGCGCACCGCGCTGGCCCGCTGCCTGGCCCGCCAGCCGGAAGTGCTGCTGCTCGACGAGCCGTTCGGTGCGCTCGACGAAGTGACCCGTGCCGACATGCAGCAATTGCTGCTGCAACTGATCGCCACCCATAACACCGCAGCCGTGCTGATTACCCACGACATCGACGAAGCCTTGTTGTTGTCCGACCGGGTACTGCTGCTGGGCGACCACCCGGCGCACATCCTCGGCCAATGGCGCATCGACCTGCCACAACCGCGTACTCAGCGGGTCGAGGAACTGGGGGCGCTGCGTATCGACATCCTCAAAACCCTTCGGCGGGCCAGCCGCACCGCTGCACCATCACCTACCTCGTTGCCTTCGGAGCCTGCACATGTGCATGGATGACTGCTGTTCCTCCACTTCGCGTCGTGATTTCCTCAAACTCAGTGCCATGCTCACCGCCGCCGGGGCCGTGCCGTTGCTGTCCAGCCTGCAGGCCCGCGCTGCCGCCGAACCCGACGCACCGGTGCGCATCGGCTACCTGCCAATCACCGACGCCACGCCGCTGCTGGTGGCGCACAACAACGGCCTGTTCGAGGCCGAAGGCATCAAGGCCGAGCGCCCGGTGCTGCTGCGCAGCTGGGCGCAGGTGATCGAGGCGTTCATCTCTGGCCAGGTCAACGTCATTCACCTGCTGTCGCCGATGACCGTGTGGGCCCGTTACGCCAGCAAGGTACCGGCCAAGGTCGTGGCCTGGAACCATGTGGGCGGCTCGGGCCTGACCGTGGCACCGGACATCACCGACATGAAGCAACTGGGCGGCAAGACCGTGGCCATCCCGTTCTGGTATTCGATCCACAACGTGGTGCTGCAGCAGATGCTCGGCGATAACGGCCTGACCCCGGTGTCCAAACCCGCCAATGCCCAACTGGCGGCCAACGAAGTCAACCTGCTGGTGCTGCCGCCGTCGGACATGCCGCCGGCCCTGGCCAGCAAGCGCATCGCCGGCTACATCGTCGCCGAACCGTTCAACGCCTTGGCCGAGAACCTCAAGGTTGGTCGCGTGCATCGCTTTACCGGCGATGTCTGGCGCAACCACGCCTGCTGCGTGGTGTTCATGCACGAGCACGACCTCAACAACCGCCCGGAGTGGTCGCAGAAGGTGGTCAACGCCATCGTCAAGGCCCAGCAATGGACCCGCGACCACCGCGCCGAAGCGGCGGCGCTGCTGTCCAAGTCGGGCCCCAACAAGTACACCCCGCATGAACCGGCGGTGCTGACCAAGGTGCTGGCGCCGGCTGCCGAAGACCGTGCCGGCTACATCGCCAGTGGCGCCATCCAGCACCAGCAGTGGGACGAGCAGCGCATCGACTTCCAGCCCTACCCGTACCCCAGCTACACCGAGGAACTGGTCAAGCGCCTCAAGCACACGCTGATCGAAGGCGAAAGCGGCTTCCTCGCTGGCCTGGACCCGGCGCAGACCGCGCGCGACCTGGTCGACGACCGTTTCGTGCGCAACGCCATTGCCGCCGTTGGCGGCCCTTCGGTGTTCGGCATTGCCGAGAACTTCCAGCGTAGCGAGGAGTTTGCGGTCTGATGCGCAAGCACGTCGTACATGCAGGCCTCGGTCTGGCCGGCTTGCTGGGGTTGCTGCTGTTGTGGTGGGCGGGTGTGCAGCTGTTCGGCGAGGCCGATGGCCTATCGGCGCGCTTCTCGCCCCAGGCGACCCTGGCCAGCCTGGTCGAATTGCTCGGCCAGGGCGAGGTCTACGGGCATGCCTGGGTCAGCCTCAAACGCATCCTGGTCGGTTTGTTGCTCGCCCTGCTGATCGGCGTGCCGCTGGGGCTGCTGGTCGGCAGCTACCGGCATCTGGAGGCGGCGACCACACCGGCGTTCCAGTTCCTGCGGATGATCTCGCCGCTGTCGTGGATGCCGGTGGTGGTGATGCTGATGGGCGTAGGGGATCAGCCGATCTACTTCCTGCTGGCCTTTGCCGCATTGTGGCCGATCCTGCTCAACACTGCTGCCGGCGTGCGCCAGCTCGATCCGCGCTGGCTGCAGCTTGGCCGCAGCCTGAGTGCCACGCGCTGGGAAACCCTGTGCAAGGTGATCATCCCCGGGGTGATCGGCCATGTGCTGACCGGCGTGCGTCTGGCCATCGGCATCCTGTGGATCGTGCTGGTGCCGTGCGAGATGCTCGGGGTCAGTGCGGGGCTTGGGTATTTCATTCTCGATACCCGTGATCGCCTGGCCTATTCGGAGCTGATGGCGATGGTGCTGCTGATCGGGGTGCTGGGGTATGTGCTCGATGCGATGGCCCGTGGGCTGCATCGGCGCTGGGTGCATGCCTGACTGGCTAGTTTTGCTTCTTCGCGGGCAAGCCCGCTCCCACAGGGATCGCGCAAATTTCCAGGCCTGTGCAGTACCTGTGGGAGCGGGCGTGCCCGCGAAGAGGCCGTCGGATCAATGCACTGATTTGCGCTGCCGTACACATTCCCTGGCTTGCACCGTCAACTCATCCAGCCACTCATCGCGCTGCTGCTCGGCATCGAGCATCGCATCTTCACCCTGCTGATTGAGCAGGTAGGTATGAATCTGCAGCACCTCGGCCGTCTGGTAGATCGGCGCAATGTCCAGCCGGCCGATCAGCGCGCCGCTCGCCTGGCCAGTGCTGCTCATCAGCACCTGCGGCCCGCTGGCGGCAACCACCTGCATGCCCATGTTCTCGAACCAGGGCACCTGGTTGGCAAAGGCATTGAGCTCGACGCTGGCATAGCGCGCCTGCGTGTCACCCAGCAGGGCGCGGGCAATGCCCTGGCGACGCTGGCCGGGCGCCACGGCCAGAAACGCCAGGGCGCATGCCTGGGGGTTGTCCTGTGCCGGCAAGGTCAGGGCGAAACCGAGCAACTGGTCCGGTGCGTCGGCATCCAGGGCCAAGGTCAGCTGCACGGCCAGGCCACGGGTGCCGTCCATGGCTTGCAGGTACTGGTGCACCTCCATGCCGACACCGTACTGGTACAGCGGATACAGCGGGTTTTCCGCACGAATGGCGACGCTGCTCAGGTCGCCGACGTTGTGGATTACCAGCTCGCGGATCTGGTTCTGGAAGGATTCGGGCGGCACGCTGTCGAGGCGGCTCAGGATGAACATCGGCGGACGGGCTCCAGCTGCGGTTGGCTCACCCCGCGCCGGGTTGGCGCGGGGTGCACAGTCTAAACCCTTTTTAGCCGCGCATCGCGGCGAGCATCAGGTCGAGGTTCTGCACTGCAGCGCCCGAGGCCCCCTTGCCGAGGTTGTCGAACACTGCGGTCAGTACCACCTGGTCATGCTCGGGGTTGGCGTACAGCGCCAAGCGCAGGTCGTTGCTGTCATTCAGCGCCTGCGGGTCCAGCGGGGCGGCCGGGCCCTGCTGGTGCAGCGGCATCACCTGCACGTGGCGGGCGCCCTGGTAATGTTGCTCCAGGCACGACTGCAACTGTTCGGCACCGGGCTGGCCGGGCAGCAGGCGCAGTTGTAACGGGATGCTCAGGACGATGCCCTGGCGGTAGGCCGCGTAGCCCGGCAGGAACATCGGCCGGGCCGACAGGCCGGCGTGCAGCTGGATTTCCGGCACATGCTTGTGCGCCAGTTCCAGGCCATACAGCTGCAGGGTGGGGGTGTGCCCGGCGCCTGGGGATTCATGTTTTTCGACTGCCGCGCGGCCGCCGCCGGAGTAACCGGAAATGGCGTGGACACTGATTGGGTAGTCGGCCGGCAGCAGGCCAGCCTTGACCAGCGGACGCAGCAGCGCGATGGCGCCAGTGGGGTAGCAGCCGGGGTTGCTCACGCGGGTGGCCTGGGCAATGCGCTCGGCCTGGCCTTCGTCCAGTTCCGGCAGGCCGTAGACCCAGCCTGGCGTAGTGCGGTGCGCGGAGCTGGCGTCAATCACCCGCACGGCCGGGTTTTCGATGGCCGCCACGGCGTCGCGGGCGGCGTCGTCGGGCAGGCACAGCAGGGCAATGTCGGCGCTGTTGATCGCTTCGCGACGGCGCCGTGGGTCCTTGCGCTCGGCTTCTGGCAGGGTCAGCAGGCGCAGGTCGTCGCGGCCTTGCAGGCGGGCGTGGATCTGCAGGCCGGTGGTGCCTTGGTCGCCGTCGATGAAGACAACAGGGGTGTGCATGGTCGTGTCCGGTCAGGGGAGGGGTGGCTTATGCTCGCCTGGGTCCGAGATAAAGAAAATTTGAATATTGTGATAATGGTGTTCATATTTCCTGAATCTACTCTGGCCTGTTCCGGCCTCTTCGCGGGTAAACCCGCTCCCACAGAGACCGCACAGATCCTGAAGTTTGTGCAACACCTGTGGGAGCGGGTTTACCCGCGAAGAGGCCAGAACGGGCAACACTGGATCCTGGCACCATGCGCGAAATCAGCCTCGACCGCCTCCGCACCCTGGTGATCATCACCGACCTGGGCTCCTTCGCCGAGGCCGCCCGCCACCTCAACCTGGCGCCGCCGACCATCAGCCTGCACGTGGCCGAACTGGAGGCGCGGGTCGGCGCACCGCTGCTCACCCGCAACCGCAGCCAGGTGCGCCCCACGGCCATTGGCGAAACCCTGCTGGCCCGCGCGCGCCGCCTGCTGGCCGATGCCGACCTGGCCCTGGACGAAGTGCGCCGCCAGGTGGAAGGCCTGACCGGGCGGGTACGCCTGGGCGCCTCCACCGGTGCCATTGCCCACCTGCTGCCCAAGGCCCTCGAGCACTTGCGGGGGGCGCACCCGGGTATCGACGTGCAGGTTCAGGTGCTGACGTCCCAGGCATCCCTGGCACGGCTGCGTGAAGGCACCCTGGACATCGGCCTGGTGGCGCTGCCGCAGGCGGCCGGCAAGGGCGTCAGGCTCACGCCCTGGCGACGCGACCCGATCATGGCGTACGTGCCGGCCGAGTGGCAGCCGCCGGCCAGGGTCACCCCGGCCTGGCTGGGGCAGCGCGCGTTGATCCTCAATGACAGCAGCACCCAGTTGTCGCGGGTGACGGGCGAGTGGTTCGCGGCGGCGGGCTTGTATCCCGAACCGCGTATCGAACTGAACTACAACGATGCGATCAAGAGCCTGGTAGGGGCCGGCTATGGCGCGACCTTGCTACCGCAGGAAGGTGATGCCGCCGAACTGGACCGGCGCATTGCGCGCCGGCCGCTGCGGCCGGGGTTGTGGCGGCAGTTGGGGATTGCCTGCCGCGAAGGGGAAGTGGAACGGGCTACCGGGTTTGTGCTGCAGGCGCTGGAGCGCTTGCGGCAGTAGGGGGGTACCTACGTTTTAAGGCGCTTTCCTGCGGCATTACCAAGATTCATAAGGGATCCCGAACCGCTCGATGTACTCTTTGGACTGCGGTTCCAGGGGCGAAAGGTGGATATAGCGGCGGCGCAACAGGTCCGCTTCCTCGGCGGTCAGCGGCGTGAAGGCCTCGCGCAGGGCAAAGGCCTGGAGTTTATTGGCAATAGGCTGCAGTTCCGCCGGCAGTGCTGTTCGCTTGTCATACGGGTCAATGGGGTCGAACGCCACGCCAGCGCGTACCGCCAGTTCGCGCATGATCCGTAGGTACACCAGCGACAGATCGCCGCGCACTTCGCGTTCGCCGGTGATGGCGGCATACACGCGTTTGTCCGCCACGGCACACCGCCACCAGCACCTCCCTTGGCGCGATCTCGGCCTCCAGCCCAGCCCCGCGAAGGACACTTTGCTCTCTGCTTCACCACGAGTCATAGGGAATCCCGTACCGCTCGATGTACTCCTGGGACTGCGGCTCCAGGGGCAAGGCATATCGGCCGCCGCTTTGCCCGCCATCTGGGCCTAGTTTCACCACCGTGCCCTGCACCCGCGCGACATCGAGCGCGGACAGGCACTGCCCCATGAGCCACACCCGGGCCACACCACCTGGGGCCAGGCCGATACTCAGCATGTTGCGATAGTCCGTGATCCATTGGCCGTCAGCGCGGCAGTAAGCTTTTTCGCCCACAAGCATCGCCTTTCGAGTTTCCTCGGGAATCACGATATAGGCCTCATAGGTCTGCGGCTCAGCCAACGACTGCCAGCGCACGTAGAGCAGGCGAGGCAGGTCGGCTCCCAAGACCTGCTTGCCTGCGCCATCGCCAGGCTCCTCCGGCCAACCGCGTGGATCGCCCTTGAGGTTCTTGGGTTTTTGGATCGCGGCAACCCCGCTCATTGCCCGGCGGAACACACGGTCCTGCACGTCCACGGCATCGGCGCTCTCAATCCATACCTCCATGTAATCGGGCGCGAGTAACCCTAGCCGCCACGAATCGTAGGGCAGCCGAGGCCCACCATAGGTGCAGCCGCTCAAGCACAGCAGCAGCCCTAATGACACCAACGCCTTCACGCTATTCATTGGGGTGTTCCCGACGCTGCATGCCCGAAGCCGGACGATTGATGAACAGCACATCCAACGCACTGTCGTTCCAGCCTTTGGCCGCATTCCAGTTCGCCGAAAGGTGGATGTAGCGGCGGCGCAACAGGGCAGCTTCTTCAGCGGTCAGCGGCGTGTACGCCTCACGCAGGGCAAAGGCCTGGAGTTTGGCCGCAATGGGTTGCAGCTCTGCGGGCAACGCAAAAGTCTGGGTGTCGGGTAGAGCTTTGAACGCCACCCCGGCACGCACCGCCAGTTCGCGCATGATCCGCAAGTACACCAGCGACAGCCCGCCGCGCACTTCGCGTTCGCCGGTAATGGCGGCATACACGCGCTTGTCCGCCACGGTGTCGCGCCGCTGCTGTTGCACAGGCACTGACCAGGTGGCGATGTCCAGGCCGGAAGGGGGGATGTAGTCCAGCCAGTGACGCGTTTCTTGATAATAGTGCTGTCGGGTACGCGAATAGGCGGCACTGCGTTCGTTGGCGAGCGAGTCGATTTCGAGGCTGCTGTCTGGCTTGCTCAACAGCAGTTTTTCGCGCATCAGGGGCAGGTAGCCACCGCCGATGTCCGAATGACAGCCTGGAAGCTCGATATCCACTTCGGCCTGGGTCAGGGAGAAGTTGTGCCGGTACTCGTCACGCGCTGTCAGATGGATGACCTGACGTGCCATACCCGGCGCAAGGCGCAGTTCGAGCCCAGGGTTGTGAGCATTGTGCGGACTGAAATCGCCGTCACCCAGCGAAACGATACCCGCCACGGTGTCGAACAGGCCGATGAAGTTGAGGGCGAAATCGTTGCGATGTTGCCAGGCAAATGTCGCGGTCAATATGGGTGAGCCGGCAGGTAAGGCCTGAGCCAACAGGCTGCCCGTCCCCTTGAGCAGGTCATTGGCACAATGCCGCGCTGCCGCCGCACCACGGCTGAAACCGAGCAGGTCGACTTCGATCCGGCGAACCTTGACCTGAGGGTTGAATGAAGCGAATCGACGTAACTTCTCCATGACCAGAGCCGGCATCTGCTCGACCCGCGCCACCACACCCATGCTTCCCTTACCGGTGCCCTGGCTGTAGACCGAGTCGGCCAGGCCGCTGCGGGTGCCTATACCCTCGAGATAGACTTTGAGATGGGCCTCGTCAGACCCGGGCAGCAGTTGTTTTTGACTGTCATCAGGATACAAATCATGCAGGTGCGCAACATTGCTGACGCCATTGCCGTAACTGTTATCCGGCGTGTTGCCTTGCCCGTCGTAACCGTAGCCGGCGCAGTACTTGAGCACATCCTCGGCAACCGACTGCGTCATACCCAGGTTGAGTGCATGGCAGCCCTCGGTGGCGGCGCTGTTGGCCAGGTTGTTACCGGTACCGTCGAAGAACAGGCCCAGGCGCACGACGATACCTGCATCCTCTAGGGCTTCTTCCTCCTCCTCCTCCTCCGGCAGGCTGGACATCCCCGATTTGGGTGCATAGGGTAGTGCAGCCTTTGGCAGCGGGGCTGTTGCGGCGATGCTTGGCGATGTTGAAGAGGTTGCGACCCTGGTGCCAGTGCCTTCAGACTGGTAGGTGGTGCTGTACAACGAAGGCAGCAGCGTGGCCCTGCACGGGCAACCGCTGCAGCTGTGCAGGGTGCCGGCCAACGGGACGCCGGTACTGTGCATGCTTGGGATGCCACCCATGATCGGGTAGAGCTTGCCATCTTTGCCGCATGAAACCAGATCCCCTTCGCGCGCCTGGGTAGTGCCGCTCAGGATGAGCGAGGTATTCCCTTCCGCGACAAAACCGCCTGTGGTGGTATTCGCTTCCACGACAAGGCCACCCGTGGTGCTATGCCCATCCACGACAAGACCACCTGTGATGGTAGCCCCTTCGATGACAACACCCCCACAGCTAGTCTTGTCGCCCTGACGAATGAAATGTCCTATAGCCACTGACTTCCCTCTCTACAGTTGAAGCACCGACCCACCCGCAGGGAGGGGTGAGTCATCAGGTACGGAACCGCAAGAGTCGGGGGGTAGTGCCTCCAGGGTAAATAAGACGCGTCTTGGTGGTTTGTAGGAAAATTCCTAGCCATATATCGCTAGACAGCTATTGTGCAGGCGGGGTTGGCGCCGAGTGCTGGTATTGCCCAATTCATGAGAACTGGCGCGATCCACGTAGGCTCAGGGCCTCTCGCGCAGGCGAACCGCGGTCACGGTCTCGCCGCCCACCCCCCAGTTATCCGTCGGCACTTCCTCGATCACCACGAAGGTACTGGTCGGCGGCTTGCCCAGTACCTGTTGCAGCAACTGCGTAGTGCCCTCGATCAGCTGGCGTTTGTGTTGCTGGGTCACCCCTTCATCGGTCACCCGGATATGGACGTATGGCATGGCTGTTCGCTCCTCTGTTCAGTGCCAGGTGCCGGCGGTGCTGCCACCGTCCACGGGCAGGATGACGCCGCTGACGAAGCGCGCATCGGTCAGGTACAGCACGGCATCCACCACATCCTGCGGCTTGCCCGTGCGACCACTCGGTGAATGGGCGCCAAGTCCCTCGACATTGTCATTGTGCAGCGGTGTATCGATGATCCCCGGAGCCACCGCATTGACCTGCACGCCGCTGGCAGCTAGCTCCAGGGCCAGGCCTTTGACCGCCTGGTTGAGCCCGCCCTTGACCAGCACCGGCAACAGCGCCGGCACGCGAGTATCGGGTTGCAGCGCGATGGAGGCGGTGATGGCGATGATCTGCCCATGGCCTTGCGCCGCCATCACCTTTGCCGCTGCCTGGGATGGATAGAAAAAGCCCTTGAGGTTGGTGCCGACCAGTGCGTCGACGTCGGCCTCGCTGTAATCGGTGAAAGGTTTGGGGATGAAGATGCCGGCATTGTTGATCAGGATATCGACACCACCAAAGGTGGCCTGGGCCGTGGCGATCAGGCGCTGGGCAGTTTCGGCTTCGGCAATGTCGCCGGCCACACCGACGAAGCGTTGCGAATGGCCGAGGCGGGCGGCGGCCTGGTCCAGGCGTGCCTGGCTGCGGGCATTGCCGACCACGTTGTCACCGCGTTCGAGGAAGGCCTCGGCGAGGGCGAAGCCCAGGCCGCTTGAGGCCCCGGTGATGATGACGGTTCTTGGCGTGTTCATGCGTACGTTCTCCAGAAGTGCGCCGGTTGGCGCGTGGTGGAGATCACTGTAGGGCGCGACGCCTGCTTGAAAAATAAGCCGTATGGCATTTCAATCGATACACCATGTAATCAATCGAGCCGCCATGACCCGCCACTTCGACGACTTGCAACTGGGCAGCCTGGAGTTGTTCTGCCTGGCTGCCGATACCGGCAGCTTCACCGCTGCTGCCACCGAGGCCGGCGTCACCCCGGCAGCGGTGAGCCGCAGCGTGGCGCGCCTGGAAGAGCGCCTGGGCGTGCGCCTGTTCGTGCGGACCACCCGGCAGATGCGGCTGTCCGACGCAGGCCTTGCCTATTACCAGCAATGCCGACAAGCGCTCGGCCAGCTGGTCGAGGCGGAGCGCCAGGCCACCGGTGGCCAGGCCGCGCCCAGTGGCCGCCTGCGCATCAGCGCGCCCACCCCTTATGCGCATCACCGTTTGCTGCCGTTGCTGCCGGCATTCCGGCAGCGCTATCCGCAGGTGCAGGTCGATGTGCATGTGAGCAATCGCAACGTCGACTTCGCCGAGGAGCACTTCGACCTCGCCATCCGTGGGCGCGAGCCCGCCGATTCGCGGCTGGTGGCACGGCGCCTGGAGGATGCCGAGCTGGTGGTGGTGGCGACACCGGCCTACCTGGCGCGCATGGGAACGCCGCAGGTGCCGCAGGACCTGGCCGGGCATGAGTGCATCCAGTTCGAGCTGGCCAGCAACGGCCGCCGTCCACCGTGGCGTTTCCGCATCGAGGGCCGTGAGGTTGAAGTGGATACCCAAGGTGGCTTCACCTGCCTGGGTGACTTTCTGGCCACTGCGACGCTGGTGCGCCATGGCGCTGGCCTGATGCAGGCTTACCGCTTCACCGTGCAGGATGCACTGGAGCGTGGCGAACTGGTCGAGGTGCTGGGCGAATACGGCGGTACTGCGCGGCCCTTCATGCTGATCTACCCCCAGGCTCGGCACATGCCACTGCGGGTACGGGCGTTCATCGATTTCCTGTTTGCCGAGGGCGCTCGACCGTTGAGCTGAACTGACACATGAGTCATGCGCCGACTATGCTCTTTTCTGCGTCGAGCCAATGTCTCTCGATGATCATTCCGATTGCCCAGGAGAACGCTCCATGAAATCCCTGAAATTCGTGCCTCTGCTGGTGTTTGCCTCTGTGTTGAGTTTTACCGCCCACGCGGATCCCCAAAGCAACTGTGCGGCCAAGATCAGTGAACTGGAAACTATCCATAAAGCCGATGGCCCGGGGCTGCATGGTGGCATGGCACATGACTTCAAAGAGCATTTGAAAACAGCCAAGGACGCGCAGGCGAAGGGGGACTATACCCAATGCCAGGCCTCGGCTGACCAGGCCAAGACCATCTACAACAAGGCCCGCAGCAAATAGTTGCATGGCTGTACGGCTTCTTCGCGGCGATGTTCGTGAAGAGGCCGGTACAGGCCTGCTGGGTCGAGCATCAGAACCAGCGGTCGTTCTTCTTCCGGCCACGGGTCAGCGCCGGCAGGATCAGCCCCGCCAGCAGGCCGGCCCCGGCGATGCTGCCGCCATATACCATGTAACGCATCATCACCTGCTTGTTCTCGTCGCCCAGGCGTGCCTGGGTATCGCGCAGGCTCGACTGGCTCTGGTCGAGCTGTTCATTGAGCGCCTGGTTGCGTGCTTCCAGTTCGTCGATGAGCTTCTTGCGCGAGTCGAGGGTTTCCTGCATGCCCTGCACGCGGTTCTTCCAGCTGTCGTCGATGGTCTTTAGCTGCCCGGACAGGTCCGCCACCTGTGCGTCGAGTTGCGGCAGGCGCTCGTTCTGGCCCGGTACCGACTGCAGGTCGCTGGTGAGGATCCATACCAGGTCGCCATTTTGCCCGCGCACCTGGCTGTAGTTGCCCTGGCTGCCGATCAGGGTGAGTTTCTGCCCGGACTTGAGCGTGCCGACGATGCGGTGGCCATCGGTCGGGCCACTGCGCACGTAGGTACTCAGGCTGTCGCTGACCCAGCGCGCATCGCTGGCCGGCTCTTCGGCATGCGCGGGGACGGCAAGAGCCACCAGGGCGGCGAGCAGGCTGCCGCGCAGGGCAGGGAGGGCAAGGGAGGCTGGGCGGGATTCAGGCATGTTGGGTCTTCGCTGCAACAGGAAAAATAGGCCCGGACACTGTAGATCAGCGACGGGGCCGGCGAACCGGTCGGTGAGTTGACCGTCAGGGACAGACCGCTTTTTTGACAGCAGGTTCACTGCTGGATATAGGAAATGCCTACAGAATGTTGCAACAGCCGGGCTAGAGGCGCTTCGCGCAGGAGCCTTTGTCGGGGGGAGAGATCGACAGCAGCGTGGATTTCCTTGCTATCCTCGCTGGCACAGACCGTAGCGAGCCGAGCATGCCGAGACCGAAGAAGCACGATGTCGCCACAGCAGACAGCAAGGCCGTGATCATCGATGCCGCGTTGCAGGTCATCCGCCAGGAAGGTGCCGGTTGTGCGACCTACCGGCGCATTGCCGCCGAGGCTGGCGTTTCGCCCGGGACCATGACCTATCACTTTGCCAACATCAATGAAATCGTTGCGGCAGCCTTTGTGAAGATGTGCAACGGCATCGCTGACCTGTACTTCCGCCAGCTCGGCGAAGCCCGTGACCGGGCCCACGCCCGCGAACTGGTCGCCGACCTGATCTGCGGTGACCTGTGGAAGGCTTCGGGGCAGATGCTGCTGATCTTCGAGCTGTACACCTTCGTCTCGCGCAACCCCGAGTACACCTACGTGATGGATGACTGGATGGCCCGGTCGCGTCAGGCCCTGCAGATCCATTTCGACGAAAAGACTGCGCGAGCACTGGATGCGTTGATCGAAGGTTTCACCATTCATAATGCTCTGAGCAAGACCACGGTTAGCCGGGGCGACATTCTGTTGTTGATCGAGGCGATTGCGTAAAGACAGCACAGGCATCGGCGTGCCACTGACCTTCGTAGCCTCCTGCTTTTGCTTTTGCTTTTGCTTTTGCTCTGCTTTTGCTTTTAAGCGCGCAATAGTTCGGCCTCCTGAAGTCGCATTTGGCGTTTGCTGAACTACCGCGCGTTTAGAAGCAAAGCAAAAGCAAACAGCAAACAGCAAACAGCAAACAGCAAACCGCGTCAGCCAGCTTGCTTACTGGCTGCAGTCTCTGCTTGCAGGCCATTCCGCTCTTGGAGGGACGAGGCCAGCACGTAGGCGATAGCCACCAGCGTCAGCACCGGCAGCATGGCCAGGCGCAAGCCGAAATGCTCGCCGATGAAACCCAGTAGCGGCGGGCCGACCAGAAAGGCCAGGTAACCGGCTGTGGCGGCCAGGCGCACCCGTTGGTCACTGCCGGTGCCGCTTTCACCCGCCGCCGAGATGGCCAGCGGGAAGCCCAGCGAAGCGCCGATGCCCCAAAGCACCACGGCGGCAGCGGCCACCCACTGCACATCGCAGAACACCACCAGGGCAAGGCTGAAGGTGCCGATCAACGCGCTGGCACGCAGGGTGAAGGTGCGCCCGAAGCGGCGAATCACCGGCGCCCCGGCAAAACGGCCGAGGGTCATGCCCAGGGTGAAGACCATGTAGATCAAGGTACCCGTGGTTTGCGCAAAACCGTGGCCATCGATCATCAGCAACGGCAGCCAATCGTTGGCCGCGCCTTCGGCCAGGGCCATGGCCAGCACCACCAGGCAGATCAGCAGCAGGCGCCGGTCCTTGATCAAGGCCGCCCAATGCACATCTTCGGCACCGCTGGCCTGTTGTGCGTCTGGCTGTTCGCTGGCCCGTGGCGCCTGCCCGATCAGGACCAGGGTGGCGGCCGCCGACAGGCCGGCCAGGGCCAGCAAATGCATATCCAACGGTACCTCGACAGCGGTCATGGCCATGCCGATCAGTGCCCCGACCAGGGTGCCAAGGCTGAAGAAACCGTGCAAGGTGGTCATGATAGGCGCGCCGATGGCCCTTTCCACCGCTGCACCTTCTATGTTCGCCGCGATGTCCGCCCAGCCCATGCCCAGGCCAAAGACCAGCAGGCCGGCAAAGGCGCACCAGGCACTGTTCAGGTCGCTGCTCGCTGCCAGCACGCACAAGCCGCCCGACAGGCCCAGCAGGCCGAGGCGGAGCATGCGGTTGGCGCCGTGGCGGGTAATCATGCGGCCGGCGCTGAGAATGCCCAGCATGGCCCCCGTAGAGAACCCGAACAGGATCATGCCCATCTGTTCGGTGGAAGCCTGCAGGCCGTCACGCAGGGCAGGGGTGCGGGTGACCCAGGTGGCCAGGGTCAGGCCGGGCAGCATGAACAGCAGGTAAAGCGCATGGCGGGACCAGGCGGTGATGGCGGCAGGCATGGTGGGGCTCTCTGAAAGCATAGTCGTACAAGTGTACGGAAAAATCGTACGCATGTACGAACCGCCGGTCAATGCCTGCCGCGCGACCTGCCTAGGTCGTCACCAGGGTCCTGGCCAGGCAATCCTTGCAGTTGACGATGGTTTCCCGCAGGCCCGCTTGCGCATGCACCAGGTTCGACCCGCACATGGCGCAGAACAGCCTGCCGCCGTTGGCATCTGGCTGCCCGGGCAGTTCTGCGATGTACTCCCTCACGGTGCGCCGCAGGCCATGATCATGCTGCTGCAACAGCACATCGAACAGCGCCTGGCTGAACCCTGAGCGCGGTGCAGGGGTGTCGTAGGCCGATACATTGAACTGCCATTGCTCCCTGATGGCGCGCTCGCTCAGTGACAGCATGCTCCCGGGGATGGTGTTGGCCGCGTGACGCTTGCTGACCTGGGCGCGCGCGACAAACGACAGCGCCCCGCGCACGGCGGTGTTGGCCAGCGACCAGATGTGCCGTACCGGGTGTGCGTCGAGCAGTTGAGTGGCCACTTCCGCGGCTTTGTTCCTGGCTTCGAAGGGCAGGCCGTGTTCTGCACTGCGGGTGGCGATGTAGGCACAGACTTCTTCGCTGCAAAGCTGCTTGATGGCGGCGGAGATCTCGTCGCGCCATTGCGCCTGCGGGCCATTGGACAGGGCCTTGTGCAGGGCGCGGTACAAGGGGGCGATACCGGCACGCTGCTGGCCGTCCAGGCTGACGTTGGCGACCCAGCGCACCTTGTTCTGCCAGGCCTTCGGTGTGGGGTCGTCGCTGAAGGCATCCAGCGGCGACTCGGGGTCGACCAGGAGGATCTGGTCCTCGTGCAGCGCCAGCAGTATCGCCGAATCCATGCTTGGGGACGGGCTGACACGCGCATCCCCGGCAGTTTTTTCCGCGGCCTGGATGCAACCCCTTTGCGCATCCATGCGTATCTCGAGCATGGCCAGCAGTTGCAGCTGGCGGGTGATCGACAACGTGGTAAAAGGCACGGGCAAACGCTTTGCCAATGACCACTGCTCCTTGATGCGTATGCGCTGCTCAATGGCCTGTGCCTGCCTGGCACGCTCGCGCGCCGCCACGCAAGGCTGGCAGGTACACGCGCGATGCCACTGGTTGCGCCCGGGGAAGTAGTGGCGATGCGCGCAGTTCGGGCAGAAGGCCATGTTGTCGTTCCAGCTGTAGGCCGAGCGGCTTTTGCGCCGCTCATGCAGGCTGACTTCGCAGTAAGGGCATTCAAGCTCGGCGCACGGCACCGGGGGAAAGGCCTTGATCAGGCTGCTGGGGGCGATGTCGATGGCGTAGCGTTCGAGCAGCAGCGCAATTTTCTCACCGCCGATGTACTCGTCGTACAACGCCTCGATCTGTTCGGCGCTGAGGTGCTGCAACTTTGATTTGAAATCCGACAAACCTGTATCTCCCTGCGAAATGTCGCTTGTGAGGTTTGTCAGGGATAATGCAGTGCCTTGCCAGGTGTGGGTTGTGGGAAATTTCACAAAGTCTTGTAGGGTGATTCTGATCGTTATTCCGTCAGCCTCGGACGCTCGGGTTAACGGTGTGTTCGTCGTCCCGGTACTTGTCCGAGATCGTCAGGTACGCCGATGGTCAATTCGTCGGGCAACGGCAAAATCGGTGCTGCTTCTCGGGCCCAGAGCACATTGCGCTTGTATTCGAGCCTGAAACTGAAACGCTGGCCCGTGGCTGGCGGGCAGCAGTTATCCAGCAGATCCTTGCCCCGGAGCAGCGCGCAACATTGGTTTTCGCAGAGTATGCAGCCAAAGTCCTTGTCGGCGCTGAACCAGGCAATCCGGCCGTGGGTGATGCTTTCCATGGGCAAGTCCACCGTTGCGGGCCATTGCCCGTGCAACCCATGGTCGCCGACCTGGGCGTTGCGCAAAACTGGCATTTTTATCAGGTAGGCCAAGGCTCAGGGGCTAGACTCAATGCTCTCTGTTCCCCCCCAGGAGCCTTGCCATGACTGCCAAGAACACAATCTGCCTGTGGTTCGACCAGGATGCCGAACAAGCGGCGAATTTCTACGCCAGGACATTCCCCGACAGCAAGGTCATAGCGGTGCACCCGGCCCCCGCTGACTACCCTTCAGGCAAGGCTGGCGATGTGATCACCGTCGAGTTCAGCGTGATGGGCATCCCTTGCGTGGGCCTCAATGGCGGCGACGCGTTCAAGCATTGCGAGGCCTTTTCGTTCCAGGTCAGCACCGAGGACCAGGCCGAAACCGACCGGCTCTGGCATGCCATCGTCAGCAATGGGGGCAGCGAGAGCCAGTGCGGCTGGTGCAAGGACAAGTGGGGCATCTCTTGGCAGATCACCCCGCGCATCCTCATCGAAGCCATCGCCAACCCCGACAAGGCCGCCGCCAAACGGGCGTTCGACGCCATGCTGACCATGCGCAAGATCGACGTGGCGAAGATCGAGGCGGCGTTGAAGGGCTAGTACAGCCTAGTCAGGCAGGCTGTCGGCCTCTTCATGCAGCGACCAGTCGAACTGCTCGACCAGCCAGTCGCGCAACTTGCAGCAATTGGCATCACGGCTCTTCGCTTCGCTGAGGCTGAGGTAATGGCGAGTATCGCGGTGCACCAGGGTGTCGCTTACCGGCCGCACCAGCAGGCCCTGTTCCACCAGCGGCGCGACCAGGTAATGCCAGCCCAGTGCCACGCCCTGGTGGTTCTGTGCCAGCTGCATCAGCAGGCTGTAGTCGTTGGCGTTGAACAGTTGCGGGGCGTCTGCGTCACGCCGGTCAAGGTCGATGTCCTGGTAGGCGAACCAGACCTTCCAGTCGACGTGTTCGGCCACTTGCGAGCGGCCGAACGGGCTGAGGTTGAGCAGGGCGGTGTTGCGCAGGCCGTCCAGCGTCCGGATATCCGGGTGCTGTTCCAGGTACTGCGGTGTGCACACCGGGTAGATCACGTCGCAGACCAGCGGCTGGCTGAAGTAGCCCTGGCCGCTCTTGGCCATCTTGCAAATGATGATGTCCGGGTTGACCCCATTCTCGAGGGTCAGGAAGTTCTGCATCGTCACGATGTTCAGGTCGATCTCGGGGTAGGCCGCGAACAATGCCGGTAACTTCGGCCCGAGCCAGAAGTTGGCGAATGCCGGCGTGCAGCACAGGGTGATGCGCTGTTTGGGTGACTCGCTGTGGCGGATGCGGTCGGCAGCCTGGGCGATGTTGGTGAATGACAGCTGCACGGCGTCGTAGAAGATCGAACCGGCCGGCGTCAGCTCTACAGCGCGGCCGGCACGGTTGAACAGTTCCGCCCCCAGGTGCTCCTCGAGGTCGCGGATCTGCCGGCTGATAGCCGCCTGGGTCACGCACAAGGCCTCGGCCGCGCGGGTGAAGTTCTGGTAGCGGGCGGCAGCGACGAATGCCTTGACGGCGCGCAGCGAGGGCATCTTGATCAAGGTCTGATCGGGTTCGGTGTGCTTGACCATACGTTTTGGTAATCAATTAGCCTCAGAAAATGTCGATTCTTTGCCCCTAAATACTGGCAATAGACTGTGATCAGGCAGCAGCGATGACGCTTCGTTATTCGTTTCAAAGACTAACCGAACGAATCCCTGCATTGAAGTCCCACACGGGAGAACAACAATAATGCAGCACACCGATGTATTGGACCTGATCAGACAACGCAAACCTCAGCATGGCTTGCCGGGGGCCGCCTACAACGATATGGATCTGTACCGGCAGGATGTGCAGCAGATCTGGCACCGCGAGTGGATCTTTGCCGGGCACACCTTCGAACTGGAAAAGCCCGGCCAGTACATCACCCTGCAGATCGGTGATTACCCGGTGGCCGTGGTGCGCGGTGGCGATGGCCAGGTGCGGGCGTTCCACAATGCTTGCCGGCACCGTGGTTCCAAGGTGTGCACCGAAGCCAAGGGCAAGGTCGCCAAGCTGGTGTGCCCGTATCACAAATGGACCTTCGAGCTCGATGGCCGTCTGCTGTTCGCCGGCAACATGGGCCCTGACTTCAACACCGCCGACCACGGCCTGGTGCCGGCCCACTGCGAAGTGGTGCACAGCTATATCTACGTATGTGTGGCCAAGGTCGCGCCGGACTTCGAGAAGTTTCGCAGTGCCGTGTCGCCCTTCATTGGCCCGCACTACCTGGAAGACTGCAAGGTGGCCTTCGAGGCCAACCTGGTGGAGCAGGGTAACTGGAAGCTGGTGTTCGAGAACAACCGCGAGTGCTATCACTGCGACGGTACGCACCCCGAGCTGCTCAACTCGTTCGTCGAGAACGTGTCGGTGCAGGGCATTGGTGGCGAGGAAGACCCGGAGCTGGCCGCACACTGGAATGTCTGCGAAGCCAACGGCATGGCCAGCCGCCTGGTCATGGATCCGGGCGGGCAGTACCGCATGACCCGCATCCCGCTCAACAACGGCGCCAGCAGCTATACCATGGACGGCAAACCGGCCGTGGCCCGGCGCCTGGACCGCAGCGGCGTGGACAACATCGGCGCGTTGCTCTACTTCAACTACCCCTCGACCTGGAACCATTTTCTCGGCGACCACGCCCTGAGCTTCCGCGTGTTGCCGCAAGGGCCGGGGCAGACCCTGGTGACCACCAAGTGGCTGGTGCCCAAGGACGCCCAGGAGGGCGTGGACTATGACCTCGAGCGCCTGACCAAGGTGTGGATGGCCACCAACGACCAGGATCGCCGCCTGGTAGAGGGCACCCAGGTCGGTGTGACGTCACCGGCCTATCAGCCTGGCCCCTACTCGGAGCTGGTGGAAAACGGCGTCTGTCAGTTCGTTGACTGGTATTGCGAACTGATGGCCCGGCGCTTGAGCGAGGTTTCGCCGCGCATCGTGTGACGCCATCGGCCAGCGCCGCTTTCGGGCATTGTCCTGACGGCTTTGAGCGCGCTGGCCGGCCAATAATCGAACATCATCAACACCGCAGTTTCCACACAATAAGACCAGGGAAAACCGCACGCCATGATGACATCGCCGTTCTCGATACCCGCCCAGGCCCGCCGCATCGACCCATCCCGCCAGCGCGCCGCCGCGCTCAAGGCCGATGGCTCGGTCGACGACAACGACCGCACCGAAATCGGCCCGACCCCGCTGGCCTTCGCCGAGTGGGCCAGCCTCGGCCTGCAGGCGCCACACTTGCCGAGCATGCGCGAATACCGCCTGCAACGCATCCGTGAACAGCTGATCGCCCGCGACCTGGGAGGCATCCTGCTGTTCGACCCGCTGAACATCCGCTATGCCACCGACACCACCAACATGCAGCTGTGGACCACCCACAACCCGGCCCGTGCCTGTTTCGTCGCCGCCAGCGGCCACGTGGTGCTGTGGGACTTCCATGGCTGTGACCACCTTTCCGCGCACTTGCCGCTGGTCAGCGAGCTGCGCAGCGGCGCGTCGTTCTTCTATTTCGAGACCGGTGACCGCACCGAGGAGCATGCCAAACGCTTTTGCGCCCAGGTCGATGAACTGCTGCGCAGCCATGCCGGCAACAACCGCCGCCTGGCCGTGGACCGCATCGAAGTCGCCGGCCTGCGCGCCCTCGATGCGCTGGGCGTGCAGGTGCACAACGGCCAGGAAGTCACCGAATTCGCCCGCCTGATCAAGGGGCCGGACGAAATACTCGCCATGCGCTGTGCGGTGGCGTCCTGCGAAGCCTCGATTGCCGAGATGCGCCAGGCCATGCGCGCTGGTGCCACCGAAAACGATGTCTGGGCCGCGCTGCATGCAGGCAACATACGCCGTGGCGGCGAGTGGATCGAAACCCGCATCCTCAGCTCCGGCCCGCGCACCAACCCTTGGTATCAGGAGTCCGGCCCGCGGGTATTGAGCGATGGCGACCTGCTGTCGTTCGACACTGACCTGATCGGTGTCTACGGCTTCTGCGTGGATATGTCGCGCAGCTGGATCTGCGGTGATGTGGAGCCCACTGCCGAGCAGAAGCGGCTTTATCGCATTGCCCATGAGCACATCCACGTCAACGCCGAGATGGTCAAGCCTGGCGTGCGCTTTACCGAACTCACGCGCAATGGCCACCGCCTGCCTGAAAGCTGCCGTGCGCAGCGTTATGGCGTGATGTTCCATGGGGTGGGGCTGTGCGACGAATACCCGAGCATTCGGTATCCGGAAGACCTTGAGTCGTATGGCTATGAGGGTGAGCTGCAGCCGGGTATGGCGCTGTGTGTCGAGGCTTATGTCGGCGAGGTGGGCGGGCGCGACGGGATCAAGCTGGAGAACCAGTTGCTGGTGACCGAGAGCGGGTTCGAGTTGTTGACCCATTATCCGTTCGAAGACAGCTTCTTGCGCGACTGACCGTAGAGGGGACTGCTACGCAGTCCTTTCGCGACACAAGGCCGCTCCTACAAGCGATCGCATGCCTCTGTAGGAGCGGCCTTGTGTCGCGAAAGGGCCGCAAAGCGGCCCCAATCTACACTCGGGTCAGGCGTATGATCTGCCGCGCACAGAAGGCCCCGGTCAGAATCACTCCAAACAACCGCAATGTCTGCATCGCCAGCACCAGCCCGACATCGGCATGGGTCTCGACGGCAATGATCGCCATGGCATCCAGCCCGCCCGGGCTGGTGGCCAGGTACATCGACAGAAAGTCCGAGCCCATCGCCAGGGCCAGCACATAGGCACAGGCGGCGCACAGCACGATCAGCGCCACCGCCCCGGCAATCATGGTCGGCAGGCGCTTCCACACATAGCGTACGGTCTGCCGGTCGAAGCGCAGGCCGATGTAGCAGCCGATGGCGCCGTAGGCAATCGCCAGCAAGGGCTCGGGCAGGCTGATGGTCAGTAGCCCACTGAGTTGCAGGGCGCCGCCCAGCAACAGCGGTGTCAGCAAGGCACCGGCCGGCAGGCGGCTACCCAGGACAATCCCGACCAGTACCACACCCAGGCTGAACAGGCTGTCGAGCAGGTGCGGGCCTTCCAGCACCGCTGGCGCATTGGCCACCGCGCCTGCGCCCGGGCTGGCGCCGAGCAGGTGGCTGACCAGCGAGCCGATCATCACCACGCACACCACCCGCACATATTGCATGGTCGCCACCACGCGGCCGTCGGCGCCGTTTTCCTCGGCCATCGACACCATGGCCGAAGCCGCCCCTGGCGCGGTACCCCAGGCGGCGGTGCTGCCGGGGATGCCACCGAAGCGTACGGTGCCCAGGCCAACCAGGGCACTGAGCACCACCGTGATGACGGTGGCGACCAGCATCAGGTGCCAGGACTGGGCCATCGACACCAGCACCGCCCAGGTCACCGAGTGGGCCACCAGCAGGCCGACACAGCCTTGGCCGAAGCGGAACACCTGGCGGTGCAGGTGCAGTTGAGCGCCGCACACGCCGAAGACGATGGCCACCAGCATCGGGCCGAGGAACAGCCCGGCCGGTACGGCCAGGGTATGCAGCAGCTGGCCGAAGGCACCGGCGCAGATCAGCAAGGCAAGCCATTGGAAAAGGGTTCTGGAAGAGCCGGGTAGGGCGGTCTGCAACGTGGATACTCCTTGTGCAGCGGTAACGCGGGGGCTGGCGGCGCCAGTGGAGAAAATTATCGACGGCGCAATCGATCAAGTCTATTTTCTACTTTTGATGAATCCATAACTGAAATTCATGAATCATGGACCTGCGTGACCTTACTTATTTCGAAACCATCGCCGAACTGGGCCACCTGGGCCGCGCGGCGGAGAAGCTCAACCGTAGCCAGCCGGCATTGACCAAGAGCATCCGGCGCCTGGAAGAGTCGTTGGGCACCCGCTTGTTCCAGCGCGATGGCCGGCGCATCAAGCTCACTGATGTCGGCAAGCTGCTGCTGGCACGCGGCAAGCAGCTGCAGCTGAACATCGCCGAGACCGAGCGCGAGGTGCGCGACTTTGCCTGCGGCCTGGTGGGTAATATCCGCCTGGGCTGCGCGGCCAGCATGGCCGATCACCTGCTGCCGCACCTGACCGCAGCGCTGCTGGAGCGGGCGCCGGAAGTGACCTTGAAGCTGTCCATCGCCCAGGACGATGTGCTCAAGGAGTCGCTGCGCGCCGGGCGGCTGGACGTGACCATTTCACCGCAGATCGCCATGGACCCCGAGTTCACCACCTACCCGATCCTCGAAGACGAGGCGATCGTGGTGGCCAGCGCCGAGCACCCGATCTTCGCCGGCCCCATCAACCTGCAGAGCCTGTGCCAGTACCGCTGGGTGCTGGCGGGGCCGACGGTGACCGCCCGTCGCTGGATCGACAACGTGTTCATCGTCCACCAGTTGCCGGTGCCGCAGGTGCAGATCGAGACCAACGCCATCTCGCTGCTGCCCCGCCTGATTGCGCGTACCCAGTTGCTCAGCTTCGCCGCACGGGAAACTGTCGAACACGGGCTGGGCATGTCCTGGCTGCGTGAAGTGCCGCTGCGCCAGACCACCATGCGCCGCACTGTGGCGGTGTCGGTGCGTACCGACGGATACCTGTCACCGGCCGCAGAGGCGCTGGTGACGCTGCTCAAGGAAAAGGGCAGCAGCTTTTTCGAGCGCGGCTAAACCTCGGCCTGCTGGGCGATCAACGCCAGGCAGCGCTGCACGATGGGGCTGCTGTCGCCCTTGCGCCGGCTGAGAATGATCGGGCTGACCGCGCTGCGGTCAAGCAGGCTGGCGTACTCGATATCGGTGCGGTGCTGCTGTTGCACCGACTCCGGCACCAGGGTCACGCCCAGGCCGACGGCCACCAGGCCGATGGCGGTCTGCAGCTCGTTGGCCCACTGGCTGACCTTGAGGCTCATGCCGTGGTGGGCGAACAGCGCGAGAATGTGGTCGGCATAGCTCGGCCTGGGGTTGGCGGGGTAGAGGACGAACGCTTCCCTGGCCAGCTGTTCGAGGGTCAGCGGGGCACCGGCCAGGGCATGGCCCTTGGGCAGCACCGCCACCAGCGGGTCTTCGCGCAGTACCTGTTGCTGGATGGCCGGGTCGTCGATGCGGATGCGCCCAAAGGCGACATCGATGCGCCCGCTTTTCAGGGCCTCAACCTGCTGCAGGGTGGTCATCTCGCTCAGGCCCAGCTCCAGCTCGCTGTCCTTGCGCAGCTCGCGGATCAGCTCCGGCAGCACCGTGTACAAGGTCGAAGGGGCGAAACCGATGCCCAGCCACTGGCGTTGGCCCTGGCCGATGCGCCGGGTGTTGTCGCTGATGTTTTCCAGCTGCTGCAGCAGCGTGCAGGTCTGCTCGTAGAAGAAACGCCCAGCCTCGGTCAGGCGCAGTGGGCGTTCGCGCACCACCAGCAAGGTGCCGAGCTGATCTTCCAGTTGGCTGATCTGCCGGCTCAGCGGCGGCTGGGCAATGTGCAGCAACTCGGCGGCGCGTGTGAAGTTCAGGGTTTCGGCCAGGACCTTGAAGTAGCGAAGATGGCGCAGCTCCATCAGACCTCCAGGGTATGGTGGGAGATTCATTTGATATTGGACGGCACTCAGGGTCTCGCGCAATGCTTGAATAATCAAGTAAATGTAGTATCGGGTCTGCAGCCTGCAGCCTGATTTGACGGGAACTGCGCACCATGACAAACGCCCTGATCGAGCGCATCGACGCCATCATCGTCGACCTGCCGACCATCCGCCCGCACAAGCTGGCCATGCACACCATGCAGCAGCAGACCCTGGTGGTACTGCGCCTGCGCTGCAGCGACGGCGTCGAAGGCATTGGCGAGGCCACCACCATTGGCGGCCTGGCCTACGGTTACGAAAGCCCTGAGGGCATCAAGGCCAATATCGATGCGCACCTGGCGCCGGCCCTGATCGGCCTGCCGGCGGACAACATCAACGCCGCCATGCTCAAGCTCGACAAACTGGCCAAGGGCAATACCTTCGCCAAGTCCGGCCTCGAAAGCGCCTTGCTCGACGCCCAGGGCAAGCGCCTTGGCCTGCCGGTCAGCGAACTGCTCGGCGGGCGCGTGCGTGACAGCCTGGAAGTGGCCTGGACCCTGGCCAGCGGCGACACCGCCCGCGACATCGCCGAGGCCGAGCACATGCTGGACATCCGCCGCCACCGCGTGTTCAAGCTGAAGATCGGCGCCAACCCGCTGGAACAGGACCTGAAGCACGTGGTGGCGATCAAGCGTGAGCTGGGCGAGCGTGCCAGCGTGCGTGTCGACGTCAACCAGTACTGGGACGAGTCGCAAGCCATCCGCGCCTGCCAGGTGCTCGGCGACAACGGCATCGACCTGATCGAGCAGCCGATCGCGCGCATCAACCGTGGCGGCCAGGTGCGACTGAACCAGCGCAGCCCGGCACCGATCATGGCCGACGAGTCCATCGAGAGCGTCGAAGATGCCTTCAGCCTGGCCGCCGATGGCGCCGCCAGCATCTTCGCCCTGAAAATCGCCAAGAACGGCGGCCCGCGCGCCGTGCTGCGCACCGCGCAGATCGCCGAGGCAGCCGGCATCGCCCTGTACGGCGGGACCATGCTCGAAGGCTCGATCGGCACCCTGGCCTCGGCCCATGCCTTCCTCACCCTGCGCCAGCTGACCTGGGGCACCGAACTGTTCGGGCCGCTGCTGCTGACCGAAGAGATCGTCAACGAGCCACCGCAGTACCACGACTTCCAGCTGCACGTGCCGCGCACCCCGGGCCTGGGCCTGAGTTTGGACGAAACCCGCCTGGCGCGCTTCGCCCGCCGCTGAGTCGCAGACTAAGGGTAAACACAGAACCGGTGTGGGAGCGGGCTTGCCCGCGAACACCGGCGGAGCCGGTGCCATTCACCGCAGTGCCTGCTTCGCGGGCACGCCCGCTCCCACAGGGGGCCGTGCCAGCCTTTGAACACTTTGCAAGACAGGAGAAAACAACATGCTGTTCCACGTGAAGATGACCGTGAAACTGCCGGTCGACATGGACCCGGCCAAGGCCGCGCAACTTAAGGCTGACGAGAAAGAACTGGCCCAGCGCCTGCAGCGCGAGGGCACCTGGCGGCACCTGTGGCGCATCGCCGGGCACTACGCCAACTACAGCGTGTTCGACGTGCCCAGCGTCGAGGCGCTGCACGACACGCTGATGCAGTTGCCGCTGTTCCCGTACATGGACATCGAGGTCGACGGCCTGTGCCGCCACCCATCGTCGATCCACAGCGACGACCGTTGATTCATCCTTGCACCACGACTACCAGACAAGAACAATTCGAGGTAAGCAGACATGACCGTGAAGATCTCCCACACCGCCGATATCCAGGCCTTCTTCGAGCAAGTGGCCGGCATTGGCCAGGCCGAAGGCAACCCGCGCTTCAAGCAGATCATCCTTCGTGTCCTGCAGGACACCGCACGCCTGATCGAAGACCTGGAGGTCAGCGAAGACGAGTTCTGGCATGCCGTCGACTACCTCAACCGCCTCGGTGGCCGTAACGAAGCCGGCCTGCTGGCGGCGGGCCTGGGCATCGAGCATTTCATCGACCTGCTGCAGGATGCCAAGGACGCCGAGGCCGGCCTGGGCGGCGGCACGCCACGCACCATCGAAGGCCCGCTGTACGTGGCTGGCGCGCCGCTTTGCGAGGGTGAAGCGCGCATGGACGACGGCACCGACCCCGGTGTGGTGATGTTCCTCCAGGGCCAGGTGTTCGATGCCGACGGCCAGCCGCTGGCCGGCGCCACGGTCGACCTGTGGCACGCCAACACTCAGGGCACCTACTCGTACTTCGACTCGACTCAGTCCGAGTACAACCTGCGTCGGCGCATCGTCACCGATGACGAAGGCCGCTACCGCGCCCGCTCCATCGTCCCGTCCGGTTATGGCTGTGACCCGCAGGGCCCGACCCAGGAATGCCTGAACCTGCTGGGCCGCCACGGCCAGCGCCCGGCGCACGTGCACTTCTTCATCTCGGCGCCAGGCCATCGCCACCTGACCACCCAGATCAACTTCGCCGGTGACAAGTACCTGTGGGACGACTTCGCCTACGCCACCCGCGACGGCCTGATCGGCGACCTGCGGTTTGTCGACGATGCTGCGGCGGCGCGTGACCGTGGTGTGCAGGGCGAGCGCTTTGCCGAGCTGTCGTTCGACTTCCGGCTGCAGACTGCCAAGGCGCCAGAGGCCGAAGAACGTAGCCACCGCCCACGGGCGCTGCAGACCATTTGAGCCCTTGTGGGAGCGGGCATGCCCGCGAACACTGGCAAAGCCGGTGCCTTGCAACGCGGTGTCCGCTTCGCGGGCACGCCCGCTCCCACAGTGGGGCGGGCACAAAATGCAATTCAAGTAACTGCCATACCTCCATTCCAATAACAATAAAGGTCCTTGGTCATGCGTAATCCCGCCCTGCGTGCGCTCGCCTGTTACTGACAGGTCACTGCCTTGTAATCCCTTTCCAGGCTGCCCCCTCAGGAATTCGCGAGCATGAATACCCTCACTCAAGAGCAACACCTCAAGCAGCAGAACAAGCGCTATTTCTACGAATGGTACGTGGTCATCCTGTGCATGGTGGCCTACATCTTCTCGTTCGTTGACCGGCAGATCCTGGCCCTGATGATCGAGCCGATCAAAGCCGACCTGCAGTTGAGCGACACCCAGTTCAGCCTGCTGCACGGCCTGGCGTTCTCGCTGTTCTACGCGTTCATGGGCATGCCCATCGCCTACCTCGCCGACCGCTTCTCGCGCCCGCGCATCATTGCCGTGGGGGTGATCTTCTGGAGCTTCGCCACTGCCGCCTGCGGCCTGAGCAAGAACTTCACCCAGATGTTCCTGGCGCGCATCGGCGTGGGTGTCGGCGAAGCGGCACTGTCGCCGTCGGCGTACTCGATGTTCAGCGACCTGTTCCCCAAAGAGAAACTCGGCCGCGCCGTGGGCATCTACTCGATCGGCTCGTTCGTCGGCGGCGGCATCGCCTTCCTGGTCGGCGGCTACGTGATCACCTTGCTCAAGGATGCGCAAACCATCGAGGTGGCCTTCCTCGGTGCGATGAAAGCCTGGCAGCTGGCGTTCTTCATCGTCGGCCTGCCTGGGGTGATCGTCGGCCTGCTGGTCTGGTTGACGGTGCGCAACCCGCAGCGCAAGGGCGCGCAGCTGGATGCCGACGGCAAGGTGCGCAAGGTCCGCCTCAGCGATGGCCTGCGCTTCATCGGCCGCCACCGGGCGACCTTTGGCTGCCATTACCTGGGCTTCTCGTTCTACGCCATGGCACTGTTCTGCATGATGAGCTGGACCCCGGCGTTGTACATCCGCAAGTTCGGCATGAGCCCCGAGCAGGCCGGTTTCATGCTCGGCACCATCTTGCTGCTGGCCAACACCACCGGCGTGGTGTTCGGCGGCTGGCTCACCGACCACCTGGCCAAGCGCGGGCGCAGCGATGCGGCCATGCGCACCGGGGTGATCGGCGCGGTGGGCATGATCGTGCCGGCCGTGCTCTATTCGCAGGTCGACCAGCTATGGCTGTCGGTGACCTTGCTGGTACCGGCGATGTTCTTCGCCTCGTTCCCGATGCCGGCTTCCACTGCCGCCATGCAGATCCTCTCGCCCAACCAAGTGCGTGCCCAGGTGTCGGCGGTGTTCCTGCTGATCAGCAACCTGCTTGGGCTGGGCCTGGGCACCACGCTGGTGGCGTTGATCACCGACCGCTACTTCGGTGCCCCGGCCGCTGTCGGTTCGTCGATGTCGATCGTCAGCTTCGGCGCCTCGCTGCTGGCCATCGTGCTGCTGGCCAGGGGCTGCAAATGCTTCCGTGACAGCATGCGCCGCGAACACCCCGCCGAGGCCTGAGATGCTGGCGGACATCCAGCTGCTGGAGCGTTTTCCGCTGTTTCATTCGCAGGATGTGGCAGAGATGCAGGTACAACTGGCCCGCTACCTCTGCCCGCACCGGCTGCGGGTGCTGGACGATGCTGCGCCGCAGTTGCAGGTCAGCGGTGTGGAATTTGCCGGCGTGCGCCTGCTGCAGCTGCACTACGATGCGCCGGTGGAAGTCAGCCTCGAGGGCACAGGCGCGCAGTACCTGTTCCGCACCACCTTGCAAGGGCAGTGCGAAATTCGCCATGGTCGCGAACATGCCGCCGTGGCGGCAGGCGGGCTGAGCGTCAGCTCGCCGTTCGCCAGTAGCCGCATCGTCACCGGCGGCGCCTGCCGCAATGCGGTGCTCAGCATGCCGCGTCAGGCGCTGGAGCTGCACTTGCAGCAGCTGCTGGGCCGCAGCCTGGGGCAGCCGCTGGTGTTCGACGTGCCGCTGGCGGCCGACCACCCTGGCGTGCATGCGCTGGGCCTGACCCTGGATTACCTGTGCCGGCTGTTCGCGCTGCAACTGAGCCTGGCGCCGTTGCGCCAGGGCCTGGCGGATCACCTGGTGCAACTGCTGCTGACCCAGTTGCCGCACAACTACTCCAACGCGCTGCTGCAACCTGCGGGCATACCGCTGCCTTGCCATGTACGCCGGGCGCGCGAGCATATCGAGGCGAACCTGGACCAGCCATTGGCGCTGGCCACCTTGTGTGCGCTCAGCGGCGTTTCGGTGCGCACCCTGCAGAACGGTTTTCGTCAGTTCCTCGGCCAGACACCGGTCGAGTTCATCCGCGACCGGCGCCTGCTGGCCGTGCACAAGGCATTGCAGAGCGGCGAGGGCAGCGTGACCGACGTGCTGCTGCGCTTCGGCATCAACAGCCCCGCGCATTTCACCCGGCAGTACCGGCAGCGTTTCGGTTGCCGGCCCTCCGACACGCTCAAAGGCTGAAAATTGCGCAATCGGTAGGGTGCCTGCGTGATCCGCAGCGCTGGCAGCACGCGTGATGGCTAGCATCGGCCTACCTTACACACGCGGAGCTCCACCCATGCAAATCACTGTTCTTGGCGGCGGCCACGGCTGCTATGCAGCGGCTGTCGAGATGGCCGAGCGCGGCCATGCCACCCGGCTCTGGCGCCGCGACGCCACGGCCCTGCGCGCCCTGCAGGCGATTGGCAGCATCACCGTGCGCGACTACCGCGGCAGCCGCCAGCTGGCGCTTGGCGACAACCTGCAACTGGTCAGCGACCTGGCCCAGGCGCTGCAGGGCGCGGACCTGGTGATCATCCCCTTGCCGTCGACCAGCCACGCGGCCCTGGCTGCCGAAGTCGCGCCGTTGCTCAGCGCCGGGCAAGTGGTGTTCCTGCCGCCGGGCACCTTTGGCAGCTACCTGTTCGCCAAGGCCATGCGCGACTGCGGCAACTGCGCCGAGGTGGCCTTCGCCGAAACCGGCACCTTGCCCTACCTGGTGCGCAAGCATGGCGCCGACCAGCTGGTGATCAGTGCCTACGCCACGCGCCTGCCCACCGGCGTGCTGCCCAGCCGCCTGTCGGCGCATGCCTTCAGCGTGCTGCGCGAGGCCTACCCCAGCGTCGAGCCGATCGAGGATGCCCTGAGTGGCGCACTGATGAACGCCGGGCCGGTCATCCACCCGCCGCTGATCCTGATGAATGCAGGGCCGCTGGAGCACTTCGAATCCTGGGACATCCACAACGAAGGCACCCAGCCGTCGATCCGCCGGGTGACCAATGCGCTGGATGCCGAACGCATGCGTGTGCGCGAGGCGCTGGGCTACCCGGCACCGCACTTCCCCTTGGCCGACCACTACAACACCGACCAGGGCGATGAGTGGATGTACGGCCGTGGTGCCCATGGCAAACTCACCGACAGCGGTGACTGGCGCGAGAAGATCGACCTGCAGCAGCACCGCTACATGCTCGAAGACACCCGCCTGGGCCTGTCGCTGCTGGTCTCGGTCGGGCGCTGGGCCGGTGTGCCGACCCCGGTGGCGCAGGGGTTGCTGGCCTTGGCG
This sequence comes from Pseudomonas sp. NPDC089996, assembly GCF_044748405.1. Classification (NCBI taxonomy): domain Bacteria; kingdom Pseudomonadati; phylum Pseudomonadota; class Gammaproteobacteria; order Pseudomonadales; family Pseudomonadaceae; genus Pseudomonas; species Pseudomonas sp. NPDC089996. The sequence goes on along the minus strand of NZ_JBIVGA010000012.1, from coordinate 5,620 downwards.
TCGGCGGTGACCGGGCGCGACCTGTATGGCGAAGGCCGTACCCTGGAAAACCTTGGCCTGGCTGCGCTGGACCGCGGGCAGATGACCGCCTTGCTGCGTGACGGTGTCGCGCCATGAGCGGGCCATTGCGGCACATCGCCGTGGTCGGTGCCGGGCGCATGGGCGAGGGCATCGCCCTGGCCTTTGCCCAGGCCGGCATGCAGGTCAGCGTGATCGACCTCAAACCGCGGCTGGCGCAAGCGCAGGCAGACTACTTTGCGGCGCTGCGGCGCAACCTCGCCGTGCAGGCGGACAGCCTGGTCGCCCTCGAACTGATCGATGCGCAACAGGCCGACCAGCTACTGGCGCGGATTCGGCTGCTGACGCTCGAGCAGGGCGGCCCGGCACTGCAAGGATGCCGGCTGGTGTTCGAGGCGGTGCCCGAAGTGCACGAGGCCAAGCGCGAGGCCTTTGCCTGGATCGACCGGCATGTGGCGGCGGACGCGATCATTGCCTCGACCACATCGACCTTCCTGGTGACCGAGCTGGCCGCCATGCTCAGCGCACCCGGGCGCATGGTCAACGCCCACTGGCTCAACCCGGCGCACCTGATGCCGCTGGTGGAAGTGTCGCGCAGCGCTGCAACCTGCGAAACGGTCGTTGCCGAACTCCTGGCCACCTTGCAGGCCATCGGCAAGGTGCCGGTGCTGTGCAACGCCACCCCCGGTTTCATCGTGCCGCGCCTGCAGGCGCTGGTGATGAACGAGGCGGCGCGCATGGTCGAGGAGGGGGTGGCCAGCGCCGAGCAGATCGACCTGGCGGTACGCACCGGTTTCGGCCTGCGCTTCTCGGTCCTGGGCCTGCTGGAGTTCATCGACTGGGGCGGTGGCGACATCCTGCACCACGCCTCGCGCTACCTCAGTCAGCACCTGGGCGAGCGTTACCAGGCGGCGCCCTCGGTACTGGACAACATGGCCAGCGGGCGCAACGGGCTGCGCGATGGCGTGGGGTTTTACGACTACCGCGCCACCGACATCGACGCCTACCGTCACGGGCGCCTGGCAAGCCTGGTGCAGCGCTTGCACCAGGCCGGGCTGGCGCCGCGCTTTGCCTCAGGCCTTGAAGCGCTCGATCAGCCCCTGCTGCTCTGACGCCAGGTCGTTCAGCTGCTGGCTGATGCCCGCCGAGCGCTCGGCCTGGCCGGACAGCGAGGCGGTGACATCGCGCACCGCCTCGACGTTGCGGTTGACTTCTTCGGCCACGCTACTCTGCTGTTCGGCGGCGCAGGCGATCTGTACGTTCATGTCGGTGATCACGCTGACCGCCTGGCGAATCTGCGCCAGTGCCTGCAGGGCCTGACGCGCCTGTTCGGCATTGGCCTGAGCCTGCTGGTAGCTGTGCTGCATGGCGCCGGTCACCTCATGGGTGCCGTTGCGCAGGTTGTCGATGATCGCGCCAATCTCTTCCACCGAGGCCTGGGTGCGCTGGGCCAGGCCGCGCACCTCGTCGGCGACCACGGCAAAGCCGCGGCCGGCGTCACCGGCGCGGGCCGCTTCGATCGCCGCATTCAGTGCCAGTAGGTTGGTCTGCCGGGCGATCGACAGGATCACCTCCATCACTGCGCCGATCTGCTCGCTGCTCGCGGCCAGGGCATGCAGGCGCTGCATGCCCTCGCTCATGCCGGTGGCGAGCGCCTGGATGCCTTGGGTCGTGCTTTCGATCACCTGCACCCCGGCACCGGTGGCCTGGTCGGCATGGCGGGCGGCCTCGGCGGCTTGCGCGGCACTGTGGGCTGCAGCCTGGGCGGTGGCGGACATTTCGTGCAACGCGGTGGCCATCTGTTCGATCTCGCGAAACTGCTGCTGCATACCCGCGCTGGTCTGGCTGGCGATGCGCGCCGACTGGTCGGCGGTGTCGCGGGTATCGCGCACGCCGCCCTGGACCTGCGCGATCACCGGTTGCAGGCGCTCCAGAAAGCGGTCGAAGGCGCGGCTCAGGCGGCCCAGTTCATCTTTGCCAGGGTAGGCCAGGCGGCGGGTCAGGTCGCCTTCGCCTTCGGCGATGTCTTCCAGCAGGTAGGCGACCCGCAGCAGCGGGCGGCTGACACTGCGTGCGGTCAGCCACATCATGGCCACGCCCAGCAGCGCAATGCCCAGCCCCAGGCCGACCTGCAGGGCCAGGCTGCGCAGCCGCTGGGTGCGCATCTGTTCCTGCAGCGCGGCCACCGGCGCGCCGAGCACGTCCTTGCCGACGCTGACCAGTACGGCCCACGGGCTGGTTTCCGGCAATGGCTGGATCGGCACCAGCATGCGCATGTGCTCGGCATCCTCGAAGGCCTGGGTGTGGCCTGCGGCAGCGGCGTCGAGCATGGCAGCCGCCTGCTCGGGGTGGCGTGCCTTGAACAGCGTACCCAGGCGTTCGGGGTGGCTGCTGTCGGCGGCCAGCAGCCCGGCCGTGCTGACGATGGCGATGTCGCCCTTGGCGTCGTACAGCGCTGTGGCGGCTTTCTCGGCATCGCGCTGCAGGGTCGCCAGGTCGATGTCCAGGCCGATCACCGCAACCACACGGCCCTGGTCGATCAGGGGCAGGGTCAGGCTGGTGACCAGCCGCGCGGTGCCACTGGAGCTGTCGACATAAGGTTCGAGCAGGCAAGGTCTGGCGCCTGCACGCGAGCAGCTGAAAAAGGCATTGAACGGGGCGCCGCTGGGGCCGGGCGAGGTGTCGGCGAGCAGTTTCTCGTCGCCAGGTACAGCCTGCAGCTGGCCGGGGCCAGGCTGTAGCCAGTACAGGGCGAAACGGCCCTGGTCGTTGCTGCCAAGGTCCAGCTGGCCGCGGAAGTCGGCATCGTGGCCGTCCAGGGCGTTGGGCTCGAAGGTGATGAACAGCCCCAGCAGCTCCGGGCGCCCGGCCAGGGCATCGTGCAGCACCTGGGTGAGGTCGCGGCGCAGGTCGGCAGGGGCCAGGTCGGCACGTTGGCGCAGGTGCATGATCTGGCGGCCGACGCCCTCGGCAAAGGTGTAGGCGTGGTTGAACCCCTGCTGGATCTGCAGTGCCTGGGCCTGGCCCTCGGCACGTAGGTTGCTGCGCGCGGCGGCCAGCAACATGTCGCTGGCGCTGCTGCCGACCTGGTCTTCGCTGCTCTGACGCTGGGCGAGCGCCAGTGCGGTAAGGAGTACGACGACGGCAGCCAGGCACAGGCTGGCGAGCAGGGTGATCTTGTTGTGGATGCTCAAGGCGTTGGTCATGTTGGTGTTTTCCGCGACGCGAGTTGGGCTCGCGGCAGGCTACCGGGGCGCGGCGCAGGGCGGAATGGCTGGGGAGGGGATTGGCAGGGAGGGGCAAGAGGTTGGCACGGGAGGGCAATTGGGGGGTGGGGCTGGCAGGTGACTGGTTCAGAATTTTCAGCGCCTGTCAGATCGAGCGCCGCCCGCGCGGCGCATCGCGACCAAGGTCGCTCCTACATCTGTTTCGGGCCAATTATTCCTGTGCCGCCAACAGGATCCGCCCTGGTGCATGTCTGAAGACAGGTGGAGCGGCATCAGCGCCCACCGAAATGCATCGCCATGCCAACAAGGCGGTCCCTGTTGGCTTCACAGGAGAGGCTGGCCCGAAACAGACTGTAGGAGCGGGCTTGCCCGCGATGCGCCGCGCGGGCGGCGCTCGATCTGATAGGCGCCGAAAATCTTGAACCGGGCACCTCCTAACCCCTACGCAAAAAAAAACCCGGACCCTCCCCGCACGGAAAGGCCCAGGCAAAAGGAGCAAAACCCGGCCGGGCATCCTGTTACCAGAACTTCCAGGTGTAGGAAGTGATCAGCCGGTACTCGGTGAAGTCGCTGCCGTACTTCTGCTGGGTACGCATGTTTTTCAGGTCGAACGAAAGGTCCTTGAGCGGGCCGCTCTGCACCACATAGCTGAGCATGATGTCGCGCTCGCTTTCCTGGTCGCGTGCCAGGCCAGGGCCGCGATCGACGTCGGTGCCTTTGATGTAGCGGGTGAACAGCTTGAGGCCGGGGATGCCCATGGCCGCGAAGTTGTAGCCATAGCGCACCGACCAGCTGCGTTCGTCCGGGCGGATGAAGGGGACGCTCGCCCAGTTCGGCAGCCACAGTTGCGGCACGTAGCCGTTCAGGGTCGGGAACACCGTGTCGCCGGTCATGCGCTGGTAGCTGGCACCGATCATGTGCCCGCTCTTTTCCAGGGTCACCAGGCCGAAGTAGGCGCGGTTGTCCACCGGGCCGCTGCGCGCGGCGCCGTCTTCGCGGTTGTTGAAGTAACCGACGTCGGTCTTCAACTGATAGCCGTCGGCGAACTTCAGGGTGTGCTTGAGGCCGCCGTAGTCCTGCTTGTAGATGTCGTTGAGCACGCCGTGGAAGTAGCTGCCCTGCAAATCCTGGGTGAAGTTGTAGGTGGCACCGGCGAAGTCCAGGCCATCGCTGTCCAGGCTGTCGTTGGTGCCGTAACGGTACAGGCGCTCGTGGTTGGATGACTCGCGGGTGACGATCGACCAGAAGCGCCCGCCGACCAGTGTCAGGTTTTCGATGTCGCGCGATTCGATCACCGCACCCTGGTAGAGGGTGTCGAGCTGGCGGCTGGGGTCGTTGGACGCGACCGGGTAGAACGGCTTCTGGTCGCCAATCTTGACCTGGGTCCTGGCGTACTTGAGCTTCAGTGTCGCGCCGCCACGGCTGTAGTCGTCGGCGGCCTGCTGGCGATGGCGGCTGTAGGGCAGCGAGCCATCGTTGCCGGTGGAGTCCAGGCGAAAGGCATACTGGCCATTGAGATCAAGGCCAACTGCCAACGGGGTGTCGGTGTAGCCGGACTCGAACTGCAGGTCGAAGCCCTGCGACCAGTTGCCGACCTTGGACACCGGCGCGCTGGAGTTGGTGAAATTGCGGTTCAGGTAGAGGTTACGGAAATTCAGCGACAGGTGGCTGTCATCCACCACGTCGGCGAAGCTGGTCAGGGGTAAAACGGTGCTCACACACAAGCACAATGATTTCGCACGCAACGGCCATTTGAGTTCCATGGGGTAATCCTGGAAATGTGATCAGTACAAGGTCTGGGCAGTCTTCAACTGGGCAGAAGCGCTCTGCAGGTCTGTAGCCCGCTTGCCTGTCACGTATTGTTTTTGTTGTTCCGGATATCCAGCACCGGGCGCTTTCCCCGCGCCCGGGAACAGCACAGCGCGTTCCTCAGAGGATGTAGCCGATGCCGGCGAGGGCATCGTCGCTGTTGATCAGGGTGATCACCTTGCGGTGGATCTTGAATCCGCCCTCTGCGCGGACCAGGGTGTAGGTCAGGTCGGCGCTGTAGTGCTTGAGGCTTTCCTTGCGGAACTCGCGGATGTTCTGTGCGGCACGCACGGTGACGTTGACGCCGTCATCATTGAGCACGCGAATGCGCGAAATCGTGCGCACAGTGCGTGGCTGCGGGCTGGTCGAGATCGACTCGCCACCGATCAGCCGCTGTACGCGCAGGCCGCGCATGTGGTGGTCGTCGTAGGCGTAGTTCAGGGTGTTTTCGTAGTCGGTTTCTTTCGGATTGATCGGGATGATGTACGTCCCTTTCTCGGTCCACTGGTTCAGCCAGGTGTCGTACTCGCCATGGTCGAGCATGTCGCCTTCCTGCCAGATGAAGG
>NZ_JBIVGA010000011.1:0-215305 GCF_044748405.1 Pseudomonas sp. NPDC089996 | reverse complement strand
GGAGGGGTGATTTCTCCCACGGTCTGTACTGCTGCGAACAGTCAGAAGCGAGCTATGTCCCTCCTCCTCCCTTCAAGTCCTACCATACAAGCGGGCTTGCCCGCGAAGAAGACCACACCGATTCAAAGCCCAGCGATATGGGTGACATCCTGCCGGTGCGATTGCAGGTAAGGCAGCACAGCCCCAAGCAGCGGCGCCTTGAACGGCTCCTGGAAGCGGTGCGCCAACCCCGGAATCAACCGCAGCTGGCTCCCCTGGATATGTGCTGCCAGGTGCACACCGTGCATCACTGGCAACAGCGGATCGGCGGTGCCATGCACCACCAGCGTCGGTACCCGCAACTCATTCAGCAACTGCACACGGCTCGGTTCGGCCAGAATCGCCATGATCTGGCGCTTGGCGCCCTCAGGGTTGAATGCCCGGTCATAGGCCACCGCGGCCTGCTGTAACAACGCGGCACGGTCGTCATGCACCTCGGGGCTGCCCAACGCCGCCAGCAGATCCGCCTGCTGCTCGATGGCCACTTCGCGATTGGGTGCGCTGCGCCGGGCCAGCAATTGCACCAGCGCAGGGGCCGGTGCCGGCAGCCCTGCCGCTCCCGAACTGGACATCACCAAGGTCAGGCTACGCACTCGCTCGGGCGCCATGGCTGCCAGGTGCTGGGCGATCATTCCGCCCATGCTGACACCCAACACATGGAATTGGCGAATGCCCAATGCGTCCATCAAGTGCAGCCCATCGCCCGCCATGTCAGTCAGGGAATAAGGTGACGACACTGGCAGGCCCAGCTTGTAGCGCAACAGCTCGACCGTGAGGTTGGCCGACGGCGGCAGCTGGTTCCAGCGCGAGAGGCCGACATCGCGATTGTCATAGCGAATGACCCGAAAGCCCTGGCGGCACAACGCTTCGACCACGTCGTCCGGCCAGTGGATCAATTGCCCGCCCAGGCCCATGACCAGCAGCAAGGCTGGATCGCGAGACGCGCCGACGCTCTGATAGACCAGGCTCAGCTCACCGATTTCGGCACGTTGCACCGGCACATGGGCGTCACAGCGCGTGTCGGCGAAGCTTGCCGAAGCGCTGAACACGAGAAAGAAAAACAGCAGAAAAGCCCGCATGAAAGAAACACCAGAATGCAGATCCCCAGTAGAGCGCGAGTCTGATGAATTTAATTCGGGCGCGCTGCCACAGTTCGGTGACAGTTTGATGAACCCTGCTGAACGGTGCGGCGCAAGGTCCAGTCGACAGCCTGGTGCAACATGAGCGAAACTCAACTCATTCCTTGTTTCCTCAAATTATTTTCTCGGAGTCAGCCGTGCTGGAGATCCGCCACCTGAAAACCCTTCATGCCCTGCGCGAGGCCGACAGCCTGGTCGAGGCCGCCGAACGCCTGCACCTGACCCAGTCGGCGCTGTCGCACCAGTTCAAGGAGCTGGAAGAGCGATTGGGGCTGCCGTTGTTCGTGCGCAAGACCAAGCCGATCCGCTTCACCAGCGCCGGCCTGCGCCTGCTGCAACTGGCCGATGCCACCCTGCCGCTGCTGCGCGGCGCCGAGCGCGACATCGCGCGGCTGGCCGGTGGCACCGCCGGGCGCTTGCACATGGCCATCGAGTGCCACAGCTGCTTCCAGTGGCTGATGCCGACCATCGACCAGTTCCGCGATGCCTGGCCAGAAGTGGAGCTGGACCTGGCCTCGGGCTTCGCCTTCGCCCCGCTGCCGGCGCTGGCCCGAGGCGACCTGGACCTGGTGGTGACTTCCGACCCGCTGGACCTGGCCGGCATTACCTACGTGCCACTGTTCACCTACGAAGCCATGCTTGCCGTGGCCAACCAGCACCCGCTGGCCAGCAAGCCGTACATGGTACCGCAGGACCTGCTCGACCAGACCCTGATCACCTACCCGGTGGAGCGCGACCGCCTGGATATCTTCACCCGCTTCCTGGAGCCGGCCGACATCGAGCCGGCTGCCGTGCGCACATCCGAGCTGACGGTGATGATGATGCAGTTGGTGGCCAGCGGCCGTGGCGTGTGCGGCATGCCGCATTGGGCGCTGCACGAATACAGCTCGCGGGGTTATGTGAAGGGCAAGCGCCTGGGCGAGAAAGGCCTGTTCGCCACGCTGTATGCGGCGGTGCGCACCGACATGCTCGATGCGCCTTACATGCGTGACTTCCTGCTGACCGCCAAGGACACCTCCTTCGCCACCCTCGACGGAGTCAGCGCAGTGCGCTGACGGTCTGGTAATAAAGCGGCAGGATCAGGTCACGGGTCAGCGGCGCCAGCTCCAGCGTTGCTGCCTGATCGGCGGCCAGCCACAGCACTTCTTCGATTTCCGCCGCCGGGGCTACGGCCTCGGCACTGTCGACGCGAAACAGTTCGGCCTGCACCTCGAAGCCTGGCTCGTTGGCAGCCGGCGCACTGAACTGGCCCAGGTGCACCGCCCGCTCCGGGTCGATGTGCAGCCCCAGTTCTTCCTGCAGTTCACGCACCAGCGCCTGAACGGGTGACTCACCCGCATCGATCTTGCCACCCGGCTGCATGAAAACCTGGGTGCCGCGCTTGCGTACCAGCAGGGTCGCGCCTTGCGGGTTGATCAGCAGGGCAGCGGCGATGCGGATGATATTGGGCATGGTTGGGCTCGCTGAAAACTGGCCGCAGAGGATCCCATGAGGTCGTGGGCCTGACAAGGTTGGTGTCTTCTGTGAGGGCCCCGCAGACGAACGGCCCCTTGCCAAGCCGCCGTTCACCCGCCATAACCAGTACATGAACCTGCCAGCCCACCAGCACCCGGTGCTCGAGTTGTTTCACCCGGCCGTCGGCACCTGGTTTCGCCGCCACTTCGCCACGGTCACCGACGCCCAGGCCCGTGCCTGGCCACTGATCCATGCCGGCCAGTCGATGCTGCTCGCCGCGCCGACCGGCTCAGGCAAGACCTTGAGCGCCTTCCTCGCCGTGCTCGACGAACTGTTCCGCGAGGGCCTGGAACATGACGGCGAGCTGCCTGCGCAGACTCAGGTCGTCTACGTGTCGCCGCTCAAGGCGCTGTCCAACGATATCCGCCTGAACCTGCAAAGCCCGCTCGAAGGCATCAGTCAGGCCCTTGAACAACAAGGCTTGAAAGCACCGCGCATCACCACTGCCGTGCGCACCGGTGATACCCCGCAGAAGGAGCGTGCGGCGATGCGCAAGCTGGCCCCCCATGTTCTGGTGACCACACCCGAGTCGCTGTACGTGCTGATGGGCTCGGCTTCCGGCCGCCAAGGCCTGGCCAGCGTGCACACGGTGATCGTCGACGAGATCCACGCCCTGGCCGGCAATAAGCGCGGCGCCCATCTGGCGCTGACCCTGGAACGTATGCAGGCCTTGTGCGGGCGTCCACTACGACGCATCGGCCTGTCCGCCACCCAGCGTCCAGTGGAGCGCGTGGCGCAATTCCTGGTCGGCCATCAGCGCCCTTGCGCGATCGTCGACGTCGGCCATGCGCGCCAGCGCGACCTCGCCATCGAAGTACCACCGGTGCCGCTTGGCGCGGTCATGGCCACGGATGTCTGGGGCCTGGTCTACGACCGCCTTGCCGAGTTGGCCCGGGCGCATCGCACCACGCTGGTCTTCGTCAACACCCGGCGCCTTGCTGAACGCATTACCCGTCATCTCGGCGACCGCCTGGGCAAGGAGGCAGTGGCTGCACACCATGGCAGCCTGGCCAAGGAACTGCGCCTGGACGCCGAACAACGCTTGAAGAACGGCCAGTTACAGGTACTGGTGGCCACCGCTTCGCTGGAGCTGGGCATCGACATCGGCGATGTCGACCTGGTCTGCCAGATCGAATCGCCCGGCTCGATCGCGGCCTTCCTGCAGCGGGTCGGCCGCTCCGGGCACCAGGTCGAGGGCATTCCCAAGGGCCGTCTGTTTGCCACCTCCCGCGATGACCTGATCGAATGCGTAGCCCTGCTCGACTGCGTGCGCCACGGCGAACTCGATGAACTGCATACCCCCAAGGCACCGCTGGACGTGCTGGCTCAGCAGATCGTCGCCGAGGCGAGCAACCAACCGTGGCAGGAGCAGGCGCTGTTCGACTGCCTGCGCCAGGCCACGCCCTATGCCGCCCTCGACCCTGAGCATTACCAGGCGCTGCTGCGCATGCTCGCCGAAGGCTACAACGGCCGCCTGGGCATCCGCAGCGCCTACCTGCACCGCGACGCCGTCAGTGGCACCTTGCGCGGGCGCCGGGGCAGCCAGCTGACCGCGCTGACCAGCGGCGGCACCATCCCCGAGACCGCCGACTATGCCGTGCTGCTCGAACCCCAGGCGTTGAGCATCGGCAGCGTCAATGAAGACTTTGCCGTGGAAAGCATTGCCGGGGACATCTTTCAGCTGGGCAACGCGTCCTACCGCATCCTGCGGGTCGAACCCGGGCGGGTGCGCGTCGAGGATGCCCAGGGCCTGCCGCCGACCATTCCGTTCTGGCTCGGCGAAGCGCCAGGACGCAGTGACGAACTGTCCGCCGCGGTCGCCCGCCTGCAGGCCCGCCTGGATGACCAGCTGGCGCAATACGCCGGCGAGGTCGTGGCGGTGCAGCAGTGGTTGCAAGACACCTTCGAACTCGACGAGGCCATTACCCTTCAGTTGCTCGACTACCTGGGCCGCACCCGCGAGGTGCTCGGAGCCCTGCCCTCGCAACAAACCCTGGTGATGGAGCGTTTCTTCGACGAGTCCGGCGGCACTCAGCTGATCATCCACTCACCCTACGGTAGCCGCATCAACCGCGCCTGGGGCCTGGCCTTGCGCAAGCGCTTCTGCCGCACCTTCAATTTCGAATTGCAGGCTGCGGCCAGCGAGGACGCCATCGTGCTGTCGCTGTCGACCAGCCACAGCTTCGATCTGGATGAAGTATGGCGCTACCTGAACAGCCGCAGCGCCGAGCAGATCCTCATCCAGGCCCTGCTCGACGCACCGCTGTTCGGCGTGCGCTGGCGCTGGAACGCCGGCGTGGCCATGGCCCTGCCGCGCTTCGTCGGAGGGCGCAAGGTGGCACCGCAGATCCAGCGCATGAAGAGCGAAGACCTGATTGCTGCGGTGTTTCCCGACCAGATCGCCTGCCTGGAAAACATCGCCGGCGAACGGCAGATCCCCGCTCACCCGCTGGTCGAGCAAACCCTCGACGACTGCCTGCACGAAGCCATGGACAGCGAAGGCTGGCTGGCCCTGCTACGGCGCATGGAAAGCGGCCAGGTGCGCTTGTTGTGCCGCGATCTGCCAGCGCCGTCCCCGCTGGCTGCGGCCATTCTCAATGCCAGGCCGTACGCCTTCCTCGACGACGCGCCGCTGGAGGAGCGGCGAACCCAGGCAGTGCTCAACCGGCGCTGGAACGACGTGCACAGCGGCGATGACCTGGGCGCACTGGATGCGGATGCAATTACTGCCGTTGAAGCCGAAGCCTGGCCACAGCCGGGCAATGCGGACGAAATGCACGAGGCATTGATGAGCCTGGGCGCCGTCAGCCTCGACGAAGTCCAGGCCAACCCCAGCTGGGACCTGCTGCTGCGCCAACTCGCCAAGGCCGGGCGCGCCTCGCGCCTTGCCGATGAAAGACTCTGGATGGCGCGCGAGCGCCTGAACCTGCTGCAAACGCTGTATCCGGCAGCGCGCCTGGAGCCCGCGCTGGGCGTGCTGCCCGGCTTCGACCAGGCCATCGACCCGGACAGCGCCTTGAGTGAACTGCTACGCGCCCGCCTGAGCGGCCACGGCCCGTTGAGCGTGGCACAGATCGCCGCGCCACTGGGCAAGCCCGCCGTGCAGGTCGAACAGGCGCTGGCCCGTCTTGAAGCCGAAGGCTACGTATTGCGTGGCCACTTCAGCCCAGGCGCAGGCGACCTGCAATGGTGCGAGCGGCACTTGCTGGCACGCATCCATCGCTACACGGTGAAACGCCTGCGCCGGGAGATCGAGCCGGTCAGCCTGCAGGACTTCATGCGTTTTCTGTTCGACTGGCAGCACCTGGCCCCAGATGAGCGTCTGCGTGGCCCGCAGGCAGTAGCCGAAGTGCTGGGCCAGTTGCAGGGATTCCCCAGTGCAGCCGGCGCCTGGGAAGCGGAACTGCTGCCTGCGCGCATCAAGGACTACAGCCCGCACTGGCTGGATGATGCTTGCCGCAGCGGGCAGTTTGCCTGGAGCCGCCTGGCAGCGACGGTGGCGAGCAGTACCTTGTCGAGCACACCTCTGGTGCTGTTGCCACGCGAGCACATGGGCCAATGGCGAAGCCTCGCGCCCGAGGCCGCCCCTGAAGCGCTCGGCGGGCGGGCGCAACGGGTGCTGGAGGCGCTGCAGGCACACGGGGCGTTGTTCTTCGACGAACTGACCAGCGATGCCCACCTGCTGCCCAGCGAGCTGGAAACGGCGTTGCAGGAACTGGTCGGTGCCGGCCTGGTGGGCGCCGACAGCTTCGCCGGGCTGCGCAGCCTGATTACCCCGGCGGCCAAGCGCAGCTCGCGCAACAGCCGGCGCGGCCACCCGCCGCTGTCGAGCAGCATGGCCCATGCCGGGCGCTGGGCGTTGCTGCGCAGAGGCGGCGGCGCGGTGGACGAAAGTCAACGTACAGAGCACATTGCCCGCGCCCTGTTGCGACGTTACGGGGTGATCTGCTGGCGGCTGCTGGAGCGCGAGAGTGATGTGCTGCCACCGTGGCGCGAACTACTGCGCTGCTATCACCGGCTGGAGGCACGTGGCGAGATTCGTGGCGGGCGCTTCATTGCCGGGTTGGCGGGTGAACAGTTCGCCTTGCCGGAGGCGGTCGGCTTGCTCAGGCAAGTACGGCGGCGAGCCCTGGATGAAGCGCTGGTGGTGGTGAGTGCGAGCGACCCGCTGAACCTGATCGGGTCGTTGCTGCCTGGGGCGAAAGTGCCTGCTGTGGGTGGCAACCGGGTGCTGTATCGCGATGGCGTGCCCGTGGCGGTGCGCGTGGCCGGGCGTTATAGCTATCTGCTGGATGCCTCGGCGCAGGAGCAAGCGAGCTGGAAAGATAAATTGATGCGTACGCCGACAGGGTTTCAGCGCCTGTGAGATCAAGCGCCGCCCGCGCGGCGCTCGATCTCAAAGGCCATGAACCTTTATCGACATACACCCAAGGCGAGAATGATTTTCGCTACCCCGATTTTAATTTGCACTGCCACACAACTTGGCTATGGTCGGGGTTTGCCCCAGGCCCTGAGCCTGACCGCGCCATCGTAAGGACCCCGTATGAGCCTGTCACTTCTCAGCCGCTATGCCTTCTTCACCGCCTGTGTACTGTTCACCCTGGCGAGCCTGCCGTTCCTCCACCATGAATGGTTGTGGCCGTTCACCCTGACGACCGGGGTACTCAGCCTGATCGGCGTATTCGACCTGGTGCAGCAACGCCACGCAGTACGCCGCAATTATCCGATCCTGGGCAACATCCGCTACCTGGTCGAGGGCATTCGCCCCGAAATCCGTCAATACCTGCTGGAAGCCGACAGCGATGCCCTGCCCTTCTCCCGCGCCCAGCGCTCGCTGGTGTACGCCCGGGCGAAGAACGAGGCCTCGGACAAACCCTTTGGCACCCTGATCGACGTCTACGAATCAGGCTTCGAGTTCATCGGCCACTCCATGCGCCCGGCCCCCCTGACCGACCCGGCGAGCTTCCGGGTCATTGTCGGCGGCCCGCAGTGCAGCCAACCCTACTCGGCATCGATCTTCAATATCTCGGCCATGAGCTTCGGCTCGCTCAGTGCCAACGCCATCCGGGCGCTGAACAAGGGCGCCAAACTGGGCAACTTCCACCACGACACCGGCGAAGGCAGCATCAGCCCCTATCACCGCGAAAACGGTGGGGACCTGGTCTGGGAACTGGGCAGCGGCTACTTCGGCTGCCGCACCGCCGACGGCCGCTTCGACCCTGAACGCTTCGCCGCCCAGGCCCGCACCCCGCAAGTGCGGATGATCGAAATCAAGATGAGCCAGGGTGCCAAGCCCGGCCACGGCGGCATCCTGCCCAAGCACAAGGTGACCCAGGAGATTGCCGAAACGCGAGGCGTGCTGATGGGCGAGGACTGCATTTCGCCATCGCGCCACAGCGCCTTCTCCACACCGATCGAGATGATGCAGTTCATCGCCCAGCTGCGTGAGTTGTCTGGTGGCAAGCCGGTGGGCTTCAAGTTCTGCCTCGGCCACCCGTGGGAGTTCATGGGCATCGCCAAGGCCATGCTGGAAACCGGCATCCTGCCGGACTTCATCGTCGTCGACGGCAAGGAAGGCGGCACCGGTGCAGCGCCCGTGGAGTTCACCGACCACATCGGCGTGCCGCTGCGTGAGGGCCTGCTGTTCGTGCACAACACCCTGGTCGGCCTGAACCTGCGCGACAAGATCAAGCTCGGTGCCAGCGGCAAGATCGTCAGCGCCTTCGACATCGCCAGCGTGCTGGCCATCGGCGCCGACTGGGCCAACTCGGCGCGCGGCTTCATGTTCGCCATCGGCTGCATCCAGTCGCAGAGCTGCCACACCAACAAGTGCCCGACCGGCGTGGCCACCCAGGACCCGCTGCGCCAGCGTGCCCTGGTGGTGCCGGACAAGGCCCAGCGGGTGCTGAACTTCCATCACAACACCTTGCGTGCACTGGCCGAGATGCTGGCCGCGGCGGGCCTTGACCACCCGGCGCAGCTGGAGGCCAAGCACCTGGTGCGGCGCGTGTCGGCCACCGAGATCAAGCTGTTCTCGCAAATGCACGTGTTCTTGAAGCCAGGGGAGTTGCTGACCGGCGAGGTGAATGGCCAGTTCTACTCACGCATGTGGCAAATGGCGCGAGCGGACAGCTTCGAGCCACACAGCGAGCTCGCGGCCTAATGGGTCGCCGGGGCCGCGAAGCGGCCCCGGGCTCAGGTCAGGAAGCAGTACTCACCACACCCTGCACGTCTTTCGGCGCCAGGCGGAACGCGTGATACAGCACCGTCAGCATCACCAGGAACGCCGGGCCGATGTACAGCGCCACGCGGGTATCCTCGAAGTACGCCATCAGGCCCACCACCAGCACCAGGAAGGCCAGGGCCAGGTAGGAACTCAGCGGCCACAGCCACATACGATATTTCAGCCCCTTCTGCTCGGCGCTCGACAGGCCGGCGCGGAACTTGATCTGCGCCAGCAGGATCATTACCCAGGTCCAGATTGCACCGAAGGTGGCGATCGAGGTCACCCAGACGAACACCTTCTCCGGCACCAGGTAGTTGGCCAGCACGCCCAGCAGCAGTGCACCGATCGACAGCAGCAGTGCATTGCGCGGCACGCCGCTCTTCGAGGTGCGGGCAAAGGCGGCCGGGGCCTGGCCGTTCTGCGCCAGGCTGTAGAGCATGCGCCCGGTGCTGAAGATGCCGCCGTTGCACGACGACAGTGCAGCGGTAATCACCACGAAGTTGATGATACCCGCAGCGGTCTTGATGCCCAGCCGCTCGAAGGTCATGACGAACGGGCTGCCCTGGCTGCCGATGCCGTCCCACGGGTAGATCGACAGGATCACGAACAGTGCGCCGACGTAGAACAGCAGGATGCGCCAGAACACCGAGCCGATGGCCTGGGGGATGGTTTTCTGCGGGTTGCGTGCTTCACCAGCGGTCAGGCCGATCATTTCCACGCCCAGGTAGGCGAACATCACCATCTGCAGCGACATCAGCACACCGGTCACACCGTTGGGCATGAAGCCGCCGTTGCTCCACAGGTTGGAGATGCCCAAGGCCACGCCATCGTTGCCGAAACCGAACGCGATCACACCGATGCCACCGAGGACCATGGCGATGATGGTGACGATCTTGATCAGGGCGAACCAGAACTCGAACTCACCGAATGCCTTGACCGCGATCAGGTTGACCGCGCCCATGCTGCCCAGTGCCATCAAGGCCCAGATCCAGCGCGGTACGTCGGGGAACCAGATGCCCATGTAGATGGCCACCGCAGTGATTTCCGCAACGCACGTCACCAGCCACAGGAACCAGTAGTTCCAGCCGGTAAGGAAGCCCGCCAGCGGGCCAAGGTAGTCCTGGGCATAGCGGCTGAATGAGCCAGCGACCGGGTTGTGCACGGCCATCTCGCCGAGGGCACGCATGATCACCAGAATGGCCAGGCCACCAATGATGTAGGAAAGCATGATCGCGGGGCCGGCCATTTCGATGGCTTTGGCCGAACCGAGGAAAAGTCCCACGCCGATACAGGCGCCCAGCGCCATCAGACGGATGTGCCGTTCACCCAGCTCACGCTTGAGCGGGCCGCCCTCGATGGGCTCGGCAGGGGCAGGATGGTTGCCGACTGGCATAGCAATACAACCTCATTTTGTTATTGGATTTGACCTCCGTGCAGCACCGACCATGCCGATAGGCGTGGCGTTGGCTTGCCGGGCTGGCCTTGTGGGCCGGCCCGTGTGCCGGGCTAGAGCAGCCGGCAGGGCGAAGGGCCGAGCAGTATAGGAAGTCCGTTACAGGGGTTTTCGCTGTATAAACAGGGAAATTCAGCGAGATTTTCCGCAGAGCGAGCGCCGCCCCCTGTTCCATTGCCACCCTAACAACATCACTGGAGGAATAAACCCACACCAAAGTCACATAGCCCTACATCACATTTCTCGGCTTCCTACAAATTTTTCACCTGTTCCTGTCAACGTCTAAGCTTCAGACAAGCAAGACGAAAATACTTGGCCGGATTGAAGACTATGGGCGCACTGTGGCAATCGGAACCAACCAGAACGGAAGCATCTGAAGCACCTCCGGCCAAGACGCCACAACCGCAGTCCCCACGCCAGCGCAGGCTTTGGTGGCGGCTGATCTTCTTGATCCTGCTGGTGGCACTGGTCGCCATCGGTTACGCCGCCTACGACGAGTTCCGCACCTCCAACCTGCAGTCGCGCGAGTTCAGCAAACTGGCCACCACCCTCACCTATTCGCTGCAGCCAGGGCCGAGCGACGCCATCGTCTATCCGGGTGACGGGCCATTCGACAAGCGCCTGGGCTACAGCGGGCTGGGCGAGTTCCTGCCACGCCTGCTCAAGCGCGACTACCTGATCAGCGAACAGGTACAGTTCTCCCCGGCCTTGATGCGCTACGTGGATCACGGTCTGTTCGCCCCCTACATCGAGAAGATCCAGGCTGGCCTGTCGATTACCGACTGCCGGGGCGACACGCTGTACCAGTACAACTACCCGCAACACCTGTACCCGGATTTCGCCTCTATCCCATCGGTGATGGTCAACAGCCTGCTGTTCATCGAAAACCGCGACCTGCTCGACACCACGGACGTGAAGAACAACCCGGCCGTCGACTGGCCGCGCTTTGCCAAGGCCGCCTACAGCCAGGTGGCCAAGTACCTGGCCCTGCCGGGCCAGTCGGCGGGGGGCAGTACCCTCGCCACCCAGCTGGAGAAGTATCGCCATTCGCCGGATGGCCTGACCGTCAGTGGCGCCGAGAAGATCCGCCAGATGATCTCGGCCAGCGTGCGCGCTTACCAGGGCGGGCCCGACACCAGCGAAGCACGCCACCGGATCGTGCGCGACTACCTCAACAGCGTGCCGCTGTCGGCCGTGCCTGGGCATGGCGAGGTGCATGGCATGGCCGAAGGCCTGCGGGTGTGGTACGGCGCCGATTTCGATCAGGTCAACCAGGCGCTGACCTCCACCGCCACCGACCCGCAGAGCATGGCCGCGCGCGGCCTGGCCCTGCGCCAGGTGCTGTCGCTGATGATCGCCCAGCGCCGCCCTTCACATTACCTGTCCAAAGGCCGCGTCGAACTGGCCGAGCTCACCGACTCGCACATCCGCGTACTGGCTGCGAACAACATCATCGAGCCGCCGCTGGCCGAGGCTGCGCTGGCCAGCAAGGCGATCTACCGCGACTGGGTCGCCCAGCCGACCATCGTGCCGATCATCACCAACAAGGGCATCAGCCTGGCACGCAACCGCCTGGCGGCCATGCTCAACCGCCCGCTGTACGACCTTGACCGCCTCGACGTGTCGGCTACCAGTACCCTGCAGGCCGACCTGCAGTTGCAGGTCAGCCAGTACCTGAAAAACCTTGCCGACCCTGAATTCGCTGCGCAGATGGGCCTTATCGGCGAACGCCTGCTCACCTCCAAGACCACCGACCAGGTGAGCTACAGCTTCACTCTGTTCGAGCGCACCGCCGATGGCTCGCGGGTGCGCGTGCAGACCGACAGCACCAACCAGCCTTTCGACATCAACGAAGGTAGCAAACTGGAGCTGGGCTCGACCGCCAAGCTGCGGGTGCTCACGACGTACCTGGAGATCATCGCCGAACTGCACGACAAGTACGCCGGCAAGCCGGCCGCCGAGCTGAAGAAGGTGGAAGTCGCCGAACTCGACCGCATCACCCAGTGGTCGCTGGAATGGCTGGCGCAGAACAGCAAGAACCAGAGCATGGACGCAATGCTCGATGCGGCGCTGGAGCGCAAGTACTCCGCCAACACGGGCGAAGCCTTCTTCACCGGCGGCGGCATGCACGTATTCAACAACTTCCGCAAGGAAGACAACAACCGCAACCCGACGCTCAAGGATGCCCTGCGCGAATCGATCAACCTGCCGTTCATCCGCCTCATGCGCGACCTGGTGCGGTACGTCACCTACCAGCAGCCGTTCAATCGCGTGCCGCTGCTCAAGGACGATTCCGACCCGCGCCGGCAGGAGTACCTGGCGCGCTTCGCCGACAAGGAAGGCACCAGCTACCTGATGCGCTTCTGGAAGAAGTACCAGCGCAAGACCTCTCAGCAGCGCCTGGACACCTTCCTCGACAGCATGCGCGCCACACCGCAGCGCCTGGCAGCAGTGCACCGCTACCTGTTCCCGGAAGCCGGGCAGGAAACCTTCAATGCCTTCGTCCGTGCCCACAGCAAGGATGACAAGATCGCCCTGGGCAAACTCACCGACGGCAAGCTGGCGGAAATGTACGAAGCCTACGGCCCCGGCAAGTACGACCTGCCTGACCAGGGCTACATTGCCAAGGTCCACCCGTTGGACCTGTGGCTGCTGGGCTACCTGTTGAAGAACCCCAGTTCGACGCTGACCGAAATGGTCAATGCCAGCCGCTTCGAGCGCCAGGAAGTCTACAGCTGGCTGTTCAAGAGTCGCCACCAGGGGGCGCGTGACAGTCGTATCCGCACCATGGTCGAGATCGAGGCGTTCCTCGATATCCATCAACGCTGGAAACGCGTGGGCTACCCGTTCGACCACCTGGTGCCATCACTGGCCACCGCCATCGGCAGCTCCGGCGACCGCCCGGCGGCTTTGTCGGAACTGGTCGGCATCATCCAGAACGACGGCGTGCGCCTGCCGACGCTGCGTATCGACACCCTGCACTTCGCCGCCAATACCCCGTACGAGACCAAGCTGATCAGCGACCCGGACCGTGGCGTGCGGATTCTGCCGGTGGAAGTGGCGCGAGCGCTGAAGGGCGCGATGTCGCAGGTGGTCGATGCCGGTACCGCACGGCGCATCTCCGGCAGCTTCAAGCTCAATGACGGCACGCCACTGGTGATGGGCGGCAAGACCGGTACCGGCGACAACCGTATCGAAAGCTTCGGCGCAGGCGGCCGCCTGATCGGCTCGCGCTCGCTGAACCGCACAGCCACCTTCGTGTTCTATCTCGGCGACAACCACTTCGGCACCTTGACCGCCTTTGTCCCGGGGCGCTCGGCGGAGGCCTTCAAGTTCACCTCGGCGTTGCCGGTGCAGGTTCTCAAGGGCATGGCGCCGATCCTTATGCCGTACTTGCAGCCGGGCAACCCGAACGCGTGCAAACCGCCACAGGTTGCCATGCATGGCAACGACTCATCTAAAACGTAGATGATAATCATCGGCATTTGCAGGCTTGTGTTTAGATATATCTTAAGTAATATCTTTCGATATATCGAAAAACAGGAAGCCCCAGATGCGCGACCACTCCGCACATGACCCTTTCGACCGCCGCCCCGCCCGGGGCGAGCGTGGCCCGCGAGTTTTCGCCCCGGGCGACCTCAAACTGCTGATGCTCTCGATGCTGGCCGAACAACCCGGCCACGGCTATGACCTGATCCGCCAGATCGAGAACCTGTTCGACGGCAGCTATACACCCAGCCCCGGGGTGATCTACCCCACCCTCAACTTCCTCGAAGAAGCCGAATTGATCAGCGGCCAGGTGCACGGCAGCAAACGCCTGTACGCCATCACCGCTGCCGGCCGCAACGCACTGGCCGATCAGGCCGTGGCGCTTGACGGCGTTCGCATGCGCATCGAAGTCAGCAAGCGCGCCCTGCGCGGCCACGACCGCCCGCCAGAAATCCACGAAGCCGTCGGCAACCTGCGCCACGCCCTGCACATGCACAGTGGCCGCTGGGCCCCGGAAGAAATCGAACGGGTGCGCAACCTGCTCAACGACACTGCCAAGGCCATTGCCTCCGGGCCGGCCGATCCAGTCAGGGAGAACCCCCATGAGTGACACCATTCACCGCGTCAACCACGAGATCCGCCAGCGCCGCCTGCAGGTGCTGCGGGTCACCGACCTCACCCCGCGCATGCGCCGCATCACCCTTGGCGGCGACGAGCTGCAGGGTTTCACCAGCCTGGGCAGTGACGACCACATCAAGCTGCTGTTCGCTGAGAATGCCGATCAGCAGCAGGCCATCGACAACCGCAACCTGGGCCGTGACGGCGGCGCCCGGCCGACCATGCGCGAGTACACTCCACGGCGTATCGACCTGGTGGCCCATGAGCTGGACATCGACTTCGTGCTGCACGGCGACGGCCCTGCCTCGACCTGGGCGGCCCAGGCGGCGCCGGGGCAGACCCTGAACATCGCCGGGCCACGCGCTTCGATGGTGGTGCCGGATATTTTTGACAGCTACCTGCTGGTAGGCGACGAGACGGCGATTCCGGCAATTGGCCGGCGACTGGAAGAATTGCCGGCGGGGCGCCGGGTGCTGGCGGTGATCCAGATCGAGGATGAGCACGAGCGCCAGGCATTGCCGAGCAAGGCTGAAGTCGATGTGATCTGGCTCAGGCGCGATGAAGACTTGCTGGCGTTGCTGCAGGGGATGACGCTGCCCGAAGGCAAGTTGTACAGCTGGGTTGCGCTGGAAAAATCGCTGACCCGCCAGGCCAAGGCGCTGTTGCTGGAGAAAGGCGTGGCGGAAGATGCCCTCAAGGCCGCCGCATATTGGCGTGCCGATGGATCTGCAGACGACGAGTGAACCCTCCCGACCGCGCTCCCCTGTAGGAGCGGCCTTGTGTCGCGAAAGGGCTGCGAAGCAGCCCCAGCAATATGTGTGGCGTCGCTGAAATCCCGGGGCTGCTTCGCAGCCCTTTCGCGACACAAGGCCGCTCCTACAAATCAAGCAACCCCGCGCGATCCCTGCCACCGATCCAGCCCCAGCATCACCAGGCCAATCGCCCAGAACCCCGCCAGCACCCCCAGCGCATTGAGCATCACCTGCCCATACCCCAGGGTCGCCACATCGATGAACGGGTAGGCATACGCCCCGATCTCACTCCCCCGCCACAGCGCATAGGCGAAATACACCGCCGGGTACAGCGCCCACACCATCAGGTGCCAAAGCCGCAGGCTGCCCTTGGGCACCTCGAACCACCAGTACAAGGCGAACAGAAGCGGCATCACATCGTGCAGCAGCTCATCCGCCAACCACTGCCAGCCTTCGGGCTGCCACAGGTGCCGTAACAGCAAACTGTAAGCCGACGCCACCAGGACGATGCTGGCCGCGACTGCAGAACTCACCGATGGGGACAGAAACCAGCGCCTGGCCGCCGACTCCCGGCCGAAAGCTGCGTAACTGAGCACCGTGGCCACCAGGGTGTTGGTCAGCACGGTGAAATAACCGAACACATTGATCAGCCCGCCAATCAGGCTGGCCTGCTCCTGCCAGCGCGCCAGCAGCACCAGATAGACCTGCACCGTGAGGCCGAACCAGCCAAGCAACGCCATCGACGTCAGCCAGGGGCGCCGTGGCATGTCAGGCCTGGCGCTGCAGCTTCACATACAACTGCTCGACCTTTTCCCGCGCCCAAGGGGTCTTGCGCAGGAAGGTCAGGCTCGACTTGATGCTCGGGTTGCTCTTGAAGCAGCGCACATCAACGCGTTCGGCCAGGCCCTGCCATTGGTAGTGCGCCACCAGTTCGGTGAGGATCTGTTCGAGGGTCTTGCCGTGCAACGCGTTGTGTTGGGCCGTGCTCATGCCAGTGCTCCGTAGGAAAGATGCGCACCTTACACGAGTGTAGTGGCAGGTGGGATCCGTGTTGCCTGCAGAAAAAGCGCTGGCCAGAGGTAAATCCTCTGTGCTGAAATAGTGATGTTATATTGTAACAACACAAAAGCATCTGCCAAGGAACGCCTCATCCCCATGCTGCACATTCCGCTGCGCCTCTCCCCCCTCGCTGTCGCCCTGTGGCTCGCCTCCTCACCCAGTCAAGCCGTGGAACTGGAACCTCAAGTCATCACCGCCAACCCGTTGGGCAACCGTCAACTGGCGGCGCCCAGCACCGTGCTCGAAGGTGACGACCTGCTGCAACAACAGCACGGCAGCCTCGGTGAAACCCTGAACAAGCAACCCGGCGTGGCCTCCACCTGGTTCGGCCCTGGCGCCAGCCGCCCGGTGATTCGTGGCCTGGATGGCGACCGCATTCGTATCCTGCGCAATGGCGTGGGTGCCCTGGATGCCTCGTCGCTGTCCTACGACCACGCGGTACCGCTGGACCCGGTCACGGTCGAACGCGTGGAAATCGTCCGCGGCCCCGCCGCCCTGCTCTACGGCGGCAATGCCATCGGTGGCGTGGTCAATACCTTCGACAACCGCATTCCGGACTCGCCGATCGAGGGCATCCATGGTGCCGGCGAATTGCGCTACGGCGGCGCCGACACCACCCGCAGCAGTGCCGGCAAGCTTGAAGCCGGCGACGGCACCTTCGCCCTGCACCTGGACGCCAACAGCCGCCAGTTCAACGACCTGCGCATTCCCGGGTACGCGCAAAGCGGCAAAGTGCGTGACGCCGACGCGCCAGGCAGTCGCCACCGCCTGGAAAACAGCGACGGCCGCCAGGACGGTGGTGCGATCGGCGGTTCCTACAACTGGGAACATGGCTATGCCGGCCTGTCCTACAGCCGCTACGACAGCAACTACGGTTCGGTAGCCGAACCCGGCGTGCGCCTGGACATGAAGCAGGACCACTACGCTTTCGCCTCCGAAGTGCGCGACCTCGACGGCCCGTTCAGCTCGGTCAAGGTCGATGCGGGCTATACCGACTACGAACACAGCGAAATCGAAGAAGGCGAAGTGCATACCACCTTCAAGAACAAGGGCTACGAAGCCCGCATCGAAGCCCGCCATCAGCCGCTCGGCCCGCTTGAAGGCGTGATCGGTGCACAGGTCAGCCGCAACGAATTCTCGGCACTGGGCGAGGAAGCCTTCGTCCCGCAGACCGACACCGACAGCCTGGCGCTATTCATGCTCGAACAATGGCAGGCTACCGAGCGACTGAACCTGAGCCTCGGCGCACGCCTGGAACACACTCGCGTCGACCCCGACGCCAAGGGCAACGAAAACTTCGCAGGCGCCGACAGCGCCAGCAGCTTCAATGCCTTCAGCCTGTCTTCAGGCGCGGTTTACCAGCTCGACCCGATCTGGTCGCTGGCGACCAACCTCGGCTACACCGAACGGGCCCCGACCTTCTATGAGCTGTACGCCAATGGCGCCCACGTGGCCACCGGGGCATACGAAGTCGGTGATGCCAGCCTGAACATGGAAAAGGCCATTTCCGCCGACCTGGCCCTGCGCTTCGACAATGGCACCCACAAAGGCAGTGTCGGGCTGTTCTACAGCCACTTTCGCAACTACATCGGCCTGATCGGCACGGGCAACCTGCGTGAAGGCCATGATCACGACCATGACGAGGAAGATCACGACCACGATCATGACGAGGGTGGCTTCCCCGAGTACCAGTACCAGGGCGTGCGTGCGCGCTTCTATGGCATCGAGGCGCAGGACCGCTGGAAGCTGGCGGAGAACCGCTATGGCAGCTTCGCGCTGGAGCTGTCCGGCGACTACACCCGGGCCAAGAATCTCGACAGCGGCGAGCCGTTGCCGCGCATTGCACCACTGCGCCTGAACAGTGGCCTGGTGTGGGAGCTGGACCGCTGGCAGGCGCGGGTCGATGTGCAACACGCCGCCTCTCAGCACCGCAAGCCTGAGGACGAGACCAGCACCGACGGCTACACCACGCTCGGGGCCAGCGTCGGCTACCGCTTCGACATCGGCCACAGCCAGTGGCTGGCCTTCGTGCGCGGCGAGAACCTGACCGACCAGACTGTGCGCTATGCCAGCTCGATCTTGCGCGATATCGCGCCAGCACCGGGGCGTAGTGTCGAGTTTGGACTGCGTACTTCCTTCTGAAATCGCCGGGGCTGCTCCCACAGGTACGGCACCACCATTACCGGCAGCGCCGTACCTGCGGGAGCGGCCTTGTGTCGCGAAAGGAGCGCAAAGCGCTCCCGGCATTCTCAAGACTGTTACCAATCGAGCAACAATCAACTGCGACAATTTGTCTTTTTTTCTTACAACATCCCCTATATCCTCCTCGCCGCAAGCTGAATCGCTTCATCCAACATTCCTATTTGCCATCTCCATCGAAGAGCCCGCTCCTCGGTGCGCTTGCCGTTTGCTCAACAATCAAAAGATAGCGCTATCTCATGTTCCAACTGCTCAAGACCCGCTACACCGGCTTTGCCCTCATTGCCCTCACCGCCAGCCTGCCGAACACGGCCAACGCCAGCGAACCCTTCACCAAGGACTCCCCATGGATGTTCGGTGACTGGGGTGGCACCCGTACCGAGCTGTTGGAAAAAGGCTACGACTTCACCCTCGGGTACACCGGCGAGATGGGCAGCAACCTGCGCGGCGGTTACGACCACGACCGCACTGCACGTTACAGCGACCAGTTCACCTTCGGCAGCCATCTGGACCTGGAGAAGATTCTCGGCTGGAACGACACCGAGTTCCAGCTGACCGTCACCGAACGCCATGGCGACAACATCAGCAACGACCGCATCAACGACCCGCGGGTCGGCGGCTTCACCTCGGCCCAGGAAGTCTGGGGCCGTGGCGAAACCTGGCGGCTGACCCAGATGTGGATCAAGCAGAAATACTTCGACGGCGCCCTGGACGTAAAAGCCGGCCGCTTCGGCGAAGGCGAGGATTTCAACAGCTTTCCCTGCGACTTCCAGAACCTGGCCTTCTGCGGCTCGCAGGTGGGCAACTGGGTCGGCGGTATCTGGTACAACTGGCCTGTCAGCCAGTGGGCCTTGCGCGTGCGCTACAACCTGAACCCCGAGCTCTACGCCCAGGTTGGCGTGTATGAGCAGAACCCGTCCAACCTCGAATCGGGCAACGGCTTCAAGTTGAGCGGCAGCGGCACCCAAGGCGCGGTGATGCCGGTCGAACTGGTATGGAGCCCACGCCTCAATGGCCTGAAAGGGGAATATCGCGCCGGCTACTACTACAGTAATGCCAAGGCACAGGATGTTCTCAAGGACAGCAACGGCCAGCCGGCCGCCCTCAGTGGCGCCGCCTACCGCAGCAGTTCGAGCAAGCACGGCATGTGGCTCGGCGCCCAGCAGCAGGTCACTTCGTTGGACTCCGACCAATCCCGGGGCCTGAGCCTGTTTGCCAACGCCACGCTGCACGACAAGAAGACCAATGTCATCGACAACTATGTTCAGGCAGGACTGGTTTACAAAGGCCCCTTCGACGCCCGCGCCAAGGACGACATCGGCTTCGCCGTCGCCCGCGTGCATGCCAACCCGGCCTACCGCAAGAACGCCCGCCTGGCCAATCAGGTGGCCGGCCTCGACGACTACGACAACCCTGGCTACCTGCCGGTGCAAGACACCGAGTACAGCGCCGAACTCTATTACGGTATTCACCTGGCCGACTGGCTCACGGTGCGCCCGAACCTGCAGTACATCCGCCATCCGGGCGGGGTGTCGCAGGTCGACAGCGCGCTGATCGGCGGCCTGAAGATTCAAAGCACGTTCTGACCATTTTCACACTGACCACCTTCACATAAGGGAGAACCTACGATGAGCACTGACGGTGCCAACCAAGGAACCCGCTGGCTACCGCGCCTGATGGGCGTGCTGCTGTTGCTGATGGGCCTGGCCCTGCTGGCCGGCGGCATCAAGCTGAGCCAGCTGGGCGGATCGCTGTACTACCTGATTGCCGGTTTCGGCTTTGCCCTGTCGGGCGCCCTGCTGCTGGCCCGTCGTCGTATCGCTTTGGGCCTGTATGGCCTGGTGTTGCTGGGCAGCACCGTGTGGGCCATGCTCGAAGTGGGCCTGGACTGGTGGCAGTTGGTGCCACGCCTGGCCATCTGGTTCGCCATCGGCGTAGTGCTGCTGCTGCCGTGGACCCGCCGCCCGCTGACCGGCCCGGCCGCCAGGGCCAACACCGCGCTGCTGGGCATCGCCGTGCTGGCTTCAGGCGCCTGCGCCTTGGGTAGCCAGTTCACCCACCCGGGTGAAGTGTTCGGCGAACTCGGCCGCGACAACAGCGAAATGGGCAGCGCCGCACCGGCCATGCCCGATGGCGACTGGCAGGCCTACGGCCGCACCGAGCACGGCGACCGCTATTCGCCGCTGCGCCAGATCACCCCGCAGAACGCCTACCGCCTGGAAGAAGCCTGGCGTATCCAGACCGGCGACCTGCCGACCGATAACGACCCGGTGGAGCTGACCAACGAAAACACCCCGTTGAAGGCCAACGGCATGCTCTATGCCTGCACCGCCCACAGCAGGGTGCTGGCCCTGGACCCGGACACCGGTGCCGAGATCTGGCGCTACGACCCACAGATCAAGACCCCGGTCGGCACTTTCAAGGGTTTTGCCCACATGACCTGCCGCGGCGTTTCGTACTATGACGAGAACAGCTACGTCAGCCGCGACGGTAGCCCCGCGCCGAAGGTGTCCGATGCCGGCCAGGTGGTGGCCCAGGCCTGTCCACGGCGCCTCTACCTGCCGACCGCCGACGCTCGCCTGATCGCCATCAACGCCGACAACGGCAAGGTCTGCGAAGGCTTCGCCAACCAGGGCGCGATCGACCTGACCACTGGCATCGGCCCGTTCACTGCTGGCGGCTACTACTCCACCTCGCCGGTAGCGATCACCCGCAGCCTGGTGATCATCGGCGGCCATGTCACCGACAACGAGTCGACCAACGAACCGTCCGGCGTGATCCGCGCCTACGACGTGCACGACGGCCGTCTGGTATGGAACTGGGACAGCAACAACCCGGACGACACCAAGCCACTGGCCCCTGGCAAGATGTACAGCCGCAACTCGGCCAACATGTGGTCGCTGGCCAGCGTCGACGAAGACCTGGGGATGGTCTACCTGCCGCTGGGCAACCAGACGCCCGACCAGTGGGGTGCAGACCGCACCCCGGGGGCCGAGAAATACAGCGCTGGCGTGGTCGCCCTCGACCTTGCCACCGGCAAGGCCCGCTGGAACTACCAGTTCACCCACCACGACCTGTGGGACATGGACGTCGGCAGCCAGCCGACCCTGGTGCACCTCAAGAGCAAGGACGGCGTAAAGCCGGCGATCATCGTGCCGACCAAGCAGGGCAGCCTGTACGTGCTCGACCGCCGCGACGGCACGCCGATCGTGCCGATCCGCGAGATCCCGGTTCCGCAGGGCGCGGTCAAGGGTGACCACACCGCACCGACCCAGGCCCGCTCCGACCTCAACCTGCTTGGCCCCGAGCTGACCGAACAGGCCATGTGGGGCGCCACGCCGTTCGACCAGATGCTGTGCCGCATCCAGTTCCGCGAGCTGCGCTACGAAGGCCAATACACCCCGCCGTCCGAACAGGGCAGCCTGGTCTATCCGGGCAACGTCGGCGTGTTCAACTGGGGCGGCGTATCGGTCGATCCGGTGCGCCAGCTGCTGTTCACCTCGCCCAACTACATGGCCTTCGTGTCGAAGATGGTACCGCGTGAGCAAGTGGCCGCCGACAGCAAGCGCGAAAGCGAAACCAGCGGCGTGCAGCCGAACACCGGCGCGCCATACGCAGTGACCATGCACCCGTTCATGTCGCCGATCGGCATCCCCTGCCAGGCGCCTGCGTGGGGTTATGTGGCCGCCATCGACCTGTTCACCAACAAGGTGGTGTGGAAGCGCAAGAACGGCACCACCCGTGACAGCACCCCGGTGCCGATCGGCATGCCGGTGGGCGTACCAAGCATGGGCGGTTCCATCGTCACCGCCGGTGGCGTCGGTTTCCTCAGCGGCACCCTCGACCAGTTCCTGCGCGCCTATGACGTGAACAACGGCAAGGAGCTGTGGAAGGCCCGCCTGCCAGCGGGTGGCCAGGCCACGCCGATGACCTACACCGGCAAGGACGGCAAGCAGTATGTGCTGATCGTCGCCGGCGGCCATGGCTCGCTGGGTACCAAAATGGGCGATTACATCATCGCTTACAAACTGGCCGAATAATCACCGCCGCTCTGTAGGAGCGGCCTTGTGTCGCGAAAGGGCTGCAAAGCAGCCCCAGCTATTTCGGCAATGTTGCTGAATTCCTGGGGCCGCGTTGCGCCCCTTTCGCGACACAAGGCCGCTCCTACACCATTGAAACCCATCCCCCCCCGCCCCATCTAAGCACCATAGTCATTCACGCAGGTGCCCCATGAGCGACCAGCAGGATTTCCCGGAACAACCCGACGAACACAGTGCAGTAGAGCCGCCCGACACTCAGGCCGGTACCAGCCATGCCCTCGCCCTGCCCGGCCAGCAGCTGCCGGACAAGGTCTATGTGATCCCGATCCACAACCGCCCGTTCTTCCCTGCGCAAGTGCTGCCGGTGATCGTCAATGAAGAGCCCTGGGCCGAAACCCTCGACCTGGTGGCCAAGACCGAGCACCATTCGCTGGCCCTGTTCTTCATGGATACCCCGCCGGAAGACCACCGCCATTTCGACACCTCTGCACTGCCGGAGTACGGCACCCTGGTCAAGGTGCACCACGCCAGCCGCGAAAACGGCAAATTGCAGTTCGTCGCCCAGGGCCTGACCCGGGTGCGCATCCGCACCTGGCTCAAGCACCATCGCCCGCCCTACCTGGTCGAGGTCGAGTACCCGCGCCAGCCGGCCGAGCCGACCGATGAGGTCAAGGCCTACGGCATGGCGCTGATCAATGCGATCAAGGAGCTGCTGCCGCTCAATCCGCTATACAGTGAAGAGTTGAAGAACTACCTCAACCGCTTCAGCCCTAACGACCCTTCGCCACTCACAGACTTCGCCGCCGCGCTCACCTCCGCCACCGGCAACCAACTGCAGGAAGTGCTCGACTGCGTGCCCATGCTCAAGCGCATGGAGAAGGTCCTGCCGATGCTGCGCAAGGAAGTCGAGGTCGCGCGCCTGCAGAACGAGATCTCCGCCGAGGTCAATCGGCAGATCGGCGAGCACCAGCGCGAGTTCTTCCTCAAGGAACAGCTCAAGGTCATTCAGCAGGAACTGGGCCTGACCAAGGACGACCGCAGCGCCGACCTTGAACAGTTCGAGCAGCGCCTTGAGGGCAAGACCCTGCCCGAGCAGGCGAAAAAGCGCATCGACGAAGAAATGGGCAAGCTGGCCATCCTCGAGACCGGCTCGCCCGAATACGCTGTCACCCGCAATTATCTGGAATGGGCCACCGCCCTGCCCTGGGGCGTGTACGGCAAGGACAAGCTCGACCTCAAGCACGCACGCAAAGTGCTCGACCAGCACCACGCGGGCCTGGACGATATCAAGGAACGCATCCTCGAGTTCCTCGCTGTCGGCGCCTGGAAGGGCGAGATCAGCGGTTCGATCGTGCTGCTGGTGGGGCCGCCTGGGGTGGGCAAGACCAGCATTGGCAAGTCCATCGCCGAATCCCTCGGCCGGCCGTTCTACCGTTTCAGCGTCGGCGGTATGCGCGATGAGGCGGAAATCAAAGGGCACCGGCGCACCTACATCGGCGCCCAGCCGGGCAAGCTGGTGCAGGCGCTGAAGGATGTCGAGGTGATGAACCCGGTGATCATGCTCGACGAGATCGACAAGATGGGCCAGAGCTACCAGGGCGACCCGGCCTCGGCATTGCTGGAAACCCTCGATCCGGAGCAGAACGTCGACTTCCTCGACCACTACCTGGACCTGCGCCTGGACCTGTCCAAGGTGCTGTTCGTGTGCACCGCCAACACCCTGGACTCGATCCCCGGCCCGCTGCTCGACCGCATGGAGGTGATCCGCCTGTCCGGCTACATCACCGAAGAGAAACTGGCCATTGCCAAGCGCCACCTTTGGCCCAAGCAGCTGGACAAGGCCGGCGTGGCCAAGACCAGCCTTAGCATCAGCGACAGCGCCCTGCGCACGGTGATCGAGGGCTACGCCCGTGAGGCCGGGGTGCGCCAGCTGGAGAAACAGCTGGGCAAGCTGGTGCGCAAGGCCGTGGTCAAGCTGCTGGAAGACCCGGACGCCAAGCTCAAGATCGGCAACAAGGACCTGGAGGCGGCCCTGGGCATGCCGGTATTCCGCAGCGAGCAGGTGCTGGCTGGCAAAGGCGTGATCACAGGCCTTGCGTGGACCAGCATGGGCGGTGCGACCCTGCCGATCGAGGCCACGCACATCCATAGCCTCAACCGCGGCCTGAAACTCACCGGGCAGTTGGGGGATGTGATGAAGGAATCGGCGGAGATCGCCTACAGCTACATCAGCTCCAATCTGAAGCAGTTCGGTGGCACACCCGGTTATTTCAACGAAGCCTTCATCCATCTGCACGTGCCCGAGGGCGCCACGCCCAAGGATGGCCCCAGTGCCGGGGTGACCATGGCCAGCGCCCTGCTGTCCCTGGCCCGTGACCAGGCGCCGAAGAAGGGCGTTGCCATGACCGGCGAACTGACCCTGACCGGCCAGGTACTGCCTATTGGTGGTGTGCGCGAAAAGGTGATCGCGGCGCGGCGGCAGAAGATTTTCGAGCTGATTCTGCCGGAGCCGAACCGCGGGGACTTCGAAGAGCTGCCGGACTATCTGCGCGAAGGCCTGACCGTGCATTTCGCCAAGCGCTTCGCCGACGTGGCCAAAGTGCTGTTCTGAACCACCGGCTCGCTTTTTGTAGGAGCGGCCTTGTGTCGCGAAAGGGCCGCAAAGCGGCCCCAGGATCTTCGCCACTACACAGGTTTTGGGGCTGCTGCGCAGCCCTTTCGCGACACAAGGCCGCTCCTACAACGACCGCGCAGGACGCACCATAATCTGCAACTTCGGGTATCCTCAGGCCATCGCCAGCCTTCGGAGCCACCATGACCGCCCCTCGTCTGCTCGTTCCCCTGAGCCTCGCCCTGCTCGCCGCCTGCGCCCAGCAGCCGAAGCAAACCGTCGAACTGGACGCCGAAAGCGAATGCCCCAAGCGCCTGCACGTCGGCCAGAGCCTTACCCTGACCCTCCCCAGCAACCCCACCACCGGCTACCGCTGGCTGGTACAGAACCCGGCATCCAACGTGCTGCAAAGCCTGGGGCCCGAGGTCTACAGCGCCCCCGAGGACGTCGGTATCGTCGGCAGTTCGGGCATCTCGACCTGGCGCTACCAGGCCCGCACCGCCGGTGAAGGCCACCTGGTACTGGTCTACCAGCAACCCTGGGCCCCGGAAGTGCGCCCGGTACAGACCTTCGATTGCGCCATCCGGGTCGACTGATCGCACAGCGCTGGTCAGCGAACCATGCATCCACGCCGCGGTTTGGCTAGAATGCCGGCCTGCATATCGCCAGCCGCCTGGATTCACCGTGAGCAAACAACCCGACCGCCTTTTCGCCCAACCCCTGGAGCAGGTCCCCGACTTCGTGTTCAACGAAGACGTGGTGCGCGTGTTCCCGGACATGATCAAGCGCTCGGTGCCCGGTTACCCGACCATCGTCGAAAACCTCGGTGTGCTGGCCTCGCGCTTCGCCCAGCCGAACACCGCACTATACGATCTGGGTGCCTCCCTGGGGGCCGTCACCCAGTCACTGCGCCGCCATGTGCGCAGCGACGGTTGCCGGGTGATCGCGGTGGACAACTCCGCCGCCATGGTCGAACGCTGCCGCCAGTACCTCACCGCCCAGGATTCGATGTTCCAGGAACTGCTGCCGGTCGATGTGCTGGAAGCCGACATTCTCACCCTGCCCTTCGAACCGGCCTCGGTGGTGGCGATGAACTTCACCCTTCAGTTCATTGCCCCGGATCAACGCCTGGCGCTGCTCAAGCAGATCCGCCAGGCACTGCTGCCCGGCGGCGCGCTGATCCTCTCGGAGAAACTGCGCTTTGCCGATGACGAGGAACAGAACCTGCTCAACGAACTGCACCTGGACTTCAAGCGGGCCAATGGCTACAGCGAACTGGAAATCGCCCAGAAGCGCAGCGCCATCGAGAACGTGATGAAGCCCGACACCCTGCAAACCCATAAAGAGCGCCTGCACGCTGCCGGCTTCTCCAAGGTCGTGCCGTGGTTCCAATGCCTTAATTTCGTTTCGTTGATAGCCCTGCCATGATCGATCTGTCCCCCCTCGTCCGCCGTCTGGCGGGCACCCCCCTGGCTTCCTGGTCCCAAGGCCTGCAAGCTCAATTGAACGCGAAGCTGGAAAAAGGCCACGGCGACCTCGACCGCTGGCGCGGCGCGCTCGACGCGCTGCCAGCCTTGCAGCCCAGCGAAATCGACCTGGTCGACGGCCTGCGCCTGGATTGCCCGTGCGATGACGCTACCCGTGCGCAGATGCGCCAGGCACTGATGGGCCTGTCGCCCTGGCGCAAAGGGCCGTTCGACCTGTTCGGCGTACATGTCGACACCGAATGGCGCTCGGACTGGAAGTGGTCACGGGTCGGCCCGCACCTGGACCTCAAGGGCAAGCGCGTGCTCGATGTTGGCTGCGGCAACGGTTACTACCAATGGCGCATGCTTGGCGCCGGCGCCGACATGGTCATCGGCGTCGACCCCAACTGGTTGTTCTTCTGCCAGTTCCAGGCCGTGCAGCAATACCTGCCCGAGCTGCCCGCCTGGCACCTGCCGTTCGCCCTGGAGGAACTGCCAGCCAACCTCGAAGGCTTCGACACGGTGTTCTCCATGGGCGTGTTCTACCACCGCCGCTCGCCCATCGAACACCTGCTGGCGCTCAAGGACTGCCTGGTCAAAGGCGGCGAGCTGGTGCTGGAAACCCTGGTGATCGAGGGCGACGAAAACCAGGTGCTGGTGCCCGAAGACCGCTACGCGCAGATGCGCAATGTCTGGTACCTGCCATCGGTACCGGCCCTGGAGCGTTGGTTGCGCCGTGCTGGCTTCACCGACGTGCGGTGCGTGGACGTGAGCGTCACCAGCGTCGAGGAACAGCGCAGCACCGAATGGATGCGCTACCAGTCGCTGGGCGACTTCCTCGACCCGAACGACCACAGCAAGACCCTCGAAGGCCTGCCTGCCCCGCGCCGCGCCACCCTGCTGGCGCGCAAATAAAAAAAGGCGTCCATGTGGACGCCTGAATCACACCTGCGCCAGGGAGCTGTTCCGGCGCAGGTGCTGTTGGCTCAATCCTTGGCCACCTCGCGGGCCTTCTCCTGCGCCTTGCGCTCGCGCTCGGTGACGGCCTGTTGCTGGTTGCCGTGCAGGCGCTGCTGATCCTGGCGGAACGCTTGCCAGAATTGCTGGGAACGTTCGGCGCCGCCTTCGGCGTAGACACTGGCACTGCCGAGGGCGAGGGTCGCCAGCAACAGGTACTTGGTCAGGTTCATCGTGCTTGCCTCGTTGATAACCGATCAGACAGGGCAAGCCTAACCATCGGCAGCTAACGCCAAGGTGAGGCGAGCATTACAGTCTTGCAAGGTGACCTTGGCGGACAGCCAGATAACACCAGGATTACAAATCCGTTATCTACGTCGACGGGCCATTCGCATGCCGTAACATCCTGCAACTTGACCCTGAAGCCCCTACAGGCCTGAGAATCCCCGCCCTTTCCAGCC
The DNA here is from genome assembly GCF_044748405.1 of Pseudomonas sp. NPDC089996. NCBI lineage: Bacteria > Pseudomonadati > Pseudomonadota > Gammaproteobacteria > Pseudomonadales > Pseudomonadaceae > Pseudomonas > Pseudomonas sp. NPDC089996. The sequence continues at coordinate 187,281 of NZ_JBIVGA010000011.1, read as the reverse complement.
CACCGAGCCCGCCCATGCGCCTACTGATCATCGAGGACGAACTGCGTACCGCTGACTACCTGCAACAGGGCCTACGCGAAAACGGCTACGTGGTCGACTGCGCCCACACCGGCACCGACGGCCTGCACCTGGCGCGTCAGCAGCCCTACGACCTGATCATCCTCGACGTCAACCTGCCCGAACTCGACGGTTGGGCCGTGCTGCAGCGCCTGCGCGCCGAATCGGCCACGCGGATCATGATGCTGACTGCCCATGGCCGCCTGGCAGACCGGGTCAAAGGCTTGGATCTGGGTGCTGATGACTACCTGCTCAAACCGTTCGAATTCCCCGAATTGCTGGCCCGTATCCGCAGCCTGCTGCGGCGTAATGACCAGCAACTGCAACCGAACACCCTGCGCGTCGCCGACCTCGAGCTGGACCCCGGCCGCCACCGTGCCTACCGCGCCGGCAAGCGTATCGACCTGACCGCCAAGGAATTCGCCCTGTTGCACCTGCTGATGCGCCAAAGCGGAGAAGTGCTGTCGCGCACGCAGATCATTTCGCTGGTGTGGGACATGAATTTCGATTGCGACACCAATGTGGTCGAAGTCTCGATCCGCCGCTTGCGGGCAAAGATCGATGACCCGTTCGACGACAAGCTGATCCATACCCTGCGCGGCGTCGGTTATGTCCTCGAGGCCCGCGTGTGAAGCACGCCAGCCTGTCACTGCGCCTGGGCCTGAGTGTGACCCTGATGGGCGCCGCCCTCGTGCTGCTGCTCGCGTGCCTGGCGGTGTTCGCCCTCGACCACGAACTGGACAGTCGCGCCCGCAAGGACCTGGCGCGCAAGATGCTGCAAGTGGAGCACAACCTGCGGATCGACCTGCGCAGCGATGACCTCGGCAGCCGCGCCCATCCGTTGCTCGACCTGGTAATGGGCCACGACAACCTCAGCCTGAGCATACTGGCCCTTGAGGGCCGCCACCCGCACCTGCTCAGTCTCGGCCCTGCGCTGGAGTCCCGGGTTGGCGAATTGCCTACCGATTCTCGGCTGAACTTCCACGAATGGCGTGACAGGAGCGGCAACCAGATCCTCACTGTTACCCGGCAGATGCGCCTGCGCGATGACACCCCGGTGCGGGTAATGATGTCGCTCAACCGCGCCGACGACCATGCCCTGCTTGAGGCCTATCTGCACTCGACCCTGATGGCCTTGCCAGTGCTGTTGCTGCTGATCGGCGCTGGCGCCTGGTGGCTGATGCAAAAAGGCCTGAAGCCACTGCGCCACTTCCGCCGCATCGCAGGGCAGGTCTCCACCCAGGACCTGCAACACCGCCTGCCCGCTACCGGGTTACCGCTGGAGCTGGCAGAACTGGCGCGCAGTATCAATGTGATGCTCGACCGCCTGGATCTGGGTGTACGCCAGCTGTCGCAATTTTCTGACGACCTGGCCCACGAACTGCGTACCCCGCTGGGCAACCTGATGGGCAAGGCCCAGGTCACTCTGGCCCGCGAACGGGATAGCACGAACTACCGGGAAGTGCTGGAAGACAGTATCGAGGAGCTGACCCGGCTCAACCGTATCATCAACGACATGCTGTTCCTTGCTCAGGTCAGCCAGCCTCAGGCGCAGGTGGCCCTCAAACCGTTGGTGTTGGCGGATGAAGCGGCGCAGGTGAGCGAGCTGTTTGCATTCAGTGCCGAGCTCAAGGGTATCGAGTTGCATCTGCAGGGCTGGGGGACGGCCCTGGCGGACCGCCTGATGTTCCAGCGGGCGCTGTCGAATCTGTTGAGCAATGCCATTCGTCACGGACCAGTAGGGCTGGCTGTGAAGCTGGGCATCGAGCGCCAAGGCAGCGACGTGTTGATGTGGGTGGAGAATCAGGGGCCGGGGATTGCCGAAGCACATTGGCCGCAGTTGTTCGAGCGTTTCTACCGCGTAGGGTCGGGGCGTTCCCGGCTGGAGGGCGGAACGGGCCTGGGGCTGGCGATCGTGAAGTCGATCATGCAATTGCACGGGGGGCAAGTCGAGGTGAACAGCAGCCCTGAAGGGCCAACTCGGTTCACACTGGTGTTTCGGGCTGAGTAAGGGGTTGACTGCACGGGCCTCTTCGCGGGCACGCCCGCTCCCACAGATACTGGCAAGCCCTAATGCCGGCGCAGTACCAGTGGGAGCGGGCGTGCCCGCGAAGAGGCCGGTGCAGGCAATCGACTGATCAGCGCGAAGCCGCGACGATCAGTGCCTTCATCTCGGCCACGGCAGCCTTGAAGCCTACGAACAAGGCATGCGCAACAAGGGCATGACCGATGTTCAGTTCATTGATGCCCTTGATCGCCGCCACCGCCTCGACGTTGTGGTAGTGCAGGCCATGGCCGGCATTGACGATCAGCCCTTGGCCCACGCCAAACGCCACGCTATCGACGATGCGCTGCAGTTCTTCAGCCACTTCGGTCGGTGTTTCGGCCTCGGCATATTGCCCGGTGTGCAACTCGATGGCCGGCGCACCGACACGGCGCGAAGCCTCGATCTGCCGCTCGTCGGCATCGATGAACAGCGACACTTCGGCACCGGTACGCGACAGGCGCTCGACCGCCGCCTTGATCCGCGCTTCCTGGCCGGCCACATCCAGGCCACCTTCGGTGGTCAGCTCCTGGCGGGTCTCGGGGACCAGGCAGATATGCGCCGGGCGTATCTTCTCGGCAAAGGCCATCATTTCTTCGGTGACGCCCATTTCGAAATTCATGCGCGTCTGCAGCACGTCCTTGAGCAGCACCACGTCGCGCTCCTGGATGTGCCGGCGGTCTTCACGCAAGTGAACGGTAATGCCATCGGCGCCCGCTTCCTCGGCATCCAGCGCGGCCTTGACCGGGTCCGGGTAGCGGGTACCGCGGGCCTGGCGCAGGGTCGCCACGTGGTCGATGTTGACGCCGAGAAGCATGCGGTTGCTGTGAGTCACGAAAGGCTCTCCTGAAGTTTGAGCCACACAGCATACGACGTGCTCAGCGCTTGCGAAACAGTTCCCGGCTGACCAGCGGTTTCGGCCCCAGGTGTACCGCCAGTGCCTGGCGCATCAGGCGCTTGGCTGCCAGCAACGCACCAGGGGCATCCCAGTCGGCCTGGGCCAGGGCCAGCAACTGGGTACCACTGAACAGGCCGGGCTGCGGCAGGTGCACGCGCTCAAGGCCAGCATCGACCCGCAGGCGGTACAGGCCGTCGGCCTCGACCGGGTCGTCGTTGATGTCATGGCTGAGCGAGAAGGCGTAGCCAAGGTCTTCCAGCAGCCGCCACTCGAACGAACGCAGCAGTGGCTCCAGCGGCCTGCCCTCGGCCAGTGCCTGCAGGGTCAGGGCGTAATGCTCGAACAACTCGGGCTGCGGCGCCTCGGCGGGCAGCAAGCGCATCAGCAGTTCATTGAGGTAGAGGCCGCTGAACAACGCGTCGCCATGCAGCCACGCAGCGATGCCGACGGGGTCAAGGCGCCTGACGTTCTTCAGCTCACCCTTGCCGAACAACTCCACTTCCAGCGCAATGAACGGCCGCACCAGGCTGCCGCCTTTGCCGCGGGCGCGGCGTAGCACCGCACGCATCAGGCCCTGGGGCGTGAAGAAGTCCACCAGTGCACTGGTTTCCTTGTAGGCGCGGCTGTGCAGGACGTAGGCCGGCTGGCCGACTGGCTGTTCCATAAAGATCACTCGTTACCTGCGCCGCGGTGTTACTGCTAATTGGGGCTGCTGTGCAGCCCATCGCAGCGGTTCGTCGCCACGACAAGCCAGCTCCCACAGGTACTGCACATGACTTGAAATCGGTGCTGTCGGTGTGGGAGCTGGCTTGTCGTGGCGACGAACCGCTGCGATGGGCCGCACAGCGGCCCCAACAGTAATACTTAGAGGTCGCCGTAGCCCAGCGAGCGCAGGGCGCGTTCGTCGTCGGACCAGCCGCCTTTGACCTTGACCCAGAGGTTGAGCATGACCTTGGAGTCGAACAGCACTTCCATGTCCTTGCGTGCTTCAGAGCCAATGCGTTTGATGCGCTCGCCCTTGTCACCGATGATGATCTTCTTCTGGCCATCACGCTCGACCAGGATCAGCGCATGGATGTGCAGCACATGGCCCTGCTGTTTGAACTCTTCGATTTCCACGGTGATCTGATACGGCAGCTCGGCGCCCAGCTGGCGCATGATCTTCTCGCGCACCAGTTCGGCGGCGAGGAAGCGGCTGCTGCGGTCGGTGATCTGGTCTTCCGGGAAGAAGTGGTCATTTTCCGGCAGGTGCTTGGCGATCTGGGCCTCCAGCGCTTCGAGGTTGTGGCCCTGCTGCGCAGAAATCGGCATCACTTCGGCGTTCGGCAGTTGTTCCTGCAGCCACTGCAGATGCGGAATCAACTCGGCCTTCTCTTCCATGCGGTCGGTCTTGTTGACAGCAATGATCAGCGGGCCGGTCACGTACTGGACGCGCTCCAGCACCAGCTGGTCCTCATCGGTCCACTTCGTCCGGTCGACCACGAAGATCACCACGTCGACGTCCTTCAGGGCCGCCGAGGCGTTGCGGTTCATGTAACGGTTCAAGGCCTTGTCGTTGGCCTTGTGCATGCCCGGGGTGTCAACGTAGATGGCCTGCACGTCACCCTCGGTCTTGATGCCGAGCATGTTGTGGCGGGTAGTCTGCGGCTTGCGCGAGGTGATCGCCAGCTTCTGGCCGAGGATGTGGTTGAGCAAGGTCGACTTGCCCACGTTCGGGCGGCCGACGATGGCCACGTAACCGCAGCGGGTCGGATTGTTATCAGTCATTGCCATTCTCCACGCCCAGGGCGATCAATGCAGCGGCAGCGGCGACCTGCTCGGCGATACGCCGGCTGACGCCCTGGCCACGGCTCTTGTTGTTCAGCAGCACCACTTCGCATTCGACGAAGAAGGTACGGCAGTGCGGTTCGCCCTGGATGTCGACCACCTCGTAACGCGGCAGCTCGCAGCTGCGCGATTGCAGGAACTCCTGCAGGCGGGTTTTCGGGTCCTTGTTGGTGTCGACCAGGGTCAGGCCTTCGAACTCGTCGGTCAGCCAGGCGAGGACACGCTCGCGCGCGGTCTGCATGTCCGCGTCCAGATAGATTGCCCCGATCAGCGCTTCGAGGGCGTCAGCGAGGATCGACTCACGGCGGAAGCCTCCGCTCTTGAGCTCGCCCGAGCCCAGGCGCAGGTAATCGCCCAGGTCGAAACCACGGGCCAGGCGGGCCAGGGTCTCGCCCTTGACCAGCCGGGCACGCAGGCGCGACAGCTGACCTTCGCGGGCCTGCGGGAAGCGCTCGAACAGCGCCTCGCCAGCGACGAAGTTGAGAATGGCGTCACCGAGAAACTCCAGACGCTCGTTGTTGCGCCCGGCATAGCTGCGGTGAGTCAGGGCCAGCAGCATCTGCTCCTGGTTCTTGAAGGTGTAGCCGAGCTTGCGCTCGAGACGGGCAAGGGAAGCACTCATACGGCCACCCGTTGGTTGTTCAACGCGTTGTTCAAATCAACATCCTGAAAGACTGTTTGGCTGTGGCCCGTCGCGGTCAGCGACGAATCTCTCGATCCTTGAGAACACAGCCTATGTCAGAAATGCATTCGGCGCTGTCTGCAGGACAGCGCCGAAGGGTATCAATGGATCAGGCCGACCCGCGACAGGTTGGGCAAGTGGCTGAGCTTGGGCTCTGGCCAGCTCATCCAGACCGCGAAGGCCTTGCCGACGATGTTCCGGTCCGGAACCATGCCGTGCAGCTCTTTAGGGATTTTCGGGTCGTCCCAGTAGCGGCTGTCGTTGGAGTTGTCGCGGTTGTCGCCCATCATGAAGTAATGGCCGGCCGGCACGGTCCATTGCTGGTCCGGCGGCATGCGATAGCGGGTCATCTCCTTGCGGATCAGGTGCTCGGCTTCGCCGAGTTTTTCCTTGTACAGCTCGGCGCTGCCCAAGGTACCTGGCTCGGCGCCAACCAGCTGCTCGGCGATCGGCTGGCCGTTGACGAACAGCCGCTTGTCGCTGGTGTAGCTGATCTTGTCGCCCGGCAGGCCGACCACACGCTTGATGTAGTTGACGTTCAGGTCGCTCGGGTAGCGGAACACCATCACATCGCCGCGTTGCGGGTCACCGACCTCGATGACCTTCTTGTCGATCACCGGCAGGCGGATGCCATAGGAGAACTTGTTCACCAGGATGAAATCGCCCACTTCCAGGGTCGGTTTCATCGAGCCCGAAGGGATCTGGAACGGCTCGACCAGAAACGAGCGCAGCACCAGCACGATGAACAGCACCGGGAAGAACGATTTGCCGTACTCGACCAGCAGCGGCTCTTTGTTAAGGCGCTCGACCACCGCCATTTCTGGCTGGGTGACACTGCCCTGGTAGTTGGCGATCGCTGCCCGCCGGCGCGGAGCCAGGAACAGCAGGTCGATCAAGCCCAGCAAACCGCAGACGAAGACAGCGATGACTAGCAACAGCGGGAAATTTAGCGACATAGGACCTAGCTATCCAACCTGAGCACGGCGAGGAAGGCTTCCTGTGGAATCTCCACGTTGCCCACCTGCTTCATGCGTTTCTTACCGGCCTTCTGCTTCTCCAGCAGTTTCTTCTTACGGCTGACGTCACCACCGTAGCACTTGGCCAGTACGTTCTTTCTGAGTGCCTTTACGGTTGTCCGGGCAATGATCTGGCCGCCAATTGCCGCCTGGATCGCCACGTCGAACATCTGTCGAGGGATCAGTTCCTTCATCTTCTCGGTCAACGCACGGCCTTTGTAGGCCGCGTTGTCGCGGTGCACGATCAACGCCAGGGCATCGACCTTGTCGCCGTTGATCAGTACATCCAGCTTGACCAGGTTGGCCGACTGGTAGCGATCGAAATGATAGTCCAGCGAAGCATAGCCGCGGCTGGTCGACTTCAGGCGGTCGAAGAAGTCCAGGACCACTTCGTTCATCGGCATGTCGTAGCGCACCTGCACCTGGCTGCCGAGGAACTGCATGTCGCGCTGCACGCCACGCTTCTCGATGCACAGGGTGATGACGTTGCCCAAGTGCTCTTGCGGCACCAGGATGGTCGCGGTGACGATCGGCTCGCGGAAGTCGGTGACAGACGAAACATCAGGCAGCTTCGACGGGTTGTCGACGATGATGGTTTCGCCGGTCTTGAGTTCGAGCTCGTAGATCACGCTTGGCGCGGTGGTGATCAGGTCCAGGTCGTATTCGCGCTCCAGGCGCTCCTGGATGATCTCCATGTGCAGCATGCCGAGGAAGCCGCAACGGAAGCCGAAGCCCAGTGCGTCGGAGCTTTCCGGCATGTACTGCAGCGACGAGTCGTTCAGGGTCAGCTTCTGCAGGGCGTCGCGGAAGTCCTCGAAGTCATCGGAGCTGACCGGGAACAGGCCGGCGTACACCTGCGGCTGGATCTTCTTGAAACCTGGCAGGACTTCGACATCAGGGGTCGAGGACAGGGTCAGGGTGTCGCCCACCGGCGCACCGTGAATGTCCTTGATGCTGGCGATGATGAAGCCGACTTCACCGGCCTTCAGGTCGGCGGTCTGGGTGTGCTTCGGGGTGAATACACCGACGCTGTCGACCAGGTGCAGCTTGCCGGTGGACTTGACCAGGATCTTGTCGCCTTTCTTGACGCGGCCGTGGCGCACACGCACCAGCGAGACCACGCCCAGGTAGTTGTCGAACCAGGAGTCGATGATCAGCGCCTGCAGGGGCGCCTCGATATCGCCTTCCGGCGCGGGGATGCTGTGCACCAGGCGCTCGAGCACCTCGTCCACGCCCATGCCGCTCTTGGCACTGCAGGCCACGGCGTCAGTGGCGTCGATACCGATGATCTTCTCGATCTCGTCCTTGACGCGGTCCGGGTCGGCCTGGGGCAGGTCCATCTTGTTCAGGACCGGCATGACCTCCAGGCCCTGCTCGATGGCGGTGTAGCAGTTGGCCACGGACTGGGCTTCGACACCCTGGCCGGCGTCCACCACCAGCAGCGCGCCTTCACAGGCCGCCAGCGAGCGCGAGACTTCGTAGGTGAAGTCGACGTGGCCGGGGGTGTCGATGAAGTTCAGCTGGTAGACCTTGCCGTCCTGCGCCTTGTAGTTGAGCGTGACGCTGTGGGCCTTGATGGTGATACCGCGTTCGCGCTCCAGGTCCATGGAGTCCAGTACCTGGGCTTCCATTTCGCGCGCAGACAGGCCACCGCACATTTGAATGAAACGGTCGGCCAGCGTCGACTTGCCATGGTCGATGTGGGCGATGATGGAGAAATTGCGGATATGACTCAAATCACTCACGGGTCAACACTCGGAAAAGGCTGCGAGCCGGACGCCCGCCGAAAAATAGCCGGGAATTGTACCTTAAGCTGCCGGGATATGGGAGATTCCTCTATCGGACTGTACACAGCATTCGCCCCCGCAATTGTGAACTTTCATGAAAAAGGGCAGCCGAAGCTGCCCTTTCCTTCCCTTGAGCCCGCTTATTCAGCGAGTTTGAAGGTGATGAAGCTGGCCCGCCCCTGACGCAGCACACGCATCGACACCGAACGATTCTTCGGCAGGTCCTTGGCGATTTCGGTGAACTGCTTGGCCGAAGCGATGGCCTGGTTGTTCAGGTGGCTGATCACGTCACCCGGGCGCAGGCCGATCATCGCGGCAGGGCCGTCCTGAACCTCCTTGATCACCACGCCGCCCTTGAGCTCCAGGGTTTTCTTCTGCTCAGCGGTCAGGTCCGACACGGACACGCCCAGGCGGTTGCTGCTGCGCTCGGCGCTGCCATCGGCGCCAGTACCGGTACCGATGTCGGTATCGTCATCCGGCATCGGGCCGACGGCGACGTCCAGGGTCTGGCGCTTGCCGTTGCGGATGATCTCGAGCTTGGCCTTCTGGCCGTCCTTCAGGCTGCCGACCAGGTGTGGCAGGTCGGCCGACATGACGATCGGCTGGCCGTTCATGCTCAGGATCACGTCACCCACCTGCAGGCCGCCCTTGGCTGCCGGGCCGTCTTCCAGCACCTGCGCCACCAGGGCGCCAGCTGGCTTGTCGAGGCCGAACGACTCGGCCAGGTCCTTGTTGACCTCCTGGATCACCACGCCCAGCCAGCCGCGGCTGACCTTGCCGTCTTTCTTCAGCTGGTTGGACACATCGATGGCCACGTCGATCGGGATGGCGAAGGACAGGCCCATGAAGCCGCCGGAGCGGGTGAAGATCTGCGAGTTGATACCCACCACTTCGCCCTGCATGTTGAACAGCGGGCCACCGGAGTTACCCGGGTTGATCGCCACGTCGGTCTGGATAAAGGGCACATAGGTGTCATTCGGGAGGGTCCGGCCCTTGGCGCTGACGATACCTTTGGTCACCGAATGGTCAAAGCCGAACGGCGAACCGATGGCCAGCACCCACTCGCCGACCTTGAGCTTCTCGGAATCACCCAGCTTGACGGTCGGCAGGTTCTTGCCTTCGACCTTGAGCAGGGCCACGTCGGTGCGCGGATCGGTGCCGATCAGCTTGGCCTGCAGCTCGCTGCGGTCCGACAGGCGGACGATGATCTCGTCGGCGTCGGCAACCACGTGGTTGTTGGTCAGTACATAGCCATCGCTGGAAATGATGAAGCCCGAACCCAGCGACATGGCCTCTCGCTGGCGGTCACCACGCGGCGAACGCGGCTGCTGCGGCATGTTGCGCTCGAAGAACTCGCGGAACATCGGCGGCAGGCCTTCGAGGTCCGGCATCTGCCCGGAGGCGACGCGGTCCGGCAGCTTCTGCTTGGTACTGATGTTGACCACGGCCGGCGAGGCCTGCTCGACCAGCGTGGTGAAGTCCGGCAGTGCCTCTTCAGCCTGGGCGCCGAGCACCTGGCCGAGCATCAGCACGGCGGCGAACATCGTTAGGTAGGATTTCAAGCGTGGTATTGACATACGGCTCCCGTCACAACGAGCGGTAGTTGGAAATAGCCCTGCACAAAAACAGCAAAGGCCAGGCTCCTAGAAGCCTGACCTATAGAAAATTTGCCGAAGGATTGCAAATGACAATGCTTTAATTTCATTTCAGCGATATGTCCGTGCGCCTGTGCATCGCCCTTTGGCCGGCCCGCCAAAGCGCGCCATCACTGGCGCGCCTGGGCATCCTGAGGGCGCATCGACAACGCGACACGTTCTGCCGTACCCAGCGGAATCTCGCCGACCACGGTGACCTGTACCTTGCCCTTGGGCGTGTTCAGGCGACGGGAAACCGCCGAAGTCGGGCCAAGCTGGGTGCGCACATCGGCACCGGTGTCATCCTTCACGGGCTCCAGGAACACCGAGAAACGGGCCAGGCCATCGTCATACATCAGGCTGCTGATCGAACTGTCGCGCTCAGGGTCGCGGCGCACCGTGCTGTTGATCAGCTCGAAACCCGGCGGCAGCCAGTCCGAGCGCCAACCAGCGACGGCTTGGCTGGAGACAGTAGCCACACGCTCGATCGGCTTGCACGCGGCACTGGCTTGCAGGTCCTTGTCGCCAGGCACGTCGTCGGTATCCAGCCGGGTCATCTGGAAGCGCTCGAGCAACTGCCCCTTGTCATTGAGCATCAATGAGCGCAATGGCAGGCCGGTGCGGCGGTCCAGATGGAGTTCGAAAGCGTAGCGATGCTGGTCGCGAGGCGTCAGCGTGACAATCACGGCATCGCGGTCTGCGACCCGTGACTTGCCCGCGATGCTCAAGTCGTACCAGCTCATCAGCTTGAGGGGATCGAGCAAGCGCTGCGCAGCGTCGGGAGGGTTACCTACCCCGCTCGCCAAGGCACCACTGACGCACTGCACCTTGCCATCCACGCGCACGATTTCCTGGGCGGCGCCGTCGAGCTGCAGAAGCCGCTCGCTGACTTTGCCGTCCTGAACGCGATGCCAGATATCGTGGGTAGAAAAGCTGCCGTTACGTTCGTAGACGAAGGAGCCTTGGTAACTCTGCTTCTGCTCGGCCTGTGCCAGCTTGTTCAACCACTCGCTCGCCTGGGGCGATGAGTTGGCTGCCAACGCTGGCACCGTCATGCAGCTGCCTATCAGCAGCGACAGGAGAGGTTGCGCGCGCATGATCCTCCTTATTTAGCGGTTTTCCAGGCTGGCGGCGCGGGCATACGGCAGGGCGGTTTCAGTGCCCTTGAGCGCGGATTCCTGCGCGTGCTGGCGCAGATAGCCCGGCAGACGCTGATCCCAGCCGGCCTGGTTCTGCAGCACGCCGTTGGCCATCGGCCCGGTCGATTGCTCACTGCTTTCACTATAGCCTGCCAAAACCGCCGGGCCCTGAGTTTGTGGCATGCTCAGGCCTTGCTGCGCAGGCTGCTGGGCAGCCAGCTCGGCACCGGTGATTTCATCCTGGTTGTACATGCGCACACCCGCCAGCACCGCAACGGTGACCGAGGCAGCAACGGCCAGACGGCCAATGCTGCGCCACGGACCCTGCTTGACCTTGGCCGGCACGGCCTCGTCAGCCAGGGCGGCGGAGACCGCCGAAGCGATATCCAGTTTGGGCAGCAGCAGCTCCTTGTGCATCGCTGCGCGGGCTACCTGGTAACGCGACCAGGTGGCACGGGTTTCGGCATCGTCGACGGCGTTCAACACCCGACGCAATTCCAGTTCGTCCGCTTCGTTATCCATCACCGCGGACAGCGATTCCTGCAAAGCTTCACGACTCATGGCGGTTCCTCTCTTGGCTGTCGCCGCTGTCTCAGGTTTCCTGCAACAACGGCTGCAGGGCTTTGTCTATGGCCTCCCGAGCGCGGAAGATTCGAGAGCGCACGGTACCCACCGGACACTGCATGACGCTGGCAATGTCTTCGTAACTCAACCCGTCGAATTCACGCAGGGTCAATGCCGTGCGCAGGTCTTCGGGCAGTTGCTGGATGGTGCGATGGACAGTGCCTTCGATTTCATCCCGCAACAGGGAGCGCTCTGGGGACTCGAGATCCTTGAGACCATGATCGCCGTCGTAAAACTCCGCATCCTCGGAGCTCACATCGCTGTCTGGCGGCCGTCTTCCACGGGACACCAAATAGTTCTTCGCCGTGTTGATGGCGATGCGGTATAGCCACGTATAAAACGCACTGTCACCGCGGAAATTGCCAAGCGCACGGTAGGCCTTGATAAAGGCTTCCTGCGCCACATCCTGGGCCTCGTGGGTGTCGTGAACGAACCGCACGATCAACCCTAGAATCTTGTGCTGATACTTCAGCACCAACAGATCAAACGCTCGCCTGTCTCCGCGCTGCACGCGCTCGACAAGCTGCTGATCCTCTTCCTGGGTTAGCATGAACACTCCTCAGTGAACTCGAAGGAGCGTTGCCACAGCCTTTGTTCAGGCTTGCAACCATAGACTCGGGCTTTGCGCAAAAGTTCTCCCCTCCAAGCAAGTTTCCTGCGGCCCTTGGTCGGCTCGCACGGAAGACGCGGCGCGGTCACGGGCCGCTGCGTCGATAATCAGGTTTCGAATACGCAGGTGTCAGCCCGAATAGAGCTGCCGCCCCGCGTCGCCGCGGCAAATTGTGGCGTGCGGACAGCCTTCATAGGATTTCCGGGCGTGTCGGAAAGTTCCCGCAAAGATTGACGCAACGCCCTAACTGGCATGGAAATTGGCTACCGCAGGCTGCTATAAAGGCAACCCGGCCAGCATTCACGATAGTTTCACATTGCCATCTGCACGTGACTATTGTGCCGCGCCCCTTCCACAGATTACTAGTGTCCCGACATGAGCCAACAATTCCAACATGATGTCCTGGTGATCGGCAGCGGCGCAGCCGGTCTCAGCCTGGCACTCAACCTTCCCGGCCACTTGCGCATTGCCGTGCTGAGCAAGGGCGACCTGGCCAACGGTTCGACCTTCTGGGCCCAGGGTGGGGTCGCTGCCGTACTGGACGATACCGACACCGTTCAGTCGCATGTCGAGGACACCCTCAATGCCGGGGGCGGCCTGTGCGACGAGGAAGCGGTGCGCTTTACCGTCGAGCACAGCCGTGAAGCCATCGAATGGCTGATCGAGCAGGGGGTACCGTTCACGCGCGACGAACACGCCAGCGTGGATGACGGTGGTTTCGAGTTCCACCTGACCCGCGAGGGTGGCCACAGTCATCGGCGCATCATCCATGCCGCCGATGCCACCGGCGCAGCGATTTTCACCACGCTGCTGGAACAGGCCCGCAAACGCCCGAACATCGAGCTGCTTGAGCAGCGCGTGGCCGTCGACCTGATCACCGAGCGCCGCCTGGGGCTGGCGGGTGATCGCTGCCTGGGTGCCTACGTACTGAACCGCAACAGCGGAGAAGTCGACACCTTCGGCGCACGTTTCACCGTGCTGGCTACCGGCGGCGCAGCCAAGGTCTACCTCTACACCAGCAACCCCGATGGTGCCTGCGGGGATGGCATCGCCATGGCCTGGCGCGCTGGCTGTCGGGTGGCCAACCTGGAGTTCAACCAGTTCCATCCGACCTGCCTGTATCACCCCCAGGCCAAGAGCTTTCTGATCACCGAGGCCTTGCGAGGCGAAGGTGCACTACTGCGCCTGCCCAACGGCGAGCGCTTCATGCCACGCTTCGACCCGCGAGAAGAGCTGGCCCCGCGCGACATCGTCGCCCGCGCCATCGACCACGAAATGAAGCGCCTGGGTGTCGACTGTGTGTACCTGGACATCACCCACAAACCGGCCGACTTCATCAGGAACCACTTCCCGACCGTCTACGAGCGCTGCCTGGCCTTCGGCATCGACATCACGCGCCAACCGATCCCGGTGGTGCCAGCAGCCCACTACACCTGTGGTGGAGTCATGGTCGACGATCGCGGCCACACCGATGTGCCCGGCCTTTACGCCATCGGTGAAACCAGCTTTACCGGCTTGCATGGCGCCAACCGCATGGCCAGCAACTCGCTGCTGGAGTGCTTCGTCTATGGCCGTGCCGCAGCGGCGGACATCCAGGCACACCTGGATCAGATCGCCATGCCCAGGGCCCTGCCCTGCTGGGACGCCAGCCAGGTGACCGACTCGGACGAAGACGTGATCATCGCGCACAACTGGGACGAGCTGCGGCGCTTCATGTGGGACTACGTGGGGATCGTGCGCACCAGCAAACGCCTGCAGCGTGCCGAGCATCGCGTTCGCCTGCTGCTCGACGAGATCGACGAGTTCTACAGCAACTACAAGGTCAGCCGCGACCTGATCGAGCTGCGCAACCTGGCCCAGGTGGCAGAGCTGATGATCCGCTCGGCGATGCAGCGCAAGGAAAGCCGTGGACTGCACTACACCCTGGATTACCCGGGGATGCTGCCCGAGGCCAGGAACACCATCCTCAGCCCGACTTGAAACAGGGCTCGAACCTGCGCCGGCTGAACTTCAGCCGCACCCGCAAACGCCGGTGCAGGTCAGCCCCCAGGGCATCTCGAGGCACGCACTGGCTTTGGCCAAGCCAGCGCCCTGCCCTGACGAAACGCAGCACCACCAAACCCGGCACCGCCACGCTGTCCCGGCACAAGCGCACCGGCTGCCAGCCCAGCGCCCGGCTGAACACACACCAGCCCAGCGCATCACGGCGCAAGCCGGTAATAGCACGGGGATCGGTCAACAGGATTCGACGGGGAATGGCCCAGCACGCGTGGGCAATACAGGCGGCAACCACACAAAGGCCAAGCCACCCGGGCAGCGCACTCAGCCACAGGACCAGCAGCGCCAGCGCCTGGCAACCCAGGTAGGCCGCCAGCAACAGGCGCGAGCCCTGCCAACGGCACTGGAAATACTCACTTGGGCTGGACACGGTCCAGAATGATGCGGACCATGCGCTGCAGCTCCGGGTCTTCGGACTCGGTACGCTCCATGAACCAGCCGAACATGTCCTGGTCTTCACAGCTCAACAGGCGGACGTAAAGTTCGCGGTCGGCTTCGCTCAGGGTCGGGTAGACCTCCTGGGTGAATGGCACCAGCAGTACATCCAGCTCCAGCATGCCGCGACGGCTGTGCCAGAAAAGCCGGTTGAGTTCAGTTTGTTCGACCATGGGGCCCTCCTCGAATGGTCGCGCAGTATACCGTGCGGTGAACGAAGCGGCACAGGGCGTTGGTCTAGTCACCTACCTATTTTGTTACTGGCGTTCTATGATGGCCGCCAGTCTTTAGCCACCGCGATGACCCATGGCCGATTCCGCTTTCTTCAGCCCCCTGTCCCACGAGGGCATCCTCGCCGTTCGCGGCTCCGACGCCGGCAAGTTCCTGCAGGGCCAGCTGACCTGCAATATCAACTACCTCAGCCTCGAGCACGCCAGCCTGGGCGCCCGCTGCATGGTCAAGGGGCGCATGCAGTCGAGCTTCCGCATCCTGCCCGAGGGCAATGGCTACCTGCTGGCCATGGCCAGCGAGCTGCTGGAGCTGCAACTGGCCGACCTGAAGAAGTATGCCGTCTTCTCCAAGGCCACGCTCACTGACGAGAGTGCGGCCTGGGCACGCTTCGGCCTGCAAGGTGGCGGCGCCGCGTTGCAGGCATTGGGACTCGAGGTTCCGGCAGCGGCGGGCAGTACCGCGCGCCACGAAGGGCTGATCGCCATTGCCGTTTCCACTGACCGCATCGAACTCTGGGTACCGGCTGACAAGGTCGACAGCATTCGCCAGCAGCTAGCAGCGACGTTGCCGCAAGGCAGCCTCAACGACTGGCTGCTGGGGCAGATCCGCGCCGGTATCGGCCAGGTGATGGGCCCGACCCGCGAGCTGTTCATCCCGCAGATGATCAACCTGCAGGCAGTCGATGGCGTGAGTTTCAAGAAAGGCTGCTATACCGGCCAGGAAATCGTCGCGCGCATGCAGTACCTGGGCAAGCTCAAGCGCCGTCAGTACCGGCTGGCGCTCGAGCAGCGGGATGTTCCGGCACCCGGCACGCCAATCTTCTCGCCGACCCATGGCTCGTCAGTTGGCGAGGTGGTGTTCGCCGCCAGCACTGGCCAGGGCTGCGAGCTGCTGGCCGTGCTGAGCGCTGAATCGGTGGAGGACGACAACCTGCACCTGGGCAGCCAGGAAGGCCCGCGCCTGCGAGTACTGACCCTGCCGTACGCGCTGGACCGCGACCAGGAAATCCAGCGCTGAACAGTGCACCACACTTGCCGTTGAGACGTTCATGAACAAGCTGGCCGAGATGGTTCAAGCGCAGTTGCTCGCCGCCATCGACAACGATGACCTGGTCCTGCCAACCCTGCCCGAGGTTGCCCTGAGCATTCGCGAGGCGGCTGAAGACAGCGAAATCAGCGTTGCCGCCCTGAGCAAGGTGATCGGCCGTGACGCCGCCCTTTCGGCGCGCCTGATCAAGGTGGTCAACAGCCCGCTGTTGCGCGCGGCGGTCGAAGTCACCGACCTGCATACGGCCATCACACGGCTGGGTATCAACTACAGCTGCAACCTGGCCATCGGCCTGGTAATCGAACAGATCTTCCATGCCCGTTCGTCTGCCGTTGAACAGAAGCTACGGGATATCTGGTCGAACAGCCTTGAAGTGGCAGGCATCAGCTATGAAATTTGCCGCCGCTACACGCAGCTGAAACCCGACCAGGCAACCCTCGGCGGGCTGGTCAACCAGATCGGTGCACTGCCGGTGCTGATCTACGCCGAAGAGCACAACGAGCTGCTCTCCGACCCGGTCTGCCTGCATTACGTGATCGAGCAGATCCAGCCGGTGCTGGGAGACAAGATTCTGTCTTCGTGGGAGTTTCCCGAGCAATTGGTCAATCTGCCGAGTCAGGTACAGGACCTGGACCGGCAAACCGACAAGGTCGACTACATCGACGTGGTGCAGATTGCCAAGTGCCTGAGCCAGCGCGGGCGCAGCCGACCGCTGGCGGCGTTGCCGGCCTACAGGCACCTTGGCTTGCCCTATGGCACCGAGCTGGAGATCGCCGAGTTGCTGGAAGCCCGGAGCATGTTGCGCTGACTTGGGTTGCCTGCACAGGCTGAAGATCAGTCGGCGATGAAACTCACCCGCACCTTCAACCCACCCTTCTCACCATCATGCAGGCTGATTTGCGCCAGGTGCGCCCTGCAGATCTCGCCGACGATGGCCAACCCGAGCCCACTGCCCTGAACACTCCGCCGATAGAAACGCTCGAACACCCGTTCGCGCTCATCTTCGGGAATCCCGGGCCCATCGTCCTCGACCTCCAGCACCGCCGGCGCCAGCACCCGCAGAATCACATTACCGCCTACCGGGGTATGCGCCAGGGCATTGTCCACCAGGTTGCTGAGCAGCTCGTTGAGCAAGGTCGGCTCGCCTTTCAACCACACCGGCGCCTCGGCCTCCAGCGCCAGGGTCACGCCCCGGTTATACGCCAATGGCGCCATGGCCATGCCAAGCTCTCGAGCCAACTGGCTCAGGTCCAGGCGCTGGGCGCCGCCTTCGGCAATCGCCCGGGCACCGTTCTCGACCCTGGCCAGCGACAACAGCTGATTGGCCAGGTGAGTCAGGCGGTCGGTGCCCTGTGCCGCCGACTCCAGGGTCTGCCGCCATTCTTCGGGCTGCTGTGAACGCAACCCCAGCTCGACCCGCGCCTTCAGCGCCGCCAATGGCGTGCGCAATTCGTGGGCTGCCTCGGCAATGAACTGCGCCTGGCGCTCGAACTGACCGCGCAATCGCTCGGTGAAGTGGTTCAGGGCGCGCACCAGTGGGCTCAGCTCGCGTTGCACCTGCACCACCGGCAGCGCCCTCAGGTCATCTGGCTGTCGCTCTTCAACTGCCGTACGCAGGCGCTCCAGCGGGCGCAGTGCCGCACTCACCGCGAACCACACCATCACCAGCGCGCCCAGCGCCAGCATGCCCAGGCGCAGCAGGGTGTCGGCCATCAATCCCCGGGCCATGCGCACCCGCGCTTCTTCGGTCTCGGCCACGCGGATCTCAGCCATGCCGTTCATGTTCGGCTCGCTCACCGCTTTCAGCAGACTGACCACCCGCACATCCTGGCCGAGATAGGTGGCGTCGTAGAAGCGCGCCAATGCCGGGTAATCGTCGGTGCGCGGCGTGCCGGGAGGCGGTGGCGGCAGGTGCTCGTAACCGGAAATCAGCTTCTGGTTGATGTCCAGCACCTGGTAGTAGATGCGCCCGGCGCTGTCGTAGGCGAAGGTATCCAGCGCTACGTACGGCACATCGGCGCTGAGGCTGCCATCGCGTTGCGACAACCCGGCGGCAATGGTCCGCGCCGAAGCCAGCAAGGTGCGGTCGTAGGCGGTATCGGCGGCTTCGCGGCCGTTCCAGTAGGCGCTCAGGCCGCTGGCCAGCATCAGCACCACCAGCAGTAGCGCCAGGTTGCCCAGCAGCCGCCCGCGCAAGCTGCCGTTGTCACGCATCACGGTGCTCGAGCAGGTAACCCAGGCCACGGAAGGTGACGATGGCGACCGGGTGGCCATCGAGCTTCTTGCGCAGGCGATGGATGTAGATTTCGATGGCGTCGGGGCTGGCTTCTTCATCCAGGCCGAACACCTGGGCGGCCAGCTGTTCCTTGCTCATCACGCGGCCTGGGCGGGCAATCAGTGCCTCGAGAACGCTCTGTTCACGCGAGGTCAGGGTCAGGTTGTCCTCGCCCAGGCTGAAACGCCGGGTGTCCAGGTCGTAGACCAGCGGCCCGCAGCGCTGCTGGCGTTCGCCACCGAGCACGCTGCGCCTGAGCAAGGCCTTTACCCGGGCTTCCAGTTCGGTCAGCTCGAAGGGTTTGGCCAGGTAATCATCGGCGCCGAGGTTCAGGCCGTGGACGCGGTCCTTCACATCGCTGCGCGCCGTGAGCATCAGCACCGGCAGGGTCTTGCCGCGACCGCGCAGGCGCGCCAGCACTTCGAAGCCGTCCATGCGTGGCAGGCCCACGTCGAGTACCGCAACGGCGTATTCCTCGCTGGCCAGGGCCAGGTCGGCAGCCACGCCGTCATGCAATACATCCACGGTCAGGCCATGGCTTTTCAGGGCCTGGGCCACGCTTTCGGCCAGTTGCAGATGGTCTTCGACCAGCAGCACACGCATTGGATTCTCCCTGCTCGGGTGGGGCGATGGCGCGGAGTTTACCGCCGTCGACAAGCCTGTGAAGCCCCTTGTAGCAAACCTTTCACGCTGAAAGGTTAGCGAAAGGTTCATTGCCTAGCATCGCACCACGGTCGCCCCACGCGCCGAAAAAAGCACCAGCAAGGTGCAACTAACAAGAATAAAAAACGGAGTCATCACGATGCTGTCATCGCAGCCTCAGGCGCTCGCGCCTGGTCGTTCCCCGTCCGCACGCCCTTCTGCCATCGCCAGTGCACTCGCACTTGCCGGTGTCGCCCCGCTGAGCCAGGCCGCCTTCTTCGAAGACAGCACGGCAACCTTCGAAACCCGCAACATGTACTTCAACCGCGACTTTCGCGACGGCACCAGCGCGCAGCAATCCAAGCGCGACGAATGGGCCCAGGGCTTCATGCTCAACTTCGAGTCCGGCTATACCGAGGGCCCGGTGGGCTTCGGCCTGGATGCGCTGGGCATGCTGGGCATCAAGCTCGATTCCAGCCCCGACCGCACCGACACCGGGCTGCTGCCGACCCATGATGACGGCAAGGCTGCCGACGAGTATTCCAAGCTCGGCCTGACAGGCAAGGTGAAAGTGTCGAAGACCGAACTGAAGATCGGCACCCTGATCCCTGAACTGCCGACCCTGCAGCCCAACGACGGCCGCATCCTGCCGCAAACCTTCGAGGGCGGGCTGCTGACCTCGCAGGAAATCAAGGGCCTGACCTTCACCGGCGGGCGCCTGGACAAAGCCAAGGACCGTAACGACACCAACTGGGAAGACCTGGCCCTCAACAACAAGAACGGCCGCTTCGGTGGCACCTTCAGCGCCGACAACCTCGACCTGGCCGGCCTGGACTACAAGTTCACCGACCGCATCACCGGCAGCTACCACTTCGCCCAGCTCGACGACATCTACCGCCAGCACTTCATCGGCATGCTCGCCACCCAGCCGTGGGGCCCCGGTACCTTTGGCGCTGATGTACGCCTGGCGATCAGCGACGATGCCGGCGCAGCCAAGGCCGGGCGCATCGACAACACCACATTCAACACGATGCTCAGCTACACCCTGGGCGGGCACAAGGTCAGCGCCGCCTGGCAGCAGCTGTCGGGCGACAGCGCCTTCCCCTACATCGATGGCGCCGACCCGTACCTGGTCAACTTCGTCCAGATCAACGACTTCGCCGGCGCCGACGAACGCTCCTGGCAAGCTCGCTACGACTACAACTTCGCCGCCCTCGGCATCCCCGGCCTGACCTTCATGACCCGCTACCTCAGCGGCGACAATGTCAGCCGCGCCGCCGGCGGCGAGGGCAAGGAATGGGAACGCGATACCGAGATGAAGTACGTGGTACAAAGCGGCCCGTTGAAGAACGTCGCCGTGCGCCTGCGCAACGCCACCTTCCGCTCCAACTTCGCCCGCGATGCCGACGAAGTGCGGCTGCTGGTGAGCTACAGCGTAGCCCTGTGGTAACCCATAACAACAACACTCACGGAGACTGACGATGACCTTTTCACTGCGCCGCCTCGTTCTGGCCACCGGCTGCCTGCTGCTGGCCGGCAACGCCCTCGCTGCCGAACCGAAACGCCCTGAATGCATCGCCCCCGCCTCACCCGGCGGTGGCTTCGACCTGACCTGCAAACTGGTGCAGAGCGCCCTGGTGCAGGAGAAGATCCTCAGCAAGCCGATGCGCGTGACCTACATGCCCGGCGGTGTCGGCGCAGTGGCCTACAACGCCGTGGTCGCCCAGCGCCCGGCCGATGCTGGCACCCTGGTGGCCTGGTCCAGCGGCTCGCTGCTGAACCTGGCCCAGGGCAAGTTCGGCCGCTTCGACGAGAACGCGGTGAAGTGGCTGGCCGCAGTCGGCACCAGCTACGGCGCCATCGCGGTGAAGAGCGACTCGCCCTACAAGACCCTCGACGACCTGGTCGCGGCACTGAAGAAAGACCCGAGCAAGGTGGTGATCGGCTCCGGCGGCACGGTTGGCAGCCAGGACTGGATGCAGACCGCGCTGATCGCCAAGGCGGCCGGTATCAATCCGCGCGACTTGCGCTACGTGGCCCTGGAAGGCGGCGGCGAAATCGCCACCGCGCTGTTGGGCGGGCACATCCAGGTCGGTTCCACCGACATCTCCGACTCCATGCCACACATCCAGAGCGGCAACATGCGCATCCTCGCGGTGTTCTCGGAAAACCGCCTGGACGAGCCGGAAATGAAAGACATCCCCACCGCCAAGGAACAGGGCTACGACATTGTTTGGCCGGTGGTGCGCGGCTTCTACCTCGGGCCGAAGGTGAGCGACGAAGAGTACGCCTGGTGGAAAGAATCGTTCGACAAGATGCTGGCTTCGGAAGACTTCGCCAAGCTGCGTGACCAGCGCGAGCTGTTCCCGTTCGCCATGACCGGTGCGGAGCTGGACGGCTATGTGAAAAAGCAGGTGGCTGACTACAAGGCACTGGCCAAGGAATTCGGCCTGGTCCAGTAAGCCCCCCACGCGGTCAGCTTTTTTTGTGGGAGCGGCCTTGTGTCGCGAAAGGGCTGCGCAGCAGCCCCAGCATTCCTTGCAGTGCTGCTGAGATCCTGGGGCCGCTACGCGCCCCTTTCGCGACACAAGGCCGCTCCCACAAGGATCCGCGTCCTCCGACTAACAAGAGGATTCCTTCATGATCCTGCAACGCATCTTCGCCTTGGCCCTGCTGGCGGTGTGTGCCGCCCTGGCCGTGATGGCCTGGCCCTACCAGGCCGCATTTTCCTACGAGCCGGTCGGCCCGCGCGCCTACCCTTTGCTGATGCTCGGCCTGATGAGCCTGGGCCTGTTGTACCTTGCGATCCGCCCCACGCCGATCGTGCGCAAGGACGATGAACCTGAACTGGACCGCGAAACCCTGATCAAGATCAGCGCCTGCGTCGGCCTGCTGCTCATTTTCGCCACCACCTTCGAAGCCCTGGGCTTCATCCTCAGCGCCATCCTGGTCGGCATCCCCATGGCCCGCCTGTACGGCGGTCGCTGGCTGCACAGCACCCTCGTGGTGGTGGGCATGAGCGTGTTCCTCTACTGGCTGTTCGACCGCGTCATGGACGTGCCCCTGCCCCTCGGCCTGCTGAGCGTACTGGAGAACTGACACATGGATACCTTGAGCTACCTGGGCCAGGGCTTCGGCGTCGCCCTGTCCCCCTACAACCTGGTCACCGCCTTGTCGGGCACGCTGATCGGCACCGTGGTCGGCCTGCTGCCGGGCCTGGGCCCGATCAATGGCGTGGCCCTGCTGATCCCGATTGCCTTTGCCCTCGGCCTGCCACCGGAGTCGGCGCTGATTCTGCTGGCGGCGGTATACCTGGGTTGCGAATACGGCGGCCGGATCAGCTCGATCCTGCTTAACATCCCGGGCGAAGCCTCGACCGTGATGACCACCCTCGACGGTTACCCGATGGCGCGCCAGGGCCTGGCCGGCGTGGCCCTGTCGCTGTCGGCCTGGAGCTCGTTCATCGGTGCCTTGATCGCCACTTGCGGCATGGTGCTGTTCGCCCCGCTGCTGGCGAAATGGGCGATCGCCTTCGGCCCGGCGGAATACTTCGTGCTGATGGTGTTCGCCATTGTCGCCCTTGGCGGCATGGCCGGTGACAAGCCACTGAAGACCTTCATCGCCGCCCTGATCGGCCTGTTCCTGTCGGCGGTCGGTATCGATGCCAACAGCGGCGTTTATCGCTTCACCGGTGACAGCGTGCACCTGGCCGACGGCATCCAGTTCGTGGTGCTGGTATTGGGCCTGTTCTCGATCAGCGAGATTCTCTTGTTGCTGGAGAAAACCCACCATGGCCACCAGGCGGTGAAAGCCACCGGGCGCATGCTGTTCAACTTCAAGGAGGCGGCTTCGGTGTTCATGGTCAACATCCGCTGCGGCTTGCTGGGCTTCATCATGGGCGTGCTGCCGGGCGCCGGCGCCACGCTGGCGAGTGCCGTGGCCTACATGACCGAGAAGCGCCTGGCCGGTGAAAAGGGCACGTTCGGCAAAGGTGATGCCCGTGGCCTGGCGGCCCCGGAAACCGCCATTGGCGCGTCCTGCTGTGGCGCCCTGGTGCCGATGCTGACCCTGGGCGTACCGGGCTCGGGCACCACCGCGGTGATGATCGGCGCGCTGACCCTGTACAACATCACCCCTGGCCCGCTGCTGTTCGAGCAGCAGCCAGACATCGTCTGGGGCCTGATCGCCTCGTTGTTCGTCGCCAACATCATGCTGGTGATCCTGAACATCCCGATGATCCGCATCTTCACCCGCATCCTCGCCGTGCCGAACTGGGCGCTGGTGCCGGTGATCGCGATCATCACCGCGATCGGTGTATACGCCGTGCACGCCACCACCTTCGACCTGTTCCTGATGGTCGGCATCGGCATCATGGGCTACATCCTGCGCAAGCTGGACTTCCCCCTGTCACCGATCCTGCTCGGGTTCATTCTCGGCGGCCTGATGGAGCAGAACCTGCGCCGGGCGCTGTCGATTTCCAACGGTGAACTGGGCATCCTCTGGTCGAGCACGATCAGCATGTCGGTGTGGGTGCTTACCCTCTGCATGCTGACCCTGCCGCTGCTGCGCATCTGGCGCAAACGCAGCCTGCAGCGCCGGGCCCTGGCTGATGCCTGATCGGTCACTGCCGCTGTTCGTCGTAACCGGGCTGGTCGGCCTTGCTGGTGGTTTTGCCGCCAGCAAGGTCGGCTGGCCTTTGCCGTGGATGGTCGGCTCGTTGCTGGCGATCATCCTGGTGCGCTGCCTGACGCCCTGGCAACTGTCGGAAATTCCCAATGGCCGCAAGTGCGGGCAATGCATCATCGGTATCGGTATCGGCCTGCACTTCACGCCGGCGGTGATCGAGCAGGTCGCCAGCCACTTCGCGCTGATCTGCTTCGGCGCGCTGTTCACCACGCTTTCCAGCGTGATCAGCGTGTGGCTGCTGCGGCGCACCGGTGAGGACCGCGCTACGGCATTCTTCGCCAGCATGCCCGGTGGCTCGGGCGAGATGGTCAACCTTGGCGCACGCAACGGCGCGGTTCTCAGCCAGGTGGCTGCGGCGCAGAGCCTGCGCGTGCTGGCCGTGGTGCTGTGCGTACCGGCCCTGTTCAAGTTCCTGCTCGGGGACGGCGTGCCGCTGAACCACAATGGCAGCGTCAGTTGGAGCTGGCTGGCGCTGATCGTGCCACTGGGTGTGGCGGTGGGGTTGCTCTGGCAGCGCTTGCGCCAACCTAACCCCTGGCTGTTCGGGCCCTTGCTGGTCGCTGCCACGATGAGCCTGGCGGGCAACTTGCAGATCGCGTTGCCCAACGGGGCCAGCCAGCTTGGTCAGTGGCTGATCGGCAGCGGCCTGGCCTGCCACTTCAACCGCGCGTTCTTCCGCCGCGCGCCGTCTTTCCTCGGGCGCACGCTGCTGGCCACGGCCCTGTGCATGGCGATTGCCGGCAGCGCAGCGTGGGGGTTGAGCGTGATGACCGAGCTGGACCTGCGTTCGCTGACGCTGGGGATGATGCCGGGCGGGATCGCCGAGATGAGCCTGACGGCCGAAACCTTGCAACTGTCGGTGCCGCTGGTGACGGCGCTGCAGGTGGTGCGGTTGATTCTGGTGCTGTTTCTGGCCGAGCCGTTGTTCAGATACTGGGTCAAGGCCACTGGTTAGGGGGCGCTCTGCGCCCCTTTCGCGACACAAGGCCGCTCCTACAGGGCTTGCTTAATCCTGTAGGAGCGGCCTTGTGTCGCGAAAGGGCTGCAACGCAGCCCCAGCAATTTTCAGAGTGGTGGCAATGCCCAGTTGATAGGCGCCATGCCACGCTGCTCGAGGAAGCTGTTGGTGCGGCTGAAGTGCCCGCAGCCAAGGAACCCGCGATAGGCCGACAGTGGCGACGGGTGCACCGACTTGAGCACCAGGTGCCTGGTGCCATCGATCAGCTTCTGCTTGCCCTGGGCATGCGCCCCCCACAGCAGGAACACCACGTTCGGGCACTGCTCGCTGACCACCTGGATGATCCGGTCGGTAAAGAACTCCCAGCCCTTCTTCGCATGCGACGCTGCATTGGCCCGCTCGACGGTCATGGTCGTGTTGAGCAGCAGCACACCCTGCTCGGCCCAGCTCTGCAGGTAGCCGTGGCTGGCGATCGGGATATTCAGGTCGCGCTGCAGTTCTTTATAGATGTTGACCAGCGACGGTGGCGCGGGTACGCCCGGCTGCACCGAGAAGCACAGGCCATGGGCCTGACCCGGGCCGTGATACGGGTCCTGACCGAGGATCACCACCTTGACCTGATCCAGCGGCGTGGAGTTGAGCGCATTGAAGATCAGCGGCGCCGGCGGGTAGATTTCCTTGCCGGCCGCGTACTCCTGGCGCAAG
This sequence comes from Pseudomonas sp. NPDC089996, assembly GCF_044748405.1. NCBI lineage: Bacteria > Pseudomonadati > Pseudomonadota > Gammaproteobacteria > Pseudomonadales > Pseudomonadaceae > Pseudomonas > Pseudomonas sp. NPDC089996. The sequence goes on along the minus strand of NZ_JBIVGA010000011.1, from coordinate 161,926 downwards.
AACTCGCGCAGCTGATGCATGTAGGGCTGGTCGAACTCGGCGCGCAGTGCAGCCTTCCAGCCGGGTTCGAGTTTGATGCGATCTTCTTCAGTCATGGGGCCATCCGTAAACAATGGCGCGACACTAGGTAAGCCACCTGCCCTTGTCAATCGATCCGACCGACGACCGGCATGATCGTCGATGCGGGCCATACTAGGGGGATGACTTGCGCGAGGTAGTTCATGGCCATTCATTGCGAGGTACTCACCGGCGCCGATGGCGCCCGAATCGGCATCGCCACGCTCGATGCCCCCAAGGCGCTCAATGCCCTCAACCTGCCGATGATCGAAGTGCTCGGCGAACAGCTGCACAGCTGGGCAAATGACCCAGGGGTGGTCTGCGTGCTGTTGCGCGGCAACGGTGCCCGGGCGTTCTGCGCCGGCGGCGACGTGCGGGCACTGGCCCAGGCCTGCCTGGCCCACCCCGGCAGCGTGCCACCGCTGGCCGCCACCTTCTTCGCCGCCGAATATCGCCTCGACTACCTGTTGCACACCTACCCCAAGCCGCTGCTGTGCTGGGGCCATGGGCATGTTCTGGGCGGTGGCATGGGGCTGCTGCAGGGTGCCGGGGTACGCATCGTCACACCCAGCAGCCGCCTGGCCATGCCGGAGATCAGCATCGGCCTGTACCCGGATGTAGGCGCCAGTTGGTTCCTCGCCCGCTTGCCCGGCAAGCTCGGCTTGTTCCTCGGGCTGACCGGTGCACCGATCAATGCCCGTGATGCCCTCGACCTGGGCCTGGCTGACCGATTCTTCGGCGAAGAACAGCAGGAAGCATTGGTCGAAGAGTTGCTGCAACTGAACTGGCAGGAACAGACCGACCTGCAATTGAACAGCCTGCTCAAGGCCGAACAGCATCGCGCCTGGGCCGAACTGCCGGAGGCGCAGTGGCTGCCGCGGCGCCAGCTGATCGACGAACTGCTCGATGTGGCCGACCCGGCTGCGGCCTGGCGAGCATTGGCAGACCTCAAACAGCACCCTGATCCGCTGCTGGCCGAAGCCGGTCAACGCCTGCATGAAGGTTGCCCGCTGACGGCACACCTGGTCTGGGAGCAGATCCGCCGCGCCCGGCACTTGTCTTTGGCACAGGTGTTCCAGATGGAATACAGCATGAGCCTCAATTGCTGCCGGCACCCAGAATTCAGAGAAGGTGTACGCGCCCGCCTGCTTGACAAGGACAACCAGCCGCGCTGGCACTGGCCGGATGTGGCCCAAGTGCCAGCGGCAGTGGTCGAGGCGCATTTTGCAAAGGTGTGGGAAGGGCGGCATCCTCTGGCCGATCTGGCTTCATGACGTGGTCAGCGCTGCCAGTTGCGGTCACCTCCACGCACCCGATCGGGTCGGCGCTGGTTTTCCCCGCGGTTGTTGGAGTGCCAGCGATCATGTTGGTAACGCTGGCTGCCATCGCGGTAATCATGACGATCGCGATCTCGTCCATAGTCGTTACGCTGGCGGTTCCCGTAGTCATAGCGTGGATTGCCATGCCACTGATTCACCCGCGGCTGGGGATGCGGCCGATAATAAGGGGCTGGCGCCGGGTGGTAATAACGAGGCGCCGGCTGGTAGTAATAGCGCGGTTGCGGGTTCACATAGTAGCGGTCATAACGGTAGTAGCCCGGTGTTACGTAGCGATCGGTGGTGTAATAGCCCGAGCGGTAATAGTCCCCACTCTCGTAGTACGGAGCGCAGGCAGATGTCATCAGACCTAACAAGGCGATCAACAGGATTCGATAGGACATGGCGGCCTCCTGGACCGCTGAGGTGCCCGAACAGCGACGCTGTCGAGCGTCGACAACGATGCGTTCGTCGACAATGAATCAGACAGCTGCGCCGAGGTGCAGTGCCATTTCGGCAACAAATTGAAACAGGTCGAAATACCCCTGAAAAACATGCAGTCATTTGCCCGTCATCTCACTAGAATGAGCACCTCGGCACACATCACGGGAAGATCATGCCATCACGCTCCGCCCTGTTTTCACAGCGCTCGCTGATCCTCACCCTGCTGCTGTTGCTGGCCTGCGGCTTCCTCGCGACATCGCTGATCAGCTACTGCGCGTCGCGCAGCGCGATCCGTGACGGTATCGTCAATACCGAGTTGCCACTGACCTCCGATACCGTCTATTCGGAAATCCAGAAAGACCTGATTCGCCCGGTCCTGATCGCCTCGATGATGGCCCAGGACACCTTCCTGCGCGACTGGGTGCTGGCGGGTGAACAGGACACCCAGCGCATCACCCGCTTCCTCGGCGAGGTCATGGGCAAGCAGGATACCTTCACCTCGTTCTTCGTCTCCGACCGCAGCCTGACCTACTACCAGGCCAAGGGTGTGCTCAAGCACGTTGTACCGAACACCTGGCGCGACGCCTGGTACTTCCGCCTGCGCGAGATGACAACGCCATATGAGATCAACGTCGACCTGGACATGGCCAACCAGGACAGCCTGACAGTGTTCATCAACTACCGGGTGCTGGACTACCAGCAGCGCTTCATCGGCGCTGCCGGCGTTGGCCTGAGCGTGGACGCGGTGATCAAGCTCATCGACAAATACCAGCGCCGCTACCAGCGCTCGGTGTTCTTCACCGACGCCAAGGGCAAGGTCATCCTGACCGGCTCGGACGGTGGCCCCCATGGCCTGGAGGTCGGGCAACCGCTGGCCGACAATACCGACCTCGGTGAATTGCTGGCGCATGGCCCGGTACCCGGCGAGGGCAGCCACGAGTACGAGGACAGCAACGGCCACAGCCACTTCCTCAACGTGCGGCAATTACCGGAACTGGGCTGGTACCTGCTGGTCGACAAACGCGAGACCGGCGCCCTGGACCGCATCCGCCATTCGCTGTACCTGAACCTGGCGATCTGCGCGATGATCACCCTGGTAGTGCTGTCGTTGCTCGATGGCATGCTCCGCCGCCACCAGGCCAGCACCGAGGCACTGGCGACCCTCGACAGCCTTACCGGGCTGCCCAACCGGCGCAGCTTCGACCTGCTGGCAGCCCAAGCCCTGCAGGAGGCCCAGCGCGACTGCGCGCCGTTGGTCGCCTTGCTGATCGACCTCGACCATTTCAAGGTTCTCAATGATACCCATGGCCACCTGGCAGGCGACGAAGTGCTGCGCCAGTTCGCCAACGTGTTGCAGGGCAGCTTGCGTCAGTCGGATATACTCTGCCGCTGGGGCGGTGAGGAGTTCATCGTGTTGTTGCGTGAGACGGGTGGCCGGCAGGCCATCGACGTGGCCGAGAAGATCCGCCGTCGTACCGAGCAACTGACCTTCAGCTACGAAGACCGACCCTTGCGCCTGACCACCAGTATCGGCCTCAGCGCCTTGCAGCCAGGCGACACCCTTCACGCCCTGCTGACCCGCGCCGACCGTGGGCTTTACCGTGCCAAACAGGCCGGCCGCAACCGCGTCTGCAGTGAAACACTTGGAACCGTACATGAATGACAGCCAGCACTGCCCCGCCTGTGGCGCCCTCAACCAGTGCAGCCTGGCCGACCCACCCCGTGCCACCCAGGCCTGTTGGTGCTTTGGCGTGAGCATCGACCCCGCCGTGCTTCAGGCCCTGCCTGCCGAACTGCGCGACAAAGCCTGCTTGTGCCCGCGCTGCGCCGCCGTGGAAGACCAGCTTGAGCGTGATGCAACAGCGGTCACCGGTGAAAACCGCTAGACTGCGGGCCTCCTTTTATCATCTTGCCGACATGCGCCTCGACCGCTTCCTCGCCAACCTGCCCTGCTACAACCGTCAGCAAGTGCGCCTGCTGCTGGCGCAGCGCCGTGTGCGCCTGGACTGCGAAGTGGTCACCGACCGCAAGGCAGAAGTCCGCGAATTCAGCCGCGTCGACGTCGACGATCAACTGCTGCAGGCCGGCCGCCCGGCTCGTTACCTGATGCTGCACAAACCCACCGGCTGCGTCAGTGCCACGCAAGACCCACTTCACCGCACCGTGCTCGACCTGCTGCCAGGCGAGTTGCGCGACGACCTGCACATCGCCGGGCGCCTGGACTTCAACACTACCGGCCTGATGATCCTGACCAACGATGGCCAATGGTCGCGGCGCCTGACCCAGCCGGGCACCAAGCTGCCCAAGCATTACCTGGTGGAAACCGAAGACGAGATTGGCGCGCATTATGCCGCCAAGTTCCAAGAAGGCTTCTACTTCGCCTTCGAAGACCTGACCACCCTGCCGGCCCGACTCGACATCCTTGGCCCTCGTCAGGCGCGGCTGGCAATCGTCGAAGGGCGCTATCACCAGGTCAAGCGCATGTTCGGGCATTTCGACAACAAGGTGGTCGGCCTGCATCGCGAAAGCATGGGCACCATCGAGCTCGATCCGGACTTGCAGCCTGGCGAATTCAGGGCCCTGACAGCGGAAGAAATCGCCTCGGTCTGAATGCCGTAATACAGGCATACGACCGCTGAGCGGCTCGAGTCACAAATTTGCGCAAACGGCACTTGCGGGATCCCCGACCCGCTGCTTGACTCCTAACTCGTCAGTCCTCGAGTGACCAACCAGTCACGCCCGCGGTTCATGACACCTTTTGCCGGCCACCCGAAGCCCTGATGCCTTGGGGCACGGCAAATTGCCCGCCACAACAATATCGTCGACACGTGTGCCAAGGATCGACACAGGGCCCCCGATTTTTCCTACAGGCAAATGCCTACCTGTCATAAATCACGTGCACCCTAGGTGACGCGATTACCCTTTTTGCGCCAGGAGTCGATGACATGAGGCCAGAAATCGCTGTACTTGATATCCAAGGTCAGTTTCGGGTTTACACGGAGTTCTATCGCGCGGATGCGGCCGAGAAGACGATCATCCTGATCAATGGGTCGCTGGCCACCACGGCCTCGTTCGCCCAGACGGTGCGTAACCTGCACCCGCAATTCAACGTCGTGCTGTACGACCAGCCGTATGCCGGCAAGTCCAAGCCGCACAACCGCCAGGAACGGCTGATCAGCAAGGAGGACGAGGCGCAGATCCTCCTCGAACTGATCGAGCGCTTCCAGTGCGACCATGTCATGTCCTTTTCCTGGGGCGGTGCCTGCACCCTGCTGGCGCTGGCGCACCAGCCACGGCTGGTGAAAAAGGCGGTGGTCAGTTCCTTCTCGCCGGTGATCAACGAGCCTATGCGCGACTACCTGGAGCGGGGTTGCCGGTACCTGGCTGCCTGTGATCGCTACCAGGTCGGCAACCTGGTCAACGACACCATCGGCAAGTACCTGCCCTCACTGTTCAAGCGCTTCAACTACCGGCATGTCAGCAGCCTGGACAGCCATGAGTACGCGCAGATGCACTTCCACATCAACGAAGTGCTGCAGCGTGACCTGCAGCGGGCATTGAACGGCGCGCGCAACATCGACATTCCGGTGCTGTTCGTCAACGGCGACCGCGACGAATACACCACCGTCGAAGACGCCCGCGAGTTCGGCAAGCATGTGGGCAACAGCCAGTTCAGCGTGATCCGCGACGCTGGGCACTTCCTCGACATGGAAAACAAGTCGGCCTGTGAAGACACCCGCAACGTGCTGCTCGGGTTCCTCAAGCCGACTCTGCGCGAGTCCCGTCAACGCGGCAATCAGTACATCCAGGGGCAGCATGCATTGGCCGTCTGAGCACATCGGCGTCCCGCAGCCAACACCCGCAGGTCAGGGGCGCCGAAAAGCTTTTTTATAACTTGGGCTTCTAATTCATGAACGCTTCTGGTAAAAAGTCCAGCGCAGACGCGGGTATAGTTTAGTGGCAAAACGAAAGCTTCCCAAGCTTTAGTTGAGGGTTCGATTCCCTCTACCCGCTCCACACATTGCATTCCCCGCATGGCGTTCCAGCAACGTCATCGCTGTCAAAAGGAGCCCACGGCTCCTTTTTTCGTTTCTGCCCGTTCAATGCTTTTGCACCTCGATGCGCTTGCCAGCGAAACCGCTTGGGGCGCATATGCTTCATGGATTCGTGAAACATTTCGAAAGGACGACGCATGTTTCTCTCCCGCTGGTTCCCCGGCCTTGCCAACCTGTTGCACTACCGCCGTGAATGGTTCCTTGCCGACCTGCAAGCAGGGCTTAGCGTGGCGGCGATCCAGATCCCAATCGCCATCGCCTATGCACAGATCGTCGGCCTGCCGCCGCAATATGGCTTGTATGCGTGTGTGCTGCCCATGATGGTCTATGCCCTGATCGGCAGCTCGCGCCAGCTGATGGTCGGCCCGGACGCCGCCACCTGCGCGATGATCGCCGGCGCCGTGGCGCCGCTGGCCATGGGCGACCCGCAGCGCATTGCCGAACTGTCGGTGATCGTCACCGTGCTGGTGGGGGTCATGCTTATCGTCGCCGGCCTGGCGCGCGCCGGCTTCATCGCCAGCTTCTTTTCGCGGCCGATCCTGATCGGTTACCTCAACGGCATCGGCCTGAGCCTGATTGCCGGGCAACTGTCCAAAGTGGTGGGGTTCAGGATCGAGGGTGACGGGTTCATCCTCAGCGTGATCAATTTCTTCCAGCGCCTGAACGAGATTCACTGGATAACCCTGAGCATCGGCCTGGCCGGCCTGGCGCTGCTGATCTGGCTGCCGCGCCGCTACCCTCGCCTGCCAGCGGCGCTGGTGACCGTCGCCGTACTTACCCTGTTGGCCGGCCTGCTCGGCCTTGACCGTTTGGGTGTCGCCATTCTGGGGCCGGTGCCGTCCGGCATGCCCACGCTTGCCTGGCCGCGCAGCAACCTGGATGAAAGCAAGAGCCTGCTGCGCGATGCCCTGGGTATCGCCACGGTGAGCTTCTGCAGTGCCATGCTCACCGCCCGCAGCTTCGCCGCGCGCCACGGTTATGCGATCAACGCCAACCATGAGTTCGTCGCCCTGGGCGTGAGCAATCTGGCCGCCGGTATTTCCCAAGGCTTTGCCATCAGCGGCGCCGATTCACGTACGGCGGTCAACGACATGGTGGGCGGCAAGAGCCAGCTGGTCGGCATCATCGCCGCACTGGTGATCGCCCTGATCCTGCTGTTCTTCACCGCGCCGATGGCGTGGATACCCCAGGCGGTGCTGGGTGCGGTGCTGCTGATGGCGGGCTGGGGCCTGATCGACATCAAGTCGCTGGGCGGCATCAGACGCCTGAGCCGCTTCGAGTTCTGGCTGTGCCTGCTGACCACGGTCGGCGTGCTCGGCCTGGGCGTCTTGCCGGGCATCGTGTTTGCAGTGACCCTGGCGATTCTGCGCTTGCTCTACACCATCTACCAACCCACCGACGCCGTGCTCGGCTGGCTGCCGGGCACCGAAGGCCAGGTCGACATCCGCAAGCACAAGGACGCCCGCACCGTACCGGGCCTGGTGGTGTACCGCTTCGACGACGCGATCCTGTTCTTCAACGCCGACTACTTCAAGATGCGCCTGCTCGACGCGGTGCAGAGCCAGGCCCAGCCCCAGGCGGTACTGTTCGATGCCGAAGCGGTGAGCAGCATCGACGTCAGCGGCATCGCCGCCCTGCGCGAAGTGCGCGACACCCTGACAGCGCAGGGTATCCACTTCGCCATTGCCCGTGCCCGCGGCAACTTCCTGCGCATGCTGGTGCGCTCGGGGATGGCCCGGGAGATGGAAGACACGTTGCTGTTCGGCTCGGTAAGGGCGGGCATTCGGGCTTATCGGGTCTGGCGGAACAGGCAGCGCAAGGCGCCAGTGGATGGAAAGCGTTCAGCAGATGGATGAAATCGTTCAGGGTAACCGTATGCCCTCGCGGGTCATCGAGATAGATGCGCTGCAGGTCCGAAGCATCCGCAAATCCACGGGTTTGTCCCAGGTGCGTTTCGCCGAGATGATCGATGTTCAAGTCGTTACACTGAGGAACTGGGAGCAAGGGCGCAGGGAGCCTACGGGGCCGGCCAAGGCTTTGCTACGTGCCATACGCAACGACCCTGACCATGTCCTCAGGGCACTTGCCCATTGATTCAGTATCCCAAACGCTTCAACAAGAACGCCTCGCTTTCTACCGGGCGCTGATAAGCGCGCAAAAGCTCTCCTGCCCGATTGGTGAAGACTCCGTCGACACCGGCCTTCATGGCTTTGTCGAAATCCACCCGTTCATCCAGGGTGTAGACATGAACCAACAGCCCGCGCTCATGGCTGGCCTGGTTCATCCACGGCTGGATCAGGTCGCTGTAGCTCTGCTCGCCCAGGTGAGTGCGCGTGGCTGACGGGCCGGTGCCAATGGCGCCCTCCTGCTTTGCAAGGTCGAGCCAGCGCAGGAACTCCGCCTTGTCCTTGGGCTGTTGGCGTGCGTAGAAAGCGGCTTTGTCCTGCTCGCCCGACTGGGCGAAATCCTGCCCGGAAGCCGATTCAATACCTTTGTTGCCTACCCACAGCAGAAGGATCTTCGGCACCTGCGGCATCGCTTCGTGCAGCAGCTTGAGGCTGTTGCGGTCGAAGGTCTGCAACACTACTCGCCCCGGCCGGTCGAGCCAGCCACGGGCTTCGAGGCGCACTTTCAAGTCATTTTCGATCCCGGGGAACTGGTTGGGTATCTTGGTCTCGATGTACAGCCCAGGGTGGCGGTCTGGATTGCCTTCGGCGATATCGATGACTTCATCCAGCGTCAGGATCGGCAGCTTTTCAAACGATGGACGAGCCCGTTTCGGGTATGCCTGGTTGAACCAGCTGCCGGCATCCAGCGATTTGAGCTCGGCGAGGGTGAAGGCACTGACTGGGCTTTTCTCACGCTCGGGAAACCGCTCGGCGACGTTGCTGGTACGCGACAGCGCATCATCGTGGACCACCACCAGCACGCCGTCGCGCGTGCGTTGCAGGTCCAGCTCCAGATAATCGGCACCCAATTCGCGGGCCAGCAGGTAGGCAGGTGCGGAGGACTCAGGGGCATCGTGGGACGCGCCGCGGTGGGCGATCACGGCTGGATAGGGAATACCGTGGGCAGCGGCCAGGGCCCTGCCGTTGGAGGCTGAAGCCAATGAAGCCGAGAACAGCGTGCTCAGGGCAATGATGCGAAATAGCGGGCTGCACATGGATGAGTCCTTTGTTGTCCTGCATGGCAGGCTGCACAAAGCGGCCAGGTAAACAGCAACCCTCGCACACCTTGCATGACATGCTAAAGTCCCCGCCGTTTCCCGCACTGCCGAACGGATCGCACATGTCAGCTCTCGACGCCCACCTCGCCTCATGGCCAGACCTCAACCAGCGCCACCCATGCACCGCCCTGCTGCTGGGCAACGGCGCCAGTCGCGCGCTGTGGAAACCGTTCGGCTACTTCTCGCTGTACGAGGAAGCCCAGCGTGCCGGGCGCAAGAAAGGCCTGGCGATCAGTGACCAGGCCTTGTTCAAGTCGCTGGGCACCGAACTGTTCGAGCCGGTACTGAGCACCCTCAACCACACGGTGCGCGCCAACGCCGCCCTGGCCATCAACTCCACCGCGCCGCTGAACCGCTACTACTCGATCAAGGAAGGGCTGATCCACGCCATCCGTACCCTGCACCTGCCCTGGCCGCTGATGCCGGTCGCCACTCTGGCGTCGATCAACCAGGCATTGCGCGAGTACCGCAGCGTCTATACCAGCAACTACGACCTGATCCTGCCTTGGGCCCTGCAGCAAGCCCCGCAAGGCTTCGCCGCACTGTTCGACGATCAAGGGTTTTTCGACGTTCGCCGCACCCGCAGCGAAGGCACCCGCGTGCTGCACCTTCACGGCGGCCTGCATCTCATCAAGCTGCCCGACGGCAGCACCCGCCAGCGCAGCGCCGACAGCGCCGAGTTGCTGGACGGCTTTGCCGTGAACATTCCCGGGGAAGTGCCGTTGTTCGTCAACGAAGCGCGCAGCGACGAGAAACTGCGTGCCATCCGCAACTCGGACTACCTGACCTGGGGCCTGGGGCAACTGGCACAGGAAAGCCAGGGCATGTGCCTGTTCGGGCAGCATCTGGACAGCAGTGACCAGCACTTGGTCGAAGCCATTCGCCAGGCGCGTCCTGTACATATGTCGATTGCCATCCGGCCGTTGAGCGAGGCTTCGGTGATCAACCAGAAGCAGCACTTTGTCGAGCGGTTCGGGGACATGGCCGGGACAACGCTGCACTTTTTCGATGCCAGCACACATCCGTTGGGGTTGGAGGGGTTGGCGATCGAGGTGACGTCAGCGCGTCACTGATGGCCGCACTGAACTCGCTTCAAAAGGCTGGGTTTCGCACTCAACCGAAAACGCGCTCATGTGCACGGGATACATTGACAGACATGGCTACCCGAGCCAGATCCACAATGTCCTGACCGATCGCGTAACTTCCCCGCGCCTGCAACCAGATCAGCACATCCGCAAGATGCCAAAGCGATGTACTGCCTTCATGAACAGGTGCCGGGAAACTGTACATATGCGAAAGCATCAACTTGCGCATGTTCTGCCGTGACACACCGATGATTTGCGCTACGTCGGTGAGCCCTACCAAGTCGGGTGTCGCTTCGACCAGGCGGGCACCCGGCACTGCGTTACGTACATCACTCAGCGCACTTTCAATGGCGTCCATGGCAGAGGGCGCTTCGCGCACAAAAGCCAAAGCCAAGCGGCCTGGCTGGCCAACACCAACCATTGCATCATCACAACCTGCCTCGGCCAAACGCTCCAGCATCGCATCGACGTTTTCGTCTTCGATCAGTTGATACCTCAGGGTGAACTCGTATTCCACCGCTATCTCTCCTCACCCGCTTTGGCCATACTGCTGGTGCAGTTGTCTACGACGCGCTTTAGCTGACGGGCGAAATTGCCAGGGTTTTTCGGGGTGTTCCAGACGCTGGTAATGCAAAACTCCCCGCAACGGCAATCGGCATCATTAGGGGGCAGTACAGCTTTCCCCAACAATGGCCACCTCCTACCACCACCCGCCATCCCTGTGACTCAGCGTGCCTCAAGGCCTGCTCGACCTCTTTCTTGGCATGACTGGGGCGTGACATCAGCTTTCTCCAGTGTGGGCTTGTGATCAGCAGGTTGTCAAATGACAACCTTCTAGATTGACGAACAATCACGCCACACTACAGAAATCTTGAGGATCACAACGGCCGTTGAATGCTCTTGGGAATTCTCCTACAAGAAAGTAGGAGCAATGCTGCATTGCACCTCATCTTGCTGTAATCAAAGCAGCTTGTCGGCCCGCAACAACGTCTCCAGGCAATGCTCCTGCACGCCATAAAACGCCTTGAGTTGCTCGATCTTCTCCAGCAATGCCGCGTTATCCCCCACCTGACGGCGCTTCACCGCAAGAATCATCTTGTTCTTGTTGGTGTGCTCCAGGGAGATGAACTCGAACACCTTGGTCTCGTAGCCACAGGCTTCCAGGTACAGCGCGCGCAGGCTGTCGGTGAGCATCTCGGCCTGCTGTCCCAGGTGCAGCCCGTATTGCAGCATCGGCTGCAGCAGCCCCGGGCTGTGCAGTTGTGGGCGGATCTGCTTGTGGCAGCATGGCGAGCACATGATGATCGCGGCGTTGCAGCGGATGCCGGTGTGGATGGCGTAGTCGGTGGCGATGTCGCAGGCATGCAGGGCGATCATCACCTCGATGGCCTCGGGCACCACGCTGCGCACGTCGCCGCACTGGAACGCCAGGCCAGCGTGCTCCAGCCGCTGCGCGGCGGCATTGCACAGGTCGACCATGTCCTGGCGCAGCTCCACCCCGGTTACCTGTGCCTCGCGAGCCAGTGTGTTGCGCAGGTAATCATGCATGGCGAAGGTCAGGTAGCCCTTGCCCGAGCCGAAGTCGGCTACCCGCAATGTCTGCTCGGCCGACACCGGGGCATTGGCCAGGGCGTGGTCGAAGACTTCGATGAACTTGTTGATCTGCTTCCACTTGCGGGACATCGACGGGATCAGCGCGCCTTGCGCATCGGTCACGCCCAGGTCGCGCAGGAAGGGGCGCGACAGCTCCAGATAGCGTTTCTTCTCGCGATCATGGCCGCTAGTGGCGGCAACCTCGCGTGGCGCCTGCGCGCCGTGGCGCTGCAGCATCGGCTTGCCCTTCTTGCTGAAGGTCAACTGTACTTCGCCATCCGCGTCGAACAGGTGGGCATTGCGGAAGCTTTCGGGCAGCAATTGGGCAACCAGTACTTGGGCCTGGTCCAGTGGCAGGTTGCGGGTGATGTCCCGTGTCTGGTGGCGATAGACCAGCGACAGCTGGGGCTGCCCCTTCACAAGCAGCGGCTTGGCAATGATGCGCTGCAAGGACTGGTCGGCACCCACATGGCGCGCCAACACCAGCTTGACCAGCGTGTTCCCGCGCAGGGCATCATTGAGCAGGCCAAGGAACTGGGCGCGCGCATCCGGCGCGGAGGAAGCAGAAGTACTGGCGGACATGGAAAGCAGTTGCCTCGGATAACAGGGAGCGCGTTGCGCAATGCCGCGCATTCTACACCCCTGCGACAGCCGCTTCAGTCGAGAATCACCAGACGGTTGGGCAGTTCGTTGCGTGCATGGGTGCGTGGCAGGTGCTCGCACAGCAGCTCCCCGCACGCCTCGATGCACTCGACAAAGCCCTGCAAGGTCCGCCCTTGGCGAACCTGTTCGGCGAAACGCGCAACCAACACGGCGCGGGCCTGGGCATCGAGATGGCGATCGATGCCTTGGTCGACAAGGATTTCCACATGCCGCTCGGCCTCGGCGACGAAGATCAGTACCCCAGTAGCCCCCGCCGTGCCCTGCAGGTTCTGCTCGCGAAACTGCTGGCGCGCCAGCCGCGACGCGCGCCAGCGGCGCAAAACCGCAGGGATCAGCATGGCCGCCAGGCGCGGGCTGCGCAACAGCAGGCACAGGCCGATGAACAGCAGCACGTTGGCCACCAGCAACCCGCGCCCACCGGGCCAGGCGAACAACACATGCAGCAGGCCAGGCACGGCCAGTGCCAGCACCGCGGCCCAGAACAGAGGCAGGTAAGCGTAGTCATCGGCGCGGCGCGCCAGCACGGTCACCAGTTGCGCATCGGTGCGCCGCTCCACCCTGGCGATGGCCTCGGCCACCTGGCGGCGTTCGTATTCGTCGAGGGGTGTCATGCCTTCGGTCTCGTCAGCGTTCTTATTGTTGTTGTCCCGGCACCCGGGGCTTCCTCCGCGGCCGACATATTCAGGCATAATCCGCCGCTGGATGAATTACCGGCGAATCGTACAACAATAGCCGCCTGAAAACTTCGGCCGCGCACGTATCACCCTGGATACGGCAAGAGCCTCGACAATGGAATTGATGATGAAACTGTCTTTGCTGGGCCTGGCCATGGGCCTTGCCAGCCAGGCGGCCCTTGCCGCCCCTACCGCGCCGCCCCTGCAGGACAAGCAGGCGTTCATCGACCATCTGATCGGCCAGATGACCGAAGCTGAAAAGATCGGCCAGCTGCGACTGATCAGCATCGGCCCGGAAATGCCCCACGCCAAGATCCGCGAAGAAATCGCCGCCGGGCGCATTGGCGGCACTTTCAACTCGCGCACGGCCCCCGAGAACCGGCCGATGCAGGATGCCGCCATGCGCAGCCGCCTGAAGATCCCGATGTTCTTCGCCTACGACACCATCCATGGCGAGCGCACCATCTTCCCGATCGGCCTGGGCCTGGCCTCCAGCTGGGACATGGACGCCATCGCCAAGGTCGGCCGCACCTCGGCCATCGAAGCTTCGGCCGATGCCCTGGACATGACCTTCGCACCCATGGTCGACATCGCCCGCGACCCGCGTTGGGGCCGCACCAGTGAAGGTTTCGGCGAAGACACCTACCTGACCTCGAAGATCGGCCAGGTGATGGTCCGTTCGTTCCAGGGCAGCAGCCCGGCCAACCCCGACAGCATCATGGCCATCGTCAAGCACTTCGCCCTGTATGGCGCGGTGGAAGGCGGGCGCGACTACAACACGGTCGATATGAGCCTGCCGAAGATGTACAACGACTACCTGCCGCCCTACCGCGCCGCGCTCGACGCCGGTGCTGGCGGGGTGATGGTGGCGCTCAATTCGATCAACGGCGTGCCGGCCACCTCCAACACCTGGCTGATGAACGACCTGCTGCGCAAGGAGTGGGGCTTCAAGGGCGTGACCATCAGCGACCACGGCGCCATCCAGGAGCTGATCCGCCACGGTGTCGCCCGCGACGGCCGCGAAGCCGCCAAGTTGGCGATCAAGGCCGGCATCGACATGAGCATGAACGACACCCTGTACGGCGAGGAGCTGCCAGGCCTGCTGAAGTCCGGCGAGGTGACCCAGCACGAGCTGAACCAGGCCGTGCGCGAGGTGCTCGGCGCCAAATACGACATGGGCCTGTTCAAGGACCCGTACGTGCGCATCGGCAAAGCCGAAACCGACCTGAAAGACTACTACACCGATGACCGCCTGCACCGCGATGCCGCCCGTGACGTGGCGCGCCGCAGCCTGGTGCTGCTGGAAAACCGCAACCAGACCCTGCCATTGAAAAAGGCCGGCACCATCGCCCTGGTCGGCCCGCTGGCCGATGCTCCGATCGACATGATGGGCAGCTGGGCCGCCGACGGCAAGCCGATGCACTCGGTCACCGTCCGCGAAGGCCTGCGCCGCGCTGTCGAGGGCAAGGCCAAGCTGGTGTATGCCAAAGGCTCCAACGTTACCGGCGACAAAGCGATCTTCGACTACCTCAACTTCCTCAACTTCGATGCCCCGGAAATCGTCGACGACCCGCGCCCCGCGGCCGTGTTGATCGATGAAGCGGTCAAGGCTGCCAGGCAGTCCGACGTGGTGGTGGCCGTGGTCGGTGAGTCGCGGGGCATGTCCCACGAGTCGTCGAGCCGCACCACCCTGGAAATCCCCGCCAGTCAGCGCGAGCTGATCAAGGCCCTGAAGGCCACCGGCAAGCCGCTGGTGCTGGTACTGATGAACGGCCGCCCGCTGTCGATCGGCTGGGAGCGTGAACAGGCCGACGCCATCCTTGAAACCTGGTTCTCCGGCACCGAAGGCGGCAACGCCATCGCCGACGTGCTGTTCGGCGACTACAACCCGTCGGGCAAGCTGGCTATCACCTTCCCGCGTTCGGTCGGCCAGATCCCGATGTACTACAACCACACACGCATCGGCCGGCCTTTCACCCCAGGCAAGCCGGGCAACTACACTTCGCAGTACTTCGAAGAACCCAACGGCCCGCTGTACCCGTTCGGCTATGGCCTGAGCTACAGCAGCTTCGAGCTGTCGGGCCTGACCCTGTCGAACAAGGACCTCAAACGTGGCGGCACCCTGGAGGCCAAAGTGACGGTGAAGAACACCGGCAAGCTTGAAGGCGAGACGGTGGTTCAGCTGTATCTGCAGGATGTATCGGCATCGATGAGCCGCCCGGTCAAGGAGCTGAAGAACTTCCAGAAACTGCTGCTCAAGGCCGGCGAGTCTCGGACCCTGACCTTCCGCATCAGCGAGGACGACCTGAAGTTCTACAATGGCCAGCTGCAGCGGGTGGCCGAACCTGGCGAGTTCAATGTCCAGGTCGGGCTGGACTCCGAGGCGGTGCAGCAAAAGAGCTTCGAACTGCTGTAACTGAAAGGTTGCCTGTACCGGCCCTTTCGCGGGCTCGCCCGCTCCCACCGGTACTGCACAAGTCCATTGGGCTGTGAGTATCCTGTGGGAGCGGGCAAGCCCGCGAAGAGACCAGGCCTGATATCCCTGAATCCGGATTCGCCCCATGCCCTTGTCCTTTCGCGCCCTGCGTCTGGGGCTGATCACCCTGTTGATCGTGCTTGGTACGGTGCTCAGCGCCGGCTGGGCGATGCACCAGGCCAAGCGCCAGGCAATGGAAGACGACGCCCGCCGCGCCAGCCAGCAGCTGGTGCTGTACGCCAACGCCCTGCACACCCTGATCGATCGCTACCGCGCCCTGCCCGCCGTGCTGGCCCTGGACCCGGAGCTGATCGAAGCCCTGCGCGGCCCGGTCAGCGAGCAGGTGCAACACGCACTCAACCTCAAACTCGAACGCATCAATGGCGCCGCCAACTCCTCGACCCTGGAGCTGCTCGACCGCACCGGGCTGGCGGTGGCCGCCAGCAACTGGCGCCTGCCGACCACCTACGTCGGTTCCAACTACGGTTTTCGCCCCTACTTCAAACAGACCCGCAACCAGGGTAGCGGCCGCTTCTATGCGGTGGGTGTGACCAGTGGCGTGCCGGGCTACTTCCTGGCCAGTGCGGTGAACGACGAACATGGGCGCTTCCTCGGCGCCATGGTGGTCAAGCTGGAGTTCCCCGAGCTCGAGCGCGAGTGGCGCCAGGGCAGCGACATCCTGCTGGTCAGCGATGCCCGCGGCATTACCTTCATCGCCAACCAGGACGGCTGGCGCTACCGCGAGCTCAAACCGCTCAGCGACGCCGATCGCGCCGAACTGGCCGAGACCCGCCAATACGACAAACAGCCGCTGGTGCCGCTGCAGCATCAGGTACTGACCCGCTTCGCCAGCAACAGTCATCTGAGCCGCGTGCAGAGCCCCGATGGCACCGCCGAATTCCTCTGGGAGAGCCTGCCGCTGGAAGGCGAGGACTGGACCCTGCACCTGCTGCGCAAGCCGCAGGTCCAGGCCGCTGGCCGCAATGCCGCGCTGGGCGCCGCCGCCGTTTGGCTGAGCGTGGTGTTTGCCGCACTGTTCGTCAGCCAGCGCCTGCGCCTGGCCCGTCTGCGCCAGCGCAGCCGCGAAGAGCTCAAGCGCCAGGTCGAGGAACGCACCCGCGAACTGCGCACCGCCCAGGAAGGCCTGGTGCAGTCGGCCAAGCTGGCCGCGCTGGGGCAGATGTCGGCGGCCATGGCCCACGAAATCAACCAGCCGCTGACCACCCAGCGCATGCAACTGGAAACCCTGCGCCTGTTGCTCGACCACGGCCGCTACGACGAGGCACGCAAGGCCCTCGAGCCGCTGGAGCAGATGCTCACGCGCATGGCCGCGCTGACCAGTCACCTGAAGACCTTTGCCCGCAACAGCCCGGTCGGCCTGCGCGAACGCCTCGACCTGGCCACCGTGGTCGATCAGGCCCTGCACCTGCTGGACACCCGCATTCGCGGCGAGGAAGTCGAGTTAGCCCTTTACCTGGCCCGCCCGGCCTGGGTCCGGGGCGATGCGATCCGCCTCGAGCAGGTATTGATCAACCTCTTGCACAATGCCCTCGACGCCATGGCCGACAAACGCTACAAGCGCCTGGAGGTCCGCATCGAACCGGACCACGAGCAGTGGCGCCTGAGCGTGCTGGACTCCGGTGGCGGCATTGCCGAAGCGGACCTGGCCAAAGTCTTCGACCCGTTCTTCACCACCAAGCCGGTGGGCGAAGGTCTGGGCCTGGGCCTGGCGATTTCCTATGGCATCATCGTCGAAGCCGGCGGCCAGCTGCACGCCGAAAACCTCCCGGGCGGCGCCCGGCTGAGTCTGACCCTGCCCCGTGACCTGGAGCCTGTATGTTGAATTCGGTGATCGTCGTCGATGATGAAGCCAGCATCCGCACTGCGGTCGAGCAGTGGCTGAGCCTTTCGGGCTTCAGCGTGCAGCTGTTCGCCCGTGCCGAAGACTGCCTGGCCCAGTTACCGGTGCACTTTGCCGGCGTGGTCATCAGCGATGTGCGCATGCCGGGCATGGGGGGCCTGCAACTGCTCGAACGCTTGCAGGCGGATGATCCGGACCTGCCGGTGATCCTGCTGACTGGTCATGGCGATGTGCCGATGGCGGTCGAGGCGATGCGCAATGGCGCCTACGATTTCCTCGAAAAGCCCTTCACGCCGCAGCACTTGCTTGGCAGCCTGCGCCGCGCCCTGGAAAAACGCCAGCTGGTCCTGGAAAACCGTCGCCTGCATGAACAGGCCGACCTCAAGTCGCGCCTGGAGACAACCCTGCTGGGCATGTCGCAAGGCTTGCAGCAGTTGCGCAAGCAGGTGCTGGACCTGGCCAGCCTGCCGGTCAATGTGCTCATCCGCGGCGAGACCGGCAGCGGCAAGGAGCGCGTGGCGCGCTGCCTGCACGACTTCGGCCCGCGTGCCGAAAAACCGTTCGTCGCGCTCAACTGCGCAGCCATCCCCGAGTCACTGTTCGAGGCCGAACTGTTCGGCCACGAAAGCGGAGCCTTCACGGGCGCCCAAGGCAAACGCATCGGCAAACTGGAATACGCCAACGGCGGTACGGTGTTCCTCGACGAGATCGAGAGCATGCCGCTGGCCCAGCAGGCCAAGCTGTTGCGGGTGATCCAGGAGCAGAAGGTAGAGCGACTGGGGGCCAACCAGAGCATCAGCGTCGACCTGCGAATCATTGCCGCCACCAAGCCCGACTTGCTCGAGGAGGCTCGCGCCGGACGCTTTCGCGAGGACCTGGCCTATCGCCTGAACGTGGCGGAGCTGCGCCTGGCGCCGTTGCGTGACCGGCGTGAGGACATCCCGCTGCTGTTCGAGCATTTTGCCCGTGCAGCCGCCGACAGGCTGGGCCGAGCGGCACCAGCGCCCAGTGGTGCGCAACTGGCGCAGCTGCTGTCCCATGACTGGCCAGGCAATGTGCGGGAGCTGGCCAATGCGGCAGAGCGCCATGCATTGGGGTTGGGCTCGCCGAATATCGAGGTGACACCCGCCGGGCAGTCGTTGGGCGAGCAGATGGAGGCATTCGAGGCGCAGTGCCTGCGTGCTGCGTTGCGCCAGCACGCGGGGGAGATCAAAGCAGTGATGGAGGCTTTGCAGCTGCCTCGGCGAACGCTTAACGAAAAGATGCAACGGCATGGCTTGGTTCGCGAGGAATTTGTCGCACGGGAATAGGCGGAAATCCGCTCACTGGCGATGTGTGATAGGCGAAAATCCGCTTACTCATTCAAGATTTGGGCTGCTTTGTAGCCCTTCGCGGGCAAGCCCGCTCCTACAGTGGAATGCGCCGTGTCTGGCAGATGGCGGCTTATCGGGGGTAAAGCGCTCCCATTTGGATCGCCACGCACCCATTTGGCACACCTTCTGCAATTGCCCTGGCAAGCAGCGCTTCGGCGCGCTCCACAAAAACAACGAGAAGGTATCCCTGATGGATAACGCCACCTCCCTGCCAGCCGGGGCGGCCGTCACGCCCGCCGCTGAAAAAACTACCGCCAGCCGCCTCAAGTCGATCTTCAGTGGCTCCATCGGCAATATGGTCGAATGGTACGACTGGTACGTCTACGCCGCATTCTCGCTGTACTTCGCCAAGGCTTTCTTCCCTGCCGGCGACTCCACCGCACAACTGCTCAACACCGCCGCGATCTTCGCCGTGGGCTTCCTGATGCGCCCGATCGGTGGCTGGCTGATGGGCCTGTACGCCGATCGCAAGGGCCGCAAGGCCGCGCTCATGGCTTCGGTACTGCTGATGTGCGCCGGCTCCCTGGTCATCGCCCTGACCCCGGGCTATGAAACCATTGGCGTCGCCGCGCCAATCCTGCTGGTCATTGCCCGCCTGCTGCAGGGCCTGTCGGTAGGCGGCGAATACGGCACTTCGGCCACCTACCTGAGCGAGATGGCCAGCAAGGAACGCCGAGGCTTCTTCTCCAGCTTCCAGTACGTGACGTTGATCTCCGGCCAGCTCATTGCGCTGGCAGTACTGATCATCCTGCAGCAGACCCTGACCACCGAGCAGCTGTATGCCTGGGGCTGGCGCGTACCGTTCGTGATCGGCGCGCTGTGCGCGGTAGTTGCCCTGTACCTGCGCCGCGGCATGGAAGAAACCGCGTCCTTCACCAAGAAGGAAAAGGCCAAGGAAAGCCTGATGCGCACCCTCATGCGTCACCCCAAGGAGCTGATGACCGTGGTGGGCCTGACCATGGGCGGCACCCTGGCCTTCTACACCTACACCACCTACATGCAGAAGTACCTGGTCAACACCGTGGGCATGAGCATCAGCGATTCGACCACCATCTCGGCGGCCACGCTGTTCCTGTTCATGTGCCTGCAGCCTGTCATCGGTGGGCTGTCCGACAAGATCGGCCGTCGCCCCATCCTGATCGCCTTCGGCGTGCTCGGCACCCTGTTCACCGTACCGATCCTCAGCACCCTGCACACCATTCAGACCTGGTGGGGCGCGTTCTTCCTGATCATGGCGGCGCTGATCATCGTCAGCGGCTACACCTCGATCAATGCGGTGGTGAAGGCCGAGCTGTTCCCGACTGAGATCCGCGCCCTGGGCGTCGGCCTGCCGTATGCGCTGACCGTCTCGATCTTCGGCGGCACCGCCGAATACGTGGCCCTGTGGTTCAAGAGCGTCGGCATGGAAAGCGGCTTCTACTGGTACGTCACGGCGTGCATCGCCTGCTCCCTGCTGGTGTATGCGACCATGAAAGACACCAAGCAGCATTCGCGGATTACTACTGACTGACCGCTATTCAGCGATAGAAAAAGGGCGCTCCGTCATACGGACGCCCTTTTTTGATTGCCAGGGATTCGCTCCGGAGCACTTCCGACAACCCTCTTTCAGCCTCTTCTACCAAGACCCGGCCAGAACCCTTGCGTAGGCTATTTCCGAACATGGGAAAAATCTACTTATTCAGCTCACGGCGCTGACACCAGCTCGCCATAAGCACCGGCACCAGCAGCACGCCCCCCAGCACTGCTGAAGAACCGATGGTGCCAAAATCCAGCCCACCCTTCTCGGCTTCGGAATTGACTGGGGCGATGGTGCTGAGCGGAGCATGAAAAATCGGTTGGTGATGTATAAACAGGCGTTCATACGCTGTTACAAATCAACATTCTTCGTTCTTAACCGCTGATTAATCCCACGCCCTCAATCTGCATCCACTGGCGAAGTATTGCGCTCGCCTGGGTTTTAAGCCCCTCACGCGGAGGCATTGCCACTCGTAGATTTACCGAGCGTGCGGCCATATATATCTGAAAATTCGATTTTTAGGCGCTATTTTTTGCGCTTTTTTATCAAATTCATCGGCGTAGCATCAAATCCATCGAAACAAACCATCTCTCGCAACTCAAAGGAGCAACCACCATGAAAAGCAAACTGATTCTCACCCTGGCCCTCTCGGTATTCGCTGCTGGTGCATTCGCCGAAGATGGTTTCGATCGCACCAACGCCCACACCTTCGCCACCGCCCAGACTCAATCGGCCAGCTACGCCGAAGACGGCTTCGATCACACTGGCGCACAACGCTTCGCTGAAGATGGTTTCGACCGCACTGGCGGCCAACGCTTTGCCGAAGACGGTTACGACCGCACTGGCGCCCAGCGCTTCGCCGAAGACGGTTTCGATCGCACCGGTGGCCAACGCTTCGCCGAAGATGGCTTCGACCACACCAACGCCCACCGCATCAGCTGATACCTGTTGCGCGCTACCAGCCCGGCCTCGCGCCGGGCTTGATCATTTTCAGGCGGACAAAGCCTTGGCACACTAGGCACCTCGTTCCCAGGATGCTGGCAGATGTACTACTACGAACCCGCCAAAGGCCACGGCCTGCCCCACGACCCGTTCAACGCCATCGTCGGCCCGCGCCCGATCGGCTGGATCTCCTCGCAGAGCCAGGACGGCCAGTTGAACCTTGCGCCGTACAGCTTTTTCAACGCCTTCAACTACATTCCACCGATCATCGGTTTCTGCAGCGTCGGGCGCAAAGACAGCCTGAACAACATCGAGCAGACCGGCGAGTTCGTCTGGAACCTGGCGACCCGGCCACTGGCCGAGCAGATGAACCAGAGCTGCGCGGCCGTCGCCGCCGATATCAACGAGTTCGAGCTGAGCGGCCTGACTGCGGTGCCATCGAACATCGTCAAGGTGCCACGCGTGGGCGAAACGCCAGTGGCCTTCGAGTGCAAGGTGAGCCAGATCGTCCAGCTCAGGCGCGCCGATCAGGAACCGGTGCCGAGCTGGCTGATCCTGGGTGAGGTGGTGGCGGTGCACATTGCCGAACACCTGCTCAGGAACGGTATCTACGATACCGCTGCCGCCGAGCCGATCCTGCGTGGCGGAGGCCCGGCGGATTACTTCGAATTGGGCAACCTGTTCAAGATGGCTCGCCCACAGGCCTGATCACCAGATCAGTTCGCCTTCCTCGCCCACACCCTGCAGGCGTGAAAGCTCGGCGCAGGCGGCTTCGTCGGCCGCCATGGCGCTGTTGAACACTTGCCCGTCGAGTACTTTATGAAAGCGCGGCGCGCCGCCCATGCCCAGGGCCTTGACCGCGATGGCAGCGTTATAGCCACCGCCTTCCACCGGGACCATCGCCGAAACCGCTTCGAAATGCGGGAATTCTCTACGTGCCATGTTGCCATCCGCCTGTTGATCGAGGGGCGGCATTCTAACCGTGTTTCAATCGAAGGTATGCAGGTCGAGGCTGCTGACGACCTGCGCCTGCACCAGCTCGCCGAACACATTGAGAGTGGGTGAGGCAAAGTAGCCACTCATCGCCTGCTGATCCTGCCAGCTACCGCTGAGCAACCACAGGTCGGCGTCAGCCTGGGAGCGCTGCACGGTGAAGCTTAGGCACCCCGGGGTGCGCAAGGACGGCTCCAGCAGGTCGCGCAGGCGCGCGCCGAGCTCTGCGGAACGACCGCTGCTGGCGCGGATGAATGCCAGATGGGTGACCGGTTGTCGTAGGGTCATTGCACGATCTCCTTGAAGCACGCGGGCGGAAAAACCAGGCTGCCAAGGTTAGGGGTTGGCGCGCGTGGCGCGTTAGGTCATTACTGCTCAGCGATTGCCTGATCCTGCAGCGCGGCAGGATCAGGCAATCGACGTGCAGCTTTCGACTAGCGCCCGCCGTTGCCCAAACCTATGCTGCGTCGGTCAGCAGAGGAACGCCATCATGACCACCGCCCCGTCCATCGACCCGACTCTGGAAGTGCAACGCCAGGAACTGGCCGAGCTGATTCGCAAGCACGCCGGTGAGCCCTACGGCCCCGCGTCGGCTATCGACGACCTGTACCTGGTGCGCTACACAGAGAACGTCCGTTCGGTGCCGACTTTGGCCCAGCCGGCCCTGTGCATCCTGGCGCAAGGCAGTAAAAGCCTGTTCCTCGGCGACGAACAGTACGCCTACGACCCGTTGCACTACATGGTGGTATCGGTGACCTTGCCGCTCAGTGGTGTGAAGCTGGACGCCAGCCCGGAGAACCCGAGCCTGGGCATCCGCATGGACCTCGACCCGGCAGAGATCAGCCAGCTGATCGCGGAAAGTGGCCCCATGCTGGTGCCCAACCTGCCTTCCGGGCGCGGCCTGTATGTGGAGCGCACCGACCCGCAGCTGCTCGACGCGCTGCTGCGGCTGGTGCGCTTGCTCGATACGCCACGTGACATCGGCATGCTGGCGCCGCTGATCCGTCGCGAGATCCTCTACCGCCTGTTGCGTGGGCCGCAGGGCTATCGCCTGTACGAAATTGCCCTGGCCAACAGCCAGACTCACCGAGTGTGCCAGGCCATCACATGGCTCAACCAGAACTTCCAGCAACCGCTGCGCATCGAGGACCTGGCCCGCGAGGTCAACCTCAGCACCTCGACCTTGCATCACCGCTTCAAGGCCGTGACCTCGATGAGCCCCTTGCAGTACCAGAAGCAACTGCGCCTGCAGGAGGCGCGGCGGCTGATGCTCAATGATGGTCTGGAGGCTGCGGTTGCGGGCTATCGAGTAGGGTATGAAAGCCCGTCGCAGTTCAGCCGCGAGTACAGCCGGCTGTATGGCGCACCGCCGATCCGAGATGTGGCGCGGTTGCGGGCCAGCGCCGGTTGAAGAATCAGCGCGAACCTGCACCGGCCTCTTCGCGGGTAAACCCGCTCCCCAGGGTCTCCACAGTCTCGGAGACTGCGCCGTACCTGTGGGAGCGGGCTTGCCCGCGAAGAGGCCGGTGCAGCAAAGACTGTATCTCACTCCACCACTGAAGCCTGCCACTGGTTCTGATCGACCTGGATCAAGGTCGGCCCCTTGCGCTCCACCGCCTTGCCCAACGCAGCCTGCAGTTGCCCGACATCGGCAACATGTTCGGCTTCAGCGCCCAATCCCCGCGCCACAGCGATGAAGTCCGGGGTATGGATATCCACGCCAACCGGCTCGATGGCCCGGTTGACCATGTACTTCTTGATCTCCTCGTAGCCTTGGTTATTCCACAGCAGCACAATCAGCGGTACCTGAGCCTCAACCGCGCTGGCCAGTTCCGGCAGGGTGAACTGCATGCCGCCATCGCCAATCAGGCAAATAGCCGGTGCCCGCTCGCTGATTTTTTCGGCACTGCCCAACCAGGCGCCCATCGCAGCAGGCAAGGCGTAACCCAAGGTGCCGTAACCGGTTGATGCATTGAACCAACGGCGCGGCTGAGCCATGTCCAGGGTCAGGTTGCCGGTGTACACCGGCTGAGTCGAGTCACCGACCAGGATCGCATTGGGCAGCCGCTCCAGGATGCCCGTCAGCAAGCGCGTCTGGCTCAATGTCGGCTGGTCCCAGCCCGTTGCCAACGTTTCGCGCAGGCGCTGCGCCCGGGCAACGCCCCAACCTTCGGCATGCACTGGCGCTGGTAGCTGCCGCAAGGCCTCGAGCACGGCCAGGGCGGCCAGCTCGGCATCCGCGACCAGCGCCAGCTCCGGCAGGTAATTGCGCACGGTCTGGTCCGGGTCGATGTCGATGCGCAGCAAGCTCCCCGGAATCTTGAAGCCACCCTTGAACGTCACGTCATAGTCGGTCTCGGCCAGCTCGGTGCCGATCGCCAGTACCACATCGGCCTCTTCCACCAGTTCACGGGTGGCAACCAGCGATTGGGTCGAACCTATCTGCAACGGGTGGCTGGCAGGTAGCAGGCCTTTGGCATTGATGGTCAGCGCCACCGGAGCCTGCAGGTGTTCAGCCAGCAGCGCCAGTGGCGCTCCCGCAGCCAGTGCGCCGCCTCCGGCAAGGATCAACGGCCGGCGGGCCTTGGCCAGGCACTCGGCCATGGCGGCCACCGCCTGGGGTGCGGCGCCTGCGCGGGCACTGCGCACAGGGCGGCCGGGCAGCAGGTGGTCGGCGGGTTCGACCAGCACATCCAACGGGATTTCGATATGCACCGGGCGCGGGCGGGCGCCGTCGAACACGGCAAAGGCGCGAGCCAGCACCTGCGGCAGGTCATTGGCGCTCATCAGCGTTTGCGAGAACGCCGCCACACCCGATACCAGCGCGGCCTGGTTGGGCAGCTCGTGCAGCTTGCCACGACCACCGCCCAGCTGATCGCGCGACTGTACGCTGGAGATCACCAGCATCGGGATCGAGTCGGCATAAGCCTGGCCCATGGCAGTGGTGATATTGGTCATTCCCGGGCCGGTAATGATGAAGCACACCCCTGGCTTGCCACGGGTACGCGCATAGCCATCAGCCATGAACCCGGCGCCCTGCTCGTGACGTGGGGTGATATGACGGATTGACGACCCCGCCAAGCCCCGGTAGAGCTCGACGGTGTGTACGCCGGGAATGCCGAAGACATGGTCCACGCCATAGCCTTCAAGGAGTTTGACCAGTACTTCGCCGCAGGTTGCCATCGGATTTTACCTTCGATCTTGTTGGAATCTGCACCCATTGGACCGCTGGCATGGCTACCGCCACAATGCAAAAAAACACATACTAGCCATGTCCTGAAATCATGGCTGAGTGCAATGAAACGCTTACCTCCCCTGCCCGCCCTGCACACCTTTCTGGTGACCGCCCAGCACTGCAATTTCACCCGTGCCGCACAGCAGCTGCACATCACCCAAGGCGCCGTGAGCCGCCAGATCGCCGGGCTCGAAGAGCACCTGGGCTACGCCTTGTTCCAGCGCCAGGCCCGCGGTTTGAACCTGACCCGCGAAGGTCAGGACTGGCTGCCACGGGTACAGCAGATCTTCGGCCTTATCGAACAAGGCGTGCGCGAAGTGGGCGGGCGCAGCGCCACCTTGCAGCTCAAGGCACCGACCTGCGTGATGCGCTGGCTGCTGCCGCGGCTCATGGAGTGGCAGGCGCTGCGGCCCGACGTGCCGGTCGAACTGACGACCACGGTGCAGCATGGCGTCGACTTTCGCCGTGAGGGGTTCGACGCCGCCGTGGTTTATGGCGATGCGCCGAACCATGGGTTGCGGGTGCGCAAGCTGTTCGACGAACAGCTGACGCCGGTGTGCGCGCCGTCGCTGTTGAATGGGCCCGCTCCGCTGCAACAGATCCAGGACCTGGCGCGCCACATGCTGTTACACCCGTCACGGGATGAACATGACTGGCAGCTGTGGCTCCAGGCAGCGGGCGTGGTACTGGAGGCACAGGGGCCGAAGCAGCATTTCGAGACACTGGACATGGCAATGGCCATGGCCTCGCAAGGAACCGGAGTGGCGATTGGTGACTGGGCGCTGATCGGTGATGACTTGCGCGGGGGGCGACTGTGCATGCCATTTGCGCTGAAGGTACGAACCGGCAAAGCGTATTACCTGGCGAGCCACGCCAGGAGCCATTCGCCGGTCTTGGTGGAATTGCTAGATTGGCTGGAAAACCGAGCCAGCCAGTGACGGCCTGTTCGCGGGCGACTAGGTATCCGGGCTGGTGGATGCGGTCGCCGATTACGTGCAGCGGTTCAAGGACGAACCGCAGTGGGACCGGGGTTTGTATTGACTATGCTTAGGGGTGTCACCTGTCGCAGTAACAGGAGGTGAGCACCATGGGCATCAAGTCCAGAAGAGTCGCCCTGGTCATGGCCCTGACCGCGGTCGCAGCGCTGTATGGCTCGGCCTGCTGGCGCGCCGAGCTGCTACGCAACCAGCCCAGTGCGGCCAACAGTTGCTTGCACGAACACTGCGTGCCGCATACAGCAACCTTGAGTGCCGTTCGTTAACTGACCGGCGCCACGCCGATCATTCCTCGACGCTCATGTACTCCTTGGCCCAGCGGATGTAGTCCTCGGGCTGGGTGTAGGTGTGCGAAAGTTCGGTGGCGTTGAGGTTCTCGGACTTGTTCTGACGGCCGCGCTGTAGGCGCAAACAGTCGTAAGTGGCCTTGATCGCGGCAAAGTAGGCGGCGTGGCCATCGACCACAATCCGTACGCCCAAGCGCGCCAGGCGCTCGTCGTCGCGCAGGTTGGGGTTGGCGTAGGTCACCAGCATCAGCGGCACGGTCAGGTGTTCGGCAATCTGCTCCAGCTGCTCGAAATCCGTCACCCCGACCATGCAGATACCGTCGGCACCAGCCTTCTGGTAGCTCTGGGTGCGCACGATGATTTCCTCGGTGGTGAGCACGCCGGCGTTGGTCCGGGCGATGATCGACAACGACGAATCGACGCGCGCTTCCAGGGCTGCACGGATCTTGCCCACGCCCTCCTCGACCGGGATCAGGTCGGTGGACTTGCGCCCGAACTGGGCGGGCAACAGGGTGTCTTCGATGGTCAGCGCAGCCACGCCTGCGCGCTCCAGTTCGATGACTGTGCGCATGACGTTGAGCGCATTGCCATAGCCGTGGTCGGCATCGGCGAGTACCGGCAGTTGCGCCACGCGGCCGATACGGGTGGCCTGCTCGACGAACTCACTCAAGGTGATCAGGGCAAAGTCAGGTGCCGCCAGCACCTGCAACGAAGCCACGGAACCGCCGAGGATACCGACTTCGAAACCCAGGTCGGCAGCGATGCGGGCCGACATCGGGTCGAACACGGAGGCGGTGTGATAGCAAGAACCTGAAGCGAGCAGCTCGCGGAAGGCAAAACGCAGATCTTGATGGGAAGCCTTGGGCATGATCACTCCGCTTATATATGTAGAAATTGAACGGTTGCTACCGACCCCTGAATCGGGTCTACCTGACCTGTTCCAACCGTCGCCATCTGGGCGGTCATGCTCGACATGCAGGCAGAGGAATAAAAGGTGTGGGAGACAGTGGCGTATCGAGCCTGCGGCAATATGTTGCACCAAGCTGGTGCAGGCCGCGGCTTTTCAGCCCCTGTGGCATACCAACGATATCACGCGGCCATGCAGCGCTGGATGAATGCGCCAATGCCGATCTTGCATAGGCGATGCAGATAGTACATAGGAAGCTACCTAACTCGGGTTACAATCCCGCTACTCGCGCCATCCTCCGGACAAGGTAACCCCGTGACCGCCGCCCTGCCCCCGACAGCCCTGCGCAACGTGTTGACCGCCCTGATGCTGGCGATCTTCCTCGGTGCCCTGGACCAGACGATCGTTGCCGTCTCCATGCCGGCCATCTCCGCTCAATTCAATGACGTCGGCCTGCTGGCCTGGGTGATTTCCGGCTATATGGTGGCCATGACCGTGGCCGTGCCGATCTACGGCAAGCTCGGCGACCTGTATGGCCGCCGGCGCATGATCCTCACCGGCCTGAGCCTGTTCACCCTGGCTTCGATCGCCTGCGCCCTGGCCCAGGACATGCCGCAACTGGTGATGGCGCGGGTGCTGCAAGGCATCGGTGCTGGCGGCATGGTATCGGTGAGCCAGGCGATCATCGGCGACTTCGTGCCGCCGCGTGAGCGAGGCCGTTATCAGGGCTACTTCAGCAGCATGTATGCCGTGGCCAGCGTGGCCGGGCCAGTGCTCGGCGGCTGGCTGACCGAATACCTGTCCTGGCGCTGGGTATTCTGGATCAACCTGCCGCTGGGCCTGGTCGCATTGTGGGCGATCCACCGCGCCCTGGCCGGCATGCCGGTACAGCGTCGCCAGGCGCGGGTCGACTACCTCGGCGCCGTGCTGCTGATCCTCGGCCTGGGCAGCCTGCTGCTGGGCATTACCTTGGTCGGCCAAGGCCTGACCTGGACCACGCCTTCCGTGCTGGCCTTGTTCGCTTGTGCGGTGCTGGCCCTGGCCTTGTTCATCGGCCATGAGCGGCGCTGCCAGGAACCGCTGCTGCCCATGGGCCTGTTCGGCAATCGGGTGGCCGTGCTGTGCTGGGGGGTAATCTTCTTCGCCAGCTTCCAGTCGATTTCGCTGACCATGCTGATGCCGCTGCGCTATCAGGGCATCACCGGCGCCGGTGCCGACAGCGCCGCGCTGCACCTGCTGCCGCTGGCCCTGGGCCTGCCCCTGGGCGCCTTCACCGGTGGCCGCATGACCAGCCGCACCGGGCGCTTCAAGCCGCAGATTCTGGCAGGTGCCGTGTTGATGCCCGTGGCGGTCTTCGCCATGGCCATCACCCCGCCGCAGTCAGGCGTGCTCAGTGCCGTATTCATGCTCTTGACCGGTATCGCCTGCGGTTTGCAGTTCCCGACCTCGCTGGTGGGTACGCAGAGCGCCGTGGACAGCAAGGATATCGGGGTGGCCACCAGCACCACCAACCTGTTCCGCTCACTGGGTGGGGCCATGGGTGTGGCGTGCATGTCCAGTCTGCTGCTGGCGCTGCTGCAACAGGGTGGTTTCGAGTTGCTGGGCAACCCGCTGCTGGGCAGCCTGAAGGCGGGCGAGCCGGATCCAGGCACCCAGATGAGGCTACTGGAGACGTTCCGCCATCTGTTGCTGGGCAGTGCGGCGATTGCCTTGCTGGGTCTGCTGGCGGCCTTGGCACTGCCCGACCGGCAGTTACGCGGCCGCTAACGCCTGCGCGCTTTTTGTAGGAGCGGCCTTGTGTCGCGAAAGGGGTGCGAAGCGCCCCCAGTATTTCAGCTCCGCCGCGTGAATTGCCGGAGCCGCTCTGCGGCCCTTTCGCGACACAAGGCCGCTCCTATAGAGAATGAGCGTGCAGCAGGATTGCCGAAAGGTATTAATGCTCACTTAATACACAAGGGAAACACTTCCTCACAATCCTTAACAAAGTGTCATTTGCGCAGCGCGGGGCTCAAGCGCAGCATATCCAGCCCTGTGTCGACCCATTTTTCCACGTCGCCCAGCAGATCGAAACTGTCCGGCAGCAGCAGCCAGCGCCCGATCAGGCCGTCTATATAGGCGAACAGGGCGACAGACGCGCGCCCGACATCCAGCTCCACCGGCAACTGCCCGCGGCGCACGGCATTGGCCAGCGCCAGGTCGATGCCCACATGACAATCCAGCACCGCCCCTTGGCGCTGCTGGCGTATTTCACACATGTCATCGGTGAACTCGCACTTGTGATGCAGGATTTCATTGATACGCCGCGTACGGGCGTCCAGTACCAGCTCGTTCAGCACCTGCAGCAGCAGCTTGCGCATGCAGCCGAGCGGGTCCAGTTCGTCTTCGCTTTCACTGGCCCGCGCCAAGTGGTCATGGGTTTCATGCAGGCTGTCGAGCAGCGCCTGCACCAGCTCGGCCTTGTTGTTGAAGTGCCAGTAGATTGCCCCTCGGGTCACGCCAGCCAGTTCGGCGATGTCGGCCAGCGTGGTGCGCGCAACCCCGCGCTTGTAGAAGGCCTTTTCCGCTGCCTCGATGATCTGGGCGCGGGTTTCCTGGGCTTCTTCTTTGGTTCGACGGACCATGGCAGTGCAACCTCATCTGGGCCCG
This sequence comes from Pseudomonas sp. NPDC089996, assembly GCF_044748405.1. Classification (NCBI taxonomy): domain Bacteria; kingdom Pseudomonadati; phylum Pseudomonadota; class Gammaproteobacteria; order Pseudomonadales; family Pseudomonadaceae; genus Pseudomonas; species Pseudomonas sp. NPDC089996. Next base: position 131,582 of record NZ_JBIVGA010000011.1, on the reverse strand, counting down.
CTGCGCTGTGCAAACGGGGAAAACCGCCGGGGTCACCTCTGCAGGGTGCCTCCCGGATGGGCTAATCAAGGGCTGCGGTAGTAGCCAAGTACTACCCAGCGGTATTTACAAACAACCGTGAATGTAAGTATATTCGTTAGTAAGCTATTTATCCACCGGATAGTTTTTTTCTGACAAGACTCTTCCATTACTCTTGAGCGTCTCCCTGCTCTTGCGACCCGAGGATCCTCATGCAATTCAAGCCAGCCGTTACCGCTCTGGTTTCCGCCGTCGCCCTGGCAACCCTGCTAAGTGGCTGTAAGAAAGAAGAAGCCGCGCCCGCAGCACAGGCTCCTCAGGTAGGCGTCGTGACCATCCAGCCGCAATCCTTCACCTTGACCTCGGAACTGCCGGGGCGCACCAGCGCCTTCCGCGTCGCCGAAGTGCGCCCGCAGGTCAATGGCATCATCCTCAAGCGCCTGTTCAAGGAAGGCAGCGAGGTCAAGGAAGGCCAGCAGCTGTACCAGATCGACCCTTCCGTGTATGAAGCCACCCTGGCCAACGCCCAGGCCAACCTGCAGGCGACCAAGTCGCTGGCCGAGCGCTACAAGCAGCTGGTCAGCGAACAGGCGGTGTCGAAACAGGAATACGACGACGCCAGTGCCAAACGATTGCAGGCTGAGGCTTCGCTGAAAAGCGCGCAGATCGACCTGCGCTACACCAAGGTCCTCGCCCCGATCAGCGGCCGTATTGGCCGTTCCTCGTTCACCGAAGGCGCCCTGGTGAGCAATGGCCAGACCAACGCCATGGCCACCATCCAGCAGCTCGACCCGATCTACGTCGACGTCACCCAGTCCACCGCCGAGCTGCTGAAGCTGCGCCGTGACCTGGAAAGCGGCCAGCTGCAGAAGGCCGGCGCCAACGCCGCCTCGGTGCAGCTGGTGCTGGAAGACGGCAGCCTGTTCAAGCAGGACGGTCGCCTGGAGTTCTCCGAAGTCTCGGTCGACGAGACCACAGGCTCGGTGACCCTGCGTGCGCTGTTCCCCAACCCCGATCACACCCTGCTGCCTGGCATGTTCGTGCACGCGCGGCTCAAGGCCGGGGTCAACGCCAACGCCATCCTGGCTCCGCAGCAGGGCGTGACCCGCGACCTCAAAGGCGCGCCGACCGCGCTGGTGGTCAACCAGGAGAACAAGGTCGAACTGCGCCAGCTCAAGGCCAGCCGTACCCTGGGCAGCGACTGGCTGATCGAGGAAGGCTTGAACCCGGGCGACCGCCTGATCACCGAAGGCCTGCAGTACGTGCGCCCAGGCGTCGAGGTCAAGGTCAGCGACGCCACCAACGTCAAGAAGCCAGGTGGCCCTGATCAGGCCAACGCGGCCAAAGCCGACGCCAAAGCGGAGTAAACCATGTCGAAGTTCTTTATCGATCGCCCGATCTTCGCCTGGGTGATCGCCTTGGTGATCATGCTGGTCGGCACGTTGTCGATCCTGAAGCTGCCGATCAACCAGTACCCGAGCATCGCGCCGCCGGCCATCGCCATCGCCGTGACCTACCCGGGCGCCTCGGCGCAGACCGTGCAGGACACCGTGGTACAGGTCATCGAGCAGCAGCTCAACGGTATCGACAACCTGCGGTATGTGTCGTCGGAAAGTAACTCCGATGGCAGCATGACCATTACCGCCACCTTCGAGCAGGGCACCAATTCCGACACTGCCCAGGTCCAGGTGCAGAACAAGCTGAACCTGGCCACCCCGCTGCTGCCGCAGGAAGTGCAGCAGCAAGGTATCCGCGTCACCAAGGCAGTGAAGAACTTCCTGCTGGTGATCGGCCTGGTGTCCGAAGACGGCAGCATGACCAAGGACGACCTGGCCAACTACATCGTCTCCAACATGCAGGACCCGATTTCGCGGACCGCCGGTGTCGGTGACTTCCAGGTGTTCGGTGCACAGTACGCCATGCGCATCTGGCTCGATCCGGCCAAGCTGAACAAGTTTCAGCTGACCCCGGTCGACGTCAGGACCGCGGTTGCCGCGCAGAACGTGCAGGTATCCTCCGGCCAGCTCGGCGGCCTGCCTGCCCTGCCGGGCACCCAGCTGAACGCCACCATCATCGGCAAGACCCGCCTGCAGACCGCCGAGCAGTTCGAGAAGATCCTGCTCAAGGTCAACAACGACGGCTCGCAAGTGCGTCTGGGCGACGTTGCCCAGGTCGGCCTGGGCGGCGAAAACTACGCGATCAGTGCGCAGTTCAACGGCAAGCCGGCTTCCGGCCTTGCGGTCAAGCTGGCCACCGGCGCCAACGCCCTGGACACTGCCAAGGCCCTGCGCAAGACCATTTCCGACCTGGAGCCGTTCTTCCCGCCAGGCGTGAAGGCGGTATTCCCGTATGACACCACCCCGGTGGTCACCGAATCGATCAGCGGTGTGATCCACACCCTGATCGAAGCCGTGGTCCTGGTGTTCCTGGTGATGTACCTGTTCCTGCAGAACTTCCGCGCCACCATCATCACCACCATGACCGTCCCGGTGGTGTTGCTGGGGACCTTCGGCATCCTTGCCGCTGCGGGCTTCAGCATCAACACCCTGACCATGTTCGCCATGGTCCTGGCCATCGGCTTGCTGGTGGACGACGCCATCGTCGTGGTGGAAAACGTCGAGCGGGTGATGTCCGAGGAAGGCTTGCCGCCCAAGGAAGCGACCAAACGCTCCATGGAGCAGATCCAGGGCGCCCTGGTGGGTATCGCCCTGGTGTTGTCGGCGGTACTGCTGCCCATGGCGTTCTTCGGTGGCTCCACGGGGGTGATCTACCGGCAGTTCTCCATCACCATCGTCTCGGCCATGGGCCTGTCGGTGCTGGTGGCGCTGATCTTCACCCCGGCACTGTGCGCAACCATGCTCAAGCCCCTGAAGAAAGGCGAGCACCACACCGCCAAAGGTGGCTTCTTCGGCTGGTTCAACCGCAACTTCGACCGCAGCGTCAACGGGTATGAGCGAAGCGTTGGCACCATTCTGCGCAATAAGATGCCGTTCCTGCTGGCCTATGCGCTGATCGTGGTCGGCATGATCTGGTTGTTCGCCCGCATCCCTACCGCGTTCCTGCCTGAAGAAGACCAGGGCGTGCTGTTCGCCCAGGTGCAGACGCCGGCCGGCTCCAGTGCCGAGCGCACCCAAGTGGTGGTCGACCAGATGCGCGAGTACCTGCTCAAGGAAGAAGCCGACACCGTAGCCTCGGTGTTCACCGTCAACGGCTTCAACTTCGCCGGCCGTGGCCAGAGCTCCGGCATGGCATTCATCATGCTCAAGCCATGGGGTGAGCGTTCGGCCGAGAACAGCGTGTTCAACCTCGCCCAGCGCGCCCAGCAACACTTCTTCACTTTCCGCGATGCGATGGTGTTCGCCTTCGCCCCGCCTGCGGTGCTGGAGCTGGGTAACGCCACCGGCTTCGACGTGTTCCTGCAGGACCGCGGCGGTGTCGGCCACGCCAAACTGATGGAGGCGCGCAACCAGTTCCTGGCCAAGGCCGCGCAAAGCAAGATCCTCAGTGCCGTGCGCCCGAACGGCCTGAACGATGAACCGCAGTACCAGCTGACCATCGATGACGAACGTGCCAGCGCCCTGGGCGTGACCATCGCCGACATCAACAACACCCTGTCGATTGCCCTGGGTGCCAGCTACGTCAACGACTTCATCGACCGTGGCCGGGTCAAGAAGGTGTACATCCAGGGTGAACCCGACTCGCGGATGAGCCCGGAAGACCTGCAGAAGTGGTACGTGCGCAACGGCGCCGGCGAGATGGTGCCGTTCTCCTCCTTCGCCAAGGGGGAATGGACCTACGGTTCGCCGAAGCTGTCGCGTTACAACGGCGTCGAAGCGATGGAGATCCTCGGTGCACCGGCGCCGGGCTACAGTACGGGTGAAGCCATGGCCGAAGTCGAGCGCATTGCCGGTGAACTGCCAGCGGGTGTCGGCTTCTCCTGGACCGGCATGTCCTACGAGGAAAAACTCTCCGGCTCGCAGATGCCGGCGCTGTTCGCCCTTTCGTTACTGTTCGTGTTCCTCTGCCTGGCAGCGCTGTACGAAAGCTGGTCGATCCCGATCGCCGTCGTGCTGGTAGTACCGCTGGGTATCATCGGTGCACTGATCGCCACCAGCCTGCGCGGGTTGTCCAACGACGTGTACTTCCTGGTCGGCCTGTTGACTACCATCGGCCTGGCCGCGAAGAACGCGATCCTGATCGTCGAATTCGCCAAGGAACTGCACGAGCAGGGCCGCAGCCTGTACGACGCGGCCATCGAGGCGTGCCGCATGCGTCTGCGTCCGATCATCATGACCTCGCTGGCGTTCATCCTCGGCGTGGTACCGTTGACCATCGCCAGCGGCGCCGGCGCCGGTAGCCAGCACGCTATTGGTACCGGTGTGATCGGCGGCATGATCAGTGCGACCGTGCTGGCAATCTTCTGGGTACCGCTATTCTTCGTCGCAGTGTCGTCGCTGTTCGGCAGCAAAGAGCCGGAAAAGGACGCCACCCCTGAAACTCCACGTTATGAGGCTGGGCAATGACCAAGTCTTTGTTGTCCCTGGCGGTAACCGCTTTCATTCTCGGCGGCTGCTCGCTGATCCCTGACTACCAGACCCCGGAAGCGCCGGTGGCTGAGCAGTGGCCGCAAGGCCCTGCGTACTCGCCGACCCAGTCGGCCGACGTTGCCGCCGCCGAACAGGGCTGGCGCCAGTTCTTCCACGACCCGGCGCTGCAGCAGCTGATCCAGACTTCGCTGGTGAACAACCGCGACCTGCGCGTGGCGGCGTTGAACCTCGACGCCTACCGCGCCCAGTACCGCATCCAGCGCGCCGACCTGTTCCCGGCGGTTTCGGCCACCGGCAGCGGCAGCCGTCAACGGGTGCCGGCCAACATGTCGCAAACCGGTGAGTCCGGCATCACCAGCCAATACTCCGCCACCCTGGGCGTCAGCGCCTATGAGCTGGACCTGTTCGGACGTGTCCGCAGCCTGACCGAGCAGGCGCTGGAAACCTACCTGTCCAGCGAGCAGGCGCGCCGCTCCACGCAGATCGCCCTGGTGGCCAGCGTGGCCAACGCCTACTACACCTGGCAGGCCGACCAGGCCCTGTTCAAGCTGACCGAAGACACGCTCAAGACCTACGAGGAAAGCTACAACCTGACCCGTCGCAGCAATGAAGTCGGTGTGGCTTCTGCGCTCGACGTCAGCCAGTCGCGTACCGCCGTGGAAGGTGCACGGGTCAAGTACTCGCAGTACCAGCGTCTGGTCGCCCAGGACGTCAACAGCCTGACCGTGCTGCTGGGCACCGGCATTCCGGCGAACCTCGCCAAGCCACTGGAGCTCAATGCCGACCAGTTGGCCGAAGTGCCGGCCGGCCTGCCGTCCGACATCCTCCAGCGCCGCCCGGACATCCAGGAAGCGGAACACCTGCTCAAGGCTGCCAATGCCAACATCGGCGCCGCCCGTGCAGCGTTCTTCCCGAGCATCAGCCTGACCGCCAACGCCGGCAGCCTGAGCCCCGACATGGGTCACCTGTTCGCAGGCGGCCAGGGCACCTGGCTGTTCCAGCCGCAGATCAACCTGCCGATCTTCAACGCCGGCAGCCTGAAGGCCAGCCTGGACTACTCGAAGATCCAGAAGGACATCAACGTCGCCAAGTACGAAAAGACCATCCAGACCGCCTTCCAGGAAGTCTCCGATGGCCTGGCGGCACGCAAGACCTTCGACGAGCAGCTGCAGGCGCAACGCGACCTGGTGCAGGCGAACCAGGATTACTACCGCCTGGCCGAACGCCGCTACCGCATCGGTATCGACAGCAACCTGACCTTCCTCGATGCCCAGCGCAACCTGTTCAGCGCTCAGCAGTCGCTGATCACCGACCGTCTTTCGCAGCTGACCAGCGAGGTCAACCTGTACAAGGCACTTGGCGGCGGCTGGTACGAGCAGACAGGCCAAGCCAATCAACAGGCTTCGGTAGATACGCCGAAAGGCTGATCAACCGGCATCAGCACAAAGCCCAGCCTCGCGCTGGGCTTTTTATTGGACAAAATTAACCAGCTGGAACATAGCGTTCGATTATCGCCCAATACCGTTTGCGGCGAATTGCCTCACCCCCGCCTTGCCCCTCACCATCCTCCACGCAACGTTGCACAAGTTCATCAAAAGACCCGCGCCTGCAGGCCGCACCCTGCAGCGGACCGGCTCGCCCATAAAAACAAGAGATCCACGACAGATGAGCACTTCGCAACCCGCACGCCAGCTGCTGCCCGGCCTGTTGGCCCTTTCCTGCGCCCTGCCTGCATACGCCGCCGACACTGGCGGGTTCATGGAGGACGCCAAGGCCAGCCTCAACCTGCGCAACTTCTACATCAACCGCAACTTCGTCGACCCGGCCAACGCCCAGGGCAAGGCCGAGGAATGGACCCAGAGCTTCATCCTCGATGCCCGCTCCGGCTTCACCCAAGGCACTGTCGGCTTCGGTGTCGACGTGCTGGGCCTGTATTCGGTCAAGCTCGATGGCGGTAAAGGCACCGCCAATACCCAATTGCTACCGGTGCACGACGATGGCCGCCCGGCCGACGACTTCGGCCGATTGGGCGTGGCGTTGAAAGCCAGGGTCTCGCAAACAGAACTGAAGGTCGGCGAATGGATGCCCGTCCTGCCTATCCTGCGTTCGGACGACGGTCGCTCGCTGCCACAGACCTTCCGTGGGGGCCAGGTCACCTCGAAGGAGATCGAAGGGCTGACCCTTTACGCTGGCCAGTTCCGCGCCAACAGCCCGCGCAACGATGCCAGCATGGAAGACATGTCGCTCAACGGCCGCGCAGCCTTCACCTCGGACCGCTTCAACTTCGGCGGCGGGGAATACACCTTCAACGACAAGCGCACGCTGATCGGCCTGTGGGACGCCCAGCTCAAGGACATCTACCGCCAGCAGTACCTGAACCTGGTGCACAGCCAGCCGTTGGGCGAATGGACCCTCGGCGCCAACCTTGGCTACTTCTGGGGCAAGGAGGATGGCGCAGAACGCGCCGGCCAGCTGGACAACAAAACCGCCTCGGCGATGCTGTCGGCGCGCTACAAGGGCAACACCTTCTATGTCGGCCTGCAGAAGGTCAGCGGTGACGATGCCTGGATGCGAGTCAACGGCACCAGCGGCGGCACCCTGGCCAACGACAGCTACAACTCGAGCTTCGACAATGCCAAGGAGCGCTCCTGGCAGGTACGCCACGACTTCAACTTCGTCAGCGTCGGCATCCCCGGCCTGACCCTGATGAACCGCTATATCAAGGGTGACAACGTCAGCGCAGGCGGCGTGACAGATGGCAAGGAATGGGCGCGGGAAAGCGAGCTGGCCTATGTGATCCAGTCGGGCTCCTTCAAGGACCTGTCGGTGAAATGGCGCAACTCCACCATGCGCCGGGACTTCAGCACCAACGCGTTCGATGAGAACCGGTTGATCGTGAGCTACCCGCTGAACCTCCTCTGAATTCACAGGCCTCTTCGCGACTGTAGGAGCGGGTTTACCCGCGAAGAGGCCAGACGCCTTTACAAATAACCAATGGAAATAAACAAATCTAAAAACCTTCTTTGACGACATAAAAAACAATCGCTTAAATCGAGCCCTGTTCCTCCGCAGAGCCTCGACATGGACCTTCGCCAACTGCGCTACTTCATCGCCCTCACCGATTACCGCAGTTTCGTCCGTGCCGCAGAAGCCATGGGCATCACCCAACCCGCCTTCAGCCGTGCCATCCAGAACCTCGAACAGACCTTCGGCTGCCCCCTGGTCGACCGCGCCAGCAAAGCCCTGCCCCCAACCCCCGAGGGCCTGGTGGTGCTGCAGCACGCCCGCCGCCTGGTACAAGGGGCCACGCAGCTGAGCAACGAAGTGCTGCAGATGACCAAGCTCGACGCCGGCGAACTGCACTTCGGCAGCGGCCCCGCCCTTGCCGTGCGCCTGGTCCCGCAAGCGCTGCAACAGTTCATCGCCAGCCACCCCGGCATCCGCACGGCGCTGGTGGTGGACAATGCCGAGCGCCTGGGCCAGGCCCTGCGCCGCGAGCAGATCGAGTTCTTCGTCGACGACATCCGCCCCTTCGAAGCCGATCCCAACTTCCACACCGAACCACTCACCCCGCGCCCCGGGCTGTTCTTCTGCCGCCCCGGCCATCCGCTGCTGAGCAAGGACAGCCTGTCGACCAACGACCTGTTCGCCTACCCCCTGGCCAGCGCCCTGCTCGCCCCCGGTGTGCGCAAACGCCTGGCCAACCTGAGTGGGCGCAGCGACTTCATCCCGCACCTGCAGACCGAGCACCTGGCGGTGCTGCGCAGCGTGGTACTGGCCAGCGATGCCGTAGGCACGGCCAGCGAAGAAGCCGTGGCCGATGACCTCGCCGCCGGGAATCTGGTGCGCCTGCACTGGCGCAACCTGCCTCCGGCGCTGGAGGTGCTGAGCGTGCGGTGTGGAGTGGTCAGCCGCAGCGGCTACCGGCTGTCACCGGCGGCCAGGGCTATGATTGAGACCCTGGTGGGGCTGGATGCACCAATGCGCGCTGCCGGCATTCGCTGAACTGATGATGGTGGTGGCTACAGACTATCCTGAGCTATATCGGTTGCCAGTCCCGGCCCTTTCGCGGCGGTTCGGCGCGAAAGGGCCGGAACACGCGACCAAACCAGATCAGGCCACCCAGGGAGGAACAACAATGAAAAACCTCGTCGAGCACCTGAGCCAGTACGCCAATTACCACCGCGACCCGCGCAACATCGCCACCCACTTCGTCGGCATTCCGCTGATCGTGGTGGCCGTCACGGTGCTGCTGTCGCGCCCCGGCTGGGACCTTGCCGGCATCTGGCTGTCCCCCGCCCTGCTCGCCGCAGCCGCTGCGGTACGCTTCTACCTGCGCCTGGACCTGCGCTTCGGCCTGGTCATGGGCCTGCTGCTGGGCCTGTGCCTGTGGATCGGCCAGGCACTGGCCACGCAATCCACCGGCCTGTGGCTCAGTGCCGGGCTGGGCGCGTTCGTGGTGGGCTGGATCATCCAGTTTGTCGGGCATCACTACGAAGGCCGCAAACCGGCGTTCGTTGACGATATCAGCGGGCTGATCATCGGCCCGCTGTTCGTGGTAGCTGAGGCGGCCTTCATGCTCGGCCTGTGCCCGGCATTGAAACAGGCCGTGGAAGCCAATGCCGGACCGGTGGCCGTGCGCGGGGCTTAACCCCGCGACTCTACGCCCAGCTCGTCCCACACCGACTCGGCCAGGTGGAAGGTGGCATTGGCTGCCGGGATGCCGCAATAGATCGCGCTCTGCATCAGCACTTCCTTGATCTCGTCGCGGGTCACGCCATTGTTCGCCGCGGCACGCAAGTGCAGCTTGAGCTCGTCATTGCGGTTCATGCCGATCAGCATGGCGATGGTGATCAGGCTGCGGGTGTGGCGTGGCAGGCCCGGACGGGTCCAGATGTCGCCCCAGGCGTGCCGGGTGATCATTTCCTGGAACTCGCCGTTGAAGTCGTTGAGCTTCTCCAGGCTGCGGTCGACGTGGGCATCGCCCAGCACTGCACGGCGGACCTGCATGCCGGCGTCGTAACGTTGTTTCTCGTCCATGGCCAATTCCTCAGCGAGCCAGCAGGAAGTCGAGCACGCGGCGGCTGAACGCCTCGCCGATCTCGACGTTGGACAGGTGCGCCGCCGGGAACTCGGCGTACGTGGCACCAATGATACCGGCCTGCATGAAGCGGCCATGCTCCGGCGTGGTCACCACGTCTTCGGTACCGGCGACGATCAGCGTCGCCACCTGGATGCGGCCCAGTTGCTCACGGAAGTCGGCGTCGCGCACGGCCGCGCAGTTGCCGGCGTAACCCTCGGGGCTGGTCTGCGCCAGCATCTGGCAGATGCGTTGCGCCTCTTGCGGCTGCTGCTCGGCGAACGCCGGGGTGAACCAGCGGGCGATGGAGGCATCGCGCAGGTCAACCATGGCTTGCCGCCCGCCCTTGAGCACGGTGTCGATACGGGTGTTCCACACCTCGTCGTTGGCGATCTTGGCAGCAGTGTTGCAGAGGGTCAGGGTGTGCAGGCGCTCGCCGGCATTGATGCCCAACCACTGGCCGATCAGGCCACCCATGGACAGGCCGACGAAGTGCGCGTGCTGGATCTCCAGGGCGTCGAGCAGCGCCAGTACGTCCTGGCCCAGTTGCTCGATGCTGTACGGGCCTTTGGTGACCAGTGAAGCGCCGTGGCCACGGGTGTCGTAGCGCAACACGCGGAAGTGTTCGCTCCACAGCGGAATCTGGCTGTCCCACATGCCCAGGTCGGTACCCAGCGAGTTGGACAGGACCAGCACCGGAGCATCGGCCGGGCCATCGAGTTGGTAGTTCAGTACGCCATCGGCCAGTTGCAAGTGCGCCACAGCGGTCTCCTTCAGGCAGTCAAACGTTGATGTTCAGCCACGGCGCGCGCCACCCAGACGCGGGCCTGGCCGAGGTAATGAGCAGGGTCGAGCAAGCGGTCGAGTTCTTCCGCGCTCAATTCGGCACTGACCTGCGGCTCGTCACCGAGTACGGCACGCAGGTGGCGCTGTTCGGCCACGGCACGCTGGCAGCATTGCTCCAGCAGGTGGTGGGCACGGTCACGGCCCAGGCGCTGGGCCAGCACGATACTCACCGCCTCGGCCAGCACCAGGCCCTGGGTGAGGTCGAGGTTGCGGCGCATGCGCTCGGCATCCACCTCCATGCCTTCGGCAATTACCTGGGCCTGGCGCAGGGCGCCAGAGACCAGGCAGCAGATGTCCGGCAAGGTTTCCCATTCGGCATGCCACAGGCCGAGGCTGCGCTCATGCTCTTGAGGCATGGCGGCGAACAGTGTCGAAAGCAGGCCCGGCACGCGGGTAGCAGCACCGATCAGCACCGCCGCGCCCACCGGGTTGCGCTTGTGCGGCATGGTCGAGGAACCGCCCTTGCCGGGTGCGGAAGGCTCGAACACCTCCCCGGCTTCGGTCTGCATCAGCAGGCTGACATCGCGGCCGAACTTGCCCAGGCTGCCGGCAATCAGGCCCAGCACCGAGGCAAACTCCACCAGGCGATCACGCTGGGTGTGCCAGGGTTGCTCTGGCAAGGTCAGCTTGAGTTGTTCGGCCAGCGCTTCAGCCACCGGCAGGGCTTTGCTACCCAGGGCCGCCAGGCTGCCGGACGCGCCACCGAACTGCAGCACCAGCAACCTCGGGCGCAGCTCAAGCAGGCGCTGGCGATGGCGGGTCAAGGCGCCGAGCACACCGGCCAGCTTCATGCCCAGGGTCACCGGCGTGGCGTGTTGCAGCCAGGTGCGGCCGACCAGCGGCGTGTCGGCATGCTGCAAGGCCTGGCGTGCCAGGGTGTCGGCCAGCTTGCCGAGGTCGGCCTCGATCAGCGCCAGCGCATCACGCAGTTGCAGTACCAGCCCGCTATCCATCGCATCCTGGCTGGTGGCGCCCAGGTGCACGTAGCGTTCGGCCTCGGGCACGCCGCTGGCGATCACCTTGCCCAACGCCTTGACCAGCGGGATCGCCGAATTGCCGGCGGTAGCGATGGCATCGGCCAGGGCACGCACGTCATAGCGCTCGGCCTGGCAAGCCGCCTCGATGGCCGCCACGGCGCTGTGCGGCACCAGGCCGGCCGCAGCCTCGGCACGGGCCAGCGCGGCCTCGAAGTCGAGCATGCCCTGCAGGCGGCCACGGTCGGAGAACACTTCGCGCATGGCCGGCGCGGTGAAGTAGGCGTCGAACAGTTGGTTGCTCATGCAACGTCCTTAATCATCGTGGTGCAGGTACTGCGCCTGCTTCGGCAGGCGCAGGCTGAATAGGAAGGCAATTGCCATCATGGCCGTCACGTACCAGTAGAACGTGTTTTCCATGCCCATGGTCTTCAGGCCCAGCGCCACGTATTCGGCCGAGCCACCAAACACTGCGTTGGCTACCGCGTAAGCCAGGCCGACGCCCAGCGCTCGAACCTGCGGGGGGAACATCTCGGCTTTCACCAAGCCACTGATCGAGGTGTAGAAACTGACGATGCACAGCGCCAGGGTGATCAGCACGAACGCCATGAACGGACTGGTCACGGTCTTCAGCGCCATCAGCAGCGGTACGGTAAAGATCGTCCCCAACCCACCGAACAACAGCATCGAGTTACGCCGGCCGATACGGTCGGAGAGCATGCCGAAGAACGGCTGCATCACCATGTAGAGGAACAGCGCGCCGGTCATCACGAAACTGGCGGTCTTCGCCGGCATGCCTGCGGTGTTGACCAGGTACTTCTGCATGTAGGTGGTGAAGGTGTAGAAGATCAGCGAGCCACCGGCGGTGTAGCCCAGCACGGTGATGAACGCTGCGGTGTGGTGGCGGAACAGCCCTTTGATGGTGCCGGCGTCCTTGTCCTTGCGGGTTTCGGCGCTGCTGGTTTCGTGCAGCGAGCGGCGCAGCATCAGCGAGATCAGCGCGGCGATGGCGCCGACCACGAACGGAATGCGCCAGCCCCAGGCGCGCAGCTCTTCCTCGGTCAGCAGTTGCTGCATGATCACCACCACCAGCACCGCCAGCAGCTGGCCACCGATCAGGGTCACGTACTGGAACGAGGCGAAAAAGCCACGCTGACCGCGCAGCGCCACTTCACTCATGTAGGTCGCAGTGGTGCCATATTCACCGCCCACCGACAGGCCCTGGATCAGCCGCGCGAGCAACAGCAGCGCCGGTGCCCAGGCGCCGATGCTCGAATAGGTCGGTAGGCAGGCGATCATCAGCGAGCCGAAGCACATCATCAGCACCGAGATCATCAGGGAATTCTTGCGGCCATGGCGGTCGGCCAGACGGCCGAAGATCCAGCCACCGATCGGGCGCATCAGGAAGCCTGCAGCGAATACCCCGGCCGTGTTGAGCAGCTGGACAGTGGGGTCGTCAGAGGGGAAGAAAGAGGCGGCGAAGTAGATCGCGCTGAAGGCGTAGACGTAGAAGTCGAACCATTCCACCAGGTTGCCCGAAGAGGCACCGACGATGGCGAAGATGCGCTTGCTGCGCTCTTCACCGGTGTAATAGGTTGAGGTCATGACGGTTTTACTCCTGGAGGGGTCCTAGGTAAGTCTAGACATACCTAGTAACACACTCGTTCCGCTTGCGGGCTGGCAATTGGCCTTGTGTCGAAAGTGCCGGCCTCTTCGCGGGCAAGCCCGCTCCCACAGAGGGAGGCGTGGTTCCCCCTGTGGGAACGGGCTTGCCCGCGAAGAGGCCGGTACAGGTCAAACGCGTTCGATGGCCAGTGCCAACCCTTGGCCAACACCCACACACATGGTCGCCAGGCCTTTGCGCCCGCCAGTCTTCTCCAACTGGTGAAGCGCCGTCAGCACCAGGCGCGCACCGCTCATGCCCAGCGGGTGGCCCAGGGCGATCGCGCCACCGTTGGGGTTCACCTGCGGCGCATCGTCGGCCACACCCAGCTCACGCAGCACCGCCAGGCCTTGGCTGGCAAAGGCTTCGTTGAGCTCGATCACATCGAAATCATTCACTGCCACACCCAGGCGCTCGGTCAGCTTGCGCACCGCTGGCACCGGGCCGATGCCCATGACACGGGGGGCAACACCGGCGCTGGCCATGCCCAGTACCCGGGCACGTGGGGTCAGGCCGTGCTTCTTCACCGCTTCTGCCGACGCCAGGATCAGTGCCGCGGCACCATCGTTGACGCCCGAGGCGTTGCCTGCAGTGACGGTCTTGTCCGCGCCGTTGACCGGCTTGAGCTTGGTCAGCGCTTCGAGAGTGGTCTCAGGGCGCAGGTGTTCATCACGCTCGACGAGGGTTTCGCCCTTCTTGTGGGCGATACGCACTGGCACGATCTCTTCAGCGAAGAAGCCGGCAGCCTGGGCCGCAGCAGCCTTCTGCTGGCTGCGCAGGGCAAAAGCGTCCTGGTCAGCGCGGGAAACCTGATAGTCGTCGGCCACGTTGTCGGCAGTTTCCGGCATGGCGTCGACGCCATACTGGCTCTTCATCAGCGGGTTGATGAAACGCCAGCCGATGGTGGTGTCCTCGAGCTTCATGTTGCGCGAGTAGCCGCTTTCGGCCTTGCCCATGACGAACGGTGCACGCGACATCGACTCGACGCCGCCGGCAATCGCCAGCTCCATCTCGCCACTGGCGATGGCGCGGAAGGCCGTGCCAATGGCATCCATGCCCGAAGCGCACAGGCGATTGAGGGTCACGCCCGGGATGCTCTCAGGCAGGCCGGCCAGCAGCAGGGCCATGCGCGCGACGTTGCGGTTGTCTTCACCGGACTGGTTGGCGCAGCCGAAGAACACTTCGTCGAGCTGGTCCCACTGCACCGACGGGTTGCGCTCGATCAACGCCTTCAGCGGCACGGCCGCCAGATCGTCTGCACGCACGCCTGCCAGGGCGCCGCCAAAGCGGCCGATCGGGGTGCGGATGGCGTCACAGATAAATACTTCACGCATCAGGCTTCTCCTGCCAAGGGTGCTACGTTCAGCCCAGATTAAGGAGACAGGGGGGTCGCTTACAATTCGATAATCGACTATTGGTGCGATTATCGAACAAAATGTTACCCTGCCATTCATCTCTGACTGCAGGGCGACAGCGCGGCCTTCACGAGGTCATGTCGCGTCGGCGTGGCTCACCAGCCCTTTGACGATCACGCCCACCGTAGCCAGCGCGGCCGGCACCAGCAATGCGGTCAATACCTGTTCGAAGTTCCAGCCCAGCCCCAGCAGTGTCGCGCCGCTCCAGGCCCCGAGAATCGCACCGAAGCGGCCGATACCCAGCATCCAGGATACGCCCGTGGCGCGGCCCTGGGTCGGGTAGAAACGTGCGGCAAGCGATGGCATGGCCGACTGCGCGCCGTTCACGCACATACCGGCGACCAGCACCAGGGTGGCAAGCACGGTGATGTTGCCCAGGCTCTGGCCCACTGCGTAGGCAAACACCCCGGCCAGCAAGTAGAAGATGCCGATGACCTTGTGCGGATTGAAGCGGTCCATGGCCCACCCCACCGCCACTGCACTAAGTACACCGCCGAACTGGAACAACGCACCGATGAACGCCGCCTGCTCCATGCTTGCGCCGCTGTCGCGCATCAACGTCGGCAGCCAACTGGTCAGCAGGTAGACGATCACCAGGCCCATGAAGTACGTCAGCCACAGCAATACCGTGCCCAGGCCGTAGGTACCGGAGAAGATCACCGCGAACACGTTGCGCGCAGCCACGACCTTCTGCTCCGGCACGCTGAAGCTGGTCGCCTGTGCGACCACCGCCGGCGCAATCGGCGCCAGGGTCTTGCGCACCTTGTCGTTACCGCGGTTGCGCACCACAAGGAAGCGCGCAGATTCCGGCAACCAGACCATCAGCACCACAGCCAGCAGCAACGGCAGCACGCCACCGATCACCAGCAGACTATGCCAACCGTAGGCCGGGATCAGCTTCGCGGAAATGAACCCGCCACCGGCCATGCCAAGGTTGAAGCCACAGAACATGCTGGTTACCAGCAGCGACTTGAGGCGCTCCGGGGTGTACTCGGACAGCAGCGTGGTGGCATTGGGCATCCCCGCCCCCAGCCCCAGGCCGGTCAGAAAGCGCAGCATCAGCAGCTGGTCGACGTTGCTGGCATAAGCCGAGGCCAAGCTGAAACCGCCGAACACCAGCACCGCACCGACCAGCACGCCCTTGCGCCCGAAACGGTCGGCCAGCGGCCCGGAACCCAGCGCACCGAACACCATGCCGATCAAGGCGGCACTCATTACCGGGCCAAGGCTGGCGCGGTCGATGCCCCACTCCTGCGACAAGGCAGGCGCGATGAACCCCATGGCCGCGGTGTCGAGGCCATCGAGGAAAACGATCAGGAAGCAGAGAATCACCACGCGCCACTGATAGCGCGACAGCGGTTGTTCGTTGATGAACGACTGGACGTCGAGATTGTTCCCGACAGAGTGTGGTTGGTTCATTGTTGTTATCCAGAAAAGGGGCACGGTCGGGCCACTGCACTTGAGTCAAGAGTACAGGGCTTGGGTATCGATGAAGTGCGGCCTGAATCAGCCTGGATACAACGGCACTGCGAACGGGTGCGGCCGCGGCAGTCGAGTGACAGTGGTCATGGGATGCGCCTCTTATGTTTTTCTTGTATCGGTCGGCAGAGCCGACCGTTGCGAGAGACATTAATCAGCGATATGGGGTGGCGCAATTCATCCGGAGCAACACTGTGCGTTTATCGAACAGGAATCAGCGCCAACAACGCCGTCAGCCGAACAACTGATGGCAAAGGTCGCGGCTGGCCGCCAGCAGGATCGGCAGGAAGCGCTGCTCCAGCTCGCTGCGCGTCACCCGCCCGACATGGGTGCTCACGTTCAGCGCCGCCAGCACCTGGCCGGACGCATCATAGATAGGCACTGCAATCGAGCGCAGCCCCTGCTCAAGTTCCTGGTCGACCACACACCAGCCCTGCTCGCGCACCTGCTGGATGCAGGCGAATAACGACTCGGCGTCGTTCAGGGTACGGCTGGTCCGCGCCTTGAGGTCAGCGCGGTCAAGGTATTCGCGCAGGCTGGTGTCGTCCATTGCCGCCAGCAGGATGCGCCCCATGGACGTGCAATAGGCCGGCAACCGTCCACCCACCGACAGGTCGACCGAGATCAGCCGCTCCACCGTGGCCGAGCGGGCTATATAAAGAATGTCATCGCCTTCGAGGGTGGCCATGTTGGCCGCCTCGTGCAACTGGTCACTGATGCGGTCCAGGTAGGGCTGGGCGGATACCGCCAGCGGTGTAGACGAGAGGTACGCATGCCCCAGGGTCAGCACTTTGGGCAACAGCGAATAGGTACGCCCGTCGGTGGTGGCGTAACCCAGCTTGATCAGCGTGTGCAGGCAGCGGCGCACGGCGGCCCTGGGGATTTCGGTGCGATGGCTGATCTGCGCGATGGTCAGGTGGCGCTTGCGCTCCTGGAACGCCTGGATCACCGCCAGGCCGCGCGCCAGGGAGGTCATGAAGTCCGGGTCACCGGTAAACGCCTGGATACGCTTGGCCGGTGAGGCCACGATCGGCGGCGCCAGCGCAGGTGCGCTCGGGCGGGGTGCCTCTGGGTTGGCCGCTTCGTTGGCCACGTTTTCGTCGTTCATCGCATACCTCAAAAAAATCGCTGGCTCGTGCGATTATCGAACGAACGGCCGATAATCGCAATTGACCGCCGACAAATTTACTTATACCTTTCCCCTGCCACATGTGGCTTCTTTGGAGAGACTGGTCAGGTACCCACCGTAGAAGTCCCCAGGCAACGGCCTCGCCTCGTGCGGGGCCGTTTTATTTATGCCTGGCAGTAAAATGACAGCGAACTGTTCCATGCCATTCATGCTCAAAGTTTGTACAGGCCGGAGCCGGTCTGAAAACTTTGCACGCTGTTGCATAAATAACCCTGTTTGGCGATTTACCGATTGCTATAATCGATTCCGCTGGCCCGGATCGAAACTCGGCAATGGAACGATGGCCCGGCTTTCATCCGCCAACCAGCACGTCGTGTGTACGGGCAACTTGCACCTGCATGCAACACCAGCCACTTCTACTTATTCAGGTACTAACTGTGACGAAAGATGAACTGCGCGCAGAACTCGAGCGCCAGGCTGAACGTTACACGGATGTTTACGGTGGCGAAGTCACCACTTATGCCGCGCAACCGGAACCGGAACGCAAGCCTTGGCGCAAGCGTGCCACCGTTCAGGACCAGGCATTCAGCCAAGAGCTGGAAAAAATGGAAAAGGAACTGCGCAGCGATGAGCCCTGAGCTGCCCGGTGCACCGCCCTCACGTCGCGGGCCAAGGCGCCCTCGACGCGGCTGATCGTTACCGACTAGCCGAGGATGAAATGGAATTACACAAATTTCATACAACCGTTTGAACCTTGGCGGGGAAATGGTTTTTCCAGAAATTTAACGCATTTCTGGCAATTTCCTGATTTTTAGCGGAACTTTTCCAGCCAGACGTCGTCTTTTGCCAGGCTGAGAGGGCGCTCACAAAGCTGCCATCGGTCAGCAGTGGGTGCATCGATTGCCAAGGTTTTCTGGCATAATCCGGCCCCCCTATGACCGCCAGACAACCTTCATGATCGATTTATTCAGCGGACTGGATGCCTGGGTACTGGTGAGCCTGCTGCTCGCCCTGACCTTCGTGCTCGCATTCGAGTTCATCAATGGCTTTCATGACACCGCCAACGCGGTAGCCACCGTCATCTATACCAAAGCCATGCCACCACACCTGGCCGTGTTCTTCTCCGGGGTGTTCAACTTCCTCGGCGTTCTGCTCGGCGGTGTCGGGGTGGCCTATGCCATCGTGCACCTGTTGCCGGTCGAACTGCTGATCAATGTGAATACCGGGCATGGCCTGGCCATGGTCTTCTCGTTGCTGGCCGCGGCCATCACCTGGAACCTCGGCACCTGGTACTTCGGCATCCCCGCGTCCAGCTCACACACCCTGATCGGTTCGATCCTCGGTGTGGGCCTGGCCAACGCGCTGATCAACGACATCCCGTTGGGCGATGGCGTCAACTGGCAGAAGGCGATCGACATCGCCATGTCGCTGGTGGTCTCGCCGATCGCCGGCTTCGCTGTCGCCGCACTGGTGCTGATCGGCCTCAAATGGTGGCGCCCGCTGTCGAAGATGCACAAGACCCCGGAGCAGCGCCGCAAGCTCGACGACAAGAAACACCCGCCATTCTGGAACCGCCTGGTGCTGGTGATTTCGGCAATGGGTGTCAGCTTCGTGCACGGCTCCAATGATGGCCAGAAAGGTATCGGCCTGATCATGCTGGTGCTGATCGGTATCGTCCCGGCCAAATTCGTGCTCGACCTGAACAGCACCACCTACCAGATCGAGCGCACCCGCGACGCCACTCTGCACATGAGCCAGTTCTACCAGCGCAACGCCGCCACCCTGGGTGAGTTCCTGGCACTGGGCAAGGCCAAGTCGACCGACCTGCCGGAGCAGTTCAGCTGCAACCCGCAGCAGACCGAGCCGACCATCGCTGCCCTGCAGTCCTCGCTGCAGGGCGTGACCGACTACCACGCACTGCATGCCGACAAGCGTGTCGAAGTGCGCCGCTACCTGCTGTGCCTGGACGACACCGCGAAGAAGGTAGGCAAGCTGCCTGGCCTGGACGCCCGTGAAAAGGCCGACCTCGAGAAGCTGCGCAAGGACCTGACCGCCACCACCGAATACGCCCCGTTCTGGGTCATCGTGGCCGTCGCCCTGGCCTTGGGCCTGGGCACCATGGTGGGCTGGAAGCGCGTCGTACTGACCGTCGGCGAGAAAATTGGCAAGCAGGGCATGACCTATGCCCAGGGCATGTCGGCGCAGATCACCGCAGCCTGCGCCATCGGCATGGCCAACGTGTTCGCCCTGCCGGTGTCGACCACCCACGTGCTGTCGTCGGGCGTTGCCGGCACCATGGTCGCCAACAAGAGCGGCCTGCAAGGCGGTACTGTGAAGACCATCCTGCTGGCCTGGGTACTGACCCTGCCGGCCTCGATGGGCCTGGCGGCCGGGCTGTTCTGGCTGGCGTCCAAGGCACTGGCCTGATCGATCCCGCTGCACTGAAAAAGGCCCTGTGGGAGCGGCCTTGTGTCGCGAAAGGGCTGCGTAGCGGCCCCAGGATCTATGCAACAGCACAGATTGCTGGGGCCGCCAAGCGGCCCTTTCGCGACACAAGGCTCCCACAAGGGCCGCGCAACCATGACAATCAGCGTTTCTTGCCACCCAGCAGCGACCCCATCAACCCCCGCACCAACTGCCGCCCCAACTGATTAGCTGCCTGGCGCACCGCCGATTTGATCGCCTGCCCCGCCGCGCCCTGCAGAAAATCGCCTGCCTTGTCAGCGAAACTCCCTTCATCGGCCTTCGGCACTGGCGCCGGCTCCACCGGTTCACCTTTACGCTGGGTCAGCATTTCATACGCCGACTCCCGGTCAATCGCCTTGTCATACCGCCCCGACAAGGGTGAACCCGCAATCAGCGCACTGCGCTCGGCTGCACTCAACGGCCCTATGCGCGATTGCGGTGGCGCGATCAGTACACGCTGGACCATTGCCGGCGTGCCCTTCTCTTCCAGGGTGCCAACCAATGCCTCGCCAATCCCCAGTTCGGTGAGCACCGCCAGGCTGTCGAACGCCGGGTTCGGGCGGAAACCATCAGCCACGGCCCTGAGTGACTTCTGCTCTTTGGCCGTGAAGGCGCGCAGGCCGTGCTGGATGCGCAAGCCGAGCTGGGCCAGCACGCTATCTGGCAGATCGCCCGGCGACTGGGTGACGAAATACACGCCAACCCCCTTGGAACGGATCAACCGCACCACTTGCTCCAGGCGGTCCTGAAGTGCTTTCGGCGTGCCGTTGAACAACAGATGCGCCTCATCGAAAAACAGCGCCAGTACAGGTTTGTCGGCATCACCGCGCTCCGGCAACTGCTCGAACAGTTCAGCCAGCAGCCACAGCAGGAAGGTGGCGTACACCTTGGGTGCCTCGTGCACCAGCCGGCTGGCATCGAGCAGGTGGATACGCCCTCGGCCATCAGCATCTGGCCGCAGCAGGTCTTCCAGTTGCAGCGCCGGTTCGCCAAACAATGCCTCGGCGCCTTGCTGCTCGAGGGTTGCCAGCCGGCGCAGCAAGGCCTGCGTCGAGGCTGTGGTCATCAGCGCGCTGTCTTCACCGAGCAGCTGCGGGTTGTCCTTCAAATGCGCCAACAGGGCCTTGAGGTCTTTCAGGTCGAGCAGCAGCAAACCTTCGCGATCCGCCACCTTGAATGACGCATACAGCGCAGCCTGCTGGCTATCGGTCAACTCCAGCAGGTTGCCGAGCAGCAACGGGCCCATTTCGCTGAGCGTGGTCCGCAAAGGGTGCCCAGACTGCCCGGCCACATCCCAGAGCGATACCGGATAGGCCTGCGGCGCATGCCCCAGCCAAGGCATGCCGGCGATTCGCTCAGCCACCTTGCCTTGCGGCGCACCCGCCGCACCCAGGCCGCACAGGTCGCCTTTGACATCTGCAGCGAACACCGCCACACCGGCGTCGCTGAACACCTCTGCCAGATGCTGGAGGGTCACGGTCTTGCCGGTACCGGTAGCCCCGGCGACCAGGCCGTGACGGTTGGCAAGGCGCATGGCCTGCTGAACGGGCTGACCGTTTGGGTCAGCGCCTACAACTATGGTCGAAGTTTCTGACATCTCTTTATTCCCCTGCTCAAGCTTTAGCTTAATTCGGCCGATACCTTTGGGTGATATTCGCCTTAATAGACAGGAGCAACCGAAAAAGGACTTTTCGGGATGTTGCACTGTTTGCAGCGACACCGTGCGAACGCCCGATAAAAACCTTAGCGGAACCGATTACGCCATGAACAAAAACCTGCGTTTCAGCCACAAGATCCTTTTGGCTGCGTCATTGATCGTGATACTCGCCTTCAGCCTGTTCACCCTGTACAACGATTACCTCCAGCGTAATGCGATCCGCGAAAATCTGGAGAATTATCTGGCTGAAATGGGCGAATCCACTTCGACCAACATCCGCAACCTGTTCGACGGCCGTATCAAGCTGGTGGAAAACCTGGCGCAGAACATTGCCAATGAACCGGCTAACGCCGAAACGCTGATGGGCCAGAATGCCCTGATCTCGAGTTTTCTCACCGTCTACCTGGGCAAAGTCGACGGTGGCTTCAGCGTACGCCCGGACGCCAAGATGCCAGACGGCTATGACCCGCGCACCCGCCCCTGGTACAAGGACGGCATGAACGCCCAGGGGGCGATTCTCACCGAGCCCTACATCGACCTGACCACCAACAAGATGGTCATCGGCATCCTCAGCAAGGTTTCGTCCAGCGTCGGCGTGGTCGGCGGCGACCTGGCCCTCGACGGCCTGGTGCAGATCATCAACTCGCTGAACTTTGGCGGCATGGGCTATGCCTTCCTGGTCAACGACCAGGGCAAGATCCTGGTCCACCCGGACAAGGACCTGGTCATGAAGTCGCTGTCGGACCTGTTCCCGCAGCACACGCCGACACTGTCCGGTGAGCTGACCGAAGTCGACGCCAACGGCCAGGCCCGCCTGCTGACCTTCACGCCGATCAAGGGCCTGCCATCGGCCAACTGGTACATCGGCCTGTCGGTGGACAAGGACAAGGCCTTTGCCATGCTCAGCACGTTCCGCACCTCGGCGGTGATCGCTACCCTGGTGGCCGTGGTGATCATCATCGGCCTGCTCGGCCTGCTGATCCGCGTGCTGATGCAGCCGCTGCACACCATGACCCGCGCCATGGAAGACATCGCCGAAGGTGAAGGCGACCTGACCAAGCGCCTGAGCATCCACAACCATGACGAGTTCGGCATTCTCGGCAAGGCCTTCAACCGCTTCGTCGAACGCATCCACAGCTCGATCCGTGAAGTGTCCTCGGCGACCGAGCAGGTCAATGAAGTGGCCCTGCGCGTCATCAGCGCCTCGAATTCGTCGATGACCAACTCCGACGAACAGTCCAACCGCACCAACAGTGTGGCCGCGGCCATCAATGAACTTGGCGCTGCCGCCCAGGAAATCGCCGGCAATGCCGCCCAGGCCTCGCAGCACGCCAGTTCCGCACGTCTGCTGGCAGAAGAGGGCCAGCAGGTGGTGGAGCGCAACATCGCGGCGATGAACCGCCTGTCCGACCTGATCGTCACCTCGAGCGCACACATCGAGACGCTCAACAGCAAGACCGTGAACATCGGCCAGATCCTCGAAGTGATCACCAGCATCTCCCAGCAGACCAACCTGCTGGCGCTCAACGCCGCGATCGAAGCGGCACGTGCCGGTGAAGCCGGCCGTGGTTTCGCCGTGGTCGCCGACGAGGTACGCAACCTGGCGCACCGCACCCAGGAGTCGGCGCAGCAGGTGCAGACCATGATCGAGGAGCTGCAGGTCGGTGCCCGCGAGTCGGTCGACACCATGGGCCAGAGCCAGCGCCACAGCCAGGACAGCATGCAGATCGCCAACCAGGCCGGCGAGCGCCTGGACAGCGTGACCGTGCGCATCGGCGAGATCGACGGCATGAACCAGTCGGTGGCCACTGCCACCGAAGAGCAGACCGCCGTGGTCGACTCGATCAACATGGACATCAACGAGATCAACATGCTCAACCAGGAGGGTGTCGAAAACCTGCAGGCCACCCTGCGCGCCTGCTCGGACCTGGAGCAGCAGGCCACCCGCCTGAAACACCTGGTCGGCAGCTTCCGTATCTGACCATCAGACCGCGTAGCCTGCTTCGCGGCTAAAGCCGTTCCTACAGGAGTGTGGAAATCCCTGTAGGAGCGGCTTTAGCCGCGAAGAATCCAGCCCCGTCCTCCCGCCCAACCCGATCGAACAAACTATCCTTCAGAAAGGTCAACCTTTAGGCGCGTCATTACTAGATGACAGACCCGAAGACGATCCCGGAGGGATGCTGATCGTGCACATCGCTGACATCACCATGTTCTACGCCCCGGCCAGCGGCGGCGTGCGGACGTACCTCGATGCCAAACACCACCGCCTCGACGCCCTTCCGGGCGTACGCCACAGCCTCCTGATCCCCGGCCCCAGCGCCAGCCATGCCGATGGCATCTACCAGGTCCCAGCACCGCCCCTGCCGTTCGGCAAAGGCTACCGCTTCCCGGTACGCCTGGCGCCCTGGTGCAACGAGCTGCGCAAGCTCGAGCCTGACCTGATCGAAGTCGGCGACCCCTACCTCACCGCCTGGGCAGCACTGGAAGCCCGGCGCAAGCTCGACGTGCCGGTGATCGGCTTCTACCACTCCGACCTGCCGCTGCTGGTGAGCAACCGCATGGGCAACTGGTTCACGCCCAATGTCGAAGCCTACGTCAGCAAGCTGTACGGCAATTTCGACCGAGTGCTGGCACCGAGCCTGGTGATGGCCGACAAGCTGCGCCGCCTCGGCGTGCGCGACGTGCACGTGCAGCGCCTGGGGGTCGACCTGCAGACCTTCCATCCCGACCATCGTGACCCGCAGCTGCGCGCCCAGCTAGGCATCGCCGACACCAGCCGCCTGCTCATCTATGCCGGGCGCGGCTCACGCGAAAAGAACCTG
Organism: Pseudomonas sp. NPDC089996; assembly: GCF_044748405.1. Taxonomy (NCBI): domain Bacteria; kingdom Pseudomonadati; phylum Pseudomonadota; class Gammaproteobacteria; order Pseudomonadales; family Pseudomonadaceae; genus Pseudomonas; species Pseudomonas sp. NPDC089996. Next base: position 107,486 of record NZ_JBIVGA010000011.1, on the reverse strand, counting down.
CCGGTGCTGCTCGACTGCATGCAACACCTCGGGCGCCCCTATCACTTGCTGCTGGTCGGCTCGAACATGCCGGCCAATGTGCCCGGGAACGTCAGCGTCATCGACCAGTTCCGCCCACCCCAGGAAGTCGCCCGCCTGATGGCCAGTGCCGACCTGCTGGTGCACGCCGGCGACCAGGAAACCTTCGGCCTGGTCATCCTCGAAGCCATGGCCAGTGCCACCCCGGTGGTCGCGGTGCGCGCCGGGGCCTTCGGCGAAATCGTCAACGAACACTGCGGGCGCTTGTGCCGGGCCAACGATGGCCAGGCCATGGCCCTTGCTGTGCGCGAAGCGTTCGAGGCCGGAGTGCGCAAGCTCGGCGCCCATGCCCGCCAGCACGTGGAACAGCACTATTCGTGGGACAACGTGGTGACCGGCCTGCTGCAACACTACCAGGCAGTGCTCGGCCACCAACCGCAGGTGCGCGCCCATGGCTGAGCCCGGCGGTGCCGCGTGCAGCCTGATGCTGGTGCTGCACGATATCGCGCCCGAAACCTGGCCTGACTACCAGCCGTTCGTGCAGGCCGTGGACGAAATGGGCAACGTACCGATGACCTGGCTGGTGGTGCCGGACTTCCATCACTGCAACCCGCTGACCCGCTCGCCGACCTTCTGCCGCCTGCTTGACCGGCGCCTGGCGCGGGGTGACGAACTGGCGCTGCATGGTTTCTATCACGCTGACGACGGGCCCGCGCCACGCAGCCTCGGCGAGTACTTCATGCGGCGGATCTACACCCACGAAGGCGAGTTCTACGCCCTTGACCAGGCGCAGGCCCTGCGGCGCCTGGAACAAGGCCTGGCGCTGTTCGACCGGCAAGGCTGGCCAGTGGCCGGCTTCGTCGCCCCGGCCTGGCTGATGAGCCAAGGTACACGGCAGGCGCTGAGCCAGTTGCCGCTGCGCTATACCAGCACCCCCCAGCACCTCTATCGATTACCGGACTTTACCGCCTACCAGGCCCCGGGCCTGGTATGGAGCGCGCGCAGTGCCTGGCGCCGCGGCCTGTCGCGGGTGATCTGCGACTGGCAGTGCCGAAGCTTGCGTAGCGCCGAAACCCTGCGCCTGGGCTTGCACCCGGTGGACATGCGCCACCGCTCGTCGCGCAACTACTGGCTGCGCACCCTCGAAAACCTGCTGCTGCAAGGCCGCGAGCCACTGACCAAGTCGGCCTGGCTGGAGCGCCAGGTGATCGCATGAACCGCTTCGGCTGGCTGGCCCTGACATTGGCCGGTGCCGTGCTGGTACCCATGCTGTTGGGCGGCAATGAACTGCTGCCCAGGCTGATGGCCTTCGACACCAGGCTGTTGCTGGCACTGTTCGGCATGATCCTGCTGTGCTGGGTGATCAATGCCATTCGCCTGCGTCTGCTGCTCGGCCAGCAAGCCGCGCAGCTTGGCCGAGTGCGCAGCCTAGGCGTGGTGATGGCCACCGAGTTCGCCATCTGCACCACCCCTGGCGGCAGTGGCGGGCCGATCACCCTGATGGCCCTGCTGGCCCGTGACCGCATCGGGCCGGCACGCAGCGGTGCGGTTTTCGCCATCGATCAGCTGAACGATTTGCTGTTCTTCTTCTGCGCGACGCTAATGATTGCCGGTTATGCCCTGTTCCACAGCCTGGGGCGCAGCCAGCAAGGCATGCTGCTGGGTAGCGCGCTGTTGCTGTGCGCTGCCCTGGCGATGATCTTGGTGCTGTTGCGCTATCGGCGTGCACTGATGCGCTTGAACGGGCGCCTGCTGCAGCGCCTGGGCGTGCCCGGCAAGCGCAGGCGACGCTGGGCGCGTAAAGTTCTGCACTTCATCGACGCCCTGGCGCAGACCTGGCAGTTGCCCAAGCGCACCCTGGCGCTGGTGTTCACCCTCACCTGCCTGCACTGGAGCCTGCGCTACAGCGTGCTGTACCTGGTGCTGCGGGGGCTAGGCGTGGAGTTGTCGTGGATCCCGAGCTTCCTGGTGCAGATGCTGTCGCTCAGTGCCGGGCAGTTCAGCCTGCTACCGGGAGGCGCCGGTGCCGCCGAGCTGACCTCGGCCAGCCTGCTGACACCGCTGGTTGGCAGTTCGACTGCGGCAGCGGCGATCCTGATCTGGCGGGCGATCACTTACTACTTTTATCTGCTGGCGGGTGGGCCGGTGTTTGTCTGCCTGCTGGGGCGTCCGTTGCTGGAGCGCTGGCGGCGTCAGGCGGGTTGAGCTGGCGCCAGAGTTCGGCGGCATCGGGGAAGTCGGTGCCGTCGTCGTCGCTCAGGGCTTCGGGGTCGTAGCGGGCCAGGCAGCCTTCGCCGAGGGTGGGCGGGGGTGAGGCGGTGGGTTTGTTACGCTTGGCCATGGGGCGCTCCCGTATAAGAGGGCACTGTGGGAGCGGGCATGCCCGCGAACACGGGCGAAGCCCGTGCCGTCCACCGCGTCGCCTGCTTCGCGGGCATGCCCGCTCCCACAAGGGCTGCGCTGCAGCCCCATGCGGTATCAGTCAAAAACCACAGTCTTGTTGCCATGCACCAGCACACGGTCTTCCAGGTGATAGCGCAGGCCACGGGCCAGCACCATCTTCTCGACGTCACGGCCGAAGCGGACCATGTCTTCGATGCTGTCGGCGTGACTCACACGCACCACGTCCTGCTCGATGATCGGGCCGGCGTCCAGCTCTTCGGTCACGTAGTGGCAGGTTGCACCGATCAGCTTCACCCCACGCAGGGCAGCCTGGTGGTACGGCTTGGCACCGACGAACGATGGCAGGAAGCTGTGGTGGATGTTGATGACCTTCTCGGCATAGTCCTGGCACAGCTGCGGCGGCAGGATCTGCATGTAACGCGCCAGCACCACCACATCAGCCGCGTGCTCTTGCACCAGGCGCGACACCTCGGCAAAGGCCGGGGCCTTGTCCTTGGGGTCGACCGGCACGTGGAAGAACGGAATGCCGTGCCATTCGACCATGCTGCGCAGGTCGTTGTGGTTGGAGATCACGCAAGGGATATCGCAATCCAGTTCATCGGTGTGCCAGCGGTGCAGCAGGTCGGCCAGGCAGTGCGATTCGCGGCTGGCCATCAGCACTACGCGCTTCTTCTGCGCCGAGTCGGTAACGCGCCAGGTCATGGAAAACTCTTCGGCGATCGGCGCAAAGGCTTCACGGAACGCTTCGATACCGAATGGCAGCGATTCGGCGCGGATTTCATGGCGCATGAAGAACCAGCCGCTCTGCTCATCGGAGTGGTGGCTGGCTTCGTTGATCCAGCCATTGTACAAGGCCAGGAAATTACTGACTTTCGCCACGATGCCAACACGGTCGGGGCAGGCGATCACCAGACGATAGGTGCGCATGAATTAAGACTCCAGAACTTCGCAAAGGCGCTCATTCTAGCGGCCCGACCAGAAAAACGCAGTAATCATTGCACCCGCCGGTTGCCCCTCGCCCGCAAAGGTTGCGTGTCAGCGTGGCTGACTACAGCCTGATGACAATCAGGACGAACTCCAGGGCCTTATGTAAATTTTTCTTAATCCGGAGATATTTTGTCACAGGGTTAATAACAGTTAAGTACCGAATAATATGTTTACTTGAGAGTATCGCCTGTCTATTATTGCCCCACACATTTCCGAACACGCATTAAGGAACACTCCATGTCCCTGATCAACGAATACCGCGCTACCGAAGAAGCCATCAAGGAACTTCAGGCCCGCCTGGCCAACCTGTCGCAGGACGACAAGCTGAAGCAAGAACTGGAGTTCGAAGGCAAACTGCGCACCCTGATGGGCGAGTACTCCAAGTCGCTGCGCGACGTCATCGCCCTGCTCGACCCAGAGTCGAAACTGAGCAAAGCCCCACGTGGCGTGGCCAAACCTGTCGCCACCAAGCGTGCGCGCAAGGTCAAGCAATACAAAAACCCGCACAACGGTGAAGTGATCGAAACCAAAGGTGGCAATCACAAGACCCTGAAAGAATGGAAAGCCAAATGGGGTGGCGACGTGGTTGAAAGCTGGGCGACCCTGCTGGACTGATTGTCCACAGCAACGCAACGCCTATACAAACAAGAACGCCGGCATGATGCCGGCGTTCTTGTTTGCTGATTCAAAGGCCGATTGCAAACTGCTCGCGCAAGTTGCGAGCGTGCACCTGCCATGCGTCCAGCACCCGCCGCCCGGCCTCGTCGGCATTGGCCCAGGCGCTCAGCCTGGCCTGCTCGAAATCACCCAGCGTGTTGGGTGCACCCCACTGCGGGTCGCTCAGGCGCTGCTGGCAGAAACCGTACCAGCGTTCGCGCTCTTCACTGTTCAAGGTCTCAGGGAAGTTCCTCGCACGGTAACGGAACAGCAACTCCGGCAAGCGCGGATCATCAAACATCCAGTGGCCGTGGCCTAATTGCGCAGGGTCCAGCGTGCGAACTTGTTCGCACAGACGGCGGTCGCGGTCACCGATGAAACCGTCATACAACTGCTGTTCCGGGTCTTCAACCGCCGCAAAATCCTCCTTGCCGTAGATATGTTCGAGCTTGTCTTGCCAGGCGGACTGTTGATTGACCAACTGTTCAGCGCGTGATTGCACCATTGCCAGATCGATGCCCAGCCGTTGCTGATCCGCAGGGCGTAATACCGAGAGTGGCGCGACTACCGGACAGCGATTGATCTGCACCAACTTAAGCGGAACCGGCAACTGCCCTTCAGATAATTCCTCATGCCGTGTGTACAAACGCTCACGCAGTACCTCGGCACTTTCCCGTATCAAAGGCAGGGTCTCCTGATGCAGGTCGCACACAATCAGTGCATTGCGATTACGCGGATGCCAGGCCAATGGCAGGACCACACCCAGATAATTACGCGCCGCAGAAAACCGCCCGGATATATGCACCAGTGGCTGCAATAGACGCACCTGTTCCATCACCTTGTGCTTGCTGCGCAACTGAAACAGCCACTCAAACAACTTGGGTTGTTTCTGCCTGATCAGGCGTGCCAGGGCGATAGTGGCCCGTACGTCGGAAAGCGCTTCATGCGCATGCCCATGGTCGATGCCATTAGCCTGGCTGAGCAACTCCAGGCGCAGGCTGGTGCGCCCGTCCTGCTGCGGCCAGACGATGCCTTCCGGGCGCAATGCGTAAGCGGTGCGCACCACGTCGATCAGGTCCCAACGGCTGTTGCCGCCCTGCCACTCGCGGGCATAAGGGTCGAAGAAATTACGGTACAGGCTGTAGCGGGTCACTTCGTCGTCGAAGCGCAGGGTGTTGTAGCCGGCAGCGCAAGTGCCGGGGCGCGCCAGCTGCTCGTGGACCCGGGTCATGAACTCGGCTTCGCACAGGCCCTGGTTGGCGAGTTGCTCGGGGGTGATGCCGGTGACCAGGCAGGCGGCCGGGTGCGGCAGGATATCGTCCGAGGGGCGGCAATAGAGGTTGATCGGGTCTTCGATCTCGTTGAGATCGAGATCGGTGCGCACACCCGCCACCTGCAGCGGCCGGTCGCAGCGCGGGTTGATGCCGGTGGTTTCATAGTCGTGCCAGAAGATGCTGGTAGTCACGGGGTCGTCCTGTTTCGAGGTCGACCCGATTCTAGCGGAGCCAGGCTCAGGCGGAAGCGTTGGCAGGGCGGAAACTGAAATAGTCGCGCAGCGAGCGGACGAATTCGTAGTACTCGCGCGGCGCCTGCAGCAGCATGAAGCCGGAATCGTAGTGGCCTGGGGTCTGGTCTTCGCGGCACCACAGGCAACTGGCAGTCAGGTTGATGAACTGAAACCCGCCACCGGCCAGTGGCAGGCGCAATTGCAGTTCGAAGTCAGGCCCGACCAGCACAGGCAGCGAGCTGATCAGCATCATCCCGTCTTCGGAAGCATTGCCTAGCTGACCGATCGGCTGATCGGTAAATCGGTTGTAGACCTTGAGCACACAAGGCAGTTGATGACGTTCGATATGGCGCTGGTTGAACATGATCGCGAGTGTAATCCCGTACCTGGAGCCAGAAATGCAAGGTACTGGCGGTTGTTGTAACAACTGGATTACAGATTAGCGCAGCGCACCGGGCAAATCCCGTGAAATTAACGACACCTTGGTGTTAACGCCAAGTGGGTGTATTCACCGGGTTGGCCACCGCCGCTTCCGCCCCCCGATAGTGCCCAAGCTTCTGCAGGGTCTCCAGCCGTGCCTTGGCCCGGTACGCGTATTCATTGCCCGGATACTGCTGGATCAGGTACTCGTAGGTCTGCGCGGCATCCACATACAGCATGTCGCGCTCCAGGCACTGACCACGCAACAGCGACACTTCCGGGTGGATGAACGGCCGCGCACGGCTGGTGCGGTCGACCTGCGACAACTCCAGCATGACCTTCGAACAATCGCCACGGTCATAGGCGCGGTAGGCATTGTTCAGGTGGTGGTCCATGGACCAGCGGGTGCAGCCTACGGTGCTGGCCGCCAGGGCAATTACGATCAGGGCGCGCATGGGGTATCTCCTTTGATGCCAATGTATCGGCCATTGACGGCAAATCTTCACAGCCTTTTGCAAGGATACTCCGCCCGTTCAAATGCCACCCTGCATTGGTCGCAGGTAGTGCAACGGAACAATGACTACAGCGCAATTGAGGAGTAGCCTTTCGCTGCGCTTCACTATAGGAGTCTGTGCATGAGCATCCGCCGTACCAAAATCGTCGCCACCCTTGGCCCCGCCAGCAACTCGCCGGAAGTGATCGAACAGCTGATCCTCGCCGGCCTGGACGTGGCACGCCTGAACTTCTCCCACGGCACTCCGGACGAGCACAAGGCGCGCGCCCGCCTGATCCGAGACATCGCCGCCAAGAACGGCCGCCATGTCGCACTGCTGGGCGACCTGCAGGGTCCGAAGATCCGCATCGCCAAGTTCGCCAACAAGCGCATCGAACTGAAGGTCGGTGACACGTTCACCTTTTCCACCGCCCACCCACTGACCGAAGGCAACCAGGATATCGTCGGTATCGATTATCCCGACCTGGTGAAGGACTGCGGCGTCGGTGACGAACTGCTGCTCGACGACGGCCGCGTGGTCATGCGCGTCGAGACTGCCACTGCAGATGCCCTGCACTGCGTGGTGATCATCGGTGGCCCGCTGTCGGACCACAAAGGCATCAACCGCAAAGGTGGTGGCCTGACCGCACCGGCCCTGACCGAAAAAGACAAGGCCGACATCAAGCTGGCCGCGGAAATGGACCTGGACTACCTGGCCGTCTCCTTCCCGCGTGACGCCAGCGACATGGAATACGCGCGCAAGCTGCGTGACGAGTCCGGCGGCAGCGCCTGGCTGGTTGCCAAGATCGAGCGTGCCGAGGCCGTTGCCGACGATGAGACCCTGGACAAGCTGATCCTCGCCTCCGACGCTGTGATGGTTGCCCGTGGCGACCTGGGCGTGGAAATCGGCGATGCCGAGCTGATCGCCATCCAGAAGAAGATCATCCAGCACGCACGCCGCAACAACAAGGCGGTGATCGTCGCGACCCAGATGATGGAGTCGATGATCCAGAACCCGATGCCGACCCGCGCCGAAGTGTCCGACGTCGCCAACGCCGTGCTCGACAACACCGATGCGGTGATGCTGTCGGCCGAAAGCGCCGCCGGCTCGTACCCGATCGAGGCCGTACAGGCCATGGCCCGTATCTGCTCCGGTGCCGAAAAGCACCCGACCAGCCAGAAGTCCAGCCACCGCCTGCACACCACCTTCGAGCGTTGCGACGAAAGCATCGCCCTGGCGGCCATCTACACCGCCAACCACTTCCCGGGCGTGAAGGCGATCATCGCCCTGACCGAAAGCGGCTACACCCCGCTGATCATGTCGCGTCTGCGTTCGCACGTGCCGATCTTCGCACTGTCGCCGCACCGCGCCACCCAGGCCCGGGCCAACATGTTCCGCGGCGTCTACCCGATCGCCTTCGACCCGGCTTCGCTGCCGGCCGACAAGGTCAGCCAGGCAGCCGTCGACGAGCTGCTCAAGCGCGGCCTGGTGGAGCAAGGTGACTGGGTGATCCTGACCAAGGGTGACAGCTACCACACCATCGGTGGCACCAACGGCATGAAGATCCTGCACGTCGGTGATCCGCTGGTCGGCTGATCTGCTCCAAATGGGGCCGCTTTGCGGCCCTTTCCGACCGGTCCGGCGCCCCGGCAAGGCCGCTCCTACAGGCGATTGCATTTACCTGTAGGAGCGGCCTTGTGTCGCGATAGGAGGGCAAAGCCCTCCCAGCTCACTCAAGCATGTTCAACGAACACATCAGCAAACACCTGCCCCCGCGGCACCCCGGCAATGAACAACCGCCGGGCAAACCGCTCGACACTCCCCGGCGCCCCGCAAAGCAACGCCACCGTTTGCCGCGACGACGGCCGCAACCCCGCCAACGCTTCATCCATCTGCTCCGCCAGCACCAGCTCGACCTTCACGCCCGGCAGTTGCGTCAGCGGCTCAGCCAGATAGTGCCCAGCGCTGTCTCGCGCCACATGCACCACCCGAATCTCCCCTCGATGCTCCTGGCGCAACGCTTCTCGCAAGATGCCCCACAACGGTGCCAATCCTGTGCCCGCCGCCAATAACCAGAGCGGCCGTGCCTGCCAGTCCGGGTCATAGTGCAAAGCCCCGCCGCGCAGCTCGCCCAGGCGCAACTCATCCTCCACCTGCAGCCCTCGCGCCTTGTCACAGAAGGCACCTGGGCGCTGGCAATCGATATGGAATTCGAGGCAATCATCCTCCCCCGGCAGGCTGGCCAGCGAATAAGGCCTGGCGACCGCGCCCAGCCACAGCACGATGTGCTGACCGGCCTGGTAACGCAGCCCTCGCTCTGGACGAACACGTAAACGCAGCACATCGCCAAACCAGTCCACCGCGCAAACCCGCGCCGGCACGCCGTCGCGCTGCGGGTCGAACACCGCCACGTGCAGATCCTCGACCACCCGGCACTGGCAGGCCAGGCGCCAGCCCAGTGCGTGCTTGTCCAGCGCCAGGGCCTCGGGCAAGGCATCCACCGGCTGCCCTTCCAGGCAATGCACCAGGCACGCGTGGCAACTGCCGGCACGGCAACTGTAGGGCACATTCAGCCCTGCCTCGTTGAGGGCATCAAGCAAATTGCTGCCGTGCGGCACCGTCCAGCGGCGTGCGCCCACGCAAAGCTCAGGCATGGTAAGTCTGTCTCCATCGATCACCGGGTCACTGTATGCCAACCGCGCACTGGCAGCAAAAAGGATGCCTGCCACCAGCCGACCATGGTCCAGACCACGCGCAGGTGTTTCGCGCGGTGAGGCGCGCTATACTGCCGCGCCCTTTTGCGTCGGCCAGCCTGCCGGCGCGCCTTGCAAGGCGTTTCGACACGCTGGTCGGCACCGTCGAGCGTCTTTTTGAATGTTCCCGTCTTTAAGAGGAGCGCGCTGCATGACCGTGATCAAGCAAGACGACCTGATTCAGAGCGTCGCCGACGCCCTGCAATTCATCTCGTACTACCACCCCGTCGATTTCATCCAGGCGATGCACGAGGCCTACCTGCGTGAAGAATCGCCCGCCGCACGCGACTCGATCGCCCAGATCCTGATCAACTCGCGCATGTGCGCCACCGGCCACCGCCCGATCTGCCAGGACACCGGTATCGTCACCGTGTTCATCCGCGTGGGCATGGACGTGCGCTGGGACGGCGCCACCCTGAGCGTCGACGACATGATCAACGAAGGTGTGCGTCGCGCCTACAACCTGCCTGAAAACGTCCTGCGCGCCTCGATCCTGGCCGACCCGGCTGGTGCCCGCAAGAACACCAAGGACAACACCCCGGCCGTCATCCACTACTCCATCGTCCCTGGCGACAAGGTCGAAGTCGACGTTGCAGCCAAAGGCGGCGGTTCGGAGAACAAGTCGAAGATGGCCATGCTCAACCCGTCCGACTCGATCGTCGACTGGGTGCTCAAGACCGTTCCGACCATGGGCGCTGGCTGGTGCCCGCCTGGCATGCTCGGCATCGGCATCGGCGGTACCGCCGAAAAAGCCGCGGTAATGGCCAAGGAAGTGTTGATGGAGTCCATCGACATCCACGAGCTGAAAGCCCGTGGCCCGCAGAACCGCCTCGAAGAGATCCGCCTGGAGCTGTTCGACAAGGTCAACCAGCTGGGTATCGGCGCCCAGGGCCTGGGTGGCCTGACCACCGTGCTCGACGTCAAGATCATGGACTACCCGACCCACGCCGCTTCCTTGCCGGTATGCATGATCCCGAACTGCGCCGCCACCCGTCACGCGCACTTCGTGCTCGACGGCAACGGCCCGGCCGAGCTGGAAGCGCCATCGCTGGACGCCTACCCGGAAATTGTCTGGGAAGCCGGCCCGAGCGCCCGTCGCGTCAACCTCGACGACATCACCCCGGAAGAAGTCGCCAGCTGGAAGCCGGGCGAGACCATCCTGCTCAACGGCAAGATGCTCACCGGCCGCGACGCTGCGCACAAGCGCATGGTCGAAATGCTCAACCGTGGCGAAGAGCTGCCGGTCGACCTCAAAGGCCGCTTCATCTATTACGTCGGCCCGGTCGACCCGGTCGGTGACGAAGTGGTTGGCCCAGCCGGCCCGACCACTGCCACGCGCATGGACAAGTTCACCCGCCAGATCCTCGAACAGACCGGCCTGCTGGGCATGATCGGCAAGTCCGAGCGTGGCCCGACCGCGATCGAAGCGATCAAGGACAACAAGGCTGTGTACCTGATGGCCGTAGGTGGCGCTGCCTACCTGGTGGCCCAGGCCATCCGCAAGTCGAAGGTCCTGGCCTTCGCCGAGCTGGGCATGGAAGCGATCTACGAGTTCGAGGTCAAGGACATGCCAGTGACTGTCGCTGTCGACAGCAACGGTGAGTCGGTGCACATCACTGGCCCTGCGCTGTGGCAGAGCAAGATTGCCGAGAGCCTGGCAGTCGAAGTGAAGTGAACCTGATGTAACGCGGCGCCTGCTTCGCGGGCAAGCCCGCTCCCACAGGTACAGCACAAGCTTGAGGGCTGTGCTTTACCTGTGGGAGCGGGCTTGCCCGCGAAGCAGGCGCCGCCGCTCTCACAGAAGTTTCTCGAACTGCTCCGGCCAATCCCTGCGGGTAAACACCTGCCCTTCCCGCCTCACCCGTCTTACTTGCTCCAGATCTACATCGCACACCAGCCATTGGCTGCTCACCGGGCTCAACGCCTCACTCAGCGCGACCACCCCGTCCCCCGGCATCCCGCGATCTGGCGGAACGAACAGCCCAGCCCGGCCGATGTTCTCATCCAGCGCCGGCGACCAGGGCGCCGTTCCCACCGTCGGGCTCTGCAGCACGGCAATCTGGTTTTCCAGGGCCCGTGCCTGCGCACCGATCCGCACCCGATGGTAGCCCGCCTCGGTGTCGGTGCAGCTCGGCGCCAGGATCAGGTCGGCGCCACCTTCGGCCAGGCGCCGCGCTAGCATCGGGAATTCGTTGTCGTAGCAGATCAGGATGCCCAGACGACCAAGATCGGTATCGAATACCTGCAGCCCGTCACCTGCAGCGATGCCCCAGTGCTCACGCTCGAAGCGGGTCATCATCAACTTGTCCTGATAACCAAGCATGCCCGTGGGGCCGAACAGCCAGGCACGGTTGCGGTACTGCCCGTCGAGGTCGAGCACCGGCAGGCTGCCCGGCTGCAGGTAGATGCCCCAGCGCCGGGCAAGCCCTTCGCACAATGCCAACCAGGGCTCGATCAGCGGCTGGATGCCAGCGATCGATCCCTTGAGGTCACCCCGCTGTTCAGCCGGCAGCTGGCCACTGAGCACCAGCCCGGCGTATTCGGGCAGCAACAGCAGCTGGGCACCCGCCTCCACGGCGTCGGCGCACGACGCCTGCAAGTGGTCGGCGTAGGCTTCCCAGGTTTCATGCAGCTCGATGGCGTACTGGCAGGCCGCGAGGCGAATCAAATCGGCAGTTCCTTGGTCCAGAACGACATGATCTTTTCCGAACTTTCCGGCTCGTCGAGGTCTCGCCAGGCATAGCGGGTGCGCAAGGATGGCTCATGCAGGAAGCCACGATTGCGCCAGAATCCGTGCATCGGCTTGTAGTCCGCAGGCCGGCGCGGATGCACACCCGGGCGCTCCACGGCGCAGAACGCGCAGAAGTCGAATTCGGCCAGTTTGTGCGCATAGGACTCGCGCTCGATGAAGAAGCGCACGCCCAGCCCGCGGCCACGGTACGCCGGCAGTACCAGCGACTCACCGAAGTAGTAGATGCTGGCCGGGTCGCGCCCCTGGGCCAGGAATGGCTGCTGGAACTCGGGGGCTACATCCACCAGCGGCAAGCCGGTCGAAGCACCCACCACCTGGCCGTCGTCCAGGGCCAGCACCACCAGGCTGCGCCCGGAGCGGGTGTAGCTGGCCAGGTAGTCGGCCTCGTACTCCGGGGTGCCGTCGTAGAGATAGGGAAACTCGCGAAACACGGTCAGGCGCAGGCGAGCGAGGTCATCGATGTAAGGCGCGATAGCGGCGCCGTGCAACAGGCGTATTTCCATGCGTGGCGGTCGTTTTGTCGATGTGGATGACGCGCTCGGCTAAGCCGGGCTTGAGGGGAAACCCTATCATCCGATGCAGCACACCGCCTTTTCCCTACACGACAGGTATTGTTCCATGACCGCTACCGAACTGGTAAATGCTTACTATGCCGCCTTCAATGCTGGCGACATGCCAGCCTTTCTGGCACTGCTTAGCGAAGACGTGATCCACGACATCAACCAGGGCGAGCGGCAGATGGGCAAGGCGAAATTCGCCGCGTTCATGGTCAAGATGAACCGCTGCTACCGCGAGCGCCTGGCCGACATCGTGGTGATGCAGAACGCCGACGGCAGCCGGGCGGCGGCGGAGTTCACCGTGCATGGGGAATACCTAGCCGACGACGAAGGGTTGCCGGCGGCCAACGGGCAGACTTATGTGCTGCCGGCGGGGGCCTTCTTCTACATCCACTGCGGCAAGATTGCCCGGGTCACCAACTACTACAACCTCAATGACTGGGTCGAGCAGGTTGCCTAAGCGCTGCGCCTTGTAGGAGCGGCCTTGTGTCGCGAAAGGGGCGCGCAGCGGCCCCAAGATGTGAGCTCCGCCGCTGATATCGCCGGGGCTGCTTCGCAGCCCTTTCGCGACACAAGGCCGCTCCTACAAGGCCAGGGCAATCAGGCGATACGGGTGCCCAGCACTTTGAGGAAGGCCGCCAGCCACGCCGGGTGCGCCGGCCAGGCGGGCGCGGTCACCAGATTGCCATCGACATGCGCCTGGTCCACCGCGATATCGATGAACGTGCCACCGGCCAGGCGCACTTCCGGCGCGCAGGCCGGATACGCACTGCATTCGCGCCCTTCCAGCACGCCTGCCGCCGCCAGCAGCTGCGCGCCATGGCACACCGCCGCGATCGGCTTGCCGGCCTGGTCGAACGCGCGCACGAGCTCCAGCACCTTCTCATCCAGGCGCAGGTACTCCGGCGCGCGGCCACCTGGGATCAGCAACGCATCGTACCCCTCGGCCCGCGCCCGCACGAAATCGTAGTTGAGGGCAAAATTGTGCCCTGGCTTTTCGCTGTAGGTCTGCTCGCCTTCGAAATCATGAATGGCCGTGCGCACAGTCTGCCCCGCGACCTTCTCCGGGCACACCGCATGCACCGTGTGCCCGACCATGGTCAACGCCTGGAACGGCACCATGGCCTCGTAATCCTCGACGTAGTCACCAACCAGCATGAGAATCTTCTTTGCCGTCATCGCACCCACTCCTTCGATCGCCAAGGGACAGTCACTGCACGATAGCCGCTCTCAGTTGCGTCGGTCGAGCACGTTGACCACCAACCGGTCCAGCCAGCCCCAGATGCGCTGCTTCACCCGACGCCACAGCGGCCGGGCATGCCAGTGGTCAAGGTCGACCACCTCGCTCAAGGCAAAGTCACGCTCGAAGCTGGCCTGTACGGCGGCCGTCAACGGCGGGTCGAGCGCCTCGATGTTGGCCTCCAGATTGAAGCGCAGGTTCCAGTGATCGAAGTTGCACGAACCGATACTGACCCAATCGTCGATCAGCACCATCTTCAGGTGCAGGAAACACGGCTGGTACTCGTAGATACGCACCCCGGCACGCAGCAAGCGAGGGTAATAGCGGTGCCCGGCATAACGCACCGACGGGTGGTCGGTGCGTGGACCGGTCAGCAGTAACCGCACGTCGACGCCTTTGCCGACAGCACGGCGCAACGACCGGCGCACGCTCCAGGTCGGCAGGAAGTACGGCGTGGCCAGCCACACCCGCTGCTGGCCACTGTTGATCGCACGGACCAGCGAATGCAGGATGTCCTGGTGTTGGCGGGCGTCGGCATAGGCCACCCGGCCCATGCCCTGGCCTTGCACCGGTACCTTGGGCAAGCGCGGCAGACCGAAGCCCTCGGCCGGGCGCCAGGCCGTGCGACGGTTGTTGGCGTGCCACTGGCGATCGAACAGCAACTGCCAGTCGGTCACCACCGGCCCTTGCATCTGCACCATCACTTCGTGCCACTCGCTGGTTGCCTCACCCGGCGTCCAGAACTCGTCGGTAACGCCCGTGCCCCCCACCACCGCCCAACGCTCATCCACCAGCAACATTTTGCGATGGTCGCGATACAGATTGCGAAAACCGCGCTTCCAGCGCAGGCGGTTGTACCAGCGCAGGTAGACCCCGGCTTCCAGCAGACGCTGGCGCAACGCCGCAGTGAACGCCAGCGAACCATAGTCATCGAACAGGCAACGCACCCGCACACCACGACGTGCCGCCCGCTCCAGCGCCTCCACTACCGCCTCGGCACAGGCACCGGCCTCGACCAGGTACAACTCGAGGTCGACCTGGAACTCGGCGCGCAGGATTGCCTGGAGCATCCGCGGAAAGAATTCGGGGCCGTCGATCAGCAGTTCGAATTCATTGCCATCCCGCCAGGGGAAGACCGGCCCCGGCATGTCAGCGTGCGTTGAAGATCAGCACCGCGTTGACCGGTACTGTCGGGTTGATGGACTCGAGCTTGGCGAATTTGCGCAGGGTCTCCAGGCCAGGCAGCAGGCCGAAGTCCTGCGCCCGCAGAATCAGCGGTTCGAGGGTCACCACCTGGAAGCGCCGGGCATCCAGGCGGGTCGCCAGCAACAAGGCGTTGTAGCTGTGCGATTGACCGTGCAGGGTGACGGTGAGTGGCAGGCGCAATTCGATCTGCGCGCCATCGGCCAGGTCATTGATCGGCCGCAGGTCGATCTGCGCCTTCACGCTTGCCTCGGCAAAACGCTGCACCTCGAACAGGTTGTCGCGCATCTGCTCGTCACGCAGCGGGATGCCGCTGCTCACCGAGTCCATCTCGATGCGCAGCGCGGCCGTGCCTTTGCGGTCGACACTGCCGTGCAACACCAGAAAGCGATGCACCTCGGCGGTATCACCGTTCTTGCCGGTGACGAATGACAGGCGTGAAGACTCGCCATCCAGGTGCCAGTTGGCGTGGGCAGGCAGGCACAGAGCCAGCAGCAGGGCAGGCAGAAGACGGGGCAGCTTGAACATGACAGGTCTCGTGAAACTTGACCGCCAACCTTACCCGCGTGTGTTCATGGCAGCAAGCGGCAGCCTGCCTGCGCGCCCTGCCATACAGCCTGATTGCGCTGGCCAAGGCCCTCGGCGGTGACCAGGCGTTGTGGGGCATTTTCCTGCAACCGGCTCAGGGGCAACCATTGCTTCACATACCCTCGGCAGTAGGCCTCATCGAAGCCCATGACAAAGCGGCACGAGCAGTACTCCTTGGCTGAATAGGCCGAAAGGATGCCCGGGAAGTCCGCCAGCGCCTGGCGCTCCAGCCAGGTCCAGCCAAGCAGGACGACGATCAACAGCAACAGCACGCGCTTCATGCGCCCTCCCCGGCCAGCGCTGCCAGCACCCGTTTGAGCAGTTCGTTGTGGCTGTAGCTGGCGCCGCGGTCATCGGCATAGCGCACGATCAGCAGTTTCTGCGACGGCACGATATACAGCGCCTGACCCCAGTGGCCGAGCGCGGCGTAGGTATCTGTCGGGGCGTCGGGCCAGGGTGTGGGGCTTCCCGGCATTGGCCGATTGAGCCACCAGTGGCCGCCTGGGTTGGCTTCACCAGGCATCGCGGCGGCCTGGTCAAAGAGGGTTCGGTTGAAGGCAACCCAGCTGGCCGGCAACAGCTGGCGACCTTGCCAGCGGCCATCGCGCTGCATCAGCAAGCCAATGCGCGCCAGGTCCCGGGCACTGAGATAGAGGTAGGAAGAGCCGACAAAGTTGCCCGCGCCGTCACGTTCCCAGACCGCGCTTTCGATGCTTAGTGGGGTGAACAGCGCCTGCCAGGGATAGTCGGCATAACTACCGGCGTCGAGCATGCCACGCAACGCGCCAGCCAGCACATTGCTGTCGCCACTGGAATAGAGAAAACGCTGGCCGGGTTTTTCGGCAGTGTTGCGGGCAGCAGTGTACGCCGCCATGTCGTTGCGCCCGCGGGTGTAGAGCATCGCCACGACTGAAGACTTCAACGGTGCGTATTCGTAGTCTTCCTGCCAGTCCAGGCCGCTGGCCCAGTGCAGCAGATCGGCCAGGCGCACGTCGGGGTGCGCCTGCATGGGCGGGTAGTAGCGCGCGGCGGGGTCCTGCAGCTGGAAGCGGCCTTCTCCCTGGGCGACGCCCAGTACGGTGGCCAGCACGCTCTTGCTGACCGACCAGGTCAGGTGGGCGGTATCGGCGGTGGTGGGGGCGATGTAGCGTTCGTGAAGGATGCGACCGTCGCGGATGATCAACAGGGCGTCGGTGCGGATGCCGCTGCGCTCGCCGGCATTGCGTTCGGGGAACGCGTAGCTGTCGACGGACTGCCAGTCGAAGGCGGCATTGTCGATTGGCCAGTCAGGTTCGGGCCAGGTTTCGGCCCAGGTGGGGCCCATGGTCAAAGCAAGAAGCAGTGCAAATGCTTTCATCTTCATCGCCTGCTGGGGGCTGCTCTGCAGCCCTTTCGCGACGCGAGGCCGCTCCTGCAGGAGATCGCGTTCCCTTGTGGGAGCGGCCTTGTGTCGCGAAAGGGCCGCAAAGCGGCCCCAGGATCTAAAAGATCACACAGCGTCTCAGGCTTTCATGACAACCCTGCTGCCAACCAAGCCTTGGCCAGGCGCTTTTCGCGCGCCGCGGTGGCCAATGCCAGCACCCCCTGATCCCGCTGCCACAGCTGTGCCCACTGCTCCGGCCCGGCCAGCAGCGCCTTGTCGATCGCCCCGCGCAGCTCCTGAAATTGCGAGAACAGTCCCCCCAGCAACAGGTGACAGCCGACGCTGTCGGCGCACTGCCGGCTGCCTTCGGCACACCCCGCCAGCAGCCCCAGCAGACGCAGGCGCAGTTCTTGCGGCCAGTCGCACTCCTGGCCTACTCCATACAACCAGGCGGTCAAGGCTGCCAGCACGTACAAATCTTCCAGCGAGCGGAACGGCTTGACGTATGCGTCCCAGCCATCGCCAGCCAGCAGTTCACAGGCCACGTCCTGCAAGTGCAGTCGGCCATGCCCCACTTCCGGCATCAGCGGCAAGGTCGGCAATGGCTCCAGCGTTACCCCGGCCTCCCCCGGATAAACCACCGCCAGGCTCAGCCGTGGCGGCTCACCTAGCGCTTCGTTGCGCGCGGCCACCAACAACCATTCCGCATCGAGCCCGGCAGTGACGAAATCCTTGTTGCCGTTCAGGCGCAAACCCACCAGCCGGGTATGCATGTCTGCCGGCCGCACACTACGCCGCTCGGTGGCGCACAGCGCGCCAAGGCTGGCAGGCGCGCTGGGCCAGAGCACGCGCAGGGCTGCCTGGTAACCGATGAGAAAAGCCAGGCCAGGCGTGGCCATGGCACGCCCGCCGAGCACCGCCAGTTCGAACGGGGCAACCGTGCCGAGGCGCTCGAGCTGCGCGGCATAGGTCTCGCCCAAGGTACCGGCCAAAGGCTGGCGGAGAGGGTCGTTGAGTCGTTGCAACCAGGCCATCGAGCGCTCCTTCATTGGGCTGTTCTAGTGTCATGCAAGCATCACCAAAGATTCACAGGGGTGACACCGCGTCTACCTAGGCTGACTTTGCACAACAAAGCCGACCGGCCGCAACCCTTCATGGCTGGCTTATGGAGACTCGTAATGACTCGGATCGCTCACTCTGGCGACAACAGCACCGAACGCCGTCTGCAAGCCGAACGCCTGGTCGGCGCCGCGGCCCTGCAGGAAGCCCAGGCCCTGCGCTACAAGGTGTTCAGCGCAGAATTCAAGGCCAAGCTCAAAGGCGCCGAACGGGGCCTGGACATGGATGACTATGACGTACATTGCCGCCACATCGGTGTGCGCGACCTGAGCACCGGCGAGCTGGTAGCCACCACCCGCCTGCTCGACCACCAGGCCGCCAGCAGCCTGGGGCGCTTCTACAGCGAAGAAGAATTCAGCCTGCACGGCCTGCTGCAACTGCAGGGCCCGATTCTCGAACTGGGCCGCACCTGCGTCGCCCCCGACTACCGCAACGGCGGCACCATCGCCGTGCTCTGGGGGGAGCTGGCCGAAGTGCTCAACGAGGGCCGCTACAGCTACCTGATGGGCTGCGCCAGCATCCCCATGCAGGATGGTGGCGTGCAGGCCCACGCGGTCATGCAGCGCCTGCGCGAGCGCTACCTGTGCACCGAGCACCTGCGCGCCGAGCCGAAGAACCCGTTGCCAAACCTGGCCCTGCCGAACAACGTCATCGCTGAAATGCCGCCGCTGCTCAAGGCCTACATGCGCCTGGGCGCGAAAATCTGCGGCGAGCCGTGCTGGGACGAGGACTTTCAGGTGGCCGACGTTTTCATTCTGCTCAAGCGTGACGACCTGTGCCCGCGCTACGCCCGCCACTTCAAGGCTGCGGTCTGATGCCTGGCCTGCGGGTGCTCGCCCGCCTCTCGCGGCTGCTGCTGGTGCTGTCGCTCGGCATGCTCATGGCCGGTGTCATCGCCGTGGGCGAGCGCCTGGGGATCAAGGCGTCCGTCGAACTTCGCCAGCGCTGGTCCTGCTGGTTCATGGAGCGCCTGGTCGGCGCCCTGCCCTTCGAGGTGCGGGTGATCGGTGAGTTGCCACAGCGGCCAATGCTGTGGGTCAGCAACCACGTTTCCTGGACCGACATCCCCCTGCTCGGCATGCTGCTGCCGCTGTCGTTCCTGTCCAAGGCCGAAGTCCGCCACTGGCCGGTGGCTGGGTGGCTGGCGGAGAAGGCCGGCACGCTGTTCATCCGCCGCGGTGGGGGTGATGGCCAGCGCCTGCGCGAACAGATAAGCAACCAGCTGGGCCAGGCCCGGCCGCTGCTGATCTTCCCCGAAGGCACCACCACCGACGGTCGCCAGCTGCGCACCTTCCACGGCCGCCTGCTGGCTGGTGCGATCGACCAGGGTGTGGCAGTGCAGCCGGTGGCCATTCAGTACCTGCGCAATGGCGAAGTGGACCCGATTGCGCCCTTCATTGGCGACGATGACCTGGTATCGCACCTGATGCGCTTGTTTGCCGAACCTCGGGGGGAGGTGTGCATTCACCTGTTGAAGCCGATTGGCAGTACCGGGAAGGAACGTGCGGCGCTGGCGTTTCAGGCGCAACAGGCGATTCACATGGCGTTGTTCGGAGTCGAGGAAGTTGTAGCGGCGCCTCGCCGCCAGGCACGCGCTGCCTGATTCATGCAGTGCCTGTACTGGCCTCTTCGCGGGCAAGCCCGCTCCCACAGGATGACCACAGGTTCGAAAACTGTGATGTACCTGTGGGAGCGGGCTTGCCCGCGAAGAGGCCAGTACAAGACTCAGCTGTCAGAAAGCCTTCCTGCTGCGGCAAACGCCTGCAGCTGTGGATAGAACGCTCTGAAATCCGCCAGCAACGGTTCATACAACCGCTCCAGCTCATCCATCACCCCGGCTATCCCCTCGGGCCGCGACAAACGCCGGGCAATGCCATTGAACACCTGCTCCAGCGTGGCAAAATCGCCATACGCCCCCAGCCAGTCATCCGCCGCCATGAACGGCGCAATCCGCGCCAGCCGCCCCGGCAGCTCGGGCTCGGCCAGCAACACCCGATAAAAATCCCCGGTGAACTGCGCCAGCGGCTGTTCGGCGTAATCCCCCCAGTGCCGCGCCAGGCAATGGTCGAAAAACACATCCACAACGATGCCGGCAAAGCGCCGCCGCTCCCGCGGAAAACGCGCCAGCGCCGCCAGTACCAAGGGGTGCCGGTCGGTGTAACTGTCGATATGCCGATGCAGCCGGATCGCCGCCTCCAGCGCAGGCGGGAAGCGCCCCTCCAGCGAGCCTTTGACGAAGTCGCCATACAGGCTGCCGAGCAGTTGTTGCGGCGCCGGGCCGCCCAGGTGCAGGTGTGCGAGGTAGTTCATGGAGGCAGTCTAGCACCGCCATCTCGTATATCGTCATAACGCGATATAGCGATTCGTGCTCAGCTCAGAACCTCTTCATATTTGTATATCGCGAAATACCGATGTACGTTTCGTCCTATCGCGATATACCGCTACAGCACGAGCCTCAACCATGCCACTCGATCTCGACGAAATCATAAAAGCACTGGCCCACCCGGTCAGGCGAGAAATCCTCAGCTGGCTGAAAGACCCGGCAATGCAGTTTCCCGACCAGTATCACAGCACCGAAAACGGAGTCTGTGCCGGGCAGATCGACCAGCGCTGCGGGCTCTCGCAGTCGACCGTATCCGCCCACCTGGCCACGTTGCAGCGGGCCGGTCTGATCAGCAGCCAGAAGGTTGGCCAGTGGCACTTCTTCAAACGCAACGAAGCCACCATCGAGGCGTTCCTCGAACAACTGCGCCAAGCGCTTTGACAAGGCAGGTAACCGTTATGACCACGCTTTTCGATCCGATCCAACTGGGCGATGTGCAGCTGCCCAACCGCATCATCATGGCGCCACTGACCCGTTGCCGCGCCGATGAAGGCCGCGTGCCCAATGCACTGATGGCCGAATACTACGTGCAGCGCGCCAGCGCCGGCCTGATTCTCAGCGAAGCGACATCGGTCACCGCGATGGGCGTCGGCTACCCCGACACCCCCGGTATCTGGAACGATCAGCAGGTTCGCGGCTGGAACAATGTCACCAAGGCCGTGCATGGCGCTGGTGGACGTATTTTCCTGCAGCTGTGGCACGTCGGCCGCGTCTCGCACCCCAGCTACCTGAACGGTGAGCTGCCGGTGGCGCCCAGTGCGATCCAGCCCAAGGGCCATGTCAGCTTGGTACGCCCGATCACCGAGTACCCCACCCCACGGGCGTTGGAAACCGAAGAAATCGCCGACATCGTCGAGGCCTACCGCAGCGGCGCCGAGAATGCCAAGGCGGCGGGCTTCGATGGTGTGGAAATTCACGGTGCCAACGGCTACCTGCTCGATCAGTTCCTGCAGAGCAGCACCAATCAACGCACTGACCGCTACGGTGGCTCGCTGGAAAACCGCGCGCGGCTGCTGTTGGAAGTGACCGACGCGGCCATCGAAGTGTGGGGCGCGGGACGTGTGGGCGTGCACCTGGCACCGCGAGCCGACTCCCATGACATGGGCGACGCCGACCGCGCCGAAACCTTCACCTATGTGGCGCGGGAACTGGGCAAGCGCGGCATCGCCTTCATCTGCTCGCGGGAGAAGGAAGCCGACGACAGCATTGGCCCGCTGATCAAAGCGGCCTTTGGCGGGCCGTACATCGTCAACGAGCGCTTCGACAAGGCCAGTGCCAATGCTGCATTGGCGGCGGGCAAGGCCGATGCGGTGGCGTTTGGTGTGCCGTTTATCGCCAACCCTGATCTGCCAGCGCGGCTGGCGGCCGATGCGCCGTTGAACCAGGCGCATCCAGAGACTTTCTATGGCAAGGGGCCGGTGGGGTACATCGACTATCCGCGCCTCTGATTGAAACCTCGGGGTCGCCTTGCGGCCCATTCGCGGGCTTGCCCGCTCCCACATGAACTGCACAGGCCTCAAGCTTGGCGATGTACCTGTGGGAGCGGGCGAGCCCGCGAAGAAGGTTCAGGTGATCTCAACGCCGGGCATTGATCTGCTGTTGCAGGTTCTGGACCTGACTCTGCAGGGTGTTGAGACTGCGCGTGGTCTGCCCACGGAAGGCATCGAACTCCTGCACCGTCGCGCCACCAGGCGACGACGAGCGATTTTCCATCTGGGTCTTGAGCACCAGCACATCCTGCTCCAGGCTGTCGATGGCAGCTTTCTGGTTGCCCTGCTGCTTCAGTGCGGCCACCTCTTCGTTCAGGCTCTTGAACTGGCCATCGAGCTTGCCGCCATCCACTTGCCCCGACTTCAACGCCGCCAGCTCAGTGTTCACGGCCTTCAACTGTGCCTGCAGCTGGGTCTGCAGTTCGGTCACCGCTTTCTGCTGCTCACGGGTATCGGCCAGCACCTGCTCCAGGCGCTTGCCCAGGTCACCGGCCTGCCCCGCCACCCCTTGCTGCTGCTTGCCCTGCTCGGCCAGGCTGGACTGCAGCTGACGGATCTGCAGCTTCAGCGCTTCACTGCCCGTGGTACTCGATGTCTCGCTGGCATCGACCTTGCCGCTGATCGCCTGCAAACGCCCGGCGGCTTCCTCGCTGATACGCGCAAAGCTTTCCTGGGTGGCCACCAGTTGCTGCTCCATCAGCGAAATCTGCTGGAAGCTCCACCAACCCAGCCCCGCCAAGGCGATGAACGACGCACCCAGCAATGCCCACAGCGGCCCGGTGCTTGCCGGCCTGGCGGCCTTCTTGCGGTTGCGCGCTACATGCGCGGGCAGCAGTTCGTCGTCATCGCGAGTACCGGCCCGCAAGGTAGGCACATCATCAAAATCGTCGTGGGGATCGTTACGCATAGGTGGTTTCAATCGCACTGGTAGCAAAGAGACATGAGTATAAACCGCTCAGGCGGCGCACTGATGACCATCATCTGCAGTTCTGGTTCACTGCCCTAGCGGCTGATGCTTCCACCAGGCACAGAATTCATCCAGCGCGGTCCACAGGCTGACCTTGGGCTGGTAATCCAGGTATTGGCGTGCACGGCTGATGTCCAGGGTGAAATCACGGCTCATCACCTGCATGCCCAAGCGCGACAAGGTTGGCTGCGGGCGCCCGGGCCAGAGCAGGCAGGCGGCCTCGTTCAAGGCCGCCATGCTGTAGGCCAGGCCATAGGAGCGATAGCGGGTGACCTGCGGCAGCTGCATCTGGCGCATGACGTAGTTGACCACGTCCCACAGCGGCAGCGGCTGGCCGTTGCTGATGTTGTAGGCCTGGCCCAGGGCGCGGTCTTCGGCGAACAATGCACTGAGCAGCGCCTCGTTGAGGTTGTGCACGCTGGTGAAGTCGACCTTGTTCAGGCCGTTGCCGATGATCGCCACACGGCCTTTGCGCTGCATCTGCATCAACCGCGGGAAGATGCTCGCATCGCCAGCCCCGGTGACGAAGCGTGGTCGCAGCGCCAGCACTTCCAGGCCGAACTCCTGGGCGCCGAACACTTTCTGTTCTGCAATATGCTTGGTTTGCGCATAGGGGTCGTGAAAGCGGCGCGGCACCTGGTCTTCCCGTATATCCAGGCGTGAGCGGCCGTTGAAATAGATCGACGGCGACGACAGGTGCACCAGGCGTCGCACATGCTCCTTCAGGCAGCCTTCGACGACGTTCTCCGTGACCACCACGTTGCCCTGGTGAAAGTCCTGGTAGCGCCCCCAGTTGCCCACGGCACCGGCACAATGCACCACGGCCTCGACCCCTTGGCACAGGCGGCGGGCCAGCTCCGGGTCGCCCAAGTCGCCAGGGATGAACTGTGCGCCTCGCCTGACCAGGTGCTCCACGCCTTCGGCACGCCGGCCGCTGACCCGTACCGCCAGGCCCTGCTCCAGCGCAAAGCGCGCAAAGCGCCCGCCAATGAAGCCGCTCGCGCCGGTGACCAGAATTTGCATGTATGACTCCGCCTAGATTTCAGATGCAACAGACGCCAGCTGCCGCTACAAGGGCACCAGCCAGTGCCGTGCCGTGTGCCGCAAATGTTCGGTCAGTTGCGCGAGCAGGTGCCCGCCGTTGCGCCAATGATGCCAGTACAACGGCACATCGATGGGAGTATCGCTGCAGATTTCCACCAACTGGCCGTTCGCCAACTGCTCACGGGCCTGCAATTCGGGCACCAGGCCCCAACCCAGGCCTGCCTCGGTCATGCGCAGAAAGCCTTCGGACGAAGGGCACAGGTGGTGCAGGAAACCATCCTCAATTCCCAGTGAAGCCAGGTAGCGGTGCTGCAGGAAATCATCCGGCCCGTAGACGATGGCTGGCGTGCGGGCCAGGCGCTGCGCCTGGAACCCCTGTGGAAAATAGCGCGCCATGAACCCTGGGCTGGCCAGCGCCCTGTAGCGCATGGCCCCCAACGGCAGGCTGCGTGCGCCAGCCACCGGCCGCTCACTGCCACACAGGCAGGCTGCCACTTCACCGGCGCGCATGCGTTTGAGGCCGACCTCCTGGTCTTCCACCACCAAGTCGGTGAGCAACTGATGCTCGGCGCAGAATGCCCCCACCGCGCCGGCCCACCAGGTTGCCAGGCTGTCGGCATTAAGGGCGATGCGCAGCCGCTCAGGCATGCCTTCCTCATCCAGTGCCGGCACCTGGCGCTGCAGGTCGCGCTCGAGCAGGCGCACCTGCTGCACATGGTTGAGCAACTGGCGGCCGACCTCGGTCGGGCTCGGCGGCGTGGCACGTACCAGCACTGGCTGACCGACCCGCGCTTCGAGCAGCTTGATGCGCTGCGAGATGGCCGACTGCGAGAGCCCCAGCACCTGCGCGGCGCGCTCGAAACCACCTTGTTCGATCACCGCCGCGAGGGCAGCCAGCAATTTGTAGTCGAACATCGATTTTCCTAATGACGGATCAGCGCTATTTGTTTTTCTTATACAGTTTCACTCGCCACAATATCCAGCATCTTCTATGGAGTAATCGCCATGTGGCAAAGCTATCTCAACGGCATGCTGGTGGCCTTCGGCCTGATCATGGCCATCGGCGCACAAAACGCCTTCGTTCTCGCCCAGAGCCTGCGCCGTGAGCACCACTTGCCGGTGGCGGCGCTGTGCATCGTCTGCGATGCCCTGCTGGTGGCAGCCGGGGTGTTCGGGCTGGCCACGGTGCTGGCGCACAACCCGACGCTGCTGGCCATTGCCCGCTGGGGGGGAGCGGTGTTTCTCATCTGGTATGGCGCCAAGGCCCTGCGCAGTGCCTTTTCCAAGCAAAGCCTGCAGCATCAGGAAGGCCAGGGTATGCGCTCGCGCCGGGCGGTGTTGCTGAGTGCGTTGGCGGTTACACTGCTCAACCCGCACGTTTATCTCGACACCGTATTGCTGATTGGTTCTCTGGGGGCCCAGCAGACGGCGCCTGGCGCCTATGTGGCCGGCGCCGCCAGCGCTTCGCTGCTGTGGTTCTCAACCCTGGCGATCGGTGCTGCCTGGCTGGCACCGTGGCTGGCACGGCCGGCCACCTGGCGCATGCTGGACCTGATGGTGGCGGTCATGATGTTCGCTGTGGCGGCGCAACTGATCTTCAATTGAAGGCCGCCGGTCGGCAGCCGCCAACCGCTCTGGAACCTCTATTCCCTATCTTTGTTGCGTGGTTATGCGCCGGGCCCGGTGCTATGATCCAGCCCTTGCGTCGCAAAGAGTACAAACTCGCCGACGTACATCGGGCCGCCCGTGATCGGCCTTGCGCAAACCGCAAACAGACCTGAATCAGGAGATCCACCATGGCTTTTGAATTGCCGCCGCTGCCGTACGCCCACGATGCCCTGCAGCCGCACATCTCCAAGGAAACCCTGGAGTATCACCACGACAAGCACCACAACACCTATGTCGTGAACCTGAACAACCTGGTCCCAGGCACCGAATTCGAAGGCAAGACCCTGGAAGAGATCGTCAAGTCTTCTTCCGGCGGTATCTTCAACAACGCCGCTCAAGTCTGGAACCACACCTTCTACTGGAACTGCCTGGCGCCAAACGCTGGTGGCCAGCCGACCGGCGCCCTGGCTGATGCCATCAACGCCGCTTTCGGTTCCTTCGACAAGTTCAAGGAAGAGTTCACCAAGACTTCCGTCGGCACCTTCGGTTCCGGTTGGGGCTGGCTGGTGAAAAAAGCCGACGGTTCCCTGGCCCTGGCCAGCACCATCGGTGCCGGCTGCCCGCTGACCAGCGGCGACACCCCGCTGCTGACCTGCGACGTCTGGGAACACGCCTACTACATCGACTACCGCAACCTGCGTCCGAAGTACGTCGAGGCGTTCTGGAACCTGGTCAACTGGGCCTTCGTTGCCGAACAGTTCGAAGGCAAGACCTTCAAGGCCTGATTCATTCAGCCCTGAACGAAAAGCCCGGCCCTGCGCCGGGCTTTTTTGTGCCCGACAGTTTTCCCCGCAGGGTCTTGCTCAGCGCGCATAGCGCGCTAACATCAAACCTCTGGAAGTTTGAAAGCGCGCACTCAAGTTGCAGGGTCGGGCAACCGATACACTACCCAAGGTCGGCCGATAGTGTATTGCCAACGTTAATGGCAAAATGATGCCATGCGCATGGATTAAGGAAACCCCATTGAAGCTGGAATTGCGGAACAGCTTATCGGTCAAGTTGCTCAGGGTCGTGCTTCTATCGGCGCTGGCGGTCGGCGTCGTACTCAGTTGCGCGCAGATCGTCTACGACACCTACAAGACCCGCCAGGCCGTCAACAACGACGCTCAACGCATTCTGGACATGTTCCGTGACCCCTCCACCCAGGCGGTATACAGCCTTGACCGGGAGATGGGCATGCAGGTGATGGAAGGCCTGTTCCAGGACGAATCGGTGCGCATGGCGTCGATCGGCCACCCCAACGAAACCATGCTGGCGGAAAAATCCCGCCCGCTGCAGGACATGTCGATGCGCTGGCTGACCGACCTGATCCTCGGCCAGGAACGCACCTACACCACCCAACTGGTCGGCCGCGGCCCATACAGCGAGTACTACGGCGACCTGAGCATCACCCTCGATACTTCCTCCTACGGCGAAGACTTTCTGATCAACGCGGTGATCATCTTCATCTCCGGCGTGCTGCGCGCCCTGGCCATGGGCCTGGTGCTGTACCTGGTCTACCACTGGTTGCTGACCAAGCCGCTGTCGAAGATCATCGAGCACCTCACCCAGATCAACCCGGACCGCCCCAGTCAGCATCAGATCCCGCTGCTCAAGGGCCATGAGAAGAACGAGCTGGGCATCTGGGTCAATACCGCCAACCAGTTGCTGGCCTCGATCGAGCGCAACACCCACCTGCGCCACGAAGCCGAGAACAGCCTGCAGCGCATGGCCCAGTATGACTTCCTCACCGGCCTGCCCAACCGCCAGCAACTGCAGGAGCAGCTCGACAAGATTCTTGCCGATGCCGGCCGCCTGCAGCATCGCGTCGCCGTGCTGTGCGTAGGGTTGGACGACTTCAAGGGCATCAACGAACAGTTCAGCTACCAGACCGGCGACCAGCTGCTGCTGGCCCTGGCCGACCGTCTGCGCGCCCACAGTGGCCGCCTGGGTGCCCTGGCACGCCTGGGTGGCGACCAGTTCGCCTTGGTCCAGGCCAATATCGAGCAACCTTACGAGGCAGCGGAGCTGGCCCAGAGCATCCTCGACGACCTGGAACAGCCGTTCGGCCTCGACCACCAGCAGATACGCCTGCGCGCCACCATCGGCATCACCCTGTTCCCCGAAGACGGCGACAGCACCGAGAAGCTGCTGCAAAAGGCCGAACAGACCATGACCCTGGCCAAGGCCCGCTCACGCAACCGCTACCAGTTCTACATCGCCAGCGTCGACAGTGAAATGCGCCGCCGCCGCGAGCTGGAAAAGGACCTGCGCGAAGCCCTGCCGCGCAACCAGCTGTACCTGGTCTACCAGCCTCAGATCAGCTACCGCGACCACCGCGTAGTCGGCGTCGAGGCCCTGTTGCGCTGGCAGCACCCGGAGCTGGGCATGGTCCCGCCCGACCAGTTCATCCCGCTGGCCGAGCAGAACGGCAGCATCATCGGCATCGGCGAGTGGGTGCTCGACCAGGCCTGCCGGCAACTGCGCGAATGGCATGACATGGGCTTCAGCGAACTGCGCATGGCGGTCAACCTGTCCACCGTGCAGCTGCACCACAACGAGTTGCCGCGGGTGGTCAACAACCTGCTGCAGGCCTACCGCCTGCCACCGCGCAGCCTGGAGCTGGAGGTGACCGAAACCGGCCTGATGGAAGACATCAGCACCGCTGCCCAGCACCTGCTGAGCCTGCGCCGTTCCGGGGCGATGATCGCCATCGACGACTTCGGCACCGGTTATTCGTCGCTCAGCTACCTGAAGTCGCTGCCGCTGGACAAGATCAAGATCGACAAGAGCTTCGTCCAGGACCTGCTCGACGACGATGACGACGCCACCATCGTTCGCGCGATCATCCAGCTGGGCAAGAGCCTGGGGATGCAGGTGATCGCCGAAGGCGTGGAAAGCGCCGAGCAGGAGGCCTACATCATCGCCCAGGGTTGCCATGAGGGTCAGGGTTACCACTACAGCAAGCCGCTGTCGGCGCGCGAGCTGACCAGCTTCCTCAAGCAGGCGCAGCGCAATCAGGTCTCGGCGCTGTAACGCACCTCGTGATTACAGGCCATTACGCGCATTTGCATGAATTGCGCGCCCGCCCCTTTACAGCAAATGCAAATCTTTCGCATGATGTTGCGGTTTCGCGTGCCACGGCGCACGGCCTAACCCCTTGGTCCAACCACACGACGCAGGAAAACCAATAATGATTCGAATGCCTCTGGCCTCCGCCAGTCTGCTGGCCATCGCCATCGCTCTCGCCGGTTGCGGCGAAGGCAAGGATGACAAGGCAGCCGCTCCGCAAGCTCAGGCACCTGCTGCTGCCAGCACCACCGTAGCGGCGCCCGGGGCTGTCGACGAAGCGGCCGGCAAAGCCGTGGTCAAGCATTACGCCGAAATGGTCTACGCCGTGTACAGCGATTCGCTGAGCACTGCCAAGACCCTGCAGACCGCCGTCGACGCGTTCCTCGCCAAGCCCAACGACGAAACCCTGAAGGCTGCCAAAGAGGCCTGGGCCGCCGCGCGCGTTCCTTACCTGCAAAGCGAGGCGTTCCGCTTCGGCAACACCATCATCGACGACTGGGAAGGCCAGGTGAACGCCTGGCCGCTGGACGAAGGCCTGATCGACTACGTCGACAAGAGCTACGAGCACGCCCTGGGCAACCCGGCGGCCAGCGCCAACATCATTGCCAACACCGAGATCCAGGTGGGCGAAGAAAAGGTCGACGTCAAGGACATCACCGCTGACAAGCTGGCCAGCCTGAACGAACTGGCAGGTTCCGAAGCCAACGTCGCCACTGGCTACCACGCCATCGAATTCCTGCTCTGGGGCCAGGACCTCAACGGCACCGGTCCAGGCGCTGGCGCCCGCCCGGCGTCCGACTACCTGGAAGGCCAAGGCGCCACCGGTGGCCACAACGATCGTCGCCGTGCGTACCTGAAGGCGGTCACCGAACTGCTGGTCAAGGACCTTGAAGAAATGGTCGGCAACTGGGCACCGAACGTCGCCGACAACTACCGCGCCAAGCTGGAAGCCGAGCCGGTGAACGATGGCCTGCGCAAGATGCTGTTCGGCATGGGCAGCCTGTCGCTGGGCGAACTGGCCGGTGAGCGCATGAAGGTCTCGCTGGAAGCCAACTCGCCAGAAGATGAGCAGGACTGCTTCAGCGACAACACCCACTACTCGCACTTCTACGACGCCAAGGGCATCCGCAACGTCTACCTGGGCGAGTACACCCGTGTCGATGGCACCAAGATGACCGGCCCGAGCCTGTCCTCGCTGGTGGCCAAGGCCGACCCGGCAGCCGACACCACCCTCAAGGCCGACCTCGAAGCCACCGAAGCGAAGATCCAGGTGATGGTCGACCACGCGCTCAAGGGCGAGCACTACGACCAGCTGATCGCCGCCGACAACGCTGCCGGCAACCAGATCGTACGCGATGCCATCGCCTCGCTGGTCAAGCAGACCGGCTCGATCGAGCAGGCTGCTGGCAAGCTGGGTATTTCCAACCTGAACCCGGACACCGCCGATCACGAGTTCTGATCAGCTGTTCTGGTTTGAACAGAGGCGGCCTTCGGGTCGCCTTTTTTCTGTGCCGGCCCTTTCGCGGGTAACCCCGCTCCCACAGGATCTCCACAGGCTCTGGCCTTGTGCGGTCGCTGTGGGAGTGGGTTCACCCGCGAAGGGGCCGGTGAACTTCATGAAGATGCTGGCATTTAACATTCTTTTCACCCGGGTAATTGCAAATTGCTCTTATTCAAACAGGGCTGGCCTGCTAAGCTTGCACGCCGGTTTTTCGTCCACGCCCAGGATTTTGCATGTCCTCGTCGCTGTCCCGACTCTCCCCTCTGCTGCTGGCCCTCGCCCTTGCCGCCTGTGACGACGCCCCGCGTTTCACCCAGGCCGAGCCCGGCGAAGCGCTGTCTGGCGGCCAGGCGACGGTGCAGCGCGACGACCGCAAGGCGTTTTCCCTGCCCTCGGCCAACCTGTCGGCCGAACGCCGCCTGGACTTTGCCGTGGGCAACAGTTTTTTCCGCAGCCCTTGGGTGATCGCCCCGTCCACGACCACTGCGCGTGACGGCCTGGGCCCGTTGTTCAACACCACGGCCTGTCAGAACTGCCATGTGCGCGACGGCCGTGGGCACCCGCCAGAGCCCGGCGACAGCAATGCCGTGGGCATGCTGGTGCGCCTGTCGATCCCCGATCAGCCTTACCTGGCCAAAGAGATCGAGCGCCTGGGCGTGGTCCCCGAACCGGCCTACGGCACCCAGCTGCAGGACATGGCCATCCCGGGCGTGGCGCCGGAAGGCAAGGTGCGAGTGAGCTACACCACCCAGACCGTCACCTTCAAGGATGGCCACCCGGTGGAGCTGCGTCGCCCGACCCTGCAGATCACCCAACTGGGCTACGGCCCGATGCATCCCGACACGCGCTTCTCGGCCCGCGTGGCCCCGCCGATGATCGGCCTGGGCCTGCTCGAAGCCATCCCCGAGGCCGACCTCCTGGCCAACGAAGACCCGGACGACCGCAACCATGACGGCATTCGTGGCCGCGCCAATCGAGTCTGGGACGACGCCCAGGGCAAGACCGTCATCGGCCGCTTCGGCTGGAAGGCCGGGCAGCCCAACGTCAATCAGCAGAATGTGCACGCCTTCAACGGTGACATGGGCCTGACCAGCACCCTGCAACCAAAGGACGACTGCAGCCCGGCCCAGCTCGACTGCCTGGCCGCGCTCAATGGCGACGGCGAAGGCGACGAGAAAGAAGTCAGCGACAACATCCTGCGCCTGGTCACCTTCTACACCCGCAACCTCGGCGTGCCTGCGCGTCGCGATGTCGGCGCGCCGCAGGTGCTGGCCGGCAAGAACCTGTTTTTCCAGGCCGGCTGCCAGGCCTGCCATGTTCCGCAGTTCACCACCGCCGCCAATAACGTGGAAGCGGAGCTGGCCAACCAGGTGATCCGCCCCTACAGCGACCTGCTGCTGCATGACATGGGCCCGGGCCTGGCCGACGAGCGCACCGAATTCGCTGCCAACGGCCAGGACTGGCGTACCCCGCCGCTGTGGGGCATCGGCCTGACCGAAGCGGTCAGCGGCCACACCCAGTACCTGCACGACGGCCGTGCCCGCAACCTGCTCGAAGCCGTGCTCTGGCACGGCGGCGAAGCCCAGCCGGCGCGCGACCATGTATTGACCTTCAATGCCGAGCAGCGCGCCGCGTTGCTGGCCTTCCTGAACTCACTTTAAACGCGCAAGGAGCCGGGCATGTTCCGACCCAAACTGTTGTTCACCAGCCTCGCCGCACTCGCCCTGGGTGCCTGCTCGCCGCAGGACCCACAGGCGGTGACCTCCGCCGCCATCGCCAAGCAGGTGATCCTGCCGACCTACAGCCGCTGGGTCGAAGCCGACCGCCAGCTGGCCGCCAGCGCCCTGGCCTACTGTGAAGGCAAGGAGAGCCTGGACACCGCCCGCGCCGACTTCCTCAATGCGCAAAAGGCCTGGGCCGAGCTGCAGCCGTTGCTGGTCGGCCCGCTGGCCGAAGGCAACCGTGCCTGGCAGGTACAGTTCTGGCCTGACAAGAAGAACCTGGTCGGCCGTCAGGTCGAACAGCTGGTCAACGGCGACAAGCCGGTCGATGCCGCCAGCCTGGGCAAATCCAGTGTCGTGGTGCGCGGCCTGTCGGCCTATGAATACATCCTCTTCGACAGCAAGCCGGACATCGCCACCGCCGAGCAGAAGGCCCGCTACTGCCCGCTGCTGGTTGCCATCGGCGAGCACCAGAAGGCCCTGGCCGAAGAAATCCTCAAGGGCTGGAACAGCACCGACGGCATGCTCTCGCAGATGACCAAGTTCCCTAACCAGCGCTACGCCGATTCGCATGAAGCGATCGCCGACCTGCTGCGTTCCCAGGTCACCGCCCTGGACACCCTGAAGAAGAAGCTCGGCGCCCCCATGGGCCGCCAGAGCAAGGGCATCCCGCAGCCGCTGCAGGCCGAAGCCTGGCGCAGCCACGCGTCGATCAAGAGCATCGAAGCCACCCTCAAGGCCGCCCAGGCCGTATGGGTCGGTGTCGACAACCAGGGCCTGCGCGGGCTGCTGCCCAGCGATCAGAAAGCCCTGGCACAGAAGATCGACGACGCCTACGCTACCTCGCTCAAACTGCTGGCCGACAACCAGAAGACCCTGGGCGAACTGCTCGCCGATGACGCTGGCCAGCAGACGCTCAACCAGATCTACGACAGCCTCAACGTCGTCCACCGCCTGCACGAAGGCGAGCTGGCCAAGGCGTTGAACATCCAGCTGGGCTTCAATGCCAACGACGGTGACTGATCATGCTGCGACGCCAGGCCCTCAAACTCGGTAGCGTATTGCTCAGCGCCCTGACCCTGGGCGGCTGGAGCCTGTTTCGCAACAAAGGCAGCGAACCCTTGCTGCTGTCGGCGCGTGACGATGGCGACGGCAAGCACTATGCGGTCGGGTTCCGCCTGGACGGCACCCAGGTGTTCAGCACCCAGGTCGCCCAGCGTTGCCATGCCATCATCGATCATCCCGAACTGCCGATCGCCCTGTTCGTCGCCCGCCGCCCCGGTACCGAAAGCTACCTGGTCGACCTGCGCGACGGGCGTCTGCTGCAGACCGTCACCTCGCAACCGAACCGGCACTTCTATGGCCATGCGGTGATCCACAAAGGTGGCGAATGGCTGTATGCCACCGAGAACGACACCACCGACCCAGGGCGTGGCGTGCTTGGCGTATACCGCTTCGAGGGTGAGCGCCTGGTGCACACGGGCGAGATCCCGACCCACGGCATTGGCCCCCACGAAGTGGCTTGGCTGCCGGACGGCGAAACCCTGATCGTGGCTAACGGCGGTATTCGTACCGAGGCCGAGAGCCGGGTCGAGATGAACTTGAATGCCATGGAGCCGAGCCTGGTGCTGATGCAGCGCGACGGCACCCTGCTGAGCAAGGAAACCCTGGCCCAGCAGATGAACAGCGTGCGCCACCTGGCGGTGGGCGACGACGGCACC
The DNA here is from genome assembly GCF_044748405.1 of Pseudomonas sp. NPDC089996. NCBI lineage: Bacteria > Pseudomonadati > Pseudomonadota > Gammaproteobacteria > Pseudomonadales > Pseudomonadaceae > Pseudomonas > Pseudomonas sp. NPDC089996. The sequence continues at coordinate 73,879 of NZ_JBIVGA010000011.1, read as the reverse complement.
ATCGCTGCCTGCCAGCAGTTCATGGGGGATGCCGACGAAACTGCCGAGCTGCTGGCGATCAAGCGCCCGGGCGAGCCGTTCAAGGCCTTCCCGGTGCCGGAGCGCCAGCTGCAATCGATGGCCCAATACACCGCCAGCGTCGCCATCCACAGCGACCTGCGCCTGGTGGCGCTGACCGCGCCACGGGCCAACCGCCTGTTCGTCTGGGACCTGGACAGCGGTGCGGTGAAGCTCGACGCACCGATGCCCGATTGCGCCGGGGTCGGTGCGGTCAAGGATGGTTTCGTGGTCACTTCCGGGCAAGGCCGTTGCCGCTTCTACGATTGCCGCAAGGCCGAGCTGATCGGGGAACCGATGGAGTTGCCTTCCGGGTTCTGGGACAACCACTTGCATCTGGTCTGAGGGCCCTTTCGCGGGCACGCCCGCTCCCACAAGGATCCCACGATCCTTGGAATTACAGTGACCCTGTGGGAGCGGGCATGCCCGCGAAGAGGCCAGTGCAGGCAATCCGCTCCCTATCTGCAATACTTCCCCCATCCGCACGTGGGCAGGATCGCCCGTTGTCGTGTCAAAACGAATAACAACCACACATCCAAGGAACCGGACTTATGCTACGCCGCCGCATGCTCATCATGTTGGCCGTCGTTCTGCTGATCGTGCTGGCCCTGGGGGGCTACAAGGGCTTCTCGATCTACCAACAGATCCAGATGTTCTCCGCGCCCAGGCCACCCATCACCGTTGCCGCTGCCTCGGCCGAACAGCGCCAGTGGCAGGAGCGCCTGCCTGCCGTAGGCAGCCTGAAAGCCTTGCAGGGCGTCGAGCTGAGCCTGGAAGTGGAAGGCATCGTCAAGGCCCTGTACTTCGACTCCGGGCAGAAGGTCAAAGCCGGGCAACCGCTGCTGCAGCTCAACGATGACCAGGAAACCGCCCTGCTCGGCACCGCCCAGGCCGACCTGGGGCTGGCCAAGGTCGATTTCGGCCGCGGCAGCCAGCTGGTCGGTGATGCCGCCATCTCCCGCGGCGAGTTCGATCGCCTGTCGTCCCAGTACCGGCGCAATCAGGCAGTGGTCGAGCAGCTCAAGGCGCAGAAGATCAAGAAAAGCATCAACGCACCGTTCAGTGGCACCATTGGCATCCGCCAGGTGGACATCGGTCAGTACCTGGCCGCCGGCACGGTGATCGCCACGCTGCAGGACCTGTCCAGCCTGTACGTCGACTTCAACGTCCCGGAACAGGCCTTGCCACACCTCAGCCTGGGCCAGCAGGTGCTGGTGCAGGTGGCTGCCTACCCCGGCCAGACCTTCCCGGCCAGCCTCAGCGCGATCAACCCCAAGGTCGACGAGAACACGCGCAACCTGCTGGTGCGCGCGACCCTGGCCAACCCGGACGACAAGCTGCTGCCCGGCATGTTCGCCAACCTGCTGATCCTGTTGCCCGACCCGCAGCCGCAGGTAGTCGTCCCGGAAAGCGCCATCACCTACACCCTGTACGGCAACTCGGTGTACGTCGCCACGCCGAAAAAGGACAAGGACGGCAACCTGGAAAACGACGACAAGGGCCAGCCGCAGCTCACCGCCGAACAACGCACGGTACAGACCGGCGAGCGCCGCGATGGCGTGGTGGTGGTCAGCAAGGGCCTCAAGGCCGGGGAGCAGGTGGTCACCGGCGGGCAGCTCAAGCTGACCCCCGGTGCGGCCATCAGCATCGGCCAGGACAGCGCGCTCAAGCCCGAACAGGGCGCCCCGCGCACCGACTGAGCTGGAGGCAGGCATGGCGTTCACCGACCCGTTCATCCGCCGCCCGGTACTGGCCAGCGTGGTCAGCCTGCTGATCCTGTTGCTCGGCTTCCAGGCCTGGAACACGTTGCAGATCCGCCAGTACCCGCGAATGGAGAACGCCCTGATCACGGTGACCACCGCCTACCCCGGGGCCAACGCCGAGACCATCCAGGGCTACATCACCCAGCCGCTGCAACAGAGCCTGGCCAGTGCCGAAGGGATCGACTACATGACCTCGGTCAGCCGGCAGAACTTCTCGGTGATTTCCATCTACGCCCGCATCGGCGCCGACAGCGACCGCCTGTTCACCGAATTGCTGGCCAAGGCCAACGAGGTGCGCAACCAGCTGCCTCAGGACGCCGAAGACCCGGTGCTGAGCAAGGAAGCCGCCGACGCCTCGGCCCTGATGTACATCAGTTTCTACAGCAAGGAAATGAGCAACCCGCAGATCACCGACTACCTGTCGCGGGTGATCCAGCCCAAGCTGGCGACGCTACCGGGCATGGCCGAGGCGGAAATCCTCGGCAACCAGGTGTTCGCCATGCGTATCTGGATCGACCCGGTGAAACTGGCCGGCTTCGGCCTTTCGGCCACCGACGTGACGAGTGCCGTGCGCCGCTACAACTTCCTCTCCGCCGCCGGTGAGGTGAAGGGCGAATACGTGGTTACCAGCATCAACGCCAGCACCGAGCTGAAATCGGCCGAAGCCTTCGCCGCGCTGCCGCTCAAGGTGTCCGGTGACAGCCGGGTACTGCTGGGCGATGTGGCACGCGTCGAGATGGGCGCGGAAAACTACGACACGGTCAGCTCGTTCGATGGCACGCCGTCGGTCTACATCGGCATCAAGGCCACCCCGGCGGCCAACCCGCTGGAGGTGATCAAGGAAGTGCGGCGCATCATGCCGGAGCTGGAAAGTCAGCTGCCCTCGGCGCTGAAGGTATCGATCGCCTACGACGCCACGCTGTTCATCCAGGCCTCCATCGACGAAGTGATCAAGACCCTCGGCGAAGCCGTGCTGATCGTCATCGTGGTGGTATTCCTGTTCCTCGGCGCGCTGCGCTCGGTGCTGATCCCGGTGGTGACCATTCCGCTGTCGATGATCGGCGTGCTGTTCTTCATGCAGATGATGGGCTATTCGCTGAACCTGTTGACGCTGCTGGCGATGGTGCTGGCCATCGGCCTGGTGGTGGACGATGCCATCGTGGTGGTAGAGAACATTCACCGGCACATGGAGGAAGGCAAATCGCCCTTCGACGCCGCCCTGGAAGGCGCGCGGGAAATTGCCATGCCGGTGGTGTCGATGACCATCACCCTGGCGGCGGTTTACGCCCCCATCGGCTTTCTTACCGGGCTCACCGGCGCACTGTTCAAGGAGTTCGCCCTGACCCTGGCTGGCGCAGTGGTCATCTCCGGCATCGTCGCCCTGACCCTGTCACCCATGATGTGCGCCCTGCTGCTGCGCCAGGAGCAGAACAGCAGCGGGCTGGCCCATCGGCTGGACGTGTTGTTCGAAGGCCTCAAGGTGCGCTACCAGCGCCTGCTGCATGCCACGCTCGACAGCCGTCCGGTGGTGCTGGTGTTCGCGGTGATCATTCTGTGCCTGATCCCGGTCCTGCTGAAGTTTACCCAGAACGAGCTGGCGCCCAACGAGGATCAGGGCGTGATCTTCATGATGAGCAGTTCGCCGCAGCCGGCTAACCTTGACTACCTGAACGCCTACACCGACCAGTTCACGCCGCTGTTCAAGGGCTTCCCCGAGTACTACTCGTCATTCCAGATCAACGGCTTCAACGGCGTGCAGAGCGGTATCGGCGGTTTCCTGCTCAAGCCCTGGAACGAGCGCGAGCGCACGCAGATGGAGCTGCTGCCGCTGGTACAAGCCAAGCTCGAGCAGATCGGCGGGCTGCAGATCTTCGGTTTCAACCTGCCGTCACTGCCGGGCACCGGCGAGGGCCTGCCGTTCCAGTTCGTGATCAACACGGCTGGTGATTACCCTGCCCTGCTGGAAGTCGCCCAGCGAGTCAAGCAGCGGGCCCAGGAGTCGGGCAAGTTCGCCTTCCTCGATATCGACCTGGCCTTTGACAAACCCGAGGTGGTGGTGGACATAGATCGGGCCAAGGCGGCGCAGATGGGCGTCTCCATGGATGCGCTGGGCGCAACCCTGGCCACCCTGCTGGGCGAAGGGGAAATCAACCGTTTCACCCTGGAGGGGCGCAGCTACAAGGTGATTGCCCAGGTCGAGCGCACTTACCGGGACAACGCTGGCTGGCTGAACAACTACTACGTGAAGAACGAGCAAGGGCAACTGCTGCCCCTGTCGACACTGATCACGCTCAGCGACCGCGCCCGCCCCCGCCAGCTCAACCAGTTCCAGCAATTGAACTCGGCAATCATTCAGGGGGTACCGATGGTCAGCATCGGCGATGCGTTGCAGACGGTACGCGACATCGCCCGAGAGGAGGCGCCCGAAGGCTTCTCATTCGACTATGCCGGTACAGCGCGGCAGTATGTGCAGGAAGGCAGCGCACTGTGGGTAACGTTCGGCCTGGCACTGGCGATCATCTTCCTGGTGCTGGCCGCACAGTTCGAGAGCTTCCGCGACCCGCTGGTGATTCTGGTGACCGTGCCGCTATCGATCTGTGGCGCGTTGCTACCGCTGTTCCTGGGCATTTCCAGCATGAACATCTATACCCAGGTGGGACTGGTGACGCTGATCGGCCTGATCAGCAAGCACGGCATCCTGATCGTCGAGTTCGCCAACCAGTTGCGAGAGGAAAAGGGCCTTAGCGTGCGCGAAGCCATCGAGCAAGCGGCCGCCATTCGCCTGCGGCCGGTACTGATGACCACGGCGGCGATGGTATTCGGCATGGTGCCGCTGATCCTGGCCACCGGGGCCGGTGCGGTCAGCCGTTTTGACATCGGTACGGTCATTGCCACCGGTATGTCGATCGGGACTTTGTTTACCCTCTTTGTGCTGCCTTGTATCTACACCTTGCTGGCACACAAGTCTGAGGCCAAGCAGCCGGTAACAGCCTGATCGCGCCTCCTGTGGGAGCGGCCTTGTGTCGCGAAAGGGGCGCGTAGCGGCCTTGTGTCGCGAAAGGGGCGCGTAGCGGCCCTGGGATCTTGGCCATATCACAGATTGCCGGGGCTGCTTCGCAGCCCATTCGCGACACAAGGCCGCTCCTACAAGGGCCAGCGTGTGCCTTGGAGACAAAAACAAAGGCCTCGCGATTGCGAGGCCCTGGTTTTGCTCAAGCTGTATCAGCCAAATGGCCGAAGCCCCTGGCGCAAGCCGAACAGGAACAGCAACAGATCATGGTCTGGCTGAGCCTGGCTCTGTGGGGCCTTGACCTCATGCGGCACCGCGCACTGGTCCGCCTTGCTGAACACCACAAGCTGCGGCTCTTCCCAGGCAGCCACCGCCGCCGTGGTCACAGCCAGCCCTGCCACCAGGAACAAAGCTCGAGCGATTTCTAGTTTCATTGCCCTAACCCTTTGACAGCGCTGCCAAACGCCATCTGGTAAAAATAGAGCAGGGTTTGCCATTCCGTGTCATTTAGCGACGAGTGGCGGCGCAGCTGGCGCAGGTCGTTACCCGCAGCCCGCTGACAGCTGATGCGGCGTCGGCACTTTTCCAGATCCAGAAGTGCTACCTCGACGCGGGCCTGCTCACCCTCGCCGATGACCTTGATAAAGACGTGCTTGCCGTAAAGGCAGCCATGCTGCCAGTGGCCCAGGTGCATGCGCGCCAGGTTGTCCGCCAGGTCCTTGAGCATCCGCTCATGCACGACTTGAGGGTAGCGCTCGCGCGCACCTTCGGCATGCCATGTATCAAGCTCGATGAAACCGTCCAGCGCCTCGCTGACCAGCAGCGCGCGCCATTGGTGTTCGGTATCGCGCACGGCACCCGCAAACACGATGCGCGGCACGCGCACCCCCAGCTGCTCGCAGCTGTTCAGGGCATCGAGTTCACGCAACACGGTCGGCCTGCCGAATGGGTGCAACAGGCTGCGATAGATATGGCCGACCTGACGTTTGGCATACAGCACCTTGCCGTTGCCATCGCTCAGTCGTTGTACGCCACTTTCGCCGCCGCGCCGCTGGTTGGGTTCCTCGACCCATTCGCCCTGCTGGCGCCAGTAATAATCGAACTGCGACTCCCCATTTTGGGCTACAGCCATCAAACACTACCCCTTACGCAATACATAGACCCGCCACATGGCATAGAACGGCAGGAAGTCGAGGTGCTCCTGGATTCTGAAGCCGGCGGCCTTGAATTCTGCTTCAACCGTTTCTGCCGGTAACACGAAACGGTTCTGATAACTGCCCTGCTCGGCCTTGGCACTGCGCTTGCGCTCGAGCTTTTGCCGGCGCCAGGCCTTGAAGTTGCCGTCCACCCACAATGACAGGATTACGCTGTCACGGCTAACCCTTTGAAACTCGTCAAGAATGGTCTTGCGGTGAGCCGCCTCGCCAATGTGGTGGAACAACCGCATGCAAAAGATGCTGTCGACCGAATTATCCGGCAAGTCGATCGCGAATGCCGATGTCTGCAAAGGACGTACCCGCGCCACCACCGCTGGCGGTTGTGCCGCACAGGCCGTCTGGATCATCGCCTCGGAGTTGTCGGCGCCGATGATCACCCGGTTCGGCTTTTCCGCCAGCAGGGGCCAGAAACGGCCCGCGCCGCAGGGCAGGTCAAGAACCAGGCCCGGTTCCCCTGCCAGCGCCAGGGCACGACGGGCCAGCTGTTCGTCACGCTTGTGCGACAGACGGCGCGCCAGTCCATCCTGGTGCTTGAGGAAGTACTCCTTGGCATGTTGCTGGTCATACTTCTCGGAAAATTCGAGTTTGATCGGGCTGCGCATCGGCGGTCTCCTGGCTCCAATGCGCTTACCTTAGGTAACCATCCGTTGGAAACAGGTCATGCCAATGTGAAAATAATGTAATCACGCTGTAGGAATGTTTCACCGTATTACTGTGATGGATCGGTCTTTTCCGCGCTTCGGCTCAGGTCGACCTGGAAGCGGCAGCCATGAGGTGCCGTCGAGGTCAGCTTCACTCGCCAGCCCTGATCATCACAGATCCGCTGCACCAGCGACAGACCCAGCCCGAGGCCTTCACCACGCCGCTCCTCGCCGCGCACGAAGGGCTGGAACATCGCTTCGCGCTGCTCCTCCGGGATCCCCACGCCGCTGTCCTCGACACTGAAGCCGTTGGCCTGCAGGCTGAGGCGAATGTAACCGCTATCGGTGTAATGGGCGGCGTTGCGCAGCAAGTTGCCCATTACCGATTGCAGGAACGTGGCGTTGTACAGCAGCGGACCTGCACTGACCTGGCCATCGTAGTAGAGCGTCAGCCCCTTCTGCTCGATGGTGTCGCGCCACACGCCGATCAGGTCGTCGGCGACTTCGCGCAAGTTTGCCTGGGACGCCACCGCCCCCTGGTCACGTTGAGCGCGGGCGAGCATCAGGAAGGTCTTGACCAGCTCTCGCATCTCTTCCGTGGCACGGGCGATGCGTTCCACCTGGCTGCGCGAGCGCGTATCCAGATTGCGGTTTTCCATCAGCAGTTCGCACGAGGTGGCCAGCACCATCAGCGGGGTCCGCAGCTCATGGCTGACATCACTGGTGAACAAGCGCTCGCGGTTCAGTGCATTGCGCAGCCGGCCCAGGGTATCGTCGAACGCTACTGCCAGCTGACCGACTTCGTCGGCCGCGTAGTCCGGTGCCAGCGGCGGCGCCAGGCCAAGCAGCTGGTCACGATGGCGAACCTGTTGCGCCAGGCGGATGACCGGTGCCATCACCCGGCGCGCCAACAGCCAGCCAAGCACCACCGCCAGCACCAGGCTGAGCACGAAACCCACCACCACCACGGCAAACAGCACGCGCTCGCGCTCTTCGAAATCGCTCTGGTCCTGCAGCAGTACATAACGGCGACCATCGACGATCTCGACCATCGCGTGGTAGGACAGCTGGTCGCGAAACACCTCATGAAAGCCGACATCGAGGTGGCGCAGGTCCTTGGGCAGCTCGAAATCATCGCGCCCGCCACTGAAATAGAACAGCTGGTCTGGCCGTGGTCGATGGCTCCAGTCACTGACGCTGTCCATGCGCAGCAGGCGCTGCAGATCACCGCCGAGCACCGACGAGATCAGGCGCTCCTCGACCAGGTGCACGGTGGCGACGATACCGAAGGCGAAGGCGCCGGCCACCAGCGCGCTCATCAACGCAAAGGCGATGATGATGCGCTGGGCAAGGCTTTGCTTAAACTCCATCGCGGCCCTCGGCGAGGCGATAGCCAACGCCATGCACGGTATGCAACAGGGGCCTTTCGAACGGTTTGTCGATCACCTGGCGCAACTGATGCACATGGCTGCGCAGGCTGTCGCTGTCAGGGCAGTCATCGCCCCACAGGGCCTCTTCCAGCACCTCGCGGCGCAGCACATGCGGGCTCTTCTGCATCAGTACGGCAAGCAGCTTGAGGCCGACGGGGTTGAGCTTGAGCAGGCGGCCCTGGCGGGTCACTTCGAGGGTATCGAGGTCGTAGCTCAGGTCCGCAACCTGCAGGGTGCGCCGTCCGCCGCCCTGGGCCCGGCGCAGCACTGCTTCGATGCGTGCGGCCAGCTCGGACAGGGCAAAGGGTTTGAGCAAGTAGTCATCGGCACCGGAGCGGAAGCCCTGCAGGCGATCGTCCAGCTGGTCGCGGGCCGTCAGCATGATCACCGGGGTATCACGGCGGGCATCCTCGCGCAGGCGCTTGCACAGGGTATAACCGTCGATACCGGGCAGCATGATGTCGAGCACGATCAGGTCGTAGTGCTCGGTGGCAGCCAGGTGCAGGCCTGAGAGGCCATCCTGGGCGCAGTCGACGGTGTAGCCCTTCATGCCCAGGTAATCGGCAAGGTTGGCAAGAATATCGCGGTTGTCTTCAACCAAAAGAATACGCATCGGGTTCTCCTGTGCGGCGCTTCGCTAGGGTGCGCGGCAGGCGCAGCTTAAGGCCATCGCCGGTACTGTGCCAGCCCCGGCGCGAATTCAGCGAACTTGACGGTTTTTTCACTGATCCTTCACGGACAGAGGATAGCGGGCGCACGACAATGCCCGGTCTTTTTACCCCCTGGAGTCGTCATGCAACATCGCATTCGTCCGCGTCCGATCAATCTGTGGCTTTACCTGGGGATACCACTGGCGGTTGCCGTGGCCCTGTTTCTGCTGGAACTGACCTCGGTCGACATGGATATCGCCAACCTGTTCTTCGACCCCGCTGCCGGGCAGTTCATCGGTCGTCACAGCTACCTGCTGGAAACGGTCATGCATGACCGGGTCAAGCAAGGCGTGATCCTGCTCGGGCTGGTTTCCCTGGTGATGTTCGCCCTCAGCTTCCTTTGCCGGAAATTGTTCGGCTGGCGCCGCGAGTTGGGTTGCCTGGTCTTGGCATTGGGGCTGTCGACGGCCTTCGTCACGCCGTTGAAGAAGGTGACCCAGGTGCAATGCCCGTGGAGCCTGACCCAGTTCGGCGGCAAGGAAACCTACAGCAAGCTGCTGGAACACCGACCTGCGACCGACAAGCCGGGGCTGTGCTGGCCAGGGGGGCATGCGGCCACCGGATTCTGCCTGTTCGGCCTGTTCTTCATGCTCCGTGACCGCCGGCCAAAGCTGGCGCGGGTGGCGTTCGTGGTGGCCCTGGTGGCCGGCTCGACACTGGGGCTGGGGCGGATGCTGCAGGGTGCGCACTTCCTGTCGCATAACGTATGGACGGCAGTGTTCTGCTGGCTGATCGGCCTGGGGTCGTATTACCTGGTGCTGTATCGCAAGGGCATGGCCGAAGTGCCAGCCGTCCAGCGTCGCGTTGCCTGAAAGCGGAAAACGAAGAAGCCCCGCACTAGGCGGGGCTTCTTCCTGATACAGGGGTAAGGCTGGCTTACATCATCCCACCCATGCCACCCATGCCGCCCATGTCTGGCATGCCGCCGCCAGCTGGAGCTTCGCTCGGGGCATCAGCAATCATGGCTTCGGTGGTGATCATCAGACCGCCGATCGAAGCTGCGGCTTGCAGAGCCGAACGGGTGACCTTGGCCGGGTCGAGGATGCCCATCTCGATCATGTCGCCGTATTCGCCGGTAGCGGCGTTGTAGCCGTAGTTGCCCGAACCTTGCTTGACCTTGTCAGCAACAACGCTTGGCTCGTCGCCGGCGTTGGCGGTGATCTGGCGCAGCGGTGCTTCTACAGCGCGACGCAGCAGGGCGATACCGACGTTCTGGTCTTCGTTGTCGCCCTTGAGGTCGACAATGGCAGCCAGGGCGCGAACCAGGGCCACACCACCGCCAGGCACCACGCCTTCTTCGACGGCAGCACGGGTAGCGTGCAGGGCGTCTTCAACGCGGGCTTTCTTCTCTTTCATTTCAACTTCGGTGCCAGCACCAACCTTGATCACGGCAACACCGCCAGCCAGCTTGGCCAGACGCTCTTGCAGCTTCTCACGGTCGTAGTCCGAAGAGGTTTCTTCGATCTGGGCACGGATCTGCTTGACGCGTGCTTCGATGTCGGCGTCAACGCCAGCACCGTCGATGATGGTGGTGTTTTCCTTGGACAGGATGACGCGCTTGGCGTTACCCAGATGCTCCAGGGTGGTGGTTTCCAGGGTCAGGCCGATTTCTTCGGAGATGACCTGGCCGCCGGTCAGGACGGCGATGTCCTGCAGCATGGCCTTGCGACGGTCGCCGAAGCCCGGAGCCTTGACCGCAGCAACTTTGACGATGCCGCGCATGTTGTTGACCACCAGGGTCGCCAGGGCTTCGCCTTCGACGTCTTCGGCAACGATCAGCAGCGGACGGCCGGCTTTGGCAACGGCTTCCAGAACTGGCAGCAGCTCACGGATGTTGGAGATCTTCTTGTCGACCAGCAGCAGCAGCGGGCCTTCCAGCTCGGCAACCATGGTGTCCGGCTTGTTGACGAAGTACGGCGACAGGTAGCCGCGGTCGAACTGCATGCCTTCAACGACAGACAGTTCGTTTTCCAGGCCCGAGCCTTCTTCAACGGTGATCACGCCTTCCTTGCCGACTTTTTCCATGGCTTCGGCGATGATTTCACCGATGGAGTTGTCGGAGTTGGCAGAAATGGTACCTACCTGGGCGATGGCCTTGGAGTCGGCGCATGGCTTGGACAGGTTCTTCAGCTCGGCGACAACGGCGGCAGTGGCCTTGTCGATGCCGCGCTTCAGGTCCATTGGGTTCATGCCGGCAGCGACGGCTTTCAGGCCTTCGTTGACGATGGCCTGAGCCAGAACGGTAGCGGTGGTGGTGCCGTCACCGGCAGCGTCGTTGGCCTTGGAAGCCACTTCCTTGACCAGTTGGGCGCCCATGTTCTCGAAGGCGTCTTTCAGCTCGATTTCTTTGGCGACGGAAACGCCGTCCTTGGTGATGGTCGGTGCGCCGAAGCTCTTGGCCAGCACTACGTTACGGCCTTTCGGGCCGAGGGTCGCTTTTACCGCGTCAGCCAGAACGTTGACACCAACCAGCATTTTCTTACGGGCGGAATCGCCGAATTTTACGTCTTTAGCAGCCATGATCGTTTAATCCTTGGAATTCTTTGGAGTAACGGGAAGTCGGGGAAATCAGCCTTCGATAACGGCGAGGATTTCATTCTCGGCCATGACCAGCAGGTCTTCGCCATCGACTTTCACGGTGTTGCTGCCCGAGTAAGGGCCGAAAACCACTTTGTCACCGACCTTTACGGCCAGCGCACGTACTTCGCCGTTTTCCAGAACGCGACCGGTGCCAACAGCAACGACTTCGCCGCGGTTTGGTTTTTCAGCGGCCGAACCCGGCAGGACGATACCGCCAGCGGTTTTCGATTCTTCTTCGCTGCGACGGATGACTACGCGGTCATGCAGAGGACGAAGCTTCATTGTCGATCTCTCCCAAATTGTGGTTTTCATCGGCCGGTATCGACACCGGCGGGTTGATGCGGTCCGGCGTTGCCGGGGGTGGCCCGCAAAGGGCGAACCACCTGTGTCATGACTGGTGTTGCCACCAGAAACCTTGCGGTGACCACATACATGAGGCCGCCATATTCAATTACAAGGCTTGCTGTGGAAAATTTTTCAGCAAGCTGAAAAAACACCGGGGCCGCTTGTGCGGCCCCGAGGGTGAAGGAATTGACTATTTATCGCGGCGCTCGTACTCGCCTTCGATCACGTCAGGGCGATGGCCGCCGTTGCGCGGTTGCGCCTGGAACGGGCTGTCCTGGAACGCACGCTGGCGCATGGCCTGGGCTTCAGCACGCTCGCGCATCTTGCGGGCGGCCAGGTGGCGGGTGAACGGCAGCAGGCACAGCACGCCCAGCACGTCGCTGATGAAGCCCGGCAGCAGCAGCAAACCACCACCCACGGCCAGCATCAGGCCCTGGAACATGTCCTCGGCGGGCAGTTCGCCACGCTGCAGGCTTTCACGGGCACGCAGGGCGGTGGCGAGGCCGGCCACGCGCATCACCAGCACACCCAAGGCGGAGCCGGCGATGATCAGCAGCAGCGCCGGAAAGAAACCGATGGCGCCGCTGACCTTGACGAATACGAACAGCTCCAGCACCGGGAACAACAGAAACAGCAATAGAAAAGCACGCATCAAAGCATTCCTCGTCGGAAGAAATCCTTCCTGTAAGACCTACAAATGGATGCGTGCGCTCGGGATTTCAAGCCTCGACTTCAGTCGCAGCTGGCCATTGGTCGGCGCGCGCCAGCAAAACCAAGGCTTCGCGGACTTGTGTCGGCGTATTGCAAGGGGTAGGAAACGCCAGCCAGTGGATACCCTGACCAATGCGCAGGTGCATGCCTTCGCTGTCGATGCCGACCATCTGCGCCGGTGCGCTGCGCGGTAACTCGCTCAGCTCGACGTAGTGGGCGATGGCATTGGCGTGGTCGCTGTTCATGTGCTCGATCATGCTTGCCTCGGCCTTGCCGGCGAACGGATTGGCCAGGGTCACCTGATCGAGCCAGTGGATGGCACCAAAACCGCCGATGTAGCGATGGCGTACCGGCTGCAGGACCCAGAAGTCGAAATCGTGAGCCTTGTGGTAGTTGCCGGCATCCGGGAAGTAGCGGTAGTAGCGCTCGGCCGCCGCCTCGATGGCCGTCTCGTCGACCAGCTTGTGCGCCTCGGCCATCACCGTCAGGCGGCCTACGGCCTGCACGTCTTCAGCTTCACGCTCGCCCACCAGCAGCGAGCACTTGGGGTCCTTGAGCAGGTTGTGGGTATGCTGGGCGATGCGGCTGATGAGGATCAGCGGCCTGCCCTCGGCATCCAGGCAGTACGGCACCACCGACCCGAAGGGGAAGCCCGGCATGGATTTGGAATGGGTCGAGAGCACGCCGCGGTATTCCTTGAGCAGCAGTTCCCGGGCGGGGCGGATGGCGTTGGTACTCACTTGAGGGCGGCTCCTGGCGGCGGACTGGATGAGTGACAAGATAAGCATTATCACATCCAGTGCCAATGGGGCTGACTTGCAGCCCTATCGCGACACGAGGCGCACGCCGATCAACGGTGGGAGCCTTGTGTCGCGAAAGGGGCGCAACGCGCCCCCGGCGCTTTACCAGGTTACGCCGAAGCCTGCGGTATAGCGGGTCTTGTCCAGATCACTCTCACGCGTGCCGGTAATGATGTCCTTCTCCGCCTTGAGGTTGAGCGAGGCCCATTCGGTGACCTTGTAGCGCAGCCCCACTTCGGCATCCAGCGAGTAGTCGGCGACACCGCCCAGAGGCTTGGCGAATTCGCCGTTGGTGAACAGCTGAACGTTCTTGCCGATCAGGTAGCGGGTGTAGTCCCACTTCACCGCTGCCGAATAGAAGTTGTCCTTGGCACCGTCCTGGTATTCGAAATCGGTACGGTTGATCAGCGAGCCCAGCGAGAACGCGCCCAGTTCGTCATCCCAGAACTGGTAACCAGGGCCGGTACCGACCGTGCGCTGGCGGGCCAGGTCTTCGATGTGGTCGCGTTTGTACTCCATGCGCCCCTGCCAGAACCACTTCTCGGTGATGAAGCGGTCGAGCGCATATTCGGCGCTCCAGTTGTCGGTGGTGGTGACGTCGTCCTTGGTTTCGCGGTTGTATTCGCCTTCGGCATTGTGCCGCCAGCGGCCATGGCGGGCCGTGGTCTTGAAGCCGATATCGTAATCATCGGTATCGTTTTCAGCTCGCTTGTAATCAAGAGCCACGTCGACGTTGCCCTTCCAGACAAAATCTTCCACCAGCGGCTTGGGCTTCATGATCTGCTGGACGCTAGCCAAGTCGACTGTTTTTGGCGCATCACCGTTGGCCAGCGTCACCTTGCCCGGCTCGGCTGCCTTGAGCGACTTGGCCACCTCGCCGGTGTAGGCGTCCTGCTTGACCAGCAGTTTCTGGTCGCTTTCAAGCGTCTGCACCTGCTTCCAGTCCAGCGAGATCGAGCCGCCATACGGGGTCTCCAGCAGCAACTTGCCACCGTCGAACACACGGATCTTACCGCTCAGGCGGTCTCCGTTCTTCATCCACACGGTGTCGGCGAATGCCGGTGCGGCAAACAGCGAAGCGGTCAACAGGCACAGCAACGATCTAGAATACATAAGCGGACTACAGGTTCGATTTGACGAAAAAGCCGGGCATTATCCAGATACCGACGATCAGAGCAAGGACTGACCCAGTGCATGCCGTTGAGTTCAACTCTCATTTACCGCGACCACTCGTCCGGTTTCATCCCAGGCCAGGGCTGCCTTGATGTCTGAGGGATATGAGCACACTCAGGATTCACCCGAAGCCCGACGAACGGCCCTCTATTCGGTGCTTGGCCAGGTGCCTGAAGGCAAGGTCGTCAGCTATGGCCAGCTTGCCGAACTGGCAGGCCTCGGGCGTGCAGCCCGATGGGTCGGGCGCACCCTGGGGCAGTTGCCAGCCGATACCCGACTGCCCTGGCACCGGGTACTTGGCGCAGGCGGGCGCCTGAGCCTGGCACAGGGCACGCCTTCGGGCGATGAACAGCGCGCCAGGCTGCGCGCAGAAGGTGTGAATGTAACCAATAATCGTGTGGATATGACACGCCATGGCTGGCGCCCGATGGAGCACAGCGGTTAGAGTGCGCGCTTTGTTTTCGCAAATTTGAGGCAGATGTTGGCCCATGCCCCGTAAAACCTGGCGCGCTGCGCTCGCTGCCTATGCCAGCCCGTCAACCTTGGTACTTCTGCTGCTCGGCTTCGCCGCCGGCCTGCCCTACATGCTGGTGTTCTCGACCCTGTCAGTGTGGCTGCGCGAAGCGGGTGTGGCCCGTGAGACCATTGGCTATGCCAGCCTGATCGGCCTGGCCTATGCCTTCAAATGGGTCTGGTCGCCACTGCTCGACCAATGGCGCCTGCCGCTGCTTGGCGGCCTGGGGCGTCGGCGTTCGTGGTTGTTGCTGTCGCAAGCGCTGGTGGTGATCGGCCTGGTCGGCATGAGCCTGTGCGACCCACAGCAACATCTTTCCTGGCTGATCGCCCTGGCAGTACTGGTGGCCTTCGCTTCCGCCACCCAAGACATCGCCGTCGATGCCTACCGCCTGGAGATTGCCGACGACCAGCGCCAGGCGGCCCTCGCCGCCAGCTACATGGCCGGCTACCGGGTCGCCGCCTTGCTCGCGACCGCAGGCGCACTGTTTTTCGCCGAATGGTTCGGTTCCACCGGCTTCAGCTACCTGCACAAGGCCTGGGCCGGGACCTACGTGCTGTTCGGCGTGATGATGCTGCCGGCCCTGTTCACCACCCTGGTGATGCGTGAGCCACCGGTACCAATGCGCACCCAGCTGTCGGCCGCGCGCTATGGCCTGATGCATCAGATGGCTTCGGTGTTCGTGCTGATCATCCTGCTGGTGTCGGTGCCGGCCAGCTTTACCCAGATGTTCAACACTGGCTGGTCGAGCGTGATTTCCGGCGATGCGACACCACTCGACCTGCTGCTTGAAGACCGTGCCTTCCTGCGCCTGATTCTCTACGTGCTGCTGAGCTGGGCCTGCCTGTCGAGCCTGGGCCGTCGGGGCTTGGCGCCGGTGCTGACACCGGTCCATGACTTCATCGCCCGTTACCGCTGGCAGGCGCTGCTGCTGCTCGGCCTGATCGCCACCTACCGCATGTCGGACACGGTCATGGGTGTGATGGCCAACGTGTTCTACATCGACATGGGCTTCACCAAGGACCAGATCGCCAGCGTCAGCAAGGTCTTCGGCCTGATCATGACCCTGGTCGGTGCCGGTGCTGGCGGCCTGCTGATCGTGCGTTTCGGCATTCTGCCGATCCTGTTCATCGGCGGCGCCGCCTCGGCGGCCACCAACATCCTGTTCCTGATGCTGGCCGACATGGGGCCGGACCTGGAGATGCTGGTGGTGACCATTTCGCTGGACAACTTCAGCTCGGGCCTGGCCACCTCAGCCTTCGTCGCCTACCTGTCGAGCCTGACCAACCTGAAGTTCTCGGCCACGCAATATGCGCTGCTCAGCTCGATCATGCTGTTGCTGCCACGCCTGATCGGCGGGTATTCGGGGGTGATGGTGGAGAAGTTCGGGTATCACGACTTCTTCCTGATTACCGCGCTGTTGGGCGTGCCGACCCTGATCCTGATTGCGCTGCAATGGCGCCAGGAGGCGGGCCGGGGAAAGCAGGTGCCGGTGGATAACCCGGCGGCCGAACAGCCCTGAAGGGTTGGAGCGATCCTTGTAGGAGCGGCCTTGCGTCGCGAAAGGGCTGCACAGCAGCCCCAGCAAATGTTGCAACACCGCCGAAATCCTGGGGCCGCCTTGCGGCCCTTTCGCGACACAAGGCCGCTCCTACACGACAGCGCCTTCCCCCCGCGGCCCGCCAACCACGAACCACAACGGCCACAGCGCCAAGGCACCTGCCACGCCAGCCGCCAGGGCGAAGTGCAAGAGGCTGGCCCCCGCCCCGATCATCGCCAGCAACGCGCCACCGAGCCCCAGCAAGGCAATGGTGATCATCCCCAGCATCGCCGACACCAGCCCCTTGCTCTGCTCGCTGGCAAACAGCGTCATGCGGTACAGCACCGCATTGGCCACCCCCAGCCCCAACGCATAGAGCGACATGCCAGCGACCACGCTGATCACCGTCGGCCAGCACCAGGTGGCCAATACCATCAGACACAACCCGGCCAGGTAGGGCCCTAACGCCCCGCGCACCAAGGCCGGTAGTGGGTAACGATCGGCAATGCGGTTGATGATCAGGTTGCCGAGAATCAGCCCGCCGAACACCGGCAGCTGCCACAGTGCATATTCCATCGTGCTCAGCCCCTCATCGTGGATGAGCAGCACTGGCGACAGGCCGATCCAGCCAATCAGCGGCAGGCCTACCAGGCCCAATGCGGCGCTGCCAGCGACGAACTTGCGGTTGCCCAGCAACTGGCCGTATCCGGCCAGCAGTGGCAACAGGTGGATCGGCGTGAACGGCAGACGCGAGCCGTCGCGCCGCTCCACACCCAGGGTTTCCGGCATCAGTCGATGCAGCAGCAGCCAGCACAAGACGGCCCCCATGGCGAAGGCCACGAATAGCCAGCGCCAATCCAGCCACTGCAGCATGAGCGTACCGACCAACGGCCCCAGCAGCGGCGACAGCAGGGCAATGTTGGCCAGCAGCGCCATCATGCGCACGGCGTCGGCCTCGCTGAATGCTTCGTTCAGCGCGGGGTAGCTGACGGTTACCACGAAGCCCAGGCCGATGCCCTGCAGCAGGCGCAGCAGGTTGAACAGGCCAATATCCTGCACCCAGTAGGTGGCCAGGCAGGCGACGCCGAAAAACGCGCAGCCGGCCAGCAGCAGCGGACGGCGGCCATAGCGGTCGGCCAGCGGGCCGATCAGCCATTGCAGCAGCACACCACCGAGCAGGTACAGGTTGAGCGCATGGGGGATGTACTCGGGGCTGGCGTTCAGGTGCTCGACCACCACTGGCATGGCCGGCATCACGGCGTCGCTGGCCAGGTAGGTGAGGAGCTCGAACAGGGCCAGGGTCAGGCCGAACAGCAGGGCCCGGAGGGGCGTGATGTAGAGCAGTGGTTTCATGATGGCGTATCGGGTGCAGGCAGGAGGGGTCAAGCTATATGCCAGATATGTTCGGGAATTGCTGTGAACAAGTGTAAGGGGCAGAAAAAACGGGCCGCTGCGCGCCCCTTCGCGGGCAAGCCCGCTCCCACAGGGTACCGCGCAGCATTCGAATACAGCGCTGCACCTGTGGGAGCGGGCGTGCCCGCGAAGGGCCGCACAGCGGCCCCGGTTTCAGCAGAACGTTACTGCGCTGCAGTCTCCTGCACCACGCGAATCACCCGCTGCGGAAACGGGATATCGATCCCTTCGGCCTTCAACCGGTCACGGGCATGCTCGTTGAGCATGAACATCACGTCCCAGTAGTCGGAGGTCTTGGTCCACAGGCGTAGCGACACGGTGATCGAGCTGTCGCCCAAGGTCGAAACCACTGCCTGCGGTGCCGGGTCCGGCAGCACGCGCGGATCCTGCGCCAGCTCCAGCAGCACGTTGCGCGCCTTCTGCAGATCGGCCTCGTAGTCCACGCCCACGTCGAACACCACCTTGCGCGTCGGCTGGCGGTTGGTGTTGGTGATGATACCGTTGGACAGAGCGCCGTTGGGCATGATCACGGTCTTGTTATCACCGGTCCGCAGCACGGTGTGGAAGATCTGGATGCTGTCGACGGTACCCGCCACGCCTTGCGCTTCGATCCAGTCGCCGATGCGGAACGGGCGGAACATCAAAATCAGCACGCCACCGGCGAAGTTCGCCAGGCTGCCTTGCAAGGCCAGGCCGATGGCCAGGCCGGCGGCACCGATGGCGGCGACGAACGAAGTGGTCTCGATGCCGATCATCGACGCCACGCTGACGAACAGCAGTACCTTCAGCACGATGTTCGACAAGGTGCTGATGAAACCTTGCAGTGCCAGGTCGGCGTTACGCAGGCCAACCAGTTTGCCCAGGCGGGCGCTGACCTTGTTGACGATCCACCAGCCGACCGCCAGGGTCAGCAGGGCCAGCAGCAGGCGGCTGCCGTATTCCATGATCAAGGGGACCCAGGTCTGCGATTGGCGGACCAGCTGATCGACTTCAGCGTTCAAATCCATGTTCATCTCCTAAAGCAGCACAGTAACGCAGGCCGCCAGCTGTCCAGCGGCCATGAACCCCCATGGACATCATTAGGCCATCGGGGTTCCGGACAACCCTGTGATCAATCACGGAAGTTGTTGAATTGCAGCGGCATGTCGAATTCCTTGGTGCGAAGCAGGGCAATGGCTTCCTGCAGGTCATCACGCTTCTTGCCGGTGACTCGTACCTGTTCGCCCTGGATGGCGGCCTGGACCTTGAGCTTGCCGTCCTTGATGGTGGCGACGATCTTCTTGGCCAGGTCCTTGTCGATGCCTTCGCGGAACTTGGCTTCCTGCTTCTTTTCCTTGCCCGAGGGGTACGGGTCGTTGGTTTCCAGGCACTTCACGTCGATCTTGCGCTTGACCAGCGCCAGGCGCAGGATTTCCAGCATGGCTTCGAGCTGGAACTCTTCCTCGGCGGTCAGCACCACGGTCTGCTCCTTGTCCTTGAACTCGAAGCTGCCCTTGCCCTTGAGGTCATAACGGCGGTCGAGGTCCTTGATGGCGTTGTCGACCGCGTTCTGCACTTCGTGCTTGTCCAGTTCCGATACCACGTCGAACGAAGGCATGGGTAATCTCCATAAAATAAACGCGCGCTCAGTCTGAACATGGAGCGCGTCGGTGTTAGCGGGTTAAAATGCGGGCTCATTATAACGGGTTGCGAAACGCAGATGAGCAGCACCTGGCATATTCTCGGCGCCGGTAGCCTCGGTAGCCTGTGGGCTTGCCGCCTGGCCCGCGCCGGCAAGGCGGTACGCCTGATCCTGCGCGATGCGCAGCGCCTGCAAGCCTACCAGCAGGCCGGCGGCCTGACATTGGTCGAACAGGACCAGGCCCATTTCTACGCCATCCCGGCCGAAACGGCCGAGTGCGGTGGGCCCATTCATCGCCTGCTGGTGGCCTGCAAGGCCTACGATGCCGCCCCTGCCATCGCCCGCCTGGCGCCGCGCCTGGCTGAAGGTGCCGAAATCGTGCTGCTGCAGAACGGCCTCGGTAGCCAGGACGAAGTCGCCGACCAGGCGCCCCTCGCCCGCTGCATCTTCGCCTCCAGCACCGAAGGTGCATTCCGCGAAGACGACTGGCGGGTGCGATTCGCCGGCCATGGCTTCAACTGGCTGGGCGATCCGGCCAACCCCACCCGCCCCGAATGGTTCGCAGACCTGACCGACGCCGGCATTCCAGGCGAATGGACCGTCGATATCCTTACCCGCTTGTGGCGCAAGCTGGCACTGAACTGCGCCATCAACCCGCTGACCGTGCTCCACGACTGCCAGAACGGCGGGCTGCTCGGGCACCTTGGCGAGGTCGAAGCGCTGAGCAAGGAGTTGGCCGAGCTGCTGCGCCGTTGCGGCCAGCCTGAAGCGGCGACCGACCTGGACGAAGAAGTGCAACGGGTCATCCTGGCCACTGCCGCCAACTACTCTTCCATGTACCAGGACGTACGCGCTGGCCGGCGTACCGAGGTGCATTACCTGCTGGGCCACGCCTGCCGGGCTGCAGAGCGCCACGGCTTGGCACTGCCACAGCTGGAACACCTGCACCGGTGCCTGGTCGATAACCTGCGAGCGCGTGGTTTGCCCAGCGCCTGACCTCAACCCAATACGGACATTGCCTTGCCCATGAGCCTGCGCCAACGCCTGGAAAACCTCCCGGTCGGGCAGAAACTGCTGGCGGCCCTGCTGGTGCTGCTGGTGACCATCCTGCTGGTGGCCAACCTGACCTTCATCAGCGCCGCCTACTGGATCACCCAGGAAAGCATGGCGCCGCAGGCGTTGCAGACCATCGGCAGGCTGGTGGCCAACCCCCAACTGCCGGCCCGTGCGGGCGACTCGGCGGAGACGGCCACTGCCCTGCTCAAGGAACTGGACAGCTACACGCCGCTACGCGCCGCCGCCATCTACGGCGGCGACGGCCGGATGCTGGCCCAGCTGCAGCACGGCGAGCCACTGGTGTTGCCCAAGCGCTACCGCAACATCGACGGTTGGCGCCTGATGGAGTTTCGCAGCACCCAGCTGATCCGCATCCCGCGCGAGGCCAGCCCTCCGGCGCACCTGCTGCTGGTGGCCAGCAGCGAACTGCCCATGGCGTTCTACACCGGCACGCTCAGCGCCAGCCTGGCAATCCTGGTGTTCAGCATACTGCTATGGCTGGTCATCGCCCGGCAGATCAAGCGCCTGATCACTCAGCCGATCAACCAGCTCGAAGAACTCAGCCGCCAGGTCACCCGCGAGGAAAGCTATGCCTTGCGTGCCACCCGCGGCAACGACGACGAGATCGGCAGCCTGGCCGATGCCTTCAACACCATGCTCTCGCGTATCGAAGGCCGCGAGCAGCAGCTCAAGCGTGCCCGCGACGAATTCCAGATGGCCTTCGACCAGGCCCAAGGGCTGGCCGAAGAAACCCGCCACACCAACCGCAAGCTGGAGCTGGAAGTTCAGGTGCGCAGCAAGATCGAGAAGAAGCTCACGGGTTTCCAGAACTACCTCAACAGCATCATCGACTCCATGCCCTCGGCACTGATCGCCCTCGATGAGCAGCTCTACGTGACCCAATGGAACCACGAGGCCACCGTGCTCTCCGGCACGCCCTTGGACGAAGCGCTGAACCAGCCGATCTTCATCGCCTTCGAGCCGCTCAAGCCGTTTCTGCCCCAGCTCAAGGAAAGCGTCGAGAAGCACCGGGTGGCGAAGATCGAGCGGGTCACCTGGCCCAAGGGCGACGACTTGCGCCACTACGCCCTGACGTTCTACCCGCTGATGGGTGGTGGCGGGCGCGGCGTGGTCATCCGTATCGACGACATCACCCAGCGCCTGTCACTGGAAGAGATGATGGTGCAGTCGGAGAAGATGCTCTCGGTGGGCGGCCTGGCGGCCGGCATGGCCCACGAAATCAACAACCCGCTGGGTGCGATCCTGCACAACGTGCAGAACATTCGCCGGCGCCTGTCGCCGGAACTGCCGCGCAACCAGGAACAGGCCGGCGAACTGGGCATCGACCTGCCCAGCGTCAACCGCTACCTGCAGAACCGTGAAGTGCCGCAGCTGCTCGACGGCATTCAGCAGGCCGGCGCACGCGCCGCCAAGATCGTCACCCACATGCTCAGCTTCAGCCGCCGCAGCAATCGCCAACTGGTGCCTTGCGAGCTGCCGGCACTGATCGACCAGGCCGTGGAGATCGCCAGCAACGACTTCGACCTGACCATCGGCTTCGACTTCAAAGGCCAGGCCATCGTCCGCCAGTTCGACCCCAACCTGGGCCCGGTGCCCTGCACCGCCAACGAACTGGAGCAGGTGCTGCTGAACCTGCTGAAGAACGCTGCCCAGGCCATCCACCAGCGGCCCCAACCCAGCGAACCCGGGCGCATCACCTTGCGCACCCGGCTGAACCCGCCCTGGGCCGAGATCCAGGTCGAGGACAACGGCGTGGGCATGCCCGAAACCGTGCGCAAACGCACCTTCGAGCCGTTTTTCACCACCAAGGAAATCGGCCAGGGCACCGGCCTCGGGCTGTCGGTTTCATACTTCATCATCACCAACAACCACAAGGGGCAGATGGAAGTACAGTCCACGCCCGGCCAGGGCACCTGCTTCACCCTGCGCCTGCCCCTCGGCCAGCCGCCAGCGGCGGTGCCGACCCACACGGAGGCATGACATGGGCTATCGCCTGTCGAAGATCTACACCCGCACTGGCGACAAGGGCGAAACGGGCCTGGGCGACGGGCGGCGGGTGCCCAAGGACCACCCACGGGTCGAAGCGATCGGTGAGGTGGACAGCCTGAACAGCCAGCTCGGCCTGCTGCTGGCCGGCCTGGATGACCACAAACTGGATGAGGTGAGCAACGTTCTGGCGCCTTGCCAGCACCGCCTGTTCGACTTGGGGGGCGAGTTGGCGATGCCCAGCTATCAGGCCTTGAACCAGGCCGAGGTGGTGCGGCTGGAGGCGGCGATCGATGTATGGAACGAGGAGCTGGGGCCGTTGAAGAACTTCATTTTGCCCAGTGGTTCGGCGCTGGTCGCACAGGCCCATGTGTGCCGCAGCCTGGCGCGTAGTGCAGAGCGGCGGTGCCAGCAGTTGAATGCGCTGGAGCCGTTGGAGGGGGTTGGGTTGGCGTATATCAACCGGCTTTCGGATCTGCTGTTCGTGGCGGCGCGGATCATTGGGCGACGGCAGGGGATTAGCGAGGTCTTGTGGCAGCCTGCAGAGAAGCCTCAGGGCTGATATCGCCGGGGCTGCCTTGCAGCCCATCGCAGGCAAGCCAGCTCCTACAGGTATGGCCGTACCTGAAGACAGCGATTGACCTGTAGCAGCTGGCTTGCCTGCGATGGGCCGCAAAGCGGCCCCAGATACTCAGGCCTCAGGCCAGAACGCGCGAATCCCGGCAACACCTTGGGCGCCGGCTTCCCAGGCCTTTTCCCTCTCACCTGGCCCAACCCCACCCAGCAGGTAGACCGGCTGCTTGAATCCTGTAATCAACCGCTGCGCCTCGTCCCACCCCAACGGCACCGCCTCAGGGTGAGTCTGGGTCGCCTGCACCGGCGACAGGGTGACGAAATCCACGCCCATCTGCTCTGCCAGCGCCAGCTCTTCGGCACTGTGGCACGACGCCGCCAGCCAGCGCTCCCTGGGGAACGGCCGGCCCTTGGCTGCGTACTTGCGCAGCTGCGCGGCGGTCAGGTGCCACCCGGCGGCCGGGAAGTCGCCCAGCCACTCCAGTGGCCCCTTGAGCATCAGCTGCGCCTTGCCGGCGCACAGCCCCACCGCATCCACCGCCACATCGCGATACTTGGGGTCGTACATGTCCGGGGCGCGCAGCTGGATCAGACGGATACCGCCGGCCACGGCCTTCTGGATGCCCTTGAGCATCTGCGGCACTTCCAGGCCCTCCGGGGTGATCAGGTACTGGTCCGGCAAGCGCGCAGCAGCGACAATCGGCTTGTTGGCTTCCGGGAACTCGTATTGCGCCAGGTCCCGTGGCGTGACCCAGGCCAATGGCTGGCCTTCGGCGCCATGGGGCTCACCGGTGAACGCATCGACCTCACGCACATCCAGCAGCACCTGCTTGTCCGGGTAGTCGTGGCTGACCTTGATCAGCGCCCGCGAACGGGTCACTTCGATGCCCAGCTCTTCGCGCAGTTCGCGGGCCAGCGCCGCTTCGACGCCTTCGCCCTCTTCCACCTTGCCACCGGGGAATTCCCACAGGCCACCCTGGTGCTGGGTATCGGCGCGGCGCGCAATCAGAATGCGCCCATCACTGCCGCGGATCACCGCAGCTACAACATGAATCCGTTTCAACCTTCACGCTCCGCCAGGCCAGCTTGCTGCCAGGCCTTGAAGGCCGGCCACTGGTAAATGGTTTCGATATAGGTGGCGGCCTCGGCGGGCACTTCCACACGATAGGTGCGCAGGCGCACCGCCACCGGCGCGAAGAAGGCATCGACCAAGGTCGGCTCGCCGAACAGGAACGGCCCGCTGGCCTTGGCCACCAGGCGGCACTCCGACCACAGCGCGACGACGCGATCGATGTCCACTTGCACCTCCAGCGGCATGTTCTCCAGCGCCTGGTCACGGCTCAGGTCGAACGGCATGGCACCGCGCAGGGCGAAGAAGCCACTGTGCATCTGTGCGCAGGCCGAACGGGCCTGGGCACGGGCGGCGACATCGGCCGGCCACAGCTGGGCCTCGGGGTGGCGCTCGTTGAGGTATTCGGCGATGGCCAGGGAGTCGGCGATCACACCGTGCTCGGTCTTGAGCAGCGGTACCTTGCCGGTGGAGGAATAAGCGAGGATGCGTTGACGGGTATCAGGCTGGTTGAGCTTGATCAGGGTTTCTTCGTAGGGCACGCCAGCCAGCTCGAGGGCCAGGGCGCCTCGCAGCGACCAGGAGGAATACAGCTTGTCGCCGATGATCAGGTGATAGCTCATGGGTCGGCTCCATGTGTCGGGAATTTGGGGCTGCCTTGCAGCCCCGGGCTTACATCAGGTGCGGTATTCGGCGTTGATCTTCACGTATTCGTGGGACAGGTCGGTGGTCCAGATGGTTTCGCTGCACTGGCCACGGCCCAGCTCGATACGGATGGTGATCTCTTCCTGCGCCATCACGGCCGAACCCTGTGCTTCGGTGTAGCTCGGGCTGCGGCCGCCCTGGCTGGCAATGCACACGCTGTCCAGGTACACGTCGATCAGGCTGACATCCAACTCCGGCACGCCAGCACGGCCCACGGCAGCCAGAATGCGGCCCCAGTTCGGGTCGGAAGCGAACAGTGCGGTCTTGATCAGTGGCGAGTGAGCCACGGCGTAGCCGACATCCAGGCATTCCTGGTGGTTACCACCACCGTTGACCTGCACGGTGACGAACTTGGTGGCGCCTTCGCCGTCACGGACGATGGCCTGGGCCACGTCCATGCACACTTCGAACACGGCCTTCTTCAGCGCTTCGAACAGCGCGCCGCTGGCTTCGGTCACTTCCGGCAGGTTGGCCTTGCCGGTGGCGATCAGCATGCAGCAGTCGTTGGTCGAGGTGTCGCCGTCGATGGTGATGCGGTTGAACGACTTGTTGGCACCGTCGAGCATCAGGTCCTTGAGTACGCCTGGGGCGACCTTGGCGTCGGTGGCGATGTAGCCGAGCATGGTGGCCATGTTCGGGCGAATCATGCCGGCGCCCTTGCTGATACCGGTCACGGTAACGGTCACGCCATCGTGCTGGAACTGGCGGCTGGCGCCTTTGGGCAGGGTGTCGGTGGTCATGATGCCGGTGGCGGCTTCAGCCCAGTGGTTTTCCGACAGGTTGTCCAGTGCGGCCTGCAGCGCCCCTTCGATCTTCTCGACCGGCAGTGGTTCACCGATCACACCGGTGGAAAACGGCAGCACCGACTCGGCCGGCACGCCGGTCAGTTCGGCCAGCTTGGCGCAGGTGCGTTCGGCGGCAGCCAGGCCAGGTGCGCCGGTACCGGCGTTGGCATTGCCGGTGTTGGTCAGCAAGTAGCGCACGGTGCCCTGCACGCGCTGCTTGGACAGGATCACAGGAGCTGCACAGAAGGCGTTGAGGGTGAACACGCCAGCCACGCTGGAGCCTTCGGCACAGCGCATGACCACCACATCCTTGCGCCCGGGGCGCTTGATGCCGGCAGAGGCGATGCCGAGTTCAAAACCCGGAACCGGGTGCAGGGTGGGCAAAGGACCAAGACCAACAGCCATTAGAGCGCTCCTAGAAAAATCGGTTGATTGCAAAAAGCGGGGCCGCTTCGCGCCCCATCGCGACACAAGGCCGCTCCTACAGGATTGTTGCGATTCCTGTAGGAGCGGCCTTGTGTCGCGAAAGGGCCGCAGAGCAGCCCCAAGTACATCAAGTTACAGCGGTTGCATCAGATCACTCGATCTGACCATGGCAATGCTTGAATTTCTTGCCCGAACCACACCAGCACGGCTCGTTGCGGCCCAGCTTCAGGTCGTTGCGCACCGGGGCAGCGGCCACGGCCACTTCGGCGCCCTCCTCGCTCAGCTGCTCGCTCTCGAGGCCCGGCGCGGCGGCATGCTGGAACTGCATGCGGCTGGCCAGTTCCTCGGCTTCGCGGCGCAGGCGGGCTTCTTCTTCTGCCGGGTCTTCGCGGCGCACCTGAACGTGCGACAGCACGCGGATGGTGTCGCGCTTGATCGACTCGAGCAGCTCCTGGAACAGGGTGAACGACTCGCGCTTGTACTCCTGCTTCGGGTTCTTCTGCGCGTAACCGCGCAGATGGATACCGTGTCGCAGGTGGTCCATGGTCGACAGGTGGTCTTTCCACAGGTCGTCCAGCACGCGCAGCAGGATCTGCTTCTCGAAGGTACGCAGCGCCTCGATACCCGCCTGGTCTTCCTTCTCGGTGTAGGCGGTAGTGATCTCGTTCAGCAGCTTCTCGCGCAGGGTCTCCTCGTAGAGGTGATCGTCCTCGTCCAGCCATTGCTGGATCGGCAGCTTAATGGCGAAGTCGCTGGCCAGCGAAGCTTCGAGGCCGGCCACGTCCCACTGCTCCGGCAGCGACTGCGGAGGGATGTGCTGGCTGATGGTGGCGTCCAGCACTTCCTGGCGGAACTCGACGATGGTGTCGCCAATGTTCTCGGCCGCCAGCAGGCTGTTGCGCATGTGGTAGATCACCTTGCGCTGTTCGTTGGCCACGTCATCGTATTCGAGCAGCTGTTTGCGGATGTCGAAGTTGCGGCCTTCGACCTTGCGCTGAGCTTTTTCGATAGCGTTGGTGACCATGCGGTGCTCGATGGCCTCGCCGGACTGCATGCCCAGCGCCTTCATGAAGTTCTTGACCCGGTCAGAGGCGAAGATGCGCATCAGGCTGTCTTCCAGCGACAGGTAGAAGCGGCTCGAACCCGGGTCGCCCTGACGGCCGGAACGGCCACGCAGCTGGTTGTCGATACGGCGCGATTCGTGGCGCTCGGAGGCGATCACGTGCAGGCCACCGGCCTGGATCACTTGCTGGTGGCGCTTCTGCCAGTCGGCCTTGATCTGGGCGATCTGCTCGGGCGTCGGGTTTTCCAGGGCGGCCACTTCGGCTTCCCAGTTACCGCCCAGCAGGATGTCGGTACCACGGCCGGCCATGTTGGTGGCGATGGTCAGCGCACCCGGGGCACCGGCTTGCGCGATGATCTCGGCTTCCTTCTCGTGGTACTTGGCGTTCAGTACCTTGTGGTCGATACCTTCCTTTTGCAGCAGGTTCGACATGTGCTCCGAGGTTTCGATGGTGGCGGTACCCACCAGGATCGGGCGGCCCTGGGTCATGCTCTCTTTGATGTCGGCGATGATCGCGGCGTATTTCTCGTCGGCGGTCAGGTACACCAGGTCGTTGAAGTCTTTACGCGCGAGCGGCTTGTTCGGCGGAATGACCATCACGTTCAGGGCGTAGATCGACTGGAACTCGAACGCTTCGGTGTCGGCGGTACCGGTCATGCCGGACAGCTTGGTGTAGAGACGGAAGTAGTTCTGGAAGGTGGTCGAAGCCAGGGTCTGGCTTTCGGCCTGGATGTTCAGGTTTTCCTTGGCCTCGATGGCCTGATGCAGGCCCTCGGAAAGACGACGACCGGGCATGGTACGGCCGGTGTGTTCGTCGATCAGCAGCACTTGGCCGTCCTGCACGATGTACTCGACATTGCGGTGGAACAGCTTGTGCGCGCGCAGGCCGGCATAGACGTGGGTCAGCAGGCCCAGGTTGTGCGCCGAGTACAGGCTCTCGCCTTCGGCCAGCAGACCGGCCTGGGTCAGCATCTCTTCGATGAACTGATGACCGGCTTCGTTGAGCTCGACCTGGCGGCTCTTCTCGTCGATGGTGTAGTGGCCTTCCTGGGTGACCTGGCCTTCGACTTCTTCGATGTGCTGGGTCAGGCGCGGGATCAGGCGGTTGATCTCGATGTACAGCTTGGAGCTGTCTTCGGCCTGGCCGGAGATGATCAGCGGGGTGCGCGCTTCGTCGATGAGGATCGAGTCGACTTCGTCGATGACCGCGAAGTTGAGTTCACGCTGGAACTTCTCTTCCTGGCTGAACGCCATGTTGTCGCGCAGGTAGTCGAAACCGAATTCGTTGTTGGTGCCATAGGTGATGTCGGCGGCGTAGGCGGCGCGTTTTTCTTCAGGCGGCTGGAAGGCCGAGACGATGCCCACGGACAGACCGAGGAATTCGTACAGCGGGCGCATCCAGTTGGCGTCACGGCGGGCCAGGTAGTCGTTGACCGTGACCACGTGCACGCCCTTGCCCGACAGTGCGTTGAGGTAGACGGCCAGGGTACCGACCAAGGTCTTGCCTTCACCGGTACGCATTTCTGCGATCATGCCCTCGTGCAGGGTCATGCCGCCGATCAGCTGCACATCGAAGTGACGCATGCCCATGACGCGCTTGCCGGCCTCTCGGGCCACGGCGAAGGCTTCGGGCAGCAACTGGTCCAGCGTCTCGCCTTTGGCCAGGCGCTCCTTGAACTCTGCGGTCTTGCCCCGCAGTTGCTCATCGGAGAGGGCCACCATTTTCTCTTCGAAGGCATTGACGATAGATACCGTCTTGAGCATGCGTTTGACTTCACGCTCGTTCTTGCTTCCAAAAAGTTTTTTTAACAAAGGCGCAAACATATCGGCAGGATCTTCCACACGTAGGGATGGAGGGCGGCCCCATGAGTCGCCCGTGCAGCCCTGAGGCCGCATGCGAACGAGCATTCTACCCGGAAACGATGGTGAGGAAAGTGGTCGATTGCCACGATGCTGGCACAGCGCTTGGGTGGGGGCTTTTCTATGATTGGGGCATTTTCCCTGAGTTCAACCCGCAGCTTCATGAAACGTATCGAGAATGGCTCGTATCCTGTGCCGGCCTTTTCGCGGGTAAACCCGCTCCCACAGGTATCTCACTCCCTCGGGAACAGGTGATCGCCTGTGGGAGCGGGTTTACCCGCGAAGAGGCCGGCACAGCCAACAGAGGTGTTAGACTGCCGATCTTGTAACTGCATGCATACCGCCATGGCCTTCAAACCCTCCTCCGCCCAGCCGCCGTCCACGCTACTGCGCCAGAACCGCCCGCTGCGCCTGCTACTGAATCAGGCCGAACGCCTGGCGCACCTGCAACGCCTGCTGGAAAGCCAGTTGCAGCCGGCTGCGCGCGAGCATTGCCATATCGCCTCGTGGCGCGACGGCACCCTGCTGCTGGTGGTCACCGACGGTCATTGGGCCACGCGCCTGCGCTATCAGCAAAAGCGCCTGCAGCGCCAGCTCCAGGCCCTGGAAGCCTTCGGCAACCTGCAGCGCATCCTCTACAAGGTGCAGCCACCTCTGGTGCCCGCCAGGCGCGGCAGTCATACCACCGAGCTGTCGAACAGTGCCGCCGAAAGCCTGCGCGACTCCGCCGAAGGTATTGCCGACCCCAAACTGCGCGCCGCCCTTGAGCGACTTGCCGGCCACGCCAACAAAGACAAACGCCAATAAAAAAGGCCACCCGAAGGTGGCCTCAATCAACGAACTAGAGAGTGTTCGAACTTACACGGCCGCAACAGGACGCATGTACGAGATCGGTGCCGTGCTGGCATCTTCGAACGTGACCACTTCCCAGGCGTCGGTTTCAGCAATGAGCTTGCGCAGCAGCTGGTTGTTCAGCGCGTGGCCGGACTTGTAGCCCTTGAACTCGCCGATCAGGCTGTTGCCCAGCAGGTAGAGGTCGCCAATGGCGTCGAGAATCTTGTGCTTGACGAATTCGTCATCGGAACGAAGGCCGTCTTCGTTGAGCACACCAGTTTCGTCGACCACGATGGCGTTCTCGACACTGCCGCCCAACGCAAGGTTGTGCTTGCGCAGGTACTCGATGTCACGCATGAAGCCGAAGGTACGGGCGCGGCTGACTTCCTTCACGAACGAGGTGCTGGAGAAGTCGACGACCGCACTCTGGGTCTGGCCCTTGAGGACCGGGTGATCGAAGTCGATCTCGAAGCTCACCTTGAACCCGTCGAATGGCAGGAAGGTGGCGCTCTTGTCGCCCTCTACCACTGTCACTTCGCGAAGGATGCGGATGAACTTCTTGGCTGCGTCCTGTTCTTCCAGGCCGGCAGACTGAATCAGGAATACGAAGGGACCGGCGCTGCCATCCATGATCGGCACTTCCGAGGCGGAGAGCTCGACGTAGGCGTTATCGATGCCCAGGCCCGCCATGGCGGAGAGCAGGTGCTCGACCGTATCGACCTTGACGTCACCGTTGACCAGCGTGGTGGACATGGTGGTCTCACCCACATTGGCCGCACGCGCCGGGATCTCGACCACAGGGTCGAGGTCGGCGCGACGGAAGACGATGCCGGTGTCGACAGGCGCAGGCTTGAGGGTCAGGTAGACCTTCTCCCCGGAGTGCAGGCCGACGCCCGTGGCACGGATGGTATTCTTCAGGGTGCGTTGTCTAATCATGGCATTGGCCGCTTCAGCGCAAATAATGCGAACAGGTGTCAACAAAGGCTGGGGATGATAACAGACCATGCCTTTGCTGAACACCAATCACCTTTATACCCCTGATAAATTCCATCAATCGGCCTGACGACGCAGGAAGGCCGGGATATCGAGGTAGTCCAGATCATCCTGAGGGTTGAGTTTAGCTGCCGCGGCAGCGCCTGCATGGGCCTGGTTGCGCATTACGGTCGGGCGCTCGAGGTCACGGTAGTTGACGGCTGGCTGCTCCTGGCGAACCGGCGCCGGGTTGGAAGCCTCGTACGCCTGCTGAGCGGTCTGCAGGGTGTTGTCGACCACCTTGACCGGTTTCTCGATACGCGCGCCCAAGCCAGTGGCAACCACGGTCACGTGCAGTTCGTCACGCATGTCAGGGTCGATCACGGTGCCGACCTTGACCATGGCGTGGTCGGAGGCGAAGGCTTCGATGATGCTACCCACGTCGGAGTATTCACCCAGCGACAGGTCGGGACCTGCGGTGATGTTCACCAGGATGCCGCGGGCGCCCTGCAGGTTGACGTCTTCGAGCAGCGGGTTGCGGATCGCCGCTTCGGTGGCTTCGCGCGCACGGTTCGGGCCGCTGGCGCAGCCGGTCCCCATCATCGCCATGCCCATTTCACCCATGACGGTGCGTACGTCGGCAAAGTCGACGTTGATCATGCCCGGACGCTTGATGATGTCGGAGATACCGCGCACGGCACCGGCCAGCACGTCGTCAGCCTTGGCAAACGCGGACAGCAGGCTGGCATCCTTGCCCAGGATGGTCAGCAGCTTCTCGTTGGGGATGGTGATCAGCGAGTCGACGCTCTCGGCCAGCATGCGGATGCCTTCGTCGGCGATCTGCATGCGCTTGCGGCCTTCGAACGGGAACGGACGGGTCACCACTGCAACGGTGAGAATGCCCATTTCCTTGGCCACTTCGGCGATGATCGGCGCCGCGCCGGTACCGGTACCGCCACCCATGCCGGTGGTGATGAACACCATGTTGGTGCCCTGCAGCACCTCGGCGATGCGCTCACGGTCCTCCAGCGCGGCCTGACGGCCGACTTCCGGATTGGCACCGGCACCCAGACCCTTGGTCACGCCGGTACCCAGTTGCAGGATGGTGCGTGCGCCGATGTTTTTCAGCGCCTGTGCATCGGTGTTGGCGCAGATGAACTCGACGCCTTCGATGCTGCTCTTCACCATGTGGTTGACGGCGTTGCCGCCGCCACCGCCAACGCCGATCACTTTGATGACCGGGCTTTGCGGGACGTTGTCTACGAGCTCGAACATTTTCCCTCTCCTTACAGTTCTCTAGTTGTTGCGCCTACCACTACTGCTTTGAAACTTAGAAGTTGCCCTGGACCCACTTCTTGAAGCGCTCAAGCACTGGGGCCTTCGGTTCATCGCCATAGCTGTTGTTGCTGCTGTTGGTGTTACCGGTCAGGACCAAGTCCTCGGACTGCTTGAGCAGGCCATAGGTGAGCAAGCCCACACCGGTGGAATAGATCGGGTTGCGCACCACGTCGCTCAGCCCCCGAACGCTGTGCGGCACGCCCAGGCGTACCGGCATGTGGAAGATTTCCTCGGCCAGTTCCACGGCGCCTTCCATTTTCGCGGTGCCGCCGGTGAGGACGATGCCGGCAGGCACCAGGTCCTCGTAGCCG
Organism: Pseudomonas sp. NPDC089996; assembly: GCF_044748405.1. Lineage (NCBI taxonomy): Bacteria > Pseudomonadati > Pseudomonadota > Gammaproteobacteria > Pseudomonadales > Pseudomonadaceae > Pseudomonas > Pseudomonas sp. NPDC089996. The sequence continues at coordinate 41,355 of NZ_JBIVGA010000011.1, read as the reverse complement.
CTGCGGCGCAGCTCGGCCTGGATCAGGGTGAAGAGCTCGTCGTAACGTGGCTCCACCACTTCGGCCAGGGCCTGACGCGACAGCTCGCGCGGTGGGCGATCACCCACGCTCGGCACCTTGATGGTCTCGCCGGCGCCGGCCAGCTTGGCCAGGGCGCAGGCGTAGCGGATCTTGATTTCCTCGGCATACTGGGTCGGTGTACGCAGGGCCATGGCGATGTCGTTGGTGACCTGGTCACCCGCAATCGGGATCACTGCGGTGTGACGGATTGCGCCCTCGGTGAAGATGGCGATGTCGGTGGTACCGCCGCCGATATCCACCAGGCACACGCCCAGCTCTTTCTCGTCATCGGTCAGCACCGAGTAGGCCGAAGCCAGCTGCTCGAGGATGATGTCGTCGATTTCCAGACCGCAGCGGCGTACGCACTTCTCGATGTTCTGCGCCGCGTTCACTGCGCAGGTGACCACGTGAACCTTGGCCTCCAGGCGCACACCAGACATGCCCAACGGCTCGCGCACGCCTTCCTGATTGTCGATCACGTAGTCCTGCGGCAGGGTGTGCAGCACGCGCTGGTCAGCCGGAATGGCCACGGCCTGGGCGGCATCGAGCACACGTTCGAGGTCGGCAACGCTGACCTCGCGGTCGCGGATCGCCACGATGCCGTGGGAGTTCAGGCTGCGGATGTGGTTGCCGGCCACGCCGACGAATGCCGAGTGGATGCGGCAGCCGGCCATCAGCTGGGCTTCTTCCACCGCGCGCTGGATCGACTGCACGGTCGACTCGATGTTCACCACCACGCCTTTTTTCAGGCCGCGGGACGGATGGGTGCCGATGCCCACGATCTCGAGGGTACCGTCTTCGCCCACTTCACCCACCAGCGCCACCACCTTGGAGGTGCCGATGTCCAGCCCGACGATCATTTTGCCGCTATGCGCGTTTGCCATGGTCCTGCCTCTCTCTAATTCTTCGCAACGGCGGGTTGGGCCGTCGTCGGTGCAATCGGTTCCCGCCAACCAACGGCAAGTCCGTTGGAATAACGCAGATCAATGCGGGCAATAGTGCTGATCTGGTCTTTGAGTGTCTTGTCGTAAATGGCAATGAAACGGCGCATCTTCTCTACCAGATGGTCGCGCCCCAGCAGCAGCTCGATGCCTGGCCCGGCACTGCTCGCACCGGTCGTCAGGAACCAGCTGCCGCGCTCGCGCAGCTCCAGGCGAGCGATGGAAAAGCCCAGGGGGCGCAGCATCTGGCTAAGTACCTGATACTGCTGCATGACTTGTTGCTGAGCGCGCTGCGGCCCGGCAAGCTGCGGCAGGTGCTCGTAGTTGGCCAGCTCGCGCGGGGTGAAGGCCTGGCCCTGGTTGTTGAGCAGGGCCTCGTCACCCCAGCGTGCCACCGGCAACTGTTCTTCCAGGCGAATCACCACTTCGTCCGGCCACACCCGGCGTACTTCGGCGTGGGCGATCCATGGCATCTGCTCGAGTTCGGCACGCATGGCCGTGAGGTCGACGCTGAAGAAGCTCGCCGCCACGTACGGCGCAATGCGCTGCTGCACCGACTGCTGGCTGATGTAGCTGAGGTCACCCTGCACGTCGATCTTGGTGATTGGCCGGTCGGCGTACGGCATCAGTCGGATGGCGCCCTCATAGGCGCCGAACCCGGCAGCGACCAGCACGATCGGCCACAGCAGGCGCTTGAGGCCGCCCAGGCTGGGCCGCGGCAGGCGCGCCGATACGGGCTCGTCGGCCACCAGTCGGCTGGCACCACGCGGCACCGGCTTGCTACGGCCGGTAACGGGTTGCTGCTGACGTATCATTGCGCCTTGCATGATGGTTAACCTCGCGTCGCCACGCTTTCAGCCAGGATCGCCAGCACCAGTTGCTGGAAGTCCAGGCCGGCCGCGCGGGCCGCCATGGGCACCAGGCTATGATCAGTCATGCCAGGTGCGGTGTTGACTTCGAGCAGCCAGAACCGGCCCTGCTCGTCCTGCATCACGTCCAGCCGGCCCCAGCCGTCGATGCCGATGGCATCGCAGGCGCGCGCGGTCAGGTCGATCAGTTCCTGCTCCTTGGCACTGTCCAGGCCGCATGGGACGCGGTACTGGGTGTCATTGGCGATGTACTTGGCGTCGTAGTCGTAGAACACGTGCGGCGTACCCAAGGCGATCGGCGGCAGCACCTGGCCACGCAGAACGGCGATGGTGAACTCCGGGCCGTGAATCCATTGTTCGACCAGAACTTGCGAATCGTAGTGGGCGGCCTCTTGCCAGGCAGCGATCAGTTCCTGCTCGCTGTTCACCTTGGCCATGCCGATGCTAGAGCCTTCATGGGCAGGTTTGACGATAAGCGGGAAGCCCAGTTCCGTACTGGCTGCAACACAATCCTGCTCGCTGGCCAGTACCGCGTGGCGTGGGGTCGGAATACCCAGGCTCTGCCACACCTGCTTGGTGCGCAGCTTATCCATCGCCAGTGCAGAGGCGAGGATGCCGCTGCCGGTGTAGGGGATACCCAGGCACTCCAGCAGGCCCTGCATGCTGCCATCTTCACCGCCACGGCCGTGGAGGATGATGAAGGCGCGGTCGATCTTCTCGCCCTGCAGGCGCGCCAGCAGGTCGTCGCCGACGTCGATGCCGACCACGTCGACACCGGCACTGGTCAGGGCGTCGAGCACTGCGGCGCCGGACTTCAGCGACACTTCACGCTCGGCGCTCTTGCCACCGTACAGCACGGCCACGCGGCCGAACGCCTTGACGTCCAGGGTCGAGTGCAGTTGTTCGTAAGCGCTGGTCATTTCGACTTCTCCTGCTTGGCGCCAGCGAACAGCGGGCTTTTCATCAGTTGCGGGGCCAGGCCGCCGACGTCACCGGCACCCTGGCAGATCAGGATGTCGCCAGCACGCAGCAGCGGCTTGACCAGCGGCGCCAGCTCGGCGCCACGTTCGATGTAGATCGGGTCCAGCTTGCCGCGCTGGCGGATGCTGTGGCACAGCTGGCGGCTGTCGGCACCGGGGATCGGCTCTTCGCCGGCCGGGTAGACTTCCATCAGCAGCAGCACGTTGGCATCGCCCAGCACCTGGACGAAATCGTCGTACAGGTCGCGGGTACGGCTGTAGCGGTGCGGCTGATAGACGATCACCAGGCGACGGCTTGGCCAGCCACCGCGCACGGCCTTGATCACCGCAGCCACTTCGGTCGGGTGGTGACCGTAATCGTCGACCAGCATCACGCTGCCGCCGTCGACCGGCAGCTCGCCGTATACCTGGAAGCGTCGACCGACGCCCTGGAAGCCCGACAGCCCCTGGACGATGGCTTCATCGCTGATGCCTTCGTCGGTGGCGATGGCAATGGTGGCCAAGGCGTTGAGCACGTTGTGGTTGCCGGGCATGTTCACCGACACTTCGAGCGGCTCGCAGTCACGGCGCAGCACGGTGAAGTGGGTCTGCATGCCCTGCTGGCGCACGTTGATGGCGCGGATGTCGGCCTCTTCGCTGAAACCGTAGGTGACCGTGGGGCGCTTGACCTGCGGCAGGATCTCGCGCACGACCGGGTCGTCCAGGCACATCACGGCCAAGCCATAGAACGGCAGGTTGTGCAGGAACTCGACGAAGGTCTTCTTCAGCTTGTTGAAGTCGCCTTCGTAGGTCGCCATGTGGTCGGCGTCGATATTGGTGACCACGGCAACCATCGGCTGCAGGTGCAGGAAGCTGGCATCGCTTTCGTCGGCTTCGGCAATCAGGTAACGGCTGGTGCCCAGCTGCGCGTTGGTACCGGCAGCGGTCAGGCGGCCACCAATGACGAAGGTCGGGTCCAGCCCGCCGGCGGCGAACACCGAGGCCAGCAGGCTGGTGGTGGTGGTCTTGCCATGGGTACCGGCTACCGCCACGCCATGGCGGTAGCGCATCAGCTCGGCGAGCATCTCGGCACGCGGCACCACGGGAATGCGACGTTCCAGGGCCGTGGCGACTTCCGGGTTGGCCGGGTTGATCGCACTGGATACCACCAGCACATCGGCATTGGCAGCGTTCTCGGCGCGGTGGCCGACGAAGATTTCGGCGCCGAACGATTCCAGGCGCTCGGTGACCGGCGACGCCTTGAGGTCGGAACCGGACACCTGGTAGCCCAGGTTCAGCAGCACTTCAGCGATCCCGCACATGCCCACACCGCCGATGCCGACGAAGTGGATGCGGTTGATGCGGCCCATCTTCGGATGGGGCATGGCTTTCTGGCTTTCAACCATGGGCCACCTCCAGGCAGATATCGACCACGGTGCTGGTTGCAGCAGGTTTGGCCAGGCGCCGTGCGGTGCCAGCCATGGTGTTGAGTTTTTCGGGTTGCATCAGCACCTCGTTCAGGCGTTCAGCGAGTTGCGCTGCGCCAGTTGTCGCTTGTGGCATGAGGAAGGCAGCGCCTTCCCGGGCCAGATATTGGGCATTGTGGGTCTGGTGGTCGTCGATCGCGTGGGGCAAGGGCACCAGCATCGAAGGCAGGCCCGCCGCCGCGAGTTCGCTGACGGTCAGGGCACCGGCCCGGCAGACCACGATATCGGCCCAGCCATAGGCATGGGCCATGTCCTTGATGAACGGTTCGACCTGAGCCTCCACGCCTGCCTCGCGATAACGCTCGGCAGTGGCTGGCGCATGGTGCTTGCCAGCCTGGTGAAACACCTCTGGGCGCAGGTTCGCCGGTACTTCGGACAGGGCCTTAGGCAACAATTTGTTCAATGGTTCCGCACCCAGGCTGCCGCCCATGACCAGCAGGCGTGCGCGACGCTCGGCCAGGGGCGCGCGCAGGGCGTCCATGAACAGCTCCGGGCGCACCGGGTTGCCGGTGGTACGCAGCTTGTCGCTGGCGTCGAAGGTCGCCGGGAAGGCTTCGCAGACACGCGCCGCCAGTGGCAGCAGCAGGCGGTTGGTGGTGCCGGCGCGGGCGTTCTGCTCATGGATCACCAGCGGCACGCCGCACAGCCGTGCGGCAACGCCGCCCGGGCCGGTCACATAGCCGCCAAAGCCGACCACACACACGGGCTTGAGCTCGCGCACGATACGGCGTGCCTGGAGCACTGCCTTGACCAGGGTGAACGGGGCCTTGAGCAGCGAGAGCTTGCCCTTGCCACGCAGGCCGCTGACCTGGATCAGGTGCAGTGGCAGGCCGGCTTGTGGAACCAGTTCGTTCTCGATGCCGCGCGGAGTGCCAAGCCAGTGCACGGTGTAGCCACGTGCCTGGAATTCGCGGGCGCAGGCCAGCGCCGGGAACACGTGCCCACCGGTGCCACCGGCCATGATCAGTACGTTCTTGCCGTCAGCGGCCATGACTGGTCTCCTCGGCAAAATCGCTTTCTTTGAATTCGTGCTCCTCGCTGCCCAGGTGCGTGCGACTCTCCCATTCGATACGCAACAGCAAACCTACGCAGGCACAGCAGATCACCAGCGATGACCCACCGTAACTGAGGAACGGCAAGGTCAGGCCCTTGGTCGGCAGCAGGCCGACGTTCACACCGATGTTGATCAGGAACTGGCCGATCCACAGGAACGCCAGGCCGAACGCCATATAAGCGGCGAAGAACTGCTTGGCCTTCTCTGCCCACAGGCCGATGTACAACGCGCGGACGGTGACGAAGACGAACAGCGCGATGGTCACCAGCGAGCCGACCACGCCCAGCTCTTCGGCCAGTACCGAGAACACGAAGTCGGTGTGTGCTTCAGGCAGGTAGAACTGCTTCTGCACGCTGTTGCCCAGCCCGACACCCAGCCACTCGCCACGGCCGAAGGCGATCAGCGCCTGGGTCAGCTGGTAACCGGAACCGAACTGGTCGGACCAGGGATCGGTGAAGGTGATCAGGCGCGCCATGCGGTAGGGCTGCGCCTGCACAAGGATGAACACCGCAGCCACTGCCAGCACCACCATCAGGCTGAAACGGAACAGCCCCACCCCGCCGAGGAACAGCATCGCGGCGGCGGCCCCCATCATCACCACGGTGGCCCCGAAGTCCGGTTCCATCAGCAGCAGGGCGGCCATTGGCAACAGTACGATGAACGGCTTGAAGAAGCCCATCCAGGTTTCGCGCACTTCGGTCTGCCGGCGTACCAGATAGCCGGCCAGGTAGATGACCACGAAGACCTTGGCGATTTCCGATGGCTGGACGTTGAAGAAGCTGAAGCCGATCCAGCGCATCGAACCGTTCACTTCGCGGCCGATCCCCGGCACCAGCACCAGCACCAGCAGGCCGAAGGCACCGATCAGCATCATGAAGCCCATGCGCTGCCATGTGGCGATCGGCACCAGCAGGGTCGCGCCACAGGCAACCAGGCCGAGGAACACGTACACCAGGTGACGGTACATGTGATAAAGCGGGTTGCCCGACTGCACCGCAGCGACTTCCGAGGAAGCCGAGGTGATCATCACCAGGCCCAGGCCAAGCAGCGCCAGGCAACCGGCCAGCATCGCGAAGTCGAGGTCGACGCCACGGCCGCTGATCAGCGGCGACGGATACGGCTTGAGGATGCCGAAGATCATGCCAGCCTCCCCGTCGCCTGGGCGAACAGGCGCCCGCGTTCTTCGAAGTTCTTGAACATGTCGAGGCTGGCGCAGGCCGGCGACAGCAGCACGGCGTCGCCTGGCTGGGCCAGCTCGGCGCATTGCTGCACCGCGTCGTCCAGTGTCTTGACCCGCACCAGCGGTACACCGTCTCCCAAGGCATCGGCCAGGCGCTCGGCATCGCGGCCAAGCAGCACCACAGCGCGGCAGAAGCGCTTGACCGGCTCGCGCAGGGCCGCGAAGTCGGCGCCCTTGCCGTCGCCACCGGCGATCAGCACCAGCTTGCCGTCAATGTCAGCACCCAGGCCTTCGATCGCTGCCAGCGCGGCACCGACGTTGGTGGCCTTGGAATCGTCGTACCAGTTGACGGCCTCGCGCTCACGAATCCACTGGCAGCGGTGAGCCAGGCCCTTGAACTCGCGCAGCGCCTCGAGCATCGGCGCGAACGGCAGGCCGGCAGCGTGGCCGAGGGCCAGTGCCGCCAGGGCGTTGCTCTGGTTGTGTGCGCCGCGAATCTTCAGCTCGCGCACCGGCATCAGCGCCTGGAATTCGTACGCCAGGTACTTCTCGCCATCAACTTCACGCAGGCCGAATGCTTTGAAATCCGGCGGGTTGAGACCGAAGGTGTAGCATGGGCGACCTTCCACCGGCAGCGGCCGGCTCAGGGCGTCTTGGCGGTTGACCACGACCTGACGGGCACCGCGGAAAATCCGGTGCTTGGCCAGATGGTAGGCCGGCAGGCCGCTGTAGCGGTCCATGTGGTCTTCGCTGATGTTCAGTACGGTGGCCACTTCAGCGTTGAGCTGGTCGGTGGTTTCCAGCTGGAAGCTCGACAGCTCCAGCACATACAGCTCGACGTCGTCGCTCAGCAGGTCCAGTGCCGGGGTGCCCAGGTTGCCGCCTACGGCCACGCGCTTGCCGGCCTTGGCGGCCATGTCGCCGACCAGGGTGGTGACGGTGCTTTTCGCATTGGAGCCGCTGATCGCCACGATCGGCGCCTTGGCATGGCGGGCGAACAACTCGATGTCACCGGACAGCTGCACGCCACGCGCCGCTGCCTGCTGCAGGGCCGGGGTGGCAAGGGCCAGGCCCGGGCTTACGTACAGCTCGTTGGCGCGGCACAGGAAGTCGACGTCCAGTTCACCACAGCGCACTTCCACCTGCGGGTAATCACGGCGCAGGGCTTCCAGTTCCGGCGGTTGCTCACGGGTGTCGGCGACCGCAAAGGCAATGCCCCGGTTCGCCAGGAAGCGAACCAGGGACATGCCGCTCTTGCCGAGGCCGACAACGATGCGGAATTGGTCGGAAGCGATCAATGACACGCTTTTCTACCTCAGTTTCAGGGTTGCCAGGCCGATCAGCACCAGAATCACGGTGATGATCCAGAAGCGGACGATCACGCGCGGCTCAGGCCAGCCCTTGAGTTCAAAGTGGTGGTGAATCGGCGCCATGCGGAACACGCGCTTGCCGGTGAGCTTGAACGAGGCGACCTGGATCACCACCGACAGGGTTTCCATCACGAAGATGCCGCCCATGATGAACAACACGATTTCCTGGCGGACGATCACGGCGATGGTGCCCAGTGCAGCGCCCAGCGCCAGTGCGCCGACGTCGCCCATGAATACCTGGGCCGGATAAGTGTTGAACCACAGGAAGCCCAGGCCGGCGCCGATCAGCGCGCCGCAGAACACGATCAGCTCGCCCGAGCCCGGCACATAGGGGATCAGCAGGTATTCGGCAAACTTCACGTTACCCGACAGGTAGCAGAAGATACCCAGCGCGCCGCCAACCATCACGGTCGGCATGATTGCCAGGCCATCGAGGCCGTCGGTCAGGTTGACCGCGTTGCTGGAGCCGACGATGACGAAATAGGTGAGGACCACGAAGCCGATGCCCAGCGGGATGGTGACGTCCTTGAGGAACGGCACGATCAGGGTGGTTTCGACGCTGGTCGGTGCGGTCATGTACAGGAACACCGCCGCACCCAGGCCGAATACCGACTGCCAGAAGTACTTCCAGCGGCTAGGCAGGCCACGCGAGTTCTTTTCGATCACCTTGCGGTAGTCGTCGACCCAGCCGATTGCACCGAACAGCAGGGTGACGATCAGCACGGTCCAGACATAGCGGTTGGACAGGTCGGCCCACAGCAGAGTGCTGACGCCAATGGCGGACAGGATCAGTGCGCCACCCATGGTCGGGGTGCCGGACTTGGACAGGTGCGATTGCGGGCCGTCGTTACGAACGGCCTGACCAATCTGGCGAATCTGCAGGGTACGGATCATCCACGGCCCCAGCCACAGCGCCAGCGACAACGCGGTCAGTACGCCCAGAATCCCGCGCAGGGATAGGTACTGGAAGACCGCGAAGCCCTTGTGGAACTGTTGCAGATACTCGGCCAACAGCAGCAGCATTAATGTTTCTCCCCGCTGGCACCGCACAATGCAGCCACGACGTTTTCCATCGCAGCGCTGCGCGAGCCCTTGATCAAGATAGTGGTGTCGCTGGCAGTTTCGGCGCTAACAGCGTCGATCAGCTCAGCCTGGGTAGCGAAATGACGGCCATCGGCGCCGAACGCCTTGACCGCATGAATCATGTTGGAACCCGTTGCATACAGGGCGTCGACCTTGCCGTGCGCGTACTCGCCCACCTGACGGTGACCTTCCTCCGCCCACTGGCCCAGCTCGCCGATATCCCCCAGCACCAGAACGGTGCGCCCGGAAAAGCCGCGGAGTATATCAATGGCCGCACACATGGAGGTGGGATTTGCGTTATAGCTATCGTCGATCACCCGCACGCCGTTCGGCGCGATTTGCGCCACGGTACGGCCCTTGACCGGTTGCACTGCATTGAGGCCGGCGGCGATGCCGCTCAGGGTCAGACCAACGGCATGGGCAGCGGCGGCAGCGGCCAGGGCGTTGCTGACATTGTGTTCGCCGAGCACATTCAATTGCACCGGCACACTGCCATCCGGGCCGTGCAGGGTGAACGACGGGCAGCCACGGGCATCACGGCCAATGTCGCTGGCATGGAAATCGGCCTGCGGGTTGTCCAGGGCGAAGCTGAAGATGCGGTGGCTGCCTGCACGCTTGCGCCAGATATCGAACGCCTTGTCGGCCAGGTTGAGGATGGCGATGCCGCCCTCGCCCAGGCCTTCGAGGATCTCGCCCTTGGCTTCGACGATCTTCTCGGGGCCGCCGAACTCGCCAACGTGGGCAGTACCGGCGTTGTTGATGATCACCACCTGCGGCTGAGTGAGGCCGACGGTGTAGCGGATTTCACCGATGCGCGAAGCGCCCAGTTCGATCACGGCAGCGCTGTGCTCCGGGGTAATTTCCAGCAAGGTCAGCGGAGCACCGAGGTCGTTGTTCAGGTTGCCACGGGTGGCATGCACCAAGCCACGGGTGCGCAGGATGCTGGCGAGCATTTCCTTGACCGTGGTCTTGCCGCTGGAGCCGGTGATGGCGACGACCGGCTTGTCGAAGGCGGCGCGGTTCAACGCACCGAGCTGGCCGAGTGCGACGCGGCAGTCGGCGACCACCAGCTGTGGCAGATCGACGCCGGCGACTTCGCGCTCGACCAGCGCCGCGACCGCGCCTTTGGCCTGCACGTCGGCGAGGTAGTCATGGCCATCGAAGCGTGGCCCGGTCAGGGCAACGAACAGTTGACCGGCCGCGACGCTGCGGCTGTCGATGCTGACACCGGTGAAGCTGGCGTCGGCACTCACCAGGCGCGCATGCAAGGCGCCGGCGAGCTGGCTGAGGGTCATGGGTCTAAGCATGTGGAGCCTCCCAGGCTGCAAGTGCCTTGTCGGCTTCGATCAGGTCGGAGAAGGCATGGCGCTCGCCATGGATCTCCTGGTAATCCTCGTGCCCCTTGCCGGCCAGGACGATCACGTCATCGGCCGCTGCGGTGGCGATCAGGTGGGCAATGGCTTCGCCACGGCCAGCGACGAATTCGACGTCGGCAGGCTTGGCGAAACCGGGGCGAATATCGTCGAAGATGCGCAGCGGGTCTTCGGTCCGCGGGTTGTCGTCGGTGACCAGTACGCGGTCGGCCAGGCGCTCGGCCACTTCGGCCATCAGCGGGCGCTTGCCGCGATCACGGTCGCCACCGCAGCCGAACAGGCACAGCAACTTGCCATGAGCATGCGGGCGCAGGGCTTCGAGGACTTTTTCCAAGGCGTCGGGGGTGTGGGCGTAATCGACCACCACCAGCGGCTTGTCACCACCACCCAGGCGCTGCATGCGGCCGACCGGGCCTTGCAGGCGCGGGGCGACCTTGAGGATCTCGTCCAGCGAGTAGTCCAGCGCCAGCAGCGTGGCCACGGCCGCGAGCACATTGCTCAGGTTGAAACGGCCAAGCAACTGGCTGCGCAGGACGCGTTCGCCCTGGGCGGTGACGAGAATGGCGCGCACACCATCATCATCGAAATGCGCTTCACGGCAGAACAGCGAGGCGTCCGGGTTTTCCAGGCTATAGCTGAGCAGCCGGGTCTCGATATGATCGACACTCGGGCGGCGGGCAAAGTCTTCGGCCAGGCGGCGACCGAAGTCGTCATCCAGGTTGACCACCTGGCAACGCAGGCTCGGCCAGGCGAACAGCTTGGCCTTGGCGGCCTCATAGGCCTCCATGCTGCCGTGGTAATCCAGATGGTCGCGGGACAGGTTGGTCATGACCGCGATGTCGAATTCCAGCGCAGCGACCCGACCCTGCTCCAGGGCGTGGGAGGACACTTCCATGGCCACGGCCTTGGCGCCGCCCTTCTTGAGGTCGTTCAGGGTCGACTGCACGGCGATCGGATCAGGCGTGGTCAGACGGCCGCTCTGCAGCTCGCCATAGAAGCCGGTGCCCAAGGTGCCGATCAGGCCGCAGCGCAGGCCCAGCTCATCAAGCGCCTGAGCCACCAGCTGGGTGACACTGGTCTTGCCGTTGGTGCCGGTGACGCCCACCAGGTTCAGCTGGCGGCTCGGCTCGCCGTAGAAGCGCCCGGCAATCTGCGACAACTGGCCGATCAGGCCCTTCACCGGAATCAGCGGCACATCGGTGAGCGGCAGCACGTTGACGCCCTGCTCTTCATAAGCCACCGCCGCAGCGCCGCGCGACAGCGCGTCGGCAATGTGCTCGCGGCCGTCGACCTTGGCACCTGGCACGGCCAGGAACAGGTCGCCCTGGCGCACCTGACGGCTGTCCAGGGTCAGTTCACGGATCAGCGGATCGCGGCTGGCGTGGGCGAAAAGCTTGCTCAATGGCATCGTCATTATCCACGCCCTCCCTTGGCGGCTGCTGCACTGGCCTGCTGCGGGTCGCTTGGCGGCGGCAGGTTGTCTGGCGGCACGTTCATCAGGCGCAGGGTGCCCGACATGACCTTGCTGAATACGGGGGCCGATACCAGGCCACCGAAGTAGCCACCCTTGCCTGGTTCGTCGATGACCACGACGATGGCGTAGCGTGGGTCGCTCATCGGGCCGAAGCCGGCGAACAGCGAGCGGTAGGCATTTTCGGTGTAACCCTTGGAGCCAACGGTGGCCTTACGTGCGGTACCGGACTTGCCGGCCACGTGATAGAACGGCACCTGGGCACGGAACACGCCGCGCGGCGCTTCGATCACCTGTTGCAGCATGCCCTGAACGGTTTCGGCGGTTTCCTTCGGAATGGCCTGCACCGCCTCTGGCACCTTGTCGACCTTGAGGATCGACAGCGGCACCATCTTGCCGTCGTTGGCCAGCGCCGCGTAGGCGTGCACCAGTTGCAGTGCGGTCACCGACACGCCGTAGCCGTAGGACAGGGTCGCAGTTTCAGCCTTGCGCCACTCGCGGTGGTTAGGCAGGTTGCCAACGCGCTCGCCCGGGAAGCCGAGGCCGGTGTACTGACCCAGGCCGACCTGGGACATGACCCGGTAGATGGCTTCGCCGCCGATATCGAAGGCGATCTTGCTCATGCCGACGTTGGATGAGTTGATCAGGATGCCGGTCAGGTCGAGAATCGGGCCCTCGCTCCTGGACACGTCCTTGATGGTGTAACGGCCGATCTGCAAGCTGCCCGGATACACCTCGACCTTGTCGCTCGGCTTCCAGCGGCCGCTCTGCAGCGCGGCGCTCATCGAGATCGGTTTCACCGTCGAACCCGGCTCGAACACGTCGATGATCGCCCGGTTGCGCATGGCGGCCGGGAACATGCTGCGACGGTTGTTGGGGTTGTAGGTCGGCTGGTTGACCATGGCCAGGACTTCACCGGTCTTGACGTCCATGATCACCAGGCTGCCGGCCTTGGCGTCCTGTTCGGCAATGGCGTTGCGCAGTTCGCGGGTAGCCAGGTACTGCAGGCGCAGGTCGATCGACAACGCCAAGGTCTTGCCGGCCTTGGCGTTTTTGGTTACCTGGATGTCCTTGATCAGCCGGCCACGCCGGTCCTTGATCACCTGCCGCTTGCCGGGCACGCCGGCCAGCCATTCATCGTAGGCCAGCTCTACACCTTCGCGACCGTGGTCGTCGAGGTCGGTGAAGCCGACCATGTGTGCAGTCACGTCACCGGCCGGATAGAAACGGCGGAATTCTTCCAGTCCATACACACCCGGCACCTTGAGGTCGAGCACGTGCTGGCCCTGCTCCGGGGTCAGGCCGCGGACCAGGTAGATGAATTCCTTGCTGGCCTGCTGAGTCAGGCGCTCGGTCAACTGCTGGGTGTTCTGCCCGAGTGCAGCGGCCAGCTGCGGCCAGCGGTCCTTGGATGCCTGCATTTCCTTGGGGTTGGCCCACAAGGTCGTGACCGGGGTACTGACGGCCAGCGGCTCGCCGTTGCGATCGGTGATCAGGCCACGGTGAGCAGGAATCGGGATGTGGCGCAGGCTGCGGGCATCGCCCTGCCCCTTGAGGAAGTCGCGATCGACCACCTGCAGGTCGATGATGCGCCAGCAGATCGCGCCGACCATCAGCGCCAGCAAACCGATCACCACCCGGAAGCGCCAGGGGTAGAGTGCGCCTTCGAGCTTCATCATGGCGCCACCATCCGCACTTCGTCAGCCGCAGGCACGCGCATCTTCAGCTGCTCGGAAGCCAGGCTCTCGATACGGCTGGAGGCAGTCCAGGTACTTTGCTCGAGGATCAGCCGGCCCCATTCGGCCTGGGCCTTGTCCCGCTCGCTCAACTCGCCGTACAGGGTGTTGAGCAACTGGCGGTTCCAGTGGGCACTGTAAGACACCGCGATGGCCGAAATGAGCACAGCGACAAACAGCAGAAGCATCAGGAAGCTTCCGCCTGGCAGAGGTTTGGCGAATAGCCGGCTCACCGAAGCTTCTCCGCCACCCGCATCACGGCGCTGCGCGACCGCGGGTTGGCCTTGAGTTCGGCTTCGGAGGCAAACTGAGCCTTGCCGATCAGCTTGACCTTCGGCTCGAAGACCTTGTGCTGTACCGGCAGGTTGCGGGGCAGGTTATCGGCCTCGCCCTTGACCAGCTTGCGCATGAACAGCTTGACGATGCGGTCTTCCAGCGAGTGGAAGCTGATGACCGCCAGGCGGCCGCCCACTTCCAGGGCGTCGAGCGCAGCCTCAAGGCCCGCCTCGAGGTCACCCAGCTCGTTGTTGACGTGGATGCGCAGGCCCTGGAAGGCGCGGGTTGCAGGGTTCTTGCCCTTTTCCCAGGCCGGGTTGGCGACCTTGAGCACTTCGGCCAGGTCGGCGGTGCGGGTGAAGGGCTGCTTCTCGCGGCGCTCGACCACGGCACGCGCCATGCGCCCGGCAAAGCGCTCTTCGCCGTACTCCTTGAAGACGCGGGCAATTTCTTCGACGGGGGCGGTGGCAATGAACTCGGCGGCACTGATGCCCTGGTCGGGGTTCATGCGCATGTCCAGCGGGCCATCGTTGAGGAAGCTGAAGCCACGCTCGGGGTCATCCAGCTGCGGCGAGGACACGCCCAGGTCAAGCAGTACGCCGCTGACCTTGCCGTCCAGGCCACGCTCGGCCACTTCCGCGCCCAGCTCGGCAAAGCTGCGCTGCACAATGACAAAGCGGCCGTCTTCGGCCGCCAGCGCTTGCCCCGTGGCAATCGCTTGAGGATCCTTGTCGAAGCCCAGCAGCCGCCCTTGCGGGCCAAGTTTGCTGAGGATCAGGCGGCTATGGCCGCCACGCCCAAAGGTGCCGTCCAGATAGCAACCGTCGGCGCGCAGGGCCAATGCCTCGACGGCTTCGTCAAGGAGGACGGTGATGTGGTTGAAGCCGCTATCTATGGTCACAGGATCAGGTCACGCAAATCGTCGGGCATGGCGCCCGGTTGTTGGATAGCTGCAAGGTCGGCTGCCGAAACCGCGTTCCAGGCATCCTCGTCCCACAGCTGGAATTTGTTCAGTTGCCCTACCAGCATCGCCTTCTTGTCCAGCTTGGCGTACTCACGCAGGCGGGGCGGCACCAGAAAACGACCACTGCCATCGAGCTCCAGGTCAACCGCATTGCCGATCAGCAAACGCTGCAGGCGGCGGTTTTCCTCACGCAACGACGGCAAGGCACGCAACTTGGCTTCAATCTGTTCCCACTCATCGAGGGGGTAGACACACAAGCAGGGGTCTACGGCGTCGATGGTCACGATCAGCTGACCATTGCAACGCGAATCGAGCTCGTCACGGTACCGGCTCGGCATTGCGAGACGGCCCTTTGCATCGAGGCTGACGGCGTTGGCTCCGCGGAACACGGCTGCGATTCCCCACAATGTTAGCTTTTTTGTGCCAGAAAACCCACTTCATCCCACTTTCTGCCACTTGCGCACACTATAGGAATCCGCCGGATGCACCGTCAAGGCACGTTCATAAGGAAAACCCTTACGGGACCGAGATTTAGCGCAACAAAGGAATGCGGAAGGGCTGCCCAGAGGAAAAAAACACGAGAAAAATCAAACCACCTCAAACGAATGCCGCTCGAAGTTAAAGTGAATTATCAAGAGTAAGATTTTTTTGGTATTACCAGGAGGGATCTGCTATCGAATCAAGCAGGAGAGGAAAAGGTGGAGAGTCGATCTGTAAGCCGGGTTTTGTCGAGGACAGTCATTCCTCTACGACGGCCATCACTGGACGCCTCTAGCAACCTACCCGGTTCCGACGCGGGCCACGCCTGATGGAACCCTATTTGGTCTTGCTCCGAGTGGGGTTTACCTAGCCACGAACTGTTGCCAGACGTGCGGTGCGCTCTTACCGCACCTTTTCACCCTTACCGGCACCGAAATGCTTAGGCGGTTATTTTCTGTGGCACTTTCCGTAGGCTCGCGCCTCCCAGGCGTTACCTGGCACTCTGCCCTATGGAGCCCGGACTTTCCTCCCCCCTCTTTTGCGGAACAAAAGAGGGCAGCGACTGTCCGATCGACTCTCCGCCGCCAAGGTTAACGGTACGCGCGCGCAAGAACAAGCGATACCGTGATTTATGCCTGATTGCCACTACTGGGCTTTCTGCTTTTCCAAGGCCGCTTGATATAACAGGTTCTTGCGTACGCCGGTAATTTCCGCCGCCAATGCCGCCGCTCTTTTCAATGGCACTTCGGCCAGCAGCAGATCCAGCACACGCTGCGCCTCGGCACTGATCGCTTCCTCGCCTTCAGGTGCACTCCAGCCACCGACCAGCACCACGCACTCGCCCCGCTGCTGGTTACTATCGCCAGCGACGAACGCGCGCAACTCGGCCAAAGGCAGGCCTTTGAGGGTCTCGAAGGTTTTGGTCAGCTCGCGCGCCAGCAGCGCAGGGCGCTCGCCACCGAACACCAGCTCCATGTCTTCCAGGCACTCCAGGATGCGGTGCGGCGCCTCGTAGAAGATCAGCGTGCGAGGCTCTTCCCTCACCAGCTCCAGGCGCGCGCGACGAGCGACAGCCTTGGCCGGCAGGAAGCCTTCGAAAATGAACCGGTCAGAAGGCAGCCCGGCCGCCGAAAGGGCGGCAATCAATGCGCAGGCGCCTGGTACCGGAACTACCCTGACCCCCGCACTCCGGGCCTGGCGCACCAGGTGGTAGCCCGGGTCGGAAATCAGCGGCGTACCGGCATCGGACACCAGTGCCACGTCTTCACCAGCCAGCAGCTTGGTGATGAAACGCCCGCCCTCGTCGCGTTCGTTGTGCTCATGGCAGGCCGCCAGCGGCGTATCGATGCCGAAGTGCTGCAGCAGGCGGATCGAATGCCGGGTGTCCTCGGCAGCGATCAGGGCGACATCGGCCAGCACCTTGAGCGCCCGGGCGCTCATGTCGTCAAGGTTGCCGATGGGGGTCGCGACCACATAAAGCGTCCCCATGGTGGATTTCGAAGCCCCGGCCACATCAGTCACTGCACACACCCTGCCTTTCGGATCAAAGGCGCCATTGTAGCCCGAGCGCCGGTAACAGGGCGCAAAGAACTTCATCGGCGGCCACCGGCGAGCCGCCTATAGTGAAGGTTCTGCCAACGGCAGATCGCGCCCCGGCCGCCGCTTGGGTACAATTGTCGGCCAACTTGATCGAGTAACAGGACCTTTACATGATCGCTTGCCTGCGGCTGTTCACAGCCCTCTGCCTCGCTGCCCTGCTGGCAGCCTGCGCCAGCTCGCCCTCATCCAGCCTGGGCGAACTGCCACGCACTCCGGATGCCAGTATCGAGCAACTGCTCGAGAAAGCCGCCACCAGCAAGTCCGCGGAAGATGCTGCCCTGCTGCGCCTGAGCGCTGCCGACCTGGCGTACACGCAGAAGGACTTCCCACGCGCCGCACGCATCCTCGAGCAGGTGCCGATGGACACGCTCAAACCGGCCCAGCAGATCTTCGCCGCCACCCTCGGCGCCGAGCTGGCCATGAGCCGCAATCAGCCCAAGGCCGCCCTGACCGCGCTGTCGCACCCGAGCCTGCAGCACATCGCCGAACTGCCAGAGCAACAGCAGGTGCGCACCTACAGCGTCCACGCCGCCGCCCTCGAGGCAGACGGCCAGGCCCTGGCCGCCGCCCAGCAGCGCGTACTGCTGAGCCCGCTGCTCAGCGGTCAGGCTGCCAGCGCCAACAATGACGCGACCTGGGCCCTGGTTGCCTCGCTGCCGGCCGAGCAGTTGCAACAGCCTGCCAGCAACGAGATCCTGGCCGGCTGGACCAGCCTGGCATTGGCGGTGAAAAGCGCCGGCACCCTCGAGCAGCAACAGGCCGCCATCGACGCCTGGCGCAAGCAGCACCCCGACCATCCGGCTGCCAAGCAGCTGCCGCAGGCCCTGGCCAAGCTCAAGGAGCTGGCCAGCCAGCCGCTGACCAAGATCGCCCTGCTGCTGCCTCAGGAAGGCCCGCTGGCCGGCGTGGCACGCGCCCTGCGTGACGGTTTCATGGCTGCCCACTTCCAGGCTCAGCAGGCTGGCCAGCAAGCACCGGCGGTGCAGGTGTATGACAGCTCACGCATCGGCTCGCTCGACGACTTCTACCGCCAGGCCCAGGCCGATGGCGTACAACTGGTCGTTGGCCCGCTGGAAAAACCCCTGGTCAAGAAACTCGCGGCCAACGCGCAACTGCCTATCACCACCCTCGCCCTGAACTACGCCGACGCCGGCCAGAAGGCGCCACCGCAGCTGTTCCAGTTCGGCCTCGCGGCCGAGGACGAAGCCCGCGAAGTGGCGCGCCGCGCCCGCGCCGACGGCATGGTCCGCGCCGTCGCCCTGGTGCCGAGCGGTGAGTGGGGTGACCGCGTACTGGCCGCCTTCCGCCAGGACTGGGAAGGCAATGGCGGCACCATCATCGCTGCCGAGCGCATCGCACAACCGGTCGCACTGGCCCAGCAGATCGCCAGCCTGTTCCAGCTGCGCCAGAGCGAAGGCCGTGCCCAGAGCCTGCAGAGCACTGTTGGCGGCAACATCGCGGCACAACCCTCGCGCCGTCAGGACATCGACTTCATCTTCCTTGCCTCGACCCCGCAGCAGGCGCAGCAGATCAAACCAACCCTGAACTTCCAGTACGCCGGTGACGTACCGGTCTACGCCACCTCGAACCTGTACAGCGCCAGCGGTGACGTCAATCAGTACAACGACATGAATGGCATTCGCTTCTGCGAAACCCCATGGCTGCTTGACACCAGCAACAGCCTGCGCCAGCAGGTGGTGCAACAATGGCCACAGGCCGCAGGCAGCCTCGGCCGCCTGTACGCCATGGGCGTCGATGCCTACAGCCTGGCGCCTCGCCTGGGCCAGCTCAAGGCACTGCCGGACAACCGCGTGCAAGGCCTGTCTGGCAGCCTGAGCATCAACGCCAGCCAGCGCATCGAGCGCCAGCTGCCGTGGGCCGAGTTCTCTGGCGGCCAGGTCAAGCGCCTGCCGGACACCCCACGCTGATGCCCGAGGCATCGCCGAGCAGCGCCGGTCAGGCTGCAGAAAATCGAGCCCTTGAGTACCTTCAAGGGCAAGGCCTGCAACTGCTGGCACGCAATTGGCGATGCAAAGGCGGCGAGCTTGATCTGGTCATGCTCGACGCCGATACAGTAGTATTCGTCGAAGTCCGCTACCGGCTGCACGCGGACTTCGGTGGCGCCCTCGGCAGTATCGACGGGCGCAAGCAGAAACGGCTGGTGCTTGCCGCCACACTGTTCCTGCAGAAGGAGTCCCGCTGGGCCAATCACCCCTGCCGCTTCGACGTTGTCGCCCTGCAGGGCAGCCACCATGCAGGCCGGCCGTTTCAATGGCTGAAAAACGCCTTCGAATGCTGAACCGACTTCAATTTTTTTGCTCTATGTTTCGCGGGCTGGTCCCTGTTGCGCGTAGCAATGGCCTCCGCCCCACTTAAGGTCACCAGATGGACATGCAATCCCGAATTCGCCGGCTGTTCCAGGCCAGCATCGACACCAAGCAACAGGCAATGGACATCCTGGCACCGCACATCGAGCAGGCCAGCCTGGTCATGGTCAATGCGCTGCTCAACGAGGGCAAGATGCTCGCCTGCGGCAATGGCGGCTCGGCCGGCGATGCCCAGCACTTCTCTTCGGAGCTGCTCAACCGCTTCGAGCGTGAGCGCCCGAGCCTGCCGGCCATCGCCCTGACCACCGACAGCTCGACGCTGACCTCGATCGCCAACGATTACAGCTACAACGAAATCTTCTCCAAGCAGATCCGCGCCCTGGGCCAGCCCGGCGACGTTCTGCTGGCGATTTCGACCAGCGGCAACTCGGCCAACGTGATTCAAGCGATCCAGGCCGCACATGATCGCGAAATGATTGTCGTAGCATTGACCGGGCGTGACGGCGGTGGCATGGCTTCGCTACTGCTGCCCGAAGACGTGGAAATCCGCGTACCGTCGACGGTCACCGCTCGTATCCAGGAAGTCCACCTGCTGGCGATCCATTGCCTGTGCGATCTGATCGACAGCCAACTGTTCGGGAGTGAAGAATGACCCCCATCCGCCTCGGCCTGATGGCCCTGACCCTGTGCCTGAGCGTCACCGGCTGCAGCTCGGTACTGACCTCGACCCGCAACTCGCCGATCGAGGATGATCGCGGCACCCGCACCATTGGCAGCAAGATCGACGACTCACTGATCGAGACCAAGGCTTCGGTCAATATTGCCAAGGCCAGCCCTGACCTGGACAAGAGCTCGCACATCGTCGTCAGCAGCTACAACGGTGTTGTGCTGCTGGCCGGGCAAACCCCGCGCGCCGACCTCAAGAGCCTGGCCGAACAGACCGCCAGTCAGGTCCAGCGGGTGAAGAAAGTGCACAACGAGCTGCAGGTGATGCAGCCCTCCTCCATCCTGGCGCGCAACAACGACGCCTGGCTGACCACCAAGATCAAGACCCAGATGCTCACCGACAACGCCGTGCCCAGCTCGCGCATCAAGGTGATTACCGAGAACGGTATCGTCTACCTGCTGGGCCTGGTGACCCAGCAAGAGGCCAACTCGGCCACTGCCGTGGTTCAGGGCGTGTCTGGCGTGCAGAAGATCGTCAAACTGTTCGAGTACATCGACTGATCCATCTTCAACCTGTACTGGCCTCTTCATGGGACAAGCCCGCTCCCACAGAGGCCGGTGCAGGCAACCACCTGCTTCAACCTTTCCAGATATCCAGGAAATACCGCATGAAAAAGCTATTGCTGCCCGCCCTGCTGCTCGGCACCTTCGCCACCCTGGCCGGCTGCTCCACCCCAAGCCTCATTACCCTCAACGACGGTCGTGAAATCCAGGCGGTGGATACCCCGAGCTTCGAGAAGGACACGGGTTTCTACGAGTTCCAGCAACTCGACGGCAAGCGCACCCGCATCAACCGTGACCAGGTCCGCACCATCAGCGACCTGTAAGCGCAATTTCGCGGCAAAAAAAAGGCGATCCATGCGGATCGCCTTTTTTGTTACTTGACCACCTTCAAGCTGGGGCGCCCGCTTGGCCGCGGTGGCTGACCACCCCCTTCCGGCGGGCCATCATCATCCGGCTCGACCTCTTCATCTTCCAGTTCATCACCGTCCATCAGCGGTGGCTCCAACTCGAAGACCATGCCTTGTCCGTTTTCACGGGCATAGATACCCAGAATGGCGCCCGCCGGCACGAACAACGAATGGGCAACGCCACTGAAGCGCCCCTCGAAGCTCACGGCGTCGTTGTCCATGTGCAGGTTGCGCACGGCACTCGGCGAGATATTCAAAACGATCTGGCCATCACTGGCGAAACCTTGTGGCACCTGAACAGCCGGAAATTCGGCATTGACCAGCATATGGGGGGTGCAATCGTTGTCGACGATCCACTCGTACAGTGCTCGAACCAGATAGGGGCGACTGGAGTTCATCAACGGCTCCTTAAAGCTTGCGCATTTCACGTTCAACAGAGGACAGGCTCGCCATGAAGGGCTCGCGGGCGAACTGTCGCTCCATGTAATCCAGCAGCGGCTTGGCCTGCCGCGGCAATTCGATACCCATTACCGGCAAACGCCAGAGTATGGGCAATAGACAACAGTCGACCAGGCTTTGCTCCTCGCTCATGAAGCAAGCGAACTCGCCGAACAGCGGCGACACGCCGGTCAGGCTCTCGCGCAGCGCCTTGCGCGCCTCGGCGCGGGCGGCCTCGGCGCTGCGCGAGTCGAGAATGATGTCCGCCAGCGCGCACCAGTCACGCTGGATACGGTGCATCAGCAAACGGCTGTTGCCACGCGCTACCGGATACACTGGCATCAGCGGCGGATGTGGGTAACGCTCCTCGAGGTATTCCATCACCACGGTCGACTCATACAACGCCAGATCACGATCGACCAGGGTCGGCACGCTGCCGTAAGGATTCACCTCAGCCAGCCTGGGTGGCAGCCGCGCAGGTTCTACATCGATGAGCTGCACGCTGACACCCTTCTCGGCGAGCACCAGGCGTACCCGATGAGAATAATGGTCAGCAGGGTCGGAATAGCAGGCTAACCGGTTGGTTGCGCCCATGTAGCGCCTCCTCGCAGGGGATGCTTGTAACACTCAAAATGAAAACGCGCCCGCGGGGCCCTGGGCGCATTCGCCAGAGCCCCGCGGGCGCGTTCAACTACCAGAAACTACTGCGTGATCAGTGCACGTCCTTCCAGTATTCGCGCTTGAGCAAGTAGGCAAATACGAAGAAGAAAGCCAGGTACAGCAACACGTAGGTACCGATGCGCTGGCTTTCCAGTTTGACCGGGTTGGCCGAATAGGCCAGGAAGGTCACCAGATTCTTGACCTTCTCGTCGAACTGCTCGGTGTTCAGGGTACCGGAATTCGGCGTAATGGTCAGCTGGTCACAAGCTTCATGGGTCAGCGGACTGCCCGTCAATGGGTCGAATTGCTTCTTGCCATCGACCACCATCTGCACCTGCTTGCAGCCAACCACCTGATTGCCCTGCAGGCCGACCAGCACGTTGGGCATGCCGACGTTCGGGAACACCTTGTTGTTGACCCCGTACGGGCGCGACTTGTCTTCATAGAAGCTGCGCAGGTAGGTGTACAACCAATCGGTGCCCCGCACCCGGGCGACCAGGGTCAAGTCGGGTGGCGCTGCACCGAACCAGGTCTTGGCATCGTTGGGCTGCATGCCGATCTGCATGTGGTCGCCGATCTTGGCGCCGGTGAACACCAGCTTCTCGAGCATCAGCTCATGGGGGATGCCAAGGTCGTCGGCGACCCGCTCGTAACGCTGGAACTTTGCGCTGTGGCAGCCCATGCAATAGTTGGCGAACGTACGCGCACCATCCTGCATGGCCGCCTTGTCAGTGAGGTCGATATCGACCTTGTCCAGCTCCAGGCCATGCTCGGCAGCGAAGGAAAAGGCAGGCATCACTGCCAGCAAAAATACTGCAATCAACTTTTTCATCAGCCAGTCACCCTTTCCGGAACCGGTTTGGTCTTCTCGAGCCTTGTGTAGAACGGCATCAGCAGGAAGTAGGCGAAGTACAGCACGGTGCACACCTGCGACAGCAAGGTGCGACCGGGTGTCGGTGCCAGTACGCCGAGAATGCCGAGGATGACGAAGGCTATGCAGAACACCAGCAGGAAGACCTTGCTGATCCAGCCCTTGTAGCGCATGGAGCGCACCGGACTGCGGTCCAACCAGGGCAGCACGAACAACACGGCAATCGCAGCACCCATGGCGATCACGCCCATGAGCTTGTCAGGCACCGCCCGCAGGATCGCGTAGAACGGCGTGAAGTACCACACAGGGGCGATATGCTCGGGCGTCTTGAACGCGTTCGCCTGCTCGAAGTTGGGTTTTTCCAGGAAGTAACCGCCCATTTCGGGGAAGAAGAACACCACGGCGCAGAACACGAACAGGAACACCACCACCCCGACGATGTCCTTCACGGTGTAGTACGGGTGGAACGGAATGCCGTCGAGCGGAATGCCGTTTTCGTCCTTTTTCTTCTTGATGTCCACACCATCTGGGTTGTTCGAACCCACTTCGTGCAGAGCCAGAATGTGCAGCACCACCAGGCCGAGAATCACGATCGGCAGGGCCACCACGTGCAGCGCGAAGAAGCGGTTCAGAGTGATGCCCGAAATCAGGTAGTCACCGCGGATCCACTGGGTCAGGTCGCCGCCGATCACCGGGATGGCACCGAACAGCGAGATGATCACCTGGGCACCCCAGTACGACATCTGCCCCCACGGCAGCAGGTAGCCCATGAAGGCCTCGGCCATCAGCGCCAGGTAGATCAGCATGCCGAACAGCCACACCAGCTCCCGGGGCTTCTGGTAGGAGCCGTAGAGCAGGCCGCGGAACATGTGCAGATAGACCACGATGAAGAACGCCGAGGCGCCCGTGGAGTGCAGGTAGCGCAGGATCCAGCCGTACTCGACGTCACGCATGATGTACTCGACCGAGGCGAAGGCCTCTTCCGCCGATGGCGTGAAGCTCATGGTCAGCCACACGCCAGTGACGATCTGGTTGACCAGCACCAGCAGCGCCAGCGAGCCGAAGAAATACAGGAAGTTGAAGTTCTTGGGCGCGTAATACTTGCTCAGGTGGTCTTCCCACATCTTGGTGGCGGGGAAGCGAGCGTCAATCCAGTCCATGAACTTGCTCATCATGCTTTCTCCTGGTCGACGCCGATGACGACGATGTCGTCCGACTCATAAGAGTGCGGCGGCACTGGCAGGTTTAGAGGCGCAGGCTGCGATTTGTAGACACGACCGGCCAGGTCGTAGTGGGAGCCGTGGCAAGGACAGAAGTAGCCACCGACCCACTTCGGCCCGAGGTCTGCGGGTGCGACTTCCGGGCGAAAGGTCGGCGAACAGCCCAGGTGCGTGCAGAGCCCGACGAGAATGAGGAGTTCCGGCTTGATCGAGCGTACCTCGGGGTCGACATAGGTCGGCTGCACCGAGTTCTTCGATTGAGGATCGGAGAGGTCACCTTCGATCTTTTTCAGGTTGCCAAGGATCTCCTGCGTTCGCCGCACGATGAACACCGGCTGACCCCGCCATTCGGCAACCATCTGCTGCCCCGGTTCGACCTTGGCAATATTGACCTTCACCGGTGCACCGGCCGCTTTCGCCTTGGCACTGGGAAACCATGACCCCACGAACAGTACCGCAGCCCCCACTGCCCCCGCCGCCCCGACCACGGATGTCGCGGCTACGAGGAAGCGGCGCCGGCCTGCGTTGACGCCGTCATTGCTCATTCAGTCCTCTCCCATCAGCTTTGCTTGGCCAGTTGGACCTGGCCTGTACTTAGGTTGTGTCTGTGGCACTAAAATTTGGTCGCCATGGTAAGAAACAAATCCACACAGTGACAAGGTGATTACCCCGACAAGGAGCTATAACCCGCGCTTTGCTTGATCTGCGTCTATGCGACAAGTGGTCACCGACATGCTGACAGGTTAGTTCAAGCACAAAAAAAAGCCCGGTTCCAAGGAACCGGGCTTTTCTCGACTGCCGAAGCGGTATTAACGCTTGGAGTACTGAGGACGCTTACGCGCTTTACGCAGACCCACTTTCTTACGCTCGACTTCACGAGCGTCGCGGGTGACGTAACCAGCACGACGCAGAGCGCCACGCAGGGTTTCGTCGTATTCCATCAGAGCGCGGGTGATACCGTGACGGATCGCACCGGCTTGACCGCTGACACCACCACCGGAAACGGTGACGTAGATGTCGAACTTCTCAACGGTTTCGGTCAGCTCGAGCGGCTGGCGAACAACCATGCGAGCGGTTTCGCGACCGAAGAACACGTCCAGAGAACGGTTGTTGATGGAAATGTTACCAGTACCCGGACGCAGGAATACGCGAGCGGTTGCGGTCTTGCGACGGCCAGTGCCGTAGTTTTGAGTCGCCGACATAATGAACCTTCCCGTTAGATCTTCAGTTCTTGAGGCTGCTGAGCAGTGTGTGGGTGAGTTGCACCCGCGTACACTTTCAGCTTGCGGTACATGTCGCGACCCAGCGGGTTCTTAGGCAGCATGCCTTTGACCGCGGTTTCGATAACACGCTCAGGGGCCTTGGCGATCAACTTCTCGAAGTTGATTTCCTTGATACCGCCCGGGAAACCGGAGTGGGAGTAGTACATTTTGTCGGAAGACTTGGCACCAGTCACACGAACCTGTTCAGCGTTGATAACGACGATGTAGTCGCCGGTGTCAACGTGAGGGGTGTATTCTGGTTTGTGCTTGCCACGCAGACGGGTAGCGATTTCGGTAGCCAGACGACCCAGGGTCTGGCCAGCGGCGTCGACTACGAACCACTCGCGCTTTACTGTTTCCGGTTTAGCAGTAAAAGTTTTCATTCTCTAAAGCCTCAGAGGCCGCCCAGCGAAAAATAGACGGCGAATCTTACTGGATAGTGCACAACTTGCCAAGGGCAAGCGCGCAGCCGAACGCTGACGCTTTTGGGGGCTCGGGTCGGGCACGCCAATGTTCGACGGGGTTCTTCCTGCGTGGTGGTGCATCACTTCCGCCACACGGAGAGGGGCAGAATTATCCAGATTGCGCAAAAAATTTCAACCTGCTTTGATGGGCTTCTTTGCCAAGGAGTGCCTTTCCGATGGAATACCGCAAGCTCGGCCGTACCGACCTCGACATCAGCGCCCTGTGCCTGGGCACCATGACCTGGGGCGAGCAGAACACCCAGGACGAGGCTTTCGAGCAGATCGCACTGGCCAAGGCCAACGGCATCAACTTCATCGACACCGCCGAAATGTACCCGGTGCCGCCACGCCCAGAGACCTATGCGGCCACCGAGCGCATCATCGGCAACTGGTTCCGTGCCAACGGCGACCGCGACGACTGGGTGCTGGCCAGCAAGGTCGCCGGGCCCGGCAATGGCATCAGCCACATCCGCGACGGCCAGCTCAAGCACAACCGCCAGCACATCGTTGCCGCGCTGGACGAAAGCCTCAAGCGCCTGCAGACAGACCGCATCGACCTCTACCAGCTGCACTGGCCGGAACGCAGCACCAACTTCTTCGGCAAGCTTGGCTATCAGCACCTGGCCAACGATCTGTTCACCCCCCTGGAAGAAACCCTCGAGGTGCTCGACGAGCAGGTGCGTGCCGGCAAGATCCGCCATATCGGCCTGTCCAACGAAACCCCCTGGGGCACGATGAAGTTCCTGCAACTGGCCGACGCGCGTGGCTGGCCGCGGGCGGTCTCCATCCAGAACCCGTACAACCTGCTCAATCGCAGCTTCGAAGTGGGCCTTGCGGAGGTGGCGATCCGCGAGCAATGCGGCTTGCTGGCCTATTCGCCGCTGGCCTTCGGCATGCTCTCGGGCAAATACGAGAATGGCGCCCGACCAGCGAAAGGCCGCCTGACCCTGTTCAGCCGCTTCGCCCGCTACTCCAACCCACAGACCGTAGCGGCCTGCAGCCGTTATGTGCAGCTGGCGCAGGCGCATGGCCTGGACCCGGCCCAGATGGCCCTGGCGTTCGTGACCCGGCAGCCGTTCGTGACCAGCAACATCATCGGCGCGACCGACCTGGTGCAACTGCAGAGCAACCTCGACAGCCTGCAGCTGAACCTTGGCGACGAGCTGCTGGCGGCGATCGAGGCAATTCATCAGGAGCAGCCAAACCCGGCGCCTTGAGCGGTGCGGGGCCGCCATGCGGCCTCGCCACGACACGGGGTAGACACAATCGCCAAAAAATAAGACGATCCAGCCGGTGATTGACCACTCTACCCTATAAGAACAATGACAATGATGTTTACCAACCCCCCCGCGTCGTTGCGGCGCGTCAGCATCCTGGCCATTGACAAGGTGTTCGCTTCGACCCTGATGCAGGCCAAGGATTTCTTCCACCTCGCCAGCTTGCGCTACAGCAAGCAGCTGGGCCTGGGCTTGCAGCCCATGTTCGAGATTTGCCTGGTGAGCCCCGATGGCCAGCCGGTGGACAGCTTCAGCAATGTGCAGTTGCCGGTCGATGGCGGCCTTGACGATGCCGACGTGATCATCCTCCCAGCCTTCTGGGAAGATTTCGACAACCTCCAGCAACGTTATCCACAGGTGTTACCATGGCTGCGCGAGCAGCACGCCCGTGGCGCCGTGCTGTGCGCCGAAGCCAGCGGAGTGTTCTGGCTGGCCGAGTCCGGCCTGCTCGATGGCAAGGAGGCGACCACCTACTGGCGCTTCTTCAACAGCTTCGCCGAGCGCTACCCGAAGATCCGCCTGAACCAGGACAAGCACCTGACCGACGCCGACAACCTGTACTGTGCCGGCGGCACCACCTCAGCCTGCGACCTGTATATCTACCTGATCGAGCGCTTCTGTGGCGCCAATGTGGCGCGAGCCGTGGCCCGCGACATCCTCTACGAGGTGCAGCGCAACTACACCCCCGGGCGCATGGGCTTTGGCGGGCAGAAGCTGCACCAGGACCTGATCATCCTGCAGATCCAGCACTGGCTGGAGGAACACTTCGCCGACAAGTTCCGCTTCGAGGACGTGGCCCGCAACCATGGCATGAGCATCCGCAACTTCATGCGCCGCTTCCAGGGGGCGACCGGTGACAAGCCGCTGCACTACCTGCAGCGGTTGCGCATCGAGACGGCCAAGGGGCTGCTGTCGAGCACGCGCAAGAGCATCAAGACCATCAGTTATGAGGTCGGCTATGACGATGCGAGCTTCTTTGCGCGGTTGTTCCGCCAGCACACGGAATTGTCGCCGAACCAGTATCGGCAGCAGTTCATGCAAGAGGCTTGAGGCCAATGGGGCTGCTTTGCAGCCCTTTCGCGACACAAGGCCGCTCCTACAGGGGAACGCGAATTCCTGTAGGAGCGGCCTTGTGTCGCGAAAGGGCCGCAAAGCGGCCCCAGTGTCTTAAGGCTTGTGCGCCCGCGACAGGAACTCGTGCGACTGCATTTCCAGCAAACGACTCAGCGTGCGCTGGAACTCGAAGCTCAGGCGCCCACCCGTGTACAAGTCCTTCAACTCCACCTCGGCCGAGATGATCAGCTTGACGTTGCGATCGTAGAACTCGTCCACCATGTTGATGAAGCGGCGGGCGATGTCGTCGGTGGTGACGCCCATCTGCTCCACGTTGCTCAGCAATACGGCATGGAAGATCTTGCCGAGCTCGATGTAGTCGTTCTGGCTGCGCGGCCCGTCGCACAGGGCGCGGAAGTCGAACCAGGCGACGTCGTCGCAGGTGCGCAGGGCATTGATCGGGCGGTTCTCGATCATCAGCACGTCGTTCTCGACGGCCTGGGTACACTCAGGCGTCAGCGCCTTGAAGCTGGCACGCATGCTCTGGTGCGCCGCGTCGTTGAGCGGGAAGTGGAACAGTTCGGCCTGCTCCAGGTGACGCAGACGGTAGTCGACGCCACTGTCGACGTTCACCACGTCGGTGTACTGCTTGATCATCGCGATGGCCGGCAGGAAGCGCGCGCGCTGCAGGCCGTCCTTGTACAGGCCGTCGGGGACGATGTTGGAGGTCGCCACCAGCGAGACGCCATTCTTGAACAGCTCTTCCATCAGAGTGCCGAGGATCATGGCATCGGTGATGTCGGACACGAAGAATTCGTCGAAGCAGATCACCTTGGCTTCATCGCTGAAGCGCTTGGCGATGATGGTCAGCGGGTTCTTCTCGCCCTTGAGGGTTTTCATTTCCTCGTGGACGCGCTTCATGAAGCGGTGGAAGTGCGTGCGCATCTTCTGCTTGAACGGCAGCGCTTCATAGAAGGTGTCGACCAGATAGGTCTTGCCGCGCCCTACCCCGCCCCAGAAGTACAGGCCTTTGACCGGCGTCTGCTCCTTCTTGCCGAACAGCTTGCCGAACACGCCCGGCTTGTTGTTCTGCGCGTGCACCAGGTCGTCGTACAGACGCTGCAGGTGACGCACCGCAGTTTCCTGCGCCGCGTCATGGAAGAAGTCGGGACGTTTCAGATCTGCTTGATATCGTTCTAGGGGCGTCATGATTTCGTTAGCGAGGCAACAAAAAACGGGCCGTCACTGTAGCGACAGGCCCGCTTAATGGCAATGCGACTTGCGTCAATATGCCTCATTCAAGGCAGTTTTACGCTGTATGGCACCGGCTTCGCCGGTGATCGCGGGCAAGCCCGCTCCTACAGTGGCTGAAGCGCTACACGCAGGCTTTCGATGGCCGAATCACGGGCTTCGGCGCTGTCGAACTGCGGCCCGTCGGCAACTTGCTCGTCGTTCAGCCACAGGCTGAAGCCCAGGCCGTCAACGCGCACATCGGCGTCACCGCCCTGCTGCAGTTGCTTGCTGACGGCACCGGCACTCTTGCCATCGGCGAAACTGCGCGACAGCAGCAGTTGCTCGCCATCGGCGGCCAGCAGGCGGAAGCGGAAGCTGCCGTCTTCGTCACGGAAGCTGACGAAGCGCGCGCTCTTGGCGGCCTTCTTCTTCACTTCAGTGGTGGCCTGCACGCTGCTGCGGAACGAGCGCAGGCCAACGGCCTCACGCAGCTGCTCGAGGAACGGCGTGGCGATCTTGCGGGCCTTTGCAGCGCCGGCGAGGAGGATGTCCTCCAGGTCTGCCGGGCGCGCGATCAGCTGGTGGTAGTGCTCGCGCTTCTCGGCCAGCTGGCCGTCGAGCAGTTGGAACAGACGCTGCTTGGCCTCGCCCCAACCCAGCCCCTGCAGCAGCTCTTCGCGGAATTCGGCGCACTGCGCCGGCGTCGAGAAGGCCTGGAACAGGGTGAACAGGTGCGAATTGTCGGGATCCTTCGCTTCGCCAGGCGCACGCGAGTCGGTGACGATACGCGAGATGGCGTCTTTCATGTCCTTGGCGCTGGTGAACAGCGGGATGGTGTTGTCGTAGCTCTTGGACATCTTGCGACCGTCCAGGCCCGGCAGGGTCGCCACGCTCTCCTCGATCACCGCTTCCGGCAGGGCGAAGAAGTCATTGCCCTGGCCGAACAGGTGGTTGAAACGCTGACCAATGTCGCGGGCCATTTCCACGTGCTGGATCTGGTCACGGCCGACCGGCACCTTGTTGGCGTTGAACATCAGGATGTCCGCGGCCATCAGCACCGGGTAGCTGTACAGGCCCATGGTCACGCCGGCATCCGGGTCTTCGCCGGTTTCCAGGTTCTTGTCCACCGAGGCCTTGTAGGCGTGGGCGCGATTGAGCAGGCCCTTGGCCGCGACGCAGGTCAGCAGCCAGGTCAGCTCGGGGATTTCGGGGATGTCGGACTGGCGGTAGAAGGTGACCTTCGCCGGGTCCAGGCCACCGGCCAGCCAGGTGGCAGCGATTTCCAGACGCGAGCGCTGGATGCGCAGCGGGTCATCGCACTTGATCAGCGCGTGGTAGTCGGCCAGAAAGTAGAACGAGTCGACACCAGGCTGCTGGCTGGCGACGATCGCCGGGCGTATGGCACCGGCGTAGTTGCCCAGGTGCGGGGTGCCGGTGGTGGTGATACCGGTGAGGATGCGCGTGGTCATGGGTGTTCGCTTATTCAGGCTTGGCTCAGTTCGAAAGGCGCGGCAGCAGCAGATCCTTCAGATCGGTCAGCTTGCCATGGAAGAAGTGTCCGCATTCTGCCACTTTCAGCAGCTCATGGGGGCGCCCCAATGCGTCGGACCATTCGTAAACCAATTGCGGATCCACGACTTCGTCAGCGTCTGGCTGCACCACGACGATCGGGCAGCGCTGGGGCAGCGGGAAGTCGGCGGTCAGGCGCATCACCGCCGGGGCGATCATGAACAGCTGCTGCAGCTCCACGCCTTCGGCTTCCAGGCGCCCGGCCAGGCTGGTGGCGACGAAACCACCGAACGAGAAGCCCATCAGCACCAGCGGCAGTTCCGGGTGCTTCGCGCGCAGCCACGCTGCGGCGGCCTCGGCATCGGCCACTTCGCCGGCGCCCATGTCATGGCTGCCGGCGCTCTGACCGACGCCACGGTAGTTGAAGCGCAGGGTCACGTAGCCGGCATCGCGGGCGGTGCGCTGCAGGGTCGAGACCACCTTGTTGAGCATGGTGCCGCCCTGAACCGGGTTGGGGTGGCAGATCAGCACCGCACCGCGGGCATCGGCCACGTCCAGGTACAAGGCTTCCAGCTGGCCGATCGGGCCGTCGATGAACAAGGGGGTTTCGCGGACAAGCAAGGCACTACTCCGTGACCTCGAAGGGGGTCGTTTCGTCTAGGTGAGGAATTCTGTTCTGATTTGCGATCGCTCGCGGTATACAGCGCAGGTCTGAGCCGTTAACGTAAAGCAAAGCCGTTTATAGAGGAAGGACTCGTGGAACTCTCGCTCCTTGTTTGGTTGTTGCCAACCCTGGCCCTGGTCATCGGTGTGGCGGTCGGTTTCATCGTGGCCCGCCTGCTGCCCAACGCGGCGCCCAGCAATACCCAGCGCCAACTGGATGACATCCAGAAGCGTTTCGACAGCTATCAGAACGAAGTGGTCACCCACTTCAACAGCACCGCCATGCTGGTCAAGAAACTGACCCAGAGCTACCAGGACGTACAAGATCACCTGGCCGAAGGCGCCAACAGCCTGGCCCTAGACGATGTCACCCGTCAGCGCCTGCTGGCTGCCCTGCACTCCGAAGCGGCGCAAGGCCCACGCGACCGCCTGACCCCGCCGCGCGACACCGCCGAAGTGCCACGCGACTACGCGCCGAAGTCGCCTGACTCGCCGGGCATGCTCGACGAGAGCTACGGGCTCAAGCGCTGATCTGCTGAACATGAAGAAGGCCTCGTATGAGGCCTTTTTTTGTGCCCCGGGTCTCGGCTCCTGTGGGAGATTACTCAGCCCTGCGAGCTGCGCTGTAGCAGACGGAACAATGTCCACAAGAGCGCCGCCATACCCTGTGGGCTTTAGCCGCGAAGCAGACAACGCGGTGGATGGCACCGGCTTTGCCGGTGTTCGCGGCTAAAGCCGCTCCCACAGGACCAGGCAACCTAGCTGCAAGCCTTAAGCGCCTGCTCGACATCCTCCAGCAAATCTTCCACATCCTCCAACCCCACCGACAACCGCACCAGTCCCTCCGAAATGCCGTGATGCGCCCGCTCTTCAGGCGTATAGCTGGAATGGGTCATGCTCGCCGGATGCTGCGCCAGCGACTCGGCATCGCCCAGGCTCACAGCACGGGCAAACAATTGCAGGGCATTCATGAAGCGCCGACCGGCTTCGATCCCGCCCTTGAGCTCGAAAGCGATCATTCCGCCTGGCAAGCGCATCTGCCGCTGCGCCAGTTGGTACTGGGCAAACGATGGCAGCCCCGGATACTGAATCAGCTCCACCTGCGGCTGGCGCGCGAGAAACTCGGCGACTTGCTGGGCATTGGCGCAGTGACGGTCCATGCGCAACGCGAGCGTCTTGATGCCGCGCATGAGCAGCGAAGCATCGTGTGGCGACAGCACAGCGCCGGTCATGTCCTTGAGCCCTTCCAGGCGAATCCGATCAATCAGCGCCTTGCGCCCGATCACCAGCCCCGCAGTGATATCACCGTGGCCACTTAGGTATTTGGTCGCCGAATGCACCACCAGGTCGGCGCCCAGTTCCAGCGGCCGCTGTAAATAGGGCGTGCAGTAGGTGTTGTCGACCACGATATGCAGATCATGCCCTCGCGCCGCTTCGGCCACTACCGCAATATCGACCAGTTGCATGTTCGGGTTGGCCGGGGTTTCGAAGTAGATCATCCGGGTCTTGTGGGTGATCGCCGCCTTTAGTGCCTTGCTGTCATTGAGGTCGACATGGCGCACCTTCACCCCGAACTCACCGATGCCATGGTGCATGTAGGCGAAGGTGCAGCCATACACCGTGCGCCCGACGATCAGCTCGTCACCGGGGCGCAGCAAGGTCCACAAGGTCGAGGTAATAGCCCCCATGCCCGACGCCAGGGCCAGGCCTGCCTCGCCCCCTTCCAGCGAAGCCATGCGCTGTTCCAGCAAGGCCAGGGTCGGGTTGGAGATGCGGCTGTAAAAGTGCCCGCCCTCCTCGCCGGCAAAGCACGCCGCGCCATATTCGACGCTGGGGAAGGCATAGGTCGAGGTCTGGTAAACCGGTGGCACCAAGGCGCCGCCGTGGGAAAGCGGGTCGTAGCCATGATGGATCGCGCGGGTGGAAAAACCGGTGTTGTTATGGGGGTTGCGCATGGCAACAGCCTCTGGTGGTTTGCTATAAGCTTATGCCACTGAGCTGCCTGAAATTTTCCAAAATTGCCCATGTATTTGTGCTTTGTTTGGAATGAAAACAACAAATACAAGACCAGGAGGGCAAATTATGCCTTCAAGCCTCGACCACACTGACCGCGCCTTGCTCGCTGCCCTGCAGGACAACGCCCGCCTGACCATATCCGAACTCGCCGACCAGGTTGCACTGACCACCTCGCCCTGTTGGCGACGGGTCAAGCTGCTGGAAGACAACGGCTATATCACTGGCTACCAGGCCATTCTTTCGCCCAAGTCGCTGGGATTCGGGGTGACGGCGTTTGTCAGCATCATGATGGATTCGCATACCAAGGAAATGGCCTTGGCTTTCGAACAAAGGCTGATGGAGATTCCTGAAATTGTGGCGTGCCACAACATCTCCGGGCGGTATGACTTTCTGTTGGAGATACTGGCGCGGGACTTGGAATCGTTTGGGGAATTTACAAGGGAAGTGCTGCAGCGGTTGCCGGGGGTGAAGGAGATCTATTCGAGTTTTTCATACAAAGCGGTTAAGGAAAAGCGGGGGATTCCTGTATCAGCCACACATATTTAATATTTAATCTTAGTACCTCACTCCAGCGCTCGCCGCACCATGTGTCCGGCAACTGCCCCATCCCCACAAAAAATTGAACTCCAAGCAGTTGCTGAACTAGGACTTGGAGTCCTCCACGCTCACTGAAACTACCATTCAAGACTCATGGATAGTCATGCTCCCACTCCCACAGTGGCGACGGATCCTCAGGGTAAAAAGTGACCAATGAATTTACGTACGGGAGGCAGTCGCCCTGGAACAAATCCTACCCGAGGCCAACGCACATCGCCATTGCGACCATCATATATAACGATATTGCCGGAATCAGTTATCGTGAGGTAATTGTTATACCAATAAGACTTATCGAGTGTTTCCGTACTTTGGGCAGACCACAGCCTCCGGTGAGCGGGATCGTACAAGAAACCTGAATTACTTACTACGAACTTCAAAGGATCACGCATTTTCTTATATCGAAATGTAGTGCTATAGGGCTGTTTTTCATCTGCAACCCAAACCACGGTGCCGCTATCCTCTAAAACCAAACTGCCATCCCCACGAAGACGAAGGGTAAACCGTCCATTAGGGGAAACAAGGAACTGTCCTGCGGTCATCGCCTGATTCGGAGGAAGAACTGCCCCTCCATTATTTTTGAAGCTCTGAGATTATATAGCCATCACACACCTCCTATTTAGACCAACCAAAAGTTACGAAGACCCTACACAAAAAGCCAGACAGCAATCATTTCTCAAAATTACCAAATCCCAATATCACAGAACTATGCCAACACTCCTAGCCGAACAGAAAAGCTCCTACAACCCTTAGAGAAAATTCCCACACCATAAAGTAACAACTTCACCTACGAACCTTGCAACAATAGACGCGCACTGAGAAGACAACAAAATTACGCGCTTAAAACTCAGGAATAATACGCGATGAGACTTTTAATAATCCTAACTGCAATCCTAGCCGGCTGCGAAGGAAAGCCTAGCCTTTACCGATTCGACTCCGCCCGGCAATTCCAGTGCGACATGGACCCCTATATGCAGCAATGCGCCAACCATACGATCATCAGACAACATCTCGAGACCGAAGGCGACACCCCAAAGAAACTCGAGCATAACCCCGCTACTGAATCACCATAACTCCTCGATGCATTAATTTGTCCGACCAGGCATCTCCGTACGTAATTTTGAAAACAGAATCAGCTTGCGAATATGTGCGGCACTTCAACGATTAGCACAATTCCACTACAGCGAACACACCGAGGCGGACTTCGTCGAATGCCTCAAAGAGCTCTAGCACGCCAATACAGGGGAGCTGAATGACATACTGTCTTGTTTTATTTAACCGTTTGTATGCGGTAGCAAACAAACCCAGTGAAACAGATTTTATCTACTGCCCTGAAACTGAAACCCAGATGAACTCTAAACGGTGCCGAATACTATCAAGGAGCCGTGCAGGCCACGGCAGTGGAAGATTTATAAACAATGAATCGCAGCCCTCGCTTCGGCGGGGTGTTCGCCGCCGCGTCGCGCGCAATCGATCAGGAGTGATTATTCCTACAACTATTTGGTACATACCTCACCCACAAATAAGCACGTGAAATATTCACATCACAACAAAGCGGAGAGATGATCCCTGTGACATTACCCTATAGAATCGATGCCATGATCTTCCAATTCCCAAATCACATCGCAAGAAAGCTGGCCGAGCAATCCTTTGCAAACTTCGACGATTTCTCCCTTTCCTTTTGAATGGCCCTCGCCGCAGACCCGGTTTACTCCCACCAATTCGTCACCTCGCAACTCAACCGCATCAAGCAAGGCTGGCCGCCCCGCGCACCTTTTGGCGAAACCGCCAAAGGCGTGCGCAACTATCAGATCTGCCACCTCGACCCGCCCACCATGGGCGGTGCGATGTACGACGCCGAGAACCTGCGGATCATGAGTGCCCTGCAGTACGCGCTGTGTTCGGAGGTGGCGTGGTGATCAGTCAAAAGCACAGCCTTGCCGACTACACCTGCGCAGAATTCCGGACGGTGCTCGAAGAACTGCTCCAGGCCAACGGAACTTCGGCCTGGCAGGATCAATTACTGGAACATTTTATCGACATGGCAGAGCACCCAGATGGCTCTGACCTCCTCTACTACCCGGCTAACGAACTGGAGGGATGCGCTATGGCAGTCATCGCTCGTATCATCGACTGGCGTAAATCAAAAGGACTTTGCCTGTTCAAGGACGTGAAATGAAAAAGTCTGCATGGATGTTAATCCTATTTCTATCTGGTTGCGCCGACGGCAGGATCCTCATTCTCCCCGATCGTCAGGACCAGAAATTCGCCTGCGACATGGATCCTTACAAACAAGGATGCGAACGCCATAGTGACTATGACCGGCACTACAATTCGCTCGAGGACACAAAGGGCTAGCTCGGAGGCGCTTCATGGACGGTATAGCGGAAAAGCCGGAGAACACTATCTCCGGGCTAGTTCTGAAGGCCCTGAACAGCTACTCGGAACTGATACGCCAGATCCCCATCGGCACAGTGCTGCACCGCGTTCAGCCCTCCCGTTACGATGCCAACCCCATCCACTATCGCGCTGACTCCGACACACGCTTTGCCGATCCCGCCAGGCAGGTCGGTGTCTATTATCTCGGTTTCACCGAAGAAGTTGCCGTGGCCGAATCTTTCCAGCCTGGGCAGGGTATCGACGAGCAGTCCGTTAGCCTGTGGCGACTTGAGCAGGCATCCCTCCATCGACTCAAGGCAGCACGCGTATTGAACGTGGTTGACGTCTCTGCGCTGGCAAACAAAGCCACTCACCATAAAGTACGAGATATCGTGCAGGCCCGGGGACAAGGGCGGGAGGGGTACGCACTCACCCAAAAATTGAGCCAGGCATGCATGGATATCCGCGAGGTCGACGGCCTGCTGTACCCGTCAGCGGTCTACACGGTGACCGGGTCGATGCATGGGTGCAACCTTGTCTTGTTCGAAGGCCGTGAGTGCCAGGTCAACGCGATAAGCCGCCTGGAAGCCCTGCTAACGAACGGCGAGACTGCTGTAGAGTTTCTCGAGAGCCTGGGTGTAGTCCTGGAGTAAGCATCAAGACAGACCTCTCGTGGGGTCTGTTCTCACTGCCCAGCCATCAGTGCATTTCGGTAATCACGCTTGATGATTTTAAGAGCTGC
Source organism: Pseudomonas sp. NPDC089996 (assembly GCF_044748405.1). NCBI lineage: Bacteria > Pseudomonadati > Pseudomonadota > Gammaproteobacteria > Pseudomonadales > Pseudomonadaceae > Pseudomonas > Pseudomonas sp. NPDC089996. The sequence continues at coordinate 4,108 of NZ_JBIVGA010000011.1, read as the reverse complement.
TGGATCATCCAGCAATTCGAAACGGGGCAATACGTTGCCTGGCTCGCCTGGGTCGGAATAATCCATCCTGCCGACCAGGTGCTGAACAAGCGTGTTCATGGCTTCGGTATCAGCGGGGTCGACATCAACCGACGTAATGATTGCTTCAATAATCAACCTTGGCTTGTTTTCGGCAAACTGAAACGACGGGTAGAACTTCCTGCGGTTACCCGTATTGGTATACGCCAAGAGCTTCCCCGCCTTGGTCTTCTGACTCAGCGCCTGCTTGGTAATACCTAGAATTTCGCAAGCTGCTTTGGAGTCGAGCAGTTCACAGCGGCTGTCTACCCGTTCAAAGGCGCGCGCCTTCATCCTGGCCACTGCTTCCTGATTGCGCGTTGCAATACTGCGCTTGGCTTCAACTTCCACTTTGGCGAGCGCAGCAAAAGCTTTCTCGTCCGCAAGAGCCACGGCTTTTAAAACGACCGCCGCCGACGCTCGCGCAAGATGCTCCTCGAAGCGCTCCCGCAACGCAGCCTTGGCGGCCTCGATATGAGCGAGCGCAGGATGAATGACATCGTGGGTGACCACACTCATGGATCCTCCTCAGGGCCTGAAAAGCCCCTTTGCACTTAGGCTAGAGCGCCGCGCAATACATGTCAACTTGTCAATTAGTCCATATGTAAATCCAGCATGAATCTCACAGAAACAAAAAAACCGCCGAAGCGGTAATGCTGTTCACTTAAGCAATTGGGGCCGCTCTGCGGCCCATCGCAGGCAAGCCAGCTCCTACAGGTACAGCGCAGATTTCAAGATTTGCGCGGTACTGTAGGAGCTGGCTTGCCTGCGATGGGCTGCGAAGCAGCCCCAAGCAGTGTGAGATCAACTCAAGTAAACAGCATTACCGCCGAAGCGGGGTTTTCCACAACAAGCAATACTTAGATCGCGCCACGCTGACGCAGCACATCCAGCACCTGCTTCACGCCTTCTTCAACACTGGTGCTCTGGGTATCGATCACCAGGTCGGCATCCAGCGGCACATCGAACGGGAAGCTCTCACCCGGGATGTTGTCGCCACCGGCAGCGTACAAACCTTGCGGGTCACGCTCACGGCACGCCAGCGGCGAGGCCTGAACGTAAACGGTCACCAGACGCTCCTTGCCGATCAGCGCCTTGGCCTGCTCGCGGCCTTCGGCATCCGGGGCAACGAACGCAGCCAGGGTCAGCAGGCCGGCTTCGTTGAACTGGCGCGCCACGTGGGCGGCACGGCGCCAGTTCTCGGTGCGGCCAGCGCGATCCTGTGGCAGGCCCTTGTTCAGGTCGTGGCGCAGGTTCTGACCATCGAGCACGTACACCGCACGGCCCATGTCGAACAACTTGCGCTCGACGGCGTAGGCCAGGGTGCTCTTGCCGGCGCCAGACAGGCCGCTGAACAGCACGGTGGCCGGCTGCTGGCCGAAGCGCAGGGCGCGTTCTTCGGTGGCCACGTGAGCCTGCTTGCCATGCTGGCCGGTGCCGCCGTGTGGCAGCACTGGCGGGGCGATGATCATGCCGGCGCCGACGGTGCCGTTGGTCAGGCGGTCGATGACGATGAACGCGCCGGTGGTGCGGTTGCTGTCGTAACCGTCCAGGGCGATCGAGGCATCCAGAGCGACCTTGACGCGACCAATCTCGTTCAGCTGCAGCGCGCTGGCCGCGCCCTGCTCCAGGGTGTTCACATCGACCTTGTGGGTGATGCTGGCAATCGAGCCCGGCACGTAGCTGGTGGCGCGCTTGATGTCGTATTTCTTGCCCGGGAGCATCGGCTCCTCGGCCATCCACACCAGCATGGCGTCGAACTGGTCGGTCACCGGCGGCACGTTATCGGCGTGCACCAGCAGGTCGCCACGGGAGATGTCGATCTCGTCTTCCATGGTCAGGGTCACGGCCTGGCCTGGGCCGGCGTTTTCCAGCTCACCTTCGTAGGTGACGATGGACTTGACTCGGCTGCTCTTGCCCGAAGGCAACACGACGATTTCGTCCCCCTTGTGCACCACGCCACTGGCGAGGGTGCCGGCGAAGCCGCGGAAGTTCAGGTTCGGACGGTTGACGTACTGCACCGGGAAGCGCAGGTCGGTGAAGTTGCGGTCGGCCGCGACTTCGACGGTTTCGAGGATTTCCATCAGCGTCGGGCCTGCATACCACGGCGACTGCTCGCTGTGGTTGACCACGTTGTCGCCCTTGAGCGCCGACATCGGCACGAAGTGCAGGCTGCTCGGCTTCAGGTTGATAGCGTCGGCGAACTTCAGATAGTCGGCCTTGATCGACTCGAACACGCCTTCATCGAAGCCCTTGAGGTCCATCTTGTTGACCGCGACCACGATGTGCTTGATGCCCAGCAGCGAGGCGATGTAGCTGTGGCGACGGGTCTGGGTCTGCACGCCGTAGCGGGCATCGACCAGGATGATCGCCAGGTCGCAGGTCGAAGCCCCGGTGGCCATGTTACGGGTGTACTGCTCGTGGCCCGGGGTGTCGGCGATGATGAACTTGCGCTTGGCAGTGGAGAAGTAGCGGTAGGCGACATCGATGGTGATGCCCTGCTCACGCTCGGCCTGCAGGCCGTCGACCAGCAATGCCAGGTCGATTTCTTCGCCGGTGGTGCCGACCTTCTTCGAATCGCGAGTGATGGCCTCGAGGTGGTCCTCGTAGATCATCTTCGAGTCGTGCAGCAGGCGCCCGATCAGGGTGCTCTTGCCGTCATCCACGTTACCGCAGGTGAGGAAACGCAGCAGTTCTTTACGCTCGTGCTGAGCCAGATAAGCGAGGATGTCTTCGCTGATCAAATCGGATTGGTGCGACATGGAGTAACCCTGAAAATTAGAAGTAGCCCTGACGTTTCTTGTCTTCCATGGAACCGGCGCCATCGTGGTCGATGACTCGGCCCTGGCGCTCGGAAGTGCGCGTCAGGAGCATTTCCTGAATGATGTCGGTGAGCGTTTCGGCTTCCGACTCGACAGCGCCCGTCAGCGGGTAGCAGCCGAGGGTACGGAAACGCACCTTCTTCTTGACGATGCGCGCCTTCTCTTCCTCGGACAGGTGCTCGAGGATGCGCTCGTCGTCGATCATGATCAGGGTGCCGTTCTTCTCGATCACTTCACGCTCGGCGGCGAAGTACAGCGGCACGATCGGGATGCCTTCGAGGTAGATGTACTGCCAGATGTCCAGCTCGGTCCAGTTCGACAGCGGGAAGACGCGAATCGACTCGCCCTTGTTGACCTTGCCGTTGTACACGTTCCACAGTTCCGGGCGCTGGTTCTTCGGGTCCCAGCGGTGTTTGCTGTCTCGGAACGAGTAGACACGTTCCTTGGCCCGCGACTTCTCTTCGTCGCGGCGCGCGCCACCAAAGGCGGCGTCGAAACCATGCTTGTCCAGCGCCTGCTTGAGGCCCTGGGTCTTCATGATGTCGGTGTGCTTGGAGCTGCCATGGGTGAACGGGTTGATGCCCTGCGCCACACCCTCAGGGTTGACGTGGGTGATCAGCTCCAGGCCCATTTCCTCGACCATCTTGTCGCGGAAGCTGTACATCTCCTGGAATTTCCACTGGGTGTCGACGTGCATCACCGGGAACGGCAGCTTGCCCGGGAAGAAGGCCTTGCGCGCCAGGTGCAGCATCACGGCGGAATCCTTGCCGATCGAGTACAGCATCACCGGGTTGTCGAACTCGGCGGCCACCTCGCGGATGATGTGGATGCTTTCCGCCTCCAGCTGTTTCAAGTGCGTCAGTTTGTCGACCATGGCTACTCACGAAAAAACACGAAACGATCTTATGGACGGCCTGCGGGCCGTGTTCGAGCGAGCCACTTTATCACAGCGGCTGCTTCTATTTAGGCGGTGGACTAGATCGAAAAAGTCTAACGATATGACTGGGGGTTTGGCTTGGCAGAGGTCCCTGTGGGAGCGGCCTTGTGTCGCGAAAGGGGTGCAAAGCACCCCCAGGGTCTCAACTTCGCTCCCGATATTGCTGGGGCCGCCGTGCGGCCCCTTCGCGACACAAGGCCGCTTGTGTCTTAAGAGGGGATTAGAATCTGAAGTGAGAGCGGTGAATGACAAGCTGAATGCCGCAGGTGCCATGAGCACGAGTGGGAGCACA